>JAFAVK010000029.1 GCA_019242475.1 Acidobacteriota bacterium | reverse complement strand
ACGCTAAAGGAGGGCGGACGCTCGGGGAGCGAGGGCGGCTCGCGCCGGCGCGTGCGCTCCGCGCTCGTCGTCGCGGAGGTCGCGCTCAGCTTGCTGCTGCTCGTCGGCGCCGGGCTGCTCGTCAAGAGCTTCCTGAACCTCAGGCGGGCCGACCTCGGCTTCGACCCCGAGCGCGTGCTGACGATGCGGGTCGCGCTCCCCGACGCGCGCTACACGGAGAACGCGCAGATCGAGAACTTTTACCGCGCCCTGTTGCAGCGCGTCGAGGCGCTCCCCGGCGTCGAGTCGGCGGGCGTCACCATCGGCCTGCCGATGAACGGCGGCATCGAGTCCGGGGTCACGGTCGAGGGGCAAGAGGTGCAGGACGTGAAGGACGTGACCATCGCGGTCAACCTCGCCGTCAGCCCCGGCTACTTCAAGGCGTTGAAGATTCCGCTCGTCGAGGGGCGCTACTTCACGGACGGCGACCGCGAGGGCACGCCGCGCGTCGCCATCATCGACGAGATGATGGCCGAGCGCTTCTTCCCGAACGAGTCGCCCCTCGGCAAGCGCATCCGACTCGGCGGCCCCCCCCAGCCGGGCCAGCCGCCGGCGCCGTGGATGGAGATCGTCGGCGTCGTCCGCCACGTCAGACATTACGCCCCCAACGAGGTCGCGCGCGTCGAGCTGTACCGCCCCTACTTCCAGTTGCCGATCCCCGTCGATTCTCCGCTCGCGCAGGGGCAGCCGGTCAACTTCCCGCGGAGCGTGTCGCTCGCCGTCCGCTCGGCAGGCGCCGACCCGGACTCGCTCACGAACCCGGTGCGGGAGGCCGTCCGCGGGATCGACGCCGACCAGCCCGTCTCGTTCGTCCAGACGATGGACAGCATCGTGACGACGAGCGTCTCGTCGCAGAGGTTCGCGACGTGGCTGCTCGGCCTCTTCGCCGCCGCCGCCCTGCTGCTCGCCGCGCTCGGCATCTACGGCGTGATGGCCTACTCGGTCGCGCAGCGCACGCACGAGATCGGGGTGCGCATGGCGCTCGGCGCGGCGCGGGGCAACGTGCTGCGGATGGTCGTCTGGCAGGCGATGAGACTGACCCTGTTCGGCATCGGCGTCGGCGTCGTCGGCGCGTTCGCCGTGACGCGGCTGATGTCGTCGCTGCTCTTCGGCGTGACGGCGACCGACCCGCTGACCTACGGCTCCGTCGCCCTGCTGCTCGCCGTCGTCGCGCTGCTCTCGTGCCTGCTCCCGGCGCGCAAGGCGACGAAGGTCGATCCGATGGTCGCACTGAGATACGAGTGAGATAAGGCCGGCTGTCGCCGGGAGCGCGGGCATCCTGCCCGCCATGAGCGCGCCAGCGCGAAGGCCGTGAGACTTTATGTCTCACGGTTGAAAGATAACGGATGACGGCTAAGCGTGCTCGCGCACGCTTTGGCGGGCAGGGATGCCCGCGCTCCCAGGGAAGGAGAGGTGATGAGCACACTACTTCAGGACTTGCGTTTCGGGGCGCGGATGCTCTGGAAGCGGCCGGGGTTCACGGCGGTCGCGGTGTTGACGCTGGCGCTCGGCATCGGGGCGAACACGGCCATCTTCAGCCTCGTCAACGCGGTGCTCTTGAAGCCGCTGCCGTTCCCGGAGCCGGAGCGTTTGGTGATGCTGTGGGAGGACGCGACGCGCATCGGCTTCCCGCAGAACACGCCCGCGCCGGCCAACTTCGTGGACTGGAAGACGCAGACGAAGTCGTTCGAGGCGGTGGCCGCCCTCAGCTTCGAGAGCTTCAACCTGACGGGCTACGGCGAGCCGCAGAGGCTCAACGGCAACGGCGTCTCGGCCGAACTCTTCCCTTTGCTCGGCGTGCGCCCGGCGCTCGGCCGCGGCTTCACCGCCGAGGAGGAGAAGCCGGGCTCGGACAACGTCGTCATCCTGAGCCACGGCCTGTGGCTCGAAACCTTCGGCGGCGACGAAGGGGTCGTCGGGCGCGACATCCTTCTCAACGGCGACAAGTACACCGTCGTCGGCGTGATGCCGCGGGGCTTCCAGTTCCTCGACCCGAACGTGCGCGCTTGGATTCCGCTCTTGCTCTCGCCGGAGGACTGGGCCAACCGCGGCGCGCACTACCTGACGGTCGTCGGGCGCCTGAAGCGTGGCGTCTCGGTCGAGCAGTCCGACGCGGATTTAAAGGCCGTCACGGCGCGCATCGCGCACGACCACCCCGAAGAGGCGGGCGACCTGAGCGCGTACGTGCTGCCTCTGCGCGAGCAGGTGTCGGGGCAGTTGCGAAGGCCGCTGCTCATCCTCATCGTGGCCGTCGCCTTCGTGCTGCTCATCGCGTGCGCCAACGTGGCGGGCCTGCTGCTCGCGCGCTCGGCCGCGCGCCGCAAAGAGATCGCCGTGCGCGCCGCGCTCGGCGCGTCGCGGTGGCGCGTGGTGCGGCAGCTTTTGACCGAGAGCGCGCTGCTCTCGGCCGCGGGCGCCGCCGCGGGGCTTCTAGTCGCGGTGTGGAGCTTCGCCTTCCTGCGGCAGTTGGTGCCGCCTTCGCTCGCGGCGTCGGCGCCGCTTGAGGTTGACGGGCGCGCCCTGGTCTTCACGCTCGCCGTCTCGCTTTTGACGGCGACGCTCTTCGGGCTGGCCCCGGCGTTACAGGCGTCGAAGGCCGGCCCCGCCGACGCGCTCAAGCAGGGCGGCGGGCGCGGCGCGGTCGGCGGCGGGAAGAGTTTAAGAGGCGCGTTCGTGGTCGCGGAGGTCGCGCTGGCGCTCGTGCTTTTGGTCGGCGCGGCGCTCCTCATACAGTCCTTGCAGAAGCTGCGCGGGCAGTACGCGCTGGCGAGCCCGGAGCAGGTTCTGACGTTGAGGACGGTGCTGCCCCAGAATCGTTACCGCGAGCACACGCAGCGCGAGGCGTTCTACGACGCGGTGCTCGGGCGCGTGCGCGCGCTGCCCGGCGTCGTCTCGGCCGGCTACACGACCGCGGTGCCTCTGGCCTGGAAGGGCGGGACGAGCGGCTTCGTGGTCGAGGGGCGCGCCCTGGAGCCGGGGCTCGGGTACGACGCGATCCACCGGCAGGTGACGGCCGGCTACCTTGAGTCTCTGGGGCTGCCGCTCAAGGCGGGGCGCTACTTCGAGGAGACCGACGGGCCGCAGGGGCAGCCGGTCGCCGTCATCAACGAGGCGATGGCGCGCGCATACTTCCCCGGCGGCCGTGTGCTCGGCGAGCGCTTCAAGGTCGGCGGCCCCGACGCCGACCACCCTTGGGTGACGGTCGTCGGCGTCGTCGGCGACCTCCGCCAGATGGGCATCGAGGCGCCGGCCAAGCCGGAGTTCTACCTCCCTTATAAACAGGTCAACTACTACCCCTGGTTCGCGCCCGCACACCTCGTCGTGCGCGCGTCGGTCGAGCCCACGTCGCTCGTCGTGGCCGTGCGCCGCGAGGTGTACGCCGTTGACCCCGAGCAGCCGGTCGCGAACGTCCAGACGATGGAGGAGATTCTCGGCGAAGAGTCTTCGCAGCGGCGCGTCGGGATGACGCTGCTCGCGTCGTTCGCCGGCCTCGCGCTGCTCCTGGCGTCGCTCGGCATCTACGGCGTGCTCTCCTTCTTCGTCGCGCAGCACACGCAGGAGATCGGCGTCCGCCTCGCGCTCGGCGCGCGCCCGCGCTCGATCCTCACGCTCGTGCTGGGGAAGGGGATGCGGCTCGCGCTCCTGGGGCTCGGCCTCGGCCTCGCGGGCGCGCTCCTGCTCACGCGCCTGATCGAGAGCCAGCTCTTCGGCGTCTCGGCGAGCGACCCCGTGACCTACGCCGGCCTCGCACTGCTCCTCGCGGCCGTGGCGCTCCTCGCCTGCTACCTGCCCGCGCGCAGGGCGACGAAGGTCGATCCGATGGTGGCTCTTCGTTACGAGTGATAAGCGATGAGGACTCTGCTCCAAGACCTGCGGTACGGCGTCAGGGTGTTGTTGAAGAGCCGGGGCTTCGCGCTGGTGGCGGTCTTGACTCTCGCGCTCGGCATCGGCGCGAGCACGGCCGCCTTCAGCGTCGTCCACGCCGTCCTGCTGCGCCCGCTGCCTTTCCCCGAGCAGGAGCGGCTGTTCGTCGCCTGGAAGCGCGACGCGACGACCGGCAACCCTTTGGTCGAACTCTCCGTCGCAGACTTCCGCGACTGGCAGGCGCAGAGCCGGAGCTTCGAGTCGCTGGCCGCGATGCCGACGACCGTCTACGGCTACGGCTACGTGCTGACGGGCCGGGGCGAGCCCGTGCAGTTGGAGAGCGCGAAGGTGACGGGGCGCTTCTTCGGCGTCCTCGGCGCGCGCGCGGCGGTCGGCCGCGTCTTCGACGAGTCAGACGACCGCGTGGGCGGCCCGGCGGTCGTCGTCTTGAGCGACCGCCTCTGGCGCGAACGCTTCGGCGCAGACCCGTCGGTCGTCGGCCAGAGCGTCACGCTCAACCAGACCGCCTTCAACGTCATCGGCGTGCTGCCGCCCGCCTTCAACTTCCCCGCGGGCGTAGACCTCTGGATTCCACTGCTGCCCGTGGCGAACCCGCGCGGCCTTGAGAACCGCGGCGTCGTCTACCTGCAAACCGTCGGGCGCTTGAAGGACGGCGTGACGCAAGCGCAGGCGGCGGCCGAGCTGGACACGATCATCGCGCGCCTCGCCGCGCAGTACCCGGAGACGCAGGCCGCCGGCCAGCGCGTGGTGCTGACACCTCTGGCGGATTATCTGTTCGGCGACGCGAAGCCGGCGCTGTGGGCGCTCTTCGCGGCGACGGCGCTGCTGCTCCTGGTCGGCGCGGCGAACATCGCGAACCTGATGCTCGCGCGGGCCACGTCGAGACGGAGGGAACTGGCCGTGCGCGTGGCGCTCGGCGCGTCGCGTTGGAGGCTCGCCGTGCAACTCCTGGTCGAAAGTCTCTTGCTCGCGCTGGCGGGCGGGGCGGCGGGCCTGCTGCTCGCGTCGTGGCTGGTCGAGCTGCTCGCGGCCCTCGCGCCCGCGGACATCCCGCGCCTCGAAGACGTGAGCTTAAGCGGCGCGGCCGTCGTCGCGAGCGTCACCTTCACGCTCATCACGACCGCCGTCTTCGGCCTACTGCCCGCGCTCTCGGCCTCGCGCTTCAAACTGAGCGAGACGCTGAGCGAGGCCGGCGGCAAGCTCACGAACGCGCGCGCGGGCAAAAGGCTGCGCGGCGCGCTGGTCGTCGGCGAGGTCGCGCTGACGCTGGTGCTCGTGGCCGGCGCGACGCTCATCCTGCGGAGCTTTCTAAATTTGAGCGGCGTCCCGCTCGGCTTCGACCCGCGCGGGGTTCTGACGATGCAGCTGCGCCTGACGGGCTCGAAGTACGGCAAGCCCGAGGCGCGGCGCGAGTTCTTCCGGCAACTGATTGAAAGGCTCGAAGCGCGGCCCGGCGTGGTCGCGGCCAGCGGCGTGCTGACGCGCCCGCTCGAAGGCACGGTGGCCTGGGACAACAAGTTCGCCGCCGAGGGGCAGCCGGCCGAAGAGGCGAGACATAACCCGGACGCGAACTTCGAGATCGTCAATCCGCACTACTTCAAAACCTTCGCCATCCCGCTCAAGGCCGGGCGCGAGTTCGACGAGCGCGACCGCGAGAATGTCGAGCCCGTCGTCGTCGTGAGCGAGTCTTTGGCCGAACGTTACTTCGGCTCCGCCGCGGGCGCGGTCGGCAAACGCATCAAGCTCGAACCCGAGAGCGACGAAGAGCCCTGGCGCACGGTCGTCGGCGTCGCGGGCGACGTGCGCTACCGCGAGCTGCAAGCCACGCGGCTCGACATCTACGTCCCGCACGCGCAAGGGACGGCCAACCTCAACCACTTCGCCGTCCGCTCGACTTTAAGCAGTTCGGACGCGCTCGCGCTCGTGCGGCGCGAGGTGGCGGCGCTCGACCCGGAGTTGGCCGTGAGCCGCGTCGCGACGATGGAGGAGCAGGTGGCCGCGCGGCTCGCGCGCCCGCGCTTCACGGCCGTGCTTTTGAACTGGCTGGCGTCGATGGCGCTGCTGCTCGCGGGCGTCGGCATCTTCGGCGTGACGGCCTACGCGGTCGCGCAGCGCACGCGCGAGCTGGGCCTGCGCGTCGCGCTCGGCGCGCGGCCGCGCGACATCCTCACGCTGGTCGTGTGGCACGGCCTCAAGCTGGCCGCGCTCGGCATCCTGCCCGGCCTGCTCGGCGCGCTGCTGCTGACGCGCTGGCTGTCGAGCCTGCTCTACGGCGTCTCGGCGACCGACCCGCTGACCTACGCGGGCGTCGCGGCGCTGACGGCCTGCGTCGCGCTGCTGGCCTGCATCATCCCGGCGCGCCGCGCGACGAAGGTCGATCCGATGGTCGCCTTGAGATACGAGTGAACTCCCGGGGAGGAGAAGTGATGACGACTCTGCTTCAGGACTTGCGCTTCGGGGTGCGGACGCTGTTGAAGCGGCCGGGGTTCGCGGTGGTGGCGGTGTTGACGCTGGCGCTCGGCATCGGCGCGAACACGGCCATCTTCTCGGTCGTCAACGCCGTGCTGCTGCGGCCGCTGCCGTTCAGGGACGCGGAGCGCCTGGTCATCGTCTACGAGACGACGCAGAGCGTGCCGCGCGACTACATCTCCGTCCCGAACCTCGAAGACTACCGCGCGGGCAGCCGCTCGTTCGAGGGCTTCGCGACCTTCGTCCCGCAGAGCGTCAACCTGACGGGCGCGGGCGCAGAGCCCGAGCGCGTCGTCGGCGCCTTCGTCACTTCGAGCTTCTTCCCGGTCGTCGGCGTCGCGCCCGAGCGCGGCCGCGCCTTCACGGCCGAAGACGACGCGCAGGGCGGCGGCCGGGTCGTCCTGCTCGCGCACGAGCTGTGGCAGCGCCGCTTCGGCGCAGACCCGGAGATCATCGGCAAGTCGCTCACCTTCAACGGCGAGCCCTACACGGTCGTCGGCGTGATGCCCGAGGGCTTCCGCTACCCGACCGTCGCGCCCGACGTGCTGCTGCCCGCGCAGAAGTGGCCCAACTACAAGGTGGCGCGCGCGGCGCACAACGCCTGGGTCGTCGGGCGTTTGAAGCCGGGCGTGACGCGCGAGGCGGCCGAAGGTGAGCTGCGCGCCGTCGCCAAACGTTTAGAAGAGGCTTACCCCGAGGAGAATCGCGGGCGCGGCGTCGAGGTCGTCGGGCTGCAAGAGCAGACGGTCGAGGACGTGCGCCCCGCGCTGCTCGTCCTGCTGAGCGCGGTCGGGCTCATCCTCGCCATCGCGTGCGCCAACATCGCGAACCTGCTGCTGGCGCGCGGCGCGGCGCGGCAGAAGGAGGTTGCGCTGCGCACGGCGCTCGGCGCGTCGCGCTGGCGCCTGCTCCGGCAGTTCCTGACGGAGACGCTGCTGCTCTCGCTCGCGGGCGGGGCGGCGGGATTGCTGCTCGCGCAGTGGGGCGTGGACGCCCTGCTCGCGCTCAACCCGGGCGACCTCCCCGCCGCGCAGAAGATCGGCATCGACGGGCGCGTGCTCGCCTTCTCGCTCGGGCTCTCGGCGCTGACCGGCCTCATCTTCGGCATCGTGCCCGCGCTGCAACTGTCGAAGACCGACGTGACGCGCGGCCTCAAGGAGGGCGGCCGCGGCGGCGGCGAGGGGCGTGAGCGCGCGCGCATGCGCAGCGCGTTCGTCGTCGCGCAGGTGGCGCTCTCGCTGGTGCTGCTCGTCGGCGCGGGCCTGCTGCTCAACAGCTTCTACCGGCTGCTGCGCACGAGCCCCGGCTTCAACCCGCAGAACCTTCTGACGATGGAGTACCGCCTGCCGCGCAGCCGCTACGCGAAGGGCGAGCAGCAGTGGGCGTTCCACCGCGAGGTGGTCGAGCGCGTCAGCCACCTGCCGGGCGTCGAGTCGGCGGCCGTCGTGCGCGGCCTGCCATTCAGCGGCAACGGCTCGGCCCTGACCTACCTCGTGCCCGGACAAGCCCCGCCGCCGCCCGGGCAGGAGCAGAAGGCGCTCGAGAACGCCATCGACCCGAACTACCTCTCGACCGTGGGCCTGCCGCTCATCCGCGGGCGCAACTTCAACTACGCGGACGGCCCCGACACGCCGCCCGTGCTGCTCGTCAACCGGACGATGGCCGAGAAGCTCTGGCCGGGCGAAGACCCGGTCGGCAGGCAGCTCGAACTGCCCGAGGTGAAGGTGACGGCGTCGGTCGTCGGCGTCGTCGGCGACGCGAAGCAGTACGACCTCGGCGAGCGGCAGCAGCCGCAGATGTACACGGCCTACGCGCAGAACCCGCACATCTTCGGCACGCTCGTCGTGCGAGCGCGCGTCGAGCCTTTGAGCCTCGCCGAGTCGGTGAAGAAGGCCGTGTGGAGCGTTGACCCCGAGCAGCCGGTCTGGAAGGTGCGCACCGTCGAATATCTCATCGAGCAGAACTTCGCGGGGCGCCGCTTCATGCTGACCCTGATGGCCTGCTTCGCCGGGCTGGCGGTGCTCCTGACGGCGCTCGGACTCTACGGCGTCGTTAGCTACACGGTCGCGCAGCGCACGCACGAGATCGGGGTGCGCGTCGCGCTCGGCGCGCAGGGGCGCGACGTGCTGCGGCTCGTGCTGGGGCAGGGGATGAGGCTCGTCGTCTTGGGGCTCGCGCTCGGGCTCGCGGGGGCCTTCGCCGCGACGCGCCTGATGGCGGGGCTCCTCTACGGCGTCTCGGCCACAGACCCTCTGACCTACGCGGGCGTCGCGCTGCTGCTCGCGCTCGTGGCGCTCTTCGCCTGCTACCTCCCCGCGCGCCGTGCGACGCGCGTCGATCCGCTGGTGGCTTTGAGATACGAGTGAAGGAGAAGCGATGAGGACACTGCTGCAAGACGTGCGCTTCGGGTTTCGCCAGTTGCTCAAGAGCCCGGGGTTTACGGCCGTGGCCGTGCTCGCGCTGGCGCTGGGCGTGGCGGCCAACACGGCGATCTTCTCGGTCGTCAACGCAGTGCTCATCAGGCCGCTGCCTTACAAAGACCCTTCGCGGCTCGTGATGGTCTGGGAGCAGAATCGCATTCAGGACGAGCGCCAGCACGTCATCTCGCCCGCCAACTTCATCGACTGGCAGGAGCAATCGGACGTCTTCGAGGAGATGACCGCCTACAGCGACTGGCACGCGAACCTGACCGGCGGGGGCGAGCCGGTCGAGGTGCCCGTCCAGTACACGACGCCGAACCTGTTCCGCCTCCTCGGCGCCCGGCCCGTCCTCGGGCGCGACTTCACGCCCGACGACGGACGGCCCGACGCGCCGGAAGTGGTCGTCCTCAGCCACGGCCTCTGGCAGCGCCGCTTCGGCTCCGACCCTTCGGTCGTCGGGCAGAAGGTGACGATCAACGGGACGCCGGCCGAAGTCATCGGCGTGATGCCCGCGGGCTTCCAGTGGTTCGTCCGCCAGGGTTCGTTCACGGGCAAGCCCTCGGAGCTGTGGTTGCCCTTCGGCCTCAGGGCCGAGCACCGCGTCCGCCGCGGCCGCTACTGGTCGGCGGTCGCGCGGCTCAAAGATGGCGTCACGCCCGAGCGCGCGCAGGCCGAGCTGAGCCAGGTCGCCGCCCGGCTCGAACAACAATACCCGGACTTCAACACGGGCTGGGGCGTCGAGGTCACGCCGCTGCGCGAGCAGTTCGCCGGGCAGATTCGCCCGGCGCTGTGGGTGCTCCTCGCCGCGGTCGGCTTCCTCCTCCTGATCGCGTGCGCCAACGTCGCCAACCTGCTGCTGGCGCGCGCGGCCGCGCGGCGCAGGGAGGTCGCCATCCGCACCGCGCTGGGCGCGAGCCGCTGGAGGGTCGTGCGCCAATTCCTCACGGAGAGCCTCCTGCTGGCGCTCGCGGGCGGCGGGCTCGGGCTCCTCCTCGCCTGGTGGGGCGTCGAACTGCTCGTCGCCATGAGCCCGCCCGACCTGTTGGATGTCGGCAGCGTCGGCCTCGACCTGTCCGTGCTCGGCTTCACGCTCGGCGTCAGCCTGCTGACGGCGGTCGTCTTCGGAGTGGCGCCCGCGCTCGAAGCCGCGCGGCCCGGCGCCAACGAGTTCCTGAAGGAGGGCGCGAAGGGCTCGACCGGGGGGCGGCGGAGCAGGCGCCTGCGCGCGGCCTTCGTGGTCAGCGAGATCGCGCTGGCGCTGATGCTCCTCGTCGGGGCCGGGCTCGCCGTGAAGAGCTTCGTGCGTTTGGAGTCGGTCAGCCCCGGCTTCGACTCCGGCGGCCTGCTGACGATGCGCGTCGAGCTGCCGCAGAGAAAGTACCGCGACGGCCAGCAGGCCATGCAGTTCTACCGGCAGGCGCTGGAGCGCATCAAGGGGCTGCCGGGCGTCGAGTCGGCCGGCGCCGTCAGCTTCCTGCCCTTCGCCGGGCCGGGCGCCGCCACGGACTTCACCGTCGAGGGGCGCCCCGCGCCGCGGCGCGGTGAGGAGGCGGTCGCCGACGTGCGCGTGATCGACGAGGACTACTTCCGCGCGATGCGCATCCCCGTCCTGCGCGGGCGCGCCTTCAGCCCGCAGGAGGTGGCCGAGGAGAGGCGCGTGGCCGTCATCAGCGAGTCGCTGGCGAAGAAGTATTTCGCGGGTGAAGACCCGCTGGGCAAGCGCGTCAGGGTCTCGATGAAGCCCGACCAGCAGCCGACCGAGATCGTCGGCGTGGTCGCGGACGTGAAGTCGCAAGCGCTCGACGAGGAGTCGCGGCCGACCGTCTACTGGCCGCAGGCGGAACTCCCCGTCAACTTCACGTCGCTCGTCGTCCGGGCGAAGGGCGACCCGCTGGCGCTGGCCGCGCCCATCCGGAAAGAGATTCAGGCGATCGACGCGGAGCAGCCGGTCGCCGACGTGCGCACGATGAACCAGCTGCTGGCCGAGTCGGTCGGGCGCGCGCGCTTCAGCGCCTTCCTCCTCGGCGTCTTCGCCTGCGTGGCGGCAGCGCTCGCGGCCGTGGGCCTGTACGCGGTGATGAGCTACGCGGTGGCGCAGCGCACGCGCGAGATCGGCATCCGCGTCGCGCTCGGCGCGCAGGGGCGCGACGTCCTCGGCCTCGTCGTCCGGCAGGGGCTCGCGCTCGCGCTCGCGGGGGCGGCGCTCGGGCTGGCGGGCGCGCTCGCGCTCACGCGGCTGATGCGGTCGCTCCTCTATGAGGTGAGCACGACCGACCTCGCCACCTACGTCTCGGTCTCCGCGCTGCTGCTCGTCGTGGCCCTGCTCGCCTGCCTCGTCCCCGCCAGGAGGGCGACGAAGGTAGACCCGATGGTCGCACTGAGGTACGAGTGAGGAGTGAGTCATGAGAAGGCTGCTTCAGGACATACGCTACGGCGCGCGCGTGCTGTTGAAGAGCCCGGGCTTCACGGCGGTCGCCGTCTTAACTCTCGCGCTCGGCATCGGGGCGAACACCGCCATCTTCTCGGTCGTCAACGCCGTGCTGCTGAGCGCGCTGCCGTACAAGGATGCGGAGCGGCTGGTGATTCTGCGCGAGACGGTCGGCAAGGACGGCTGGGGCGCCGTCGCCTACCCGAACTTCCTCGACTGGAAGGCGCAGGGCACGACGTTCGAGGACATGGCGGCCTACACGGAATCGGCGCTGAACCTCTCCGGGCAGGCGAAGGCGGAGCGCGTGTCGGGCGAGCTGGTCACGCCAAACTATTTTTCGCTGCTCGGCGTCAGCGCGGCGCAGGGTCGGGCCTTCCTGCCGGAGGAGGATGACGCCGCCCGGCCGGCGCAGGTCGCGGTGCTCAGCCACGGGCTGTGGCAGCGTCGCTTCGGCGGAGACGCTGCCGTCGTCGGTAAGACCGTCCGCCTGAACGACGCCACGTTCACCGTCGTCGGCGTGATGCCGGAGGGCTTTAAAGGCTACACGGGGAACGCGGAGGTGTGGCTCCCCTTCGGCGACTGGGACGTGGTCACGCCGCAGACGGCGAAGTTTCATTTCCTCTCGAACCGCGGCATCCACTGGCACCGCGTCCTCGGCCGGCTCAAGCCGGACGTGACGCTCGAAGCCGCGCGCGCGGAGATGGCGACCATCGGCGCGCGGCTGGCCGAGGCTTACCCGGCGCCCAACGAGAACAGGGATCGCGGGGCCGATGTCGTGTCGGCGCGCGAGTCTGTGCTCGGAGACCTGCGCACGCCGCTGCTCGTGCTGCTCGGCGGGGTCGGCTTCGTGCTTTTGATCGCGTGCGCCAACGTCGCGAACCTTCTGCTGGCGCGCGCCACGAGCCGCGAGCGCGAGATCGCCATCCGCCGGGCGCTCGGCGCCGGGCGCCGTCGCGTCGTGCGGCAACTGCTGACGGAAAGCTCGCTCATCGCCTTCGTCGGCGGCGCGCTCGGGCTGCTCGTCGCGCTGTGGAGTTTCACGCTGCTCAAGAACGTCCTGCCGCTCAGCCTGCCGAACTTCGTTGACGTGCAGCTCGACTACAAGGTGCTGGCCTTCACCCTCGGGGTCTCGGCGCTGACCGGCCTCGTGCTCGGCCTCGCCCCCGCGTCGCAGGCGACCAAGGTCAACCTCTTCCCGGTGTTGAAGGAGGGCGGGAGCCAGAAGGGCGGCACGGGGGGCGGCAGGCATCTGCGGCGCGCGCTCATCGTCTCGGAGATCGCGCTCAGCTTAGTGCTGCTCGTCAGCGCGGGGCTGATGCTGAAGAGCTTCCGGCGTTTGCAGTCGGTTGACCTGGGGTTCCGGCCGGAGAACCTTCTGCTGCTGCGCTTCGACGTGCCGAACCTGAAGTACCAGGGCGCGGAGCGCGCGCGCGTGGGCCAGCGCATCGCCGAGCGCGTCGAGACCCTGCCCGGCGTCGAGTCCGCCGCGGTCAACTACACGGACTTGCTGCGTTGGAGCGGCATCAGCTTCGGCTTCACGCTGGAGGGGCGCGACCCCGTGCCGCCCGCCGAGCAGGCGAGCGTCGTCAACCAGAGCGTGACCCCGAAGTATTTCCGCACGCTCGGGATTCCCCTGCTCGCGGGCCGTGACTTCGCGCCCGCGGACGACGCCGGCGCGCCGCGGGTGGCGATTGTCAGCGAGTCGTTCGCGCGACGCTACTGGCCGGACGGCGATGTCCTGGGCAAGCGCTTCAGGAACGGCCCCCCCAACGCGAAGGACGCGCCCTGGATCACGGTCGTCGGGGTGGCCGGGAACATCCGCGTTGACAGCATCTTTCAGGAGCCGACGACGACGCCCATCGTCTACACGCCGAGCCTTCAGGATCAGGTCGTCATCAGCCTCAGCCTCTTAGTCCGCACGCGCGTCGAGCCTTCGAGCCTGATCCCGACCCTGCGCGAAGAGATGAACCGCTTCGACTCGGACATTCCCGTCTACAACATCATGACCGCCGCCGAGCGCGTCGGCGAACAGACGGCGCGGACGCGCTCCTACACGCTGCTCATCGGGCTCTTCGCCTCGCTGGCGCTGCTGCTCGCGGCCGTCGGCATCTACGGCGTGATGTCGTACCTCGTCGGCCAGCGCACGCGCGAGATCGGCATCCGCATCGCGCTCGGCGCACAGGGGCGTGACGTGCTGAGGATGGTCGTCGGCGAGGGGGCGCGGCTCGCGCTCGTCGGCGTGGCGATTGGCCTCCCGGCCGCTTACGCCGCGACGCGGCTGATGGCCGGCCTGCTCTACGGCGTCTCGGCCGCCGACCCCGTGACCTTCGTTGCCATCCCGCTCGGACTCGTGGCCGTCGCCCTGCTGGCCTGCTACGTGCCTGCGCGCCGCGCGACGAAGGTCGATCCGATGGTGGCTCTCAGATACGAGTAACAGGTCGGAGGTGAAGTGATGAGACTACTCCAGGACTTGCGCGTTGGGGTGAGGCGTCTGCTGAAGAGCCCGGGCTTCACGGTGGTGGCGGTCGCGAGCCTCGCGCTGGGGATCGGGGCGAACACGGCCATCTTCAGCCTCGTCAACACGGTGCTGCTCAGGCCGCTGCCAGTCGAAAAGCCCGAGCGCCTCGTGTCGGTCTCGGTGGTGGGGAAGGACGACTCGATGCTCGCCTTCTCCTACCCGACCTACAAGGACTACCGCGACCGCGGCGGCGACGTGCTCGCGGGGCTCTTCGCCGAGCGGATGGCGCCGATGAGCCTCAGCCGCGCGGGCGGCAACGAGCGCGTCTGGGGCTACCTCGTGACGGGGAACTACTTCGAAGTGCTCGGCGTCTCGGCCGCGCGCGGCCGCACGTTCACTTCGGAAGAAGACCGCGCGGCGCTCTCCTCTCCGGTCGCAGTCCTCAGCCACGCCTGCTGGCAGCGCCGCTTCGGCGGCGACCCCGCGGTCGTCGGCCGCGACGTGCTTTTGAACGGCCACCCGTTCCGCGTCGTCGGCGTCATGCCCGAGGGCTTCGCCGGCACCGAGATCGTCTACACGCCAGAGGTCTGGGTGCCGATGACGATGCAGGCTTGGATCGAGCCGGGCAACGAGTGGCTGGAGCGGCGCAGCACGCAGAACATCTTCGCCGTCGGTCGGTTGAAGGACGGCGTGACGGCCGCACAGGCGCAGGCGTCGCTCAACCTCCTGGCCGAGCAGGTCGGGCGCGAGTACCCGGACACGAACGAGGGGCAGAAGATCGTGCTCGTCCCGCCGGGCTTCATCGTGCCGCAGCTGCGCGGGGCGGTCGTCGGGTTCGCGGCCGTGCTGATGGGAACCGTGGGGCTGGTGCTGCTCATCGCGTGCACGAACCTCGCCAACCTCCTGCTGGCGCGCGCCTCGGCGCGCCGCAAGGAGATCGCGCTCCGCGTCGCGCTCGGGGCGTCGCGCTGGCGGCTCGTGCGGCAGCTTTTGACGGAGAGCCTTCTGCTCGCGCTCGCGGGCGGGGCGGCGGGGCTGCTGCTGGCCGTGTGGATTCTCGGGCTCGTCGCGGCGTACCGCCCGCCGATGGACGTGCCCATCTGGATCGAGGCGGCCGTTGACTGGCGCGTGATGCTCTTCGCGCTCGGCGCGTCGCTTTTGACGACGCTGCTCTTCGGGCTCGCGCCCGCCTTGCAGGCGACGCGCACAGACCTCGTGCCGGCGCTCAAGGACGCGGGCGCGCAGTCGGGGCGCGGGCGCTCGCGCCTGCGCTCGGCGCTCGTCGTCGCGCAGGTCACGTTGAGTCTGGTGCTGCTCGTCGCGGCCGGGCTGACGCTGCGCGCGCTCACGCGCTTGCAGGCGGCGAGCCCCGGCTTCGAGGTCGAGAACGGGCTGGTCGCCTCCTTCGACCTCGGGCTGCAAGGCTACGACGAGGCGCGCGGCCGCGAGTTCCAGCGGCGCCTGGTCGAGCGCGTCCGCGCGTTGCCGGGCGTGCGCGCCGCCTCGCTGACAGACCTCTTCCCGCTGAGCCTCAACTATTCGAGCAGCGACGTGTACATCGAAGGCCGGCCGGGCGGGCGCGGCGCGAACGTGCCCCTCGCGATGGTCGCCTCCGTCGAGCACGGCTACCTGGACGCGATGGGCATCCCCGTCGTCGCGGGCCGCCCCTTCGGCGAGCGCGACAACTCCGAGGCGCCGCGCGTCGTGGTCGTCAACGAGACCTTCGCGCGCCGCTTCTTCCCCGGCGCCGACCCCGCGCGCGAGGCCGTGGGCAAGCGGATGAGCTTCAAGGGCGACGACGGCCCCTGGAACGAGATCGTCGGCGTGGCGAAGGACGGGAAGTACTGGACGATAGGCGAGGCGCCGCAGATGTTCGTCTACGCGCCGCTGGCGCAGAGCTACAGCCCGGCGGTGACGCTCGTGGTGCGCGGGGCGGGCGGCGACCCGCGCGCGCTCGTCCCCGCCCTGAACGCCGAGGTGCGCGCGATAGACCCGGCGCTGCCGCTCTACGACGTGAAGACGATAGAGGAGCACATGGGCGTCTCGCTCTTCCCGGCGCGCGTGGCGGCGGCGCTCCTCGGCGGCTTCGGGCTGCTGGCGCTGGTGCTGGCGGCGATGGGCGTCTACGGCGTCGTCTCTTACGCGGCGGCGCAGCGCACGCGCGAGATCGGCATCCGCGTCGCGCTCGGCGCGCAGAGGCGCGACGTGCTGCGGCTGGTGGCCGGGCGCGGGATGCTGCTCGTGGCCGTGGGCGTCTGTCTCGGGCTGGCCGGCGCGTTCGCGCTGACGCGCTTCATGGAGGGCGTGCTCTACGGCGTCTCGGCCACAGACCCCCTGACTTTCGCCATCGTCGCCGCGCTCCTACTCGCCGTCGCCCTCGTCGCCTGCCTCGTGCCGGCGCGCAAGGCGACGAAGGTCGATCCGATGGTGGCACTACGTTACGAATGATGAACGATGAGTGATGAGTGATGAATGAAAGGCAAGTTGGTGGTTATTCATCACTCATCACTCATTACTTTTTAAGGGGTGGACTTATGAGAAATTTCTGGAAGGACGTGAAGTACGGCGCGCGCTCTCTGTGGAAGAGTCCGGGGTTTACGGCGGTCGCGGTGCTGGCGGTCGCGCTGGGCGTGGGGGCGAACACGGCCATCTTCTCGGTCGTCAACGCGGTCTTGCTGCGCGCGCTCCCTTACGAGAACTCGGAGCGGCTGTTGGCGCTCTACGCGGGGCGCGGCCCCAACGCGCCGGCCGGGCCGCTCTCGTACCCAGACCTGCTCGACTACCGCGCGGCGCAGTCGCTTGAGTACGTCGCGGGCTACCAGGGCGTCGGCACCGTGATGAGCCTCGGCCAGGGCGACGAGCCCGAGCGCGTGCGCGGCGTCGAGGCGATGGCCGACCTCTTCCCGGCGCTCGGCGTGCGCGCCGCGCGCGGCCGACTCTTCACGCGCGCGGAGGACGTGGACGGCGGCCCCAAGGTCATCGTCATCAGCGACGGGCTGTGGCGGCGGCGCTTCGGCTCCGACCCGAACGTCGTCGGGCGCGAAGTGGCGATGGGTCTCACGCGACGGCCCGCGACCGTCATCGGCGTGCTGCCGCCCGGCTTCAAGTTCCCGCCCGACG
Source organism: Acidobacteriota bacterium (assembly GCA_019242475.1). Classification (GTDB taxonomy): domain Bacteria; phylum Acidobacteriota; class Blastocatellia; order Pyrinomonadales; family Pyrinomonadaceae; genus QHXN01. The sequence continues at coordinate 33,012 of JAFAVK010000029.1, read as the reverse complement.
ACCCGGACGCCATCGACTACTACGTCCCCTTCGTCGCGCAGAACGCGAAGTCGAACGCCGACTCGATGAACAACCGCGGCGCGGTCTGGATTCCGACGGTGGCGAAGCTGAAGGACGGCGTCCCCTTCGAGCAGGCCGCGGCCGAGGTCGAGACCATCGCCAACCGCATCGCCGCGCAGTACCCGGACACGAGCGCGAACCGGCGCGCGCGCGCCGTGCGGCTGCACGAAGACCTCGTCGGGCAGGTGCGCCCGGCGCTGCTCATCCTGCTCGGCGCGGTCGGCCTGGTGCTGCTCATCGCCTGCGCGAACGTCGCCAACCTGCTGCTGGCGCGCGCCGCCTCGCGCGGCAGGGAGATCGCCGTGCGCACCGCCCTGGGCGCGACCCGCGCGCGCGTCGCGCGGCAGCTTCTGACCGAGAGCCTGCTGCTCAGTCTGACCGGCGGGGCCGCGGGGCTCCTGCTCTCCGTGTGGGGCGTCGAGGCCATCGTCAAGCTGAGCCCGGCGACCGTCCCGCGCCTCGCCGAGACGACGATTGACGCGCGCGTCTTCCTCTTCGCGCTCGGCGTCTCCGTCCTGACCGGCCTCGTCTTCGGGCTCGCGCCCGCGCTCCAGGCTTCGAAGACCGACCTCGCCGAGTCGCTCAAGGAGGGCGGCCGGAGCGGCTCGGCGGGCGCGCGGCGCAACCGCCTGCGCTCGGCGCTCGTCGTCGCGGAGGTCGCTTTGAGCCTGGTGCTTTTGGTCGGCGCGGGCCTCCTCATCAAGAGCTTCCGCCAGCTCGTCACGACCGACCCGGGCTACTCGCCCGAGCGCGTGCTCGCCGTCCTCGTCGCGCTCAACACGCAGAAGTTCGCCGACGACGACAGCCGCGCCGGCTACTTCCGCGAGGCGGTCGCGCGCATCAAGGGGCTGCCCGGCGTCGAGTCGGCCGGGCTCACGCGGCTGCTGCCGCTCGGCCGCAGCGACATCTTCAACAGCTTCAACATCGCCGGCCGCGCGCCCTTCGCCCCCGAGGAGCGACACAGCGCGCGCAGCTACACCATCAGCCCCGACTACTTCCACGTCCTCGGCATCCCGCTCAAGCGCGGGCGCGCCTTCGCGGAGGCGGACGGGAAGAACGCGCCGGGCGTCATCGTCGTCAACGAGGCGTTCGTGCGCGACTACTTCCCCGGCCAGGAGCCGCTCGGCCAGCACGTCGTCATCGACGGGCCGGACGACAAGCCCCTGCCGCCGCGCGAGGTCGTCGGCGTCGTCGGCAACGTCCACTTCGAAAGTTTCAACGACGAGGCGCAGCCCGAGTACTACATCCCGTTCGAGCAAGCGCCCGCGGCCGTCTCGCAGGTGGTCGTGCGCGCGAAGGGCGGGGACGCGGCGGCGCTCACCCCGTCGGTGCGCGCGGCGCTGAAGGGCGTTGACCCGAACCTGCTCATCTGGGAGACGCGGACGATGGACGAGCTGGTCGGGCAGTCGGTCGCGCCGCAGCGCTTCAACGTCGCGCTGCTCGGCTTCTTCGCGGCGCTGGCGATGCTTTTGGCGGCGGTCGGCATCTACGGCGTGATGAGCTACACGGTGACGCAGCGCCGCCACGAGATCGGCATCCGCATGGCGCTCGGCGCGCAGCGCAAAGACGTGCTGCGGCTCGTCGTCCGGCAGGGGATGCTGCTCACGCTCCTCGGGCTCGGCCTCGGGCTCGCGGGGGCCTTCGCGCTCACGCGCCTGATGACGAGCCTGCTCTACGGCGTCTCGGCCACCGACCCGACGGTCTTCGCGGCCGTCTCGCTCCTGCTCGCCGCCGTCGCCCTACTCGCCTGTTACGTCCCGGCGCGCCGCGCGACGAAGGTAGACCCGATGGTGGCCCTTAGATACGAGTGAGGTGAAGCGATGGCGACTCTGCTGCAAGATGTTCGTTACGGGCTGCGGATGCTCTGGAAGAACCCGGGGTTCACGGCGGTCGTGGTGTTGACGCTGGCTTTGGGCATCGGGGCGAACACGGCCATCTTCAGCGTGGTGGACGCGGTGCTGCTGAGGCCGCTGCCGTTCCCGCACCCGGAGCAGATCGTGCTCGTGCGCGACGACCTGACGGGGCGGCAGATGGAGAACGTCGGGCTGTCCGTCCCCGAGCTGAAGGACTTGCAGCAGAGCGCGGACGTGTTCGAGGAGGTCGCGGGCGTCTGGCCGGTGGACGCGAACCTCACCGGCTCCGACCGCCCCGAGCGCATCGAGCTGCTCGCCGTCAACGCGAACTACTTCTCCCTGCTCGGCGCCTCCGCGCGACTCGGCCGCGTCTTCGGCCCGAATGATTACGCGGACGGCTTCGCCGAGGGCGTCGTCATCAGCGACGGCCTCTGGCGCCGCATGTTCGGGGCCGACCCGCACGTCCTCGGCCGCCGCATCTACGCCGACACGGACGCCTACACCATCATCGGCGTGATGCCGCCCGGCTTCCGCCACCCCGGGCGGACATTGCGCGACGACGTGGAGATGTGGGCCAACGCCGGCTTCGTCGGCACGCCCTTCAACAACCCCCCGCGCAACGTGCGGATGCTGCCCGGCGCCATCGCGCGACTCAAGCCCGGCGTGAACGTCGGGCAGGCGCAGTCGCGGGTTGACTCGCTCGTCTCGCGCCTGCGCGACGAGTTCCCGAAGGAGTACCCCGCCGAAGCCGGCTGGGCCGTGCGTCTCCTGCCCGCGCGCGAGAACCTCGTGGGCGGCGCGCGCGCGACGCTCCTCGTGCTGCTCGGCGCGGTGGGGCTGGTGCTGCTCATCGGCTGCGTGAACATCGCGAACCTGATGCTGGCGCGCTCGACGGCGCGGCAGAGGGAGATGTCCATCCGCCTCGCGCTCGGCGCCTCGCGCCGTCGTCTGGTGATGCAGCTTTTGACCGAGAGCCTGCTGCTCTCTCTGGCGGGCGGCGCGGTCGCGCTCCTCGCGGTGGTGTGGCTGCTGGACGTGCTCGTCCGGTTCGTGCCCACCGACATCCCGCGCCTCCACGAGGTCGGGTTCGACGGCGGCGTCCTCGTCTTCGTCTTCGCGGTCTCGCTGTTGACGGGCGTGCTCTTCGGACTCGTCCCGGCCTTGCAGGCGTCGCGGCCCGACTTGAGCGTGGGGCTGAAGGAGGGCGGGAAGGGCGCGGGCACGGGCGCGCGCGGGCAGCGCTTCCGCGGCGCGCTCGTCGTGACCGAGATCGCGCTCTCGCTCGTGCTGATGATCGCCGCGGGCCTCCTGCTGCGGAGCTTCGAGCGGCTGACGGAGGTTGACGCAGGCTTCGACCCGCAACACGTTTTGATGGCGCGCATCTGGCTGCCCGTGCCGAACCACCCGGAACTCGACCCGTACCAGCCGCCGGCCAAGCGCGCCGCCTTCGTGCGCGAAGTTCTGCGGCGCGCGTCGTCCCTGCCCGGCGTGCAGTACGCGGCCGTCGGCGCAGGCAACGGCGTCCCGCTCCTCGGCCCGCACTTCAAGGGGCCGTTCACCATCGAGGAGAAGGCCGAGATGGACGTCGCCCCGCCCACGGCGCAGTTCTCCTCGGTCACCCCCGACTACTTTCGCGCCTTGGGCACGCCCCTCGTGCGAGGCCGCTTCTTTAACGACTCCGACGCGCTTGAGGCGCAGCCCGTGGCGCTCGTGGACGAGGAGGCGGCGCGCCGCTTCTGGCCCGGCGAAGACCCCGTGGGGCGCCGCTTCAAGCCAAGCCGGCGCGCGTCGAACGCGCCGTGGTTCACGGTCGTCGGCGTCGTCGGCAACGTCAAGACCGAGGGGTTCGACCAGGCCGACGAGCCGCACTTCTACACGTGCCTGTTCCAGAACGTGGGCTACGCGATGGCCGTCTACCTGAAGGCGGAGGGCGACCCGAAGACTCTGACGCAGGCGCTGCGGCGCGAGGTGCAGTCGGTTGACCCGAACCTCCCCGTCTTCGGCGAGCGGACGATGGAAGACGTTGTCTCCGCGTCGCTCGCGCAGCGCCGTTTCGCCTTGCAGGTCGTGGGCGGCTTCGGCGTGCTCGCGCTGCTGCTCGCGGGGGTCGGCATCTACGGCGTCGTGGCCTACTCGGTGAGCCAGCGGACGCGCGAGATAGGCATCCGGCTCGCGCTCGGCGCGAGCCAGGGGGTCATCCTGCGCTGGGTCTTCGGGCAGGGGATGCGGCTCACGCTCTTCGGGCTCGGGGCGGGGCTCGTCGGGGCGCTGGTGCTGACGCGGCTGCTGCGCGGCCTCCTCTTCGGCGTGGACGCGGCCGACCCGCTCACTTACGCGGGCCTCGCGCTCCTGCTCGCCGCGGTCGCGCTGCTCGCCTGTTACTTCCCCGCGCGCCGCGCGACGAAGGTAGACCCGATGGTTGCTCTTCGATATGAGTGAGGAGTGAATGATGACGACTCTACTGCAAGACGTTCGTTACGGCGTGCGCGTGCTGTTGAAGAGCCCGGGCTTTACAGCGGTCGCGGTGTTGACGCTGGCGCTCGGCATCGGGGCGAACACGGCGATCTTCTCGGTCGTCAACGCCGTGCTGTTGAAGACGCTGCCGTACCCCGCGAGCGAGCGCCTCCTGACTGCCCGCTCGAACATGTCCCTGCTCGACCTGGACGACGTGCTCGCGCAGGCGCGGGGCTTCGAGGCCGCGGGCGCCGTGACGACGCAGGCGCTCGACTACACGGGCAGCGGCGAGCCGGTGCAGGTCGAGGCCGCCTTCGTCACGCACGAGCTGTTCGACGTGCTCGGCGCGAAGCCTTTCGCCGGCCGCACGCTCAACTCCCGCGACAACGTGAAGGGCGGCGAGCGCGTCGCCGTCCTCAGCCACGGCTTCTGGCAGAGGCAGTTGGGCGGCGCGGACATCAAGGGCCTGACGCTCCCCCTGAGCGGGCAGACCTACGCGGTCGTCGGCGTGCTCCCGGCGTCTTTCACGCCGCCGTCGGGGGCGCCCGACGTGTGGATACCCCTGCGCGTCGGCAACCCTCTGGCGGCGGAGTTCCGCGGCGTCCACTTCCTCCGCACGTTCTTCCGGCTCAAGCCGAATGTGAGCTTCGAGCAGGCGCAGGCCGAGATGGACATCGCCGCGCAGCGCCTGGCCGAAGCACACCCCGACGAGAACAAGGGCCGCCTCATCCGCCTCATGTCCCTGCAAGAGTACATGGTCGGCGACGTGCGCCCCGCGCTGCTCATCCTCTTCGGCGCGGTCGGCCTCGTGCTTTTAATCGCGTGCGCGAACTTCGCGAACCTGTTGCTCGCGCGCTCGGCCGCGCGCAGGCAGGAGGTCGCCGTCCGCTCCGCGCTCGGCGCGGGAAGGCTCCGCATCGTGCGGCAGCTTCTGACGGAGAGCGTGCTGCTCTCGCTGGCGGGCGGGGCGGCCGGGCTCGTGCTCGCGCTGTGGGGCGTGGACGTTCTGCGCTCGGCCGGGCCGGAGAGCCTGCCGCGGCTCGAAGAGGTCGGCGTCGATTGGAGCGTGCTCGCGTTCACGCTCGGCGTCTCGGTTTTGACGGGCGTCGTCTTCGGGCTCGCGCCCGCCTGGAGTGCGTCGCGCGTGGACATGAACGACGCGCTCAAGGAGGGCGGCCGCGGGCGTTCGGGCGGCGCCGCGGGCGGGCGCCTGCGCGGCGCGCTCGTCGCCACAGAACTGGCGCTCGCGCTCGTGCTACTCATCGGCGCCGGGCTCCTCGTCAAAGGCTTCTGGCTGTTGCGCGGCGTCGAGCCGGGCTTCGACCCGCGCCACCTTCTGACCGTGCGCGTCGAGCTGCCCGAGGCGCGCTACAAAGAGATTCCGGCGCAGACCGAGTTCCGCCGCCGCGTGCTCGAAGAGCTGAACTCGCTGCCCGGCACCGAGGCGGCGATGGTCAGCGAGCTGCCGCTCGGCGGCTCCTCGCTCATGCACAACTTCGCCATCGAGGGCCGGCAGGTCGCGGTCGGCGACGAGCCGGAGTTGTTCTCGCGCAGCGTCGGCGGCGACTACTTCCGCCTGATGCACATTCCCCTGCGCGCCGGGCGCGACCTGACGCCGCAGGACACGGCGGGGGCACCGCTCGTCGGCGTCGTCAACGAGGCGTTCGCGCGCGAATACTTCCCCGGCGCGAGCCCCGTCGGCGCGCGCGTGCGCTGGGCGCGGATGGAAGGGCCGCCGCAGTGGATCACCGTCGTCGGCGTCGCGGGCGACGTGAAGCACTTCGGGCTCGACCAGCCCGAGGCGCCGGCCATCTACACGCCCTACGCGCAGTCTTTGCAATCGTGGAAGCGCTGGATGTTCCTCGCCGTGCGCAGCGACGCGGAGCCCGCGGCGCTCGTCGGCGCGGTGAAGGCGCGGGTCTGGTCGGTCGATCCGCGCATCCCTCTGACGAAGGTTTTGACGATGGAGGAGGTGGCGGCCGCGTCGGTCGCGGGCCGGCGCTTCCAGACGGCTCTGCTCGGCGTCTTCGCGCTCGTGGCGCTGCTGCTCGCGGCGGTCGGCGTCTACGGCCTCGTCTCCTACTCGGTCGGGCGGCGGACGCACGAGATCGGCGTCCGCATGGCGCTCGGCGCGCGGCGGCGCGACATCTTCGGGCTCGTCGTGCGGCAGGGGCTTCTGCTCGCGTCGGCGGGTCTGGCCGCGGGGCTCGCGGGCGCCTTCGCGCTGACGCGCCTGCTCGCCGGGCTGGTCTACGGCGTCTCGCCCACAGACCCCGCGACCTACGCCGCGCTCACGCTCTTCCTCCTGCTCGTCGTGCTCCTCGCCTGCCTCGTCCCCGCGCGGAGGGCGACGAAGGTAGACCCGATGGTCGCTCTCAGATACGAGTGAACGGAGTGAGCTATGAGGGCACTGATTCGAGACCTGCGGTTCGGCGTCCGGATGCTGTTGAAGAATTCGGGCTTTACGCTCGTGGCGGTCTTAACGCTCGCGCTCGGCATCGGGGCGAACACGGCCATCTTCTCGGTCGTCAACGCCGTGCTCTTGAGGCCGCTCGATTACGGGGAGCCCGAGCGGGTCGTCGCGCTGTGGGAGAACGTCCCGGCGAAGGGCGGCCGTTGGCGCGTCGCGCCCGCGAACTTCCTCGACTGGAAGGGACAGAATCAGGTCTTCGAAGAGGTCGGGGCGTTCGGCGCTTCGACGCTCAACCTGACGGGCGAGGGCGAGCCCGCCGAGCTGCAAGGCTCGCGCGTGAGCGAAGGCTATTTCGGCGCGCTCGGCGTCCGGCCCGCGCTCGGCCGCGCGTTCCTCGCGGAAGAGTTCGAGCCGGGCAAGGGGCAGGTCGTCATCCTCGGCCAGGGGCTCTGGCGCCGCCGCTTCGGCTCCGACCCGAACGTTTTGGGTAAGACGGTCAGGCTCGACGGCAACGCCTACACGGTCGTCGGCGTGATGCCCGCGGGCCTCTACCCGACGTGGCCGACCACCTCGAAGATTTCGTTCGACGCGGCCCGGCAGGAGTACCTCGTCCCGATGCCGTTCAACCCGGCCTGGGCCTCGAACCGCAACTCGCACGTCCTCGGCGTCGTCGCGCGTTTGAAGCAAGGGGTCACAATCGAACGGGCGCAGGCCGAGATGGACTTGATCGCGCGCCGGCTCGAAGAGGCGTACCCGGCCAACAACGCGGGCGAGGGCGCCCTGGTCACGCCGCTCGCCGAAGAGGTCGTGGGCGACGTGCGCCCGGCGCTGCTCGTGCTGCTCGGCACCGTCGGGCTCGTGCTGCTCGTCGCGTGCGCGAACGTCGCGAGCCTCCTGCTGGCGCAGCTCGCCGCGCGCCGCAAGGAGGTCGCCATCCGCGCGGCCCTCGGCGCGGGGCGCGCGCGGCTCTTGCGGCAGTTTCTCATCGAGGGCGCGCTGCTCTCGCTCGCGGGCGGCGCGTCGGGCGTGCTGCTGGCGGCGTGGGGCGTTGACCTGCTGTTGAAGCTCATGCCCGGCGGGGTGCCGCGCCTCGACCAGATCGGCCTGGACGCGCGCGTGCTCCTCTTCACGCTGGCCCTCTCGGCCTTCACGAGTCTCGTCTTCGGCCTCGTGCCCGCGCTGCAAGCGTCTCGCGCAGACCTGCGCGAGACGCTCAGGGAGGCGGGGCGCACGGCCGGCGCGGGGCCGCTCCGTCAGCGTCTCCGGCGCCTGCTCGTCGTCGCGCAGGTCGCTCTGGCCGTGGTGCTCGTCGTCGGCGCCGCGCTTTTAATCAAGAGCTTCTGGCGCCTGCGCCGGGTAGACCCCGGCTTTAACCCCGCGCACGTCGCGGTGTTAAGTCTGTCCTTGCCGCAGTCGAAGTACGGCGACTGGCAGAAGATTTCCGCCTTCTACACGCAACTGGTCGAGCGCGTGCAGGCGGTGCCCGGCGTGCGCTCGGCGACCGTCGCCTACGACAACCCGCTCACGTCCAACTGGCTCGACAGCTTCAACGTCGAGGGGCGGCCCGAGCCCGAGGCGGGCCAGACGCCCGTCGAGTGCTTCCGCCCCGTCGGCCACGAATATTTCCGCACCGTCGGCATCGGGCTGGTAAAGGGGCGCTACTTCGAAGAGCAGGACGACCCCTCGCACCCGGGCGCGGCCATCGTCAACGAGTCGTTCGCGCGGAAGTATTTCCCCGGCGAAGACCCTTTGGGTAAACGGCTGCTGACGAGCACGCCCGCGCGCATGTCCGGCGGCCCGGTGCCGACCGCCTTCGAGATCGTCGGCGTCGTGCGCGACACGAAGTTCAAGGGCTTGAGCGCCGAGTCGGCGCCCGCCTTCTACGTGCCCGCGCGGCAGTTCCCGCTCTCGAACATGGTCGTCATGGCGCGCGTCGAGGGCGACCCGGAGGCTTACGCGCAACCCCTGCGCGACGCCGTGTGGGGCTTAGACCGTGACCAGCCGGTCAACTCCGTCACGACGCTCGAAGCCATCGTCGCCGAGGACGTGGCGCAGCCGCGCTTCAACATGCTCCTGATGGGGCTCTTCGGCGGGCTCGCGCTGCTGCTCGCCGCGGTCGGCGTCTACGGGCTGCTCTCCTACACGGTCGCGCAGCGCACGCGCGAGATCGGCGTCCGCATCGCGCTCGGCGCCCGGGGGCGGGACATCTTCCGGCTGGCGCTGCGGCAGGGCGTCGCCCCCGCGCTCGCGGGCGTCGGCGTGGGGCTGGCGGCCGCCTTCGTCCTGACGCGCTTTCTTTCGAGCCTGCTCTACGGGACGGGCGCGAACGACCTGACGACCTACGCCTGCGTCGCCGCGCTCCTGACGGCGGTCGCCCTCCTCGCCTGCTATCTGCCCGCGCGGAGGGCGACGAAGGTCGATCCGATGGTGGCGCTCCGTTACGAATGAGGAGGAAGCGATGAGAACACTGCTGCAAGACGTTCGTTACGGGCTGCGCCTGTTGTGGCAGAAGCCGGGGTTCACGGCCGTCGCCGTGCTGACGCTGGCTCTGGGGATCGGCGCGAACACGGCGGTCTTCAGTCTGGTGAGCGCGGTGCTGGTGCGCCCCCTGAAGTACCGGGAGGCCGAGCGGCTGGTGACGGTGTGGGAGGACGGGACGGCCGCCGGCTTCCCGCGCGACGTGCTCGCCGTCGGCAACTACGCCGACTGGCGGGCGCAGAACAAGGTCTTCCAGGACATGGCCGCCATCGACCAGCGCACCTTCGACCTGACCGGCGAGGGCGGCGAGCCGGAGAAGATTCTCGGCCTCGCCGTCACGTCGAACTTCTTCCCGCTGCTCGGCGCCGAAGCCGCCCGCGGCCGCGTGCTGCTGCCCGAAGAGGACAGGCCCGGCGCGGCGCGCGTCGCGGTCTTAAGCCAAGGTCTCTGGCAGCGCCGCTACGGCGGCGAGCCGGCAATGGTCGGGCGCGAAGTCGTGCTCAACGGCGAGCCCTACACCGTCGTCGGCGTGATGCCCGCCGACTTCCAGTTCGCGTACCCGAACGTGGAGCTGTGGACTCCCGCCGCGTTCACCCCGGAGCAGCTCGCCGACCACGGCAACCACTACCTCGAAGTGGTCGCGCGCCTCAAGCCGGGCGTGACCAACGAGCAGGCAAAGGCCGACCTGGACACCGTCGCGCACGGCATCGCGGAAGCCCACCCGAACGAGGCGAGCGGCCTGAGCGCGGCCCTCGTCCCGCTGCGCGAGTACCTGTCGGGCGAGGTGCGGCGTCCGCTCCTGCTGCTGCTCGCGGCGGTCGCGCTGGTGTTGCTCATCGCGTGCGCGAACGTCGCGGGCGTGCTTTTGTCGCGCGCGGCGGCGCGGCGGCGTGAGATCGCCGTGCGCGCGGCGCTCGGCGCTTCGCGGCTGCGCATCGTGCGGCAGTTGATGACGGAGAGCGCGCTGCTCTCCGCGGCCGGCGGTCTGTTGGGGACGCTCCTCGCGGTGTGGACTTTCGCCTTCCTCGGGCAGCTCGTCCCTGCGGGGATGCGCGCGTCGGCCGAGCCGCGGCTCGACTCGGCCGTGCTCGGCTTCACGCTGCTCGTGTCGCTCGCGGCGAGCGTGGCCTTCGGGCTCGCGCCCGCGCTTCAGGCTTCGAAGACTGACCTGGGCGACGCGCTCAAGCAGGCCGGCGGTCGGAGCGGCGCGGGCGCGGGCCGTCGCCTGCGCGGCGCGTTCGTCGTCGCGGAGGTGGCGCTGGCTTTGGTGCTTTTGGTCGGCGCGGGGCTCGTCGTCCGCACGCTCTACAACCTGCGCGGGCAGTACGCGGGCCTGAAGCCCGAGAGCGTGCTGACGCTTCGGACGCAGCTCGCGGAGAACCGCTACCGCGAGCCCGCGCGCCGCGCGGCCTTCTACGAAGGCGTGCTCGAACGCGTGAAGCACCTGCCGGGCGTCGTCGCCGCCGGCTACACGACGGCCGTCCCGCTCACGCGCAAGGGCGGCGCCAACGGCCTCTCCGTCGAGGGCAAGGACAACGGGCCGAACTCCAACTGGAACGCGAACCACCGGCAGGTAAGCCCCGACTACTTCCGCGCGCTCGGGCTCGCCGTGCGCGAGGGGCGCGGCTTCGGCGACCAGGACGACGCGGGCTCTCTGCCCGTGGCGGTCATCAACGAGACGATGGCGCGCTCCTTCTGGCCGGGCGAGAGCGCCTTGGGCAGACGCTTCAAGGTCGGCCTGCCCGACTCGCCGCAGCCCTGGCTGACGGTCGTGGGCGTGGTCGAGGACGTGCGCCAGATGGCCTCGGACGAGCCGGTCAAGGCGGAGATGTACGTGCCCTACAAGCAGGCCGCCCCGTACTGGCAGGCTTCGACCTACGCCTCGTTCGCCCCGCGCGACCTCGTCGTGCGGACGTCGGTCGAACCCACTTCAATCGTGCCCGCCGTGCGCGGGGCGGTGCGGGAGGTTGACCCGTACCAGCCCGTCTTCGGCGTCCGCACTCTGGAAGAGGTCTTGGGCCGCGACACGGCGCAGCGGCGCGTCGGGATGATTCTGCTGGCGTCGTTCGCCGGTCTCGCCTTGCTTCTGGCGGCGCTCGGCATCTACGGCGTGCTCTCCTTCTTCGTCGTGCAGCACACGCCCGAGATCGGCGTGCGGATGGCGCTCGGCGCGAGCCCCGGCGACATGCTGCGGATGGTCGTCGGGCGCGGGATGAAGCTGGCGCTCGCGGGCGTCGGCTTAGGGTTGGCGGCGGCGCTCGCGCTGACGCGCCTCATCGAGAGCCAGCTCTTCGGCGTCTCCGCGACCGACCCGCTCACCTTCGCCGGCCTCGCCCTGGTGCTGGCCGCGGTGGCGCTGCTGGCATGTCTGGTTCCCGCGCGCCGCGCGACGAAGGTCGATCCGATGGTGGCTCTCAGGTACGAGTGAGGTGAAGCGATGAGGACTCTGCTGCGGGACGTGCGGTACGCGGTGCGGACTCTGCTGAGACAGCCGGGGTTCGCGGCCGTGTCGGTCTTGACGCTGGCGCTCGGCATCGGCGCGAACACGGCCATCTTCTCGGTCATCGACGCGGCGCTGCTGCGCCCGCTGCCTTACCGCGAGCCCGAACGGCTCGTGCATTTGTGGGAGACGAAGCGCAGCCGCGACTTCGAGCGGCGCGAGGCTTCGTACCCCGACCTCCTCGACTGGCGCGCGCAAGGGCAGGAGGTCTTCGAGGGGTTGGCCGGATACACGCCGCGCCCCTTCACGCTCGCCGACGCGGGCGAGGCCACGCGCACGCGCGGCGCGGCCGTGACGGCGAACTTCTTCGACGTGCTCGGCGTCAGCGCCGCGGCGGGCCGCACCTTCTTCGAGGGCGAGGACGGGCTTGAGGGCAAGCGCGTCGCCGTCATCAGCCACGGCCTCTGGCAGAGGCGTTTCGGCGGCGAGCGGGGCGCGGTGGGGCGCGAGGTCACGCTCGACGGACAGGCTTACACCATCGTCGGCGTGCTGCCCGCCGCGTTCAACTTCGCGCTGCTCGGAGACACGGAGGTCTGGACGCCGCTCGCGCCGCCGCCCGAGGTCGCGGCGCGGCGCTACCAGCACTGGGTGAAGGTCATCGGGCGTCTCAAACAAGGCGTGACCCTCGAAGGGGCGCAGGCGCACCTGGCGACCGTCGCCTCGCGCATCGAGCGCGACGACCCGGGCGCGCACGCGGGCGTCGGCCTGCGCGCCGTCCCGCTCCGGGAGGAGTTCGTCGGCTCCGTGCGCCCCGTGCTCTTCGTGCTGCTCGGGGCGGTCGGGTTCGTGCTGCTCATCTCTTGCACGAACGTCGCCAACCTCCTGCTCGCGCGCGCGGCCGCGCGGCAGAAGGAGGTCGCCATCCGCGCCGCGCTCGGCGCCTCGCGCTGGCGCGTGGTGCGGCAGCTTTTGACGGAGAGCGTCCTGCTCAGTCTCGCGGGCGGGGCGGCCGGGCTCGTGCTCGCGCTGTGGGGCGTGGACGTGCTCGTCGCCCTGATACCCGCGGCGCAGCGCACGCAGATGCCCTACCTGCAAAGCCTCTCGCTCAGCCGCGACGTGCTGCTCTTTGCCACGGGGCTCTCGCTCCTGACGGGCGTGCTCTTCGGCCTGACGCCCGCGCTCTCGGCCTCGCGCACGGACTTGCAGGGCGCCCTGAAGGAGGGCGGCCGTAGCACGGTCTCGCGCGGCGGCCGCCGGCTGCGCGACCTGCTCGTCGTCACGGAGGTGGCGCTCGCGCTCGTCCTGCTCGTCGGCGCGGGGCTTCTGTTGAAGAGCCTCGTGACGATGCTCCGCGTTGACCCGGGCTTCGACACGCGCGGGCTGTTGACGTTGAGGGTCGCGCTGCCGCCCGCGCGTTACCCCGAGGGCGACAAGGCCGTGCGCTTCTACGAGGAGGTGCTGCGGCGTGTCTCGGCGGTGCCGGGCGTGCGCGGCGCGGCGCTGACGAGCAACCTGCCGCTCGCGGGCGAAGGGGGGACGGGCACGCCGCAAATCGTCGGGCGTTCGACGCCCGCCGCGGAGCTGACCGAGGCGCACCTGCGCACCGTCAGCGCCAACTACTTCGAGGTGCTGGGCGTGCCCCTCGTCGCGGGCCGGCCTTTCGCCGAGCGCGACGGCGCGAACGCGCCGCCCGTGCTCCTCGTCAACAAGACTTTCGCCGAGCGGGTCTTCCCCGGCGAAGACCCGCTCGGCCGCCGCGTCACGTTCAAGTTCACCAACGAGAAGCAGTTCGAGATCGTCGGCGTCGTCGGCGACGAGAAGGTGACGAGCCTCGACGCGCGCACCACGCCCGTCATCTACTTCCACTCGCGGCAGGACTCTTACTTCGACTCCGCCGCGCTCGTCCTGCGCACGGACGCGCCCGACCCTCTGGCGCTCGCGCCCGCCGTGCGGGGCGAGGTGCGCGCGCTCGACCCGGAGGTGCCGGTCTACGCCGTGCAAACGCTGGAGCAGTTGGTGGCGGGCTCGCCCGCGGCCTTCCTGCGCCGCTACCCGGCCTACCTGACGGGCGTCTTCGCGTGCGTCGCGCTGCTGCTGGCGCTGGTCGGCATCTACGGCGTCGTCTCCTACGCGGTCGCGCAGCGCACGCACGAGATCGCCGTCCGCGTCGCCCTGGGCGCCCGGAGCCGCGACGTGCTCCGCCTCGTCCTCGGCCACGGCCTGCTGCTCGCGCTCGGCGGCATCGCGCTGGGCGCTTTGGGCGCGCTCGCGCTCACGCGCCTCATCTCCGGCCTGCTCTTCGGCGTCTCGGCCGCAGACCCCGCGGTCTACGGCCTCGTCGCGCTGCTGCTCGCCGCCGTTGCGCTGCTCGCCTGCCTCGTCCCCGCGCGGAGGGCGACGAAGGTCGATCCGATAGTGGCGCTGCGCTACGAATGAAATGACAGGTAAGGAGGAGTCATGAGGACACTGTGGCAGGACGTGCGTTTCGGGCTGAGGCTGCTCCGGAAGAGGCCGGGGTTCACGGCCGTGGCGCTGGCGGTGTTGGCGCTGGGGGTGGGGGCGAACACGGCCATCTTCTCGGTCGTCAACGCGGTGCTCCTGCGGCCGCTGCCTTACCCGGGCGCGGAGCGCGTCGTCGCCCTCGAGGGCGTCAACCCGTCGAAGGGCATTACGGATAGCAACGTGTCCGCGCCAGACTTCGCGGACTGGCAGACGCAGGCGCGCTCCTTAGAGGCGCTCGCGATGTACTACCCGAGCGGCACGAACCTCGCGGGCGCGGACGAGCCGGAGCGGATCACGGTCGCCTGGGTCGGGGCCGACTTCTTCCGCATCATCGGGGTGGGGGCCGCGCGCGGCCGCACCCTGCTGCCCGAAGAAGACCGGCCGGGGGGGCCGGACGTCGTCGTCATCAGCCACGGGCTCTGGCAGCGTCGCTTCGGCTCAGACCCCAACGTGGTCGGGCGCACGGTGGAGATGGGCGGGCGGAGCCAGGAGATCGTCGGCGTCATGCCCGCCGGCTTCGACTTCCCGGAGCGGGCGCAAGTGTGGGGCCCGCTCCAACTCGACGTAGCCAAGGAGCCGCGCGACAACCGCAGCATCTTCGTCCTCGGCCGTCTGCGCGAGGGCGTCACGCTCGGGGCGGCGCAGGCCGAGCTGGACGCGATCTCTGCGCGGCTCGCCGAAGCTTACACGGTGACGAACGCGGGCTGGGGCGTGCGGCTCCAAACGCTCAAGGACAGGCTGGTCGGGGAGTTGAAGACGACGCTCTTCATGCTGCTCGCCGGCGTCGGGCTCCTGCTCCTGATCGCGTGCGCGAACGTGGCGAACCTCCTGCTCGCGCGCGCCTCGGGCCGGCGCCGGGAGATCGCGCTGCGGCTCGCCCTCGGCGCGTCGCGCTCGCGCATCGCGCGGCAGATGTTGACGGAGGGCGTGCTGCTCTCCGTGGCGGGCGGCGCGCTCGGCGCGGCCCTGAGCGTGTGGCTGACCGACCTGCTCGTGGCGCTCGCCCCCTCGGACACGCCGCGGATTGCGGAGGCTTCCGCCGACTGGCGCGTGCTGCTCTTCGCCGTGGCCGCGAGCGTGCTGACGGGCGTCGCGTTCGGGCTCGCGCCGGCTTGGCAGGCGGCGCGCTACGACCTCAACGAGCCCCTGAAGGAGGGCGGTCGCGGCCTCCACGGCTCGCGCAGCCGCCTACGCTCGGGCTTAGTCGTCGCGGAGGTGGCGCTCTCGCTCCTGCTGCTCGCGGGGGCCGGACTGCTCGTCAAGAGCTTCACGCGGTTGCAGGCCGTAGACCCCGGCTTCGACCCCGAAGGCGTCGTCACGATGCGCGTCTCTTTGCCGGGCGCGCGCTACAAGGAGCCGGCGCGCAGGGCGGAATTCTTCGCGGCGTTGACCGAGCGTTTGAAGGCCGTCCCCGGCGTCGAGTCGGCGGGGGCGACCATCGCGCTGCCGCTCAACGGCAGTAACTACCAGATCGGGCGCGGCTTCATCCGCGAGGGGCGGCCCGAGACGCCGGAGGAGGACACGGACGCCTCCTACTCGGTCGTCACGCCCGACTACTTCCGCGCGATGCGCATCCCCCTGCGCGCCGGGCGCGCCTTCGACGAGCGTGACGGGATGGAATCGCCGAAGGTCGTCATCATCAACGAGGCGTTCGCGCGCAAGGCGTTCCCGGGCGAAGACCCTTTGGGCAAGCGCATACACATCTGGCGCGACGAGAAGTTCCTGCGTGAGGTCGTCGGCGTCGTCGGCGACACGAAGCCGTGGTTGCTCGACGCGAAGGACGAGGCCCTCCAGATGTACGTGCCGCACCCGCAGGACGCGGAGTGGGCCGGCCTCTCGCTCGTCGTGCGCGCGCGCGGCGTGGACGCGGAGTCGCTCGTCGGCCGCGCGCGCGAGGAGGTGCGCGCGCTCGACCGCGAGCTGCCCGTCTACGACGTGAAGACGCTGCGGCAGGTCGTGGCGAACTCGACCGCGTACCGCCGCGTGGCGATGTTCCTGATGGCGGGCTTCGCGTGCGCGGCGCTGCTGCTGGCGGGCGTCGGGCTCTACGGGGTGGTCAGCTACTCGGTGGCGCAGCGGACGCGCGAGATCGGCGTGCGGCTCGCCCTCGGCGCGCGCGGCCGAGACATCCTCGGCCTCGTCGTCCGCCAGGGGATGCTGCTCACGCTGGCCGGCCTCGCGCTCGGCCTCGCCGGCGCCTTCGCGCTGACGCGCCTCATCGCGGGGCTCCTCTACGGCGTCACGGCCACCGACCCGGCCGTCTACCTCTCCGTCGCGCTGCTGCTCGCCGCCGTCGCGCTGCTCGCCTGCCTCGTCCCCGCGCGCCGCGCGACGAAGGTCGATCCGATGGTGGCGCTGCGTTATGAATGATGAATGCGGAGTGATGAATGATGAATACGACGACGAGGCCGTATTCATCATTCATCACTCATCACTTTCTTTGGTTGCGCCGCCGCCGCACGGGTGCGATAGTTCTTCATCTGTCAAAGCTCGACAACTTCTGACTTCTGACTTCATAAAAATCATGCCCCGTGTACTTATCGCAGATGACCAGCCGGCCGTGATCGAGGCGCTGCGCCTTTTGTTGAAGGGCGACGGTTTCGAGACGCGCGCCGTCGCCTCGCCGGCGGACGTGACCGAGGCGCTCGCGCGCCAGTCGTTCGACGTGGCGCTCATCGACCTCAACTACACGCGCGACACGACCTCGGGGCAGGAGGGCTTAGACCTCCTCGCGCGCCTGCGCGAGCTTGACCCGACGCTCCCCGTCGTCGTCATGACCGCGTGGGGCAGCGTCGAGCTGGCGGTGGAGGCGATGCAGCGCGGGGCGCGCGACTTCGTCCAGAAGCCCTGGGACAACGCGCGGCTCCTGACCATCCTGCGCACGCACACGGAGCTGGCGCGCGCGCTGCGCAAGGGCGAGCGGCTCGAAGCCGAGAACAAGATGCTGCGCGAGGACGGCGGCAACGGCGAGAAGCCTCTGCTGATCGCCGAGTCGGAGGCGATGCAGCCCGTCCTCGAACTCATCCGCCACGTCGGCCCCTCGGACGCCAACGTCCTCATCACCGGCGAGAACGGCACGGGCAAGGAGGTCGTCGCGCGCACGCTCCACGCCCTGAGCGCGCGGGCCTCGAAGCCGATGGTCGCCGTCAACGCCGGCGCGCTCGCCGAAGGCACCTTCGAGTCGGAGCTGTTCGGCCACGTCCGCGGCGCCTACACGGACGCCAAGACCGACCGCGTCGGCCGTTTCGAGCTGGCCGACGGCAGCACGCTCTTCCTCGACGAGATCGCCAACGTCCCCGCCAACCTCCAGCCGAAGCTCCTGCGCGTGATCGAGACGGGCGAGTTCGAGCGCGTCGGCTCCTCGCAGACGCGGCGCGTGGACGTGCGCGTGCTCTCCGCGACGAACGCGAACCTCAAGGAGGAGGCCGCCTCGGGCCGCTTCCGGCAAGACCTCTTCTTCCGCCTCAACACGGTCGAGATACACCTGCCGCCCCTGCGCGAGCGCCCCGAAGACATCGCGGCGCTGGCCGAGCATTTCCTCCGCCGCCACGCGCAGCGCTACCGCAAACCCCTGCGCGCCTTCGAGCCGTCGGCGCTCGAAGTCATGCGCGCCTACTCGTGGCCCGGCAACGTGCGGGAGTTAGACCACGTCGTCCAGCGCGCCGTGCTCTTGGCGCGCTCCGACGAGGTCAAGCCGCTCGACCTCGGCCTCCAGGCGGCCTCCGGCGGCGGCGAGCGCCGCCTCGAAGAGATGAGCCTCGAAGAGGTCGAGCGCCTCCTCATCCAGAAGGCGCTCCGGCGCTTCGGCGGCAACGTCAGCCAGGCCGCCGAAGCCCTCGGCCTCAGCCGCAGCGCCCTCTACCGCCGCATGCAGAAGTACGAGATTTGATGAGGGTCGTGAGCCGTCAACCGTGACGAGAGAACTGCCGTTCTTACTCGTCACGGTTGACGGTTTGCCGTTTCGTCACCTACGGCTACTCCAAGTTCTGGATCCCGAGCTACAGCGGCGTTCATACGGATGCGACGCCAGAGCGGTCAGTACCACCCGCGGTAGCGGGTGGCCCTTTGTGATATGGCGCGGCCGAATCACAACGGGCCACCCGCTACCGCGGGTGGTACTGACCCGGCTAACCGGCGACGGTCGCATTCGACTGCACGCCGCTGTAGGCGGGGCGACAGCGATGTCCTCCTCTTTCGGGTCGCCTGGAGGCCCAACTTTCACCCTTTTTACACGAAGGTTGAGCCTCTGAGGCGGAGCGTTCTCACTTCAAGCGAGAACGTTCTCACTTCAAGCGAGAACACTCTCACTTTGAGCGAGAACATTCTCACTTCAAGCGAGAACATTCTCACTTCGAGCGAGAACATTCTCACTTCGAGTAGGAATGTTCTCACTTCGAGCGAGAACATTCTCACTTTGAGGGGGAATGTTCTCCCTCAAAGTGAGAACGTTCTCACTTCAAGTAGGAAATTTCTCACTTCGAGGGCGGGCGTTCGGTCATTTTGATTCAAATGCGGCGGCGTGCGGACGGATGCGACGCCGCTAACTGAAACTCGCTTTAATCCTCCGCGAGGACGATAATCTTGTCCTCGGGCTGGAACGTGACGGCCTCGGACTTGGGCGGGTTGACGCGGACGCCGTGGGCGCGGGACGCGTCGTCGGCGTGGCGCTCAAGGCGATAGCCGATGGCCGTGTGGCCGCGCCGGCGCGCCGCCTCTGCGACCGTGTAGAAGTTGACCGCGCGCCCCGCCGGGACGTAGTCCTTCGCCGGCTTGAGGTAGATTTCCGAGCCCTCGGAGCGGAAGAGGTCTTGGAAGAGTTCGAGCAGCTCGCCGTTCTCCGAGACCTGCGTCAGCAGGAGCCCGGTCAGCTCGTCGCTCACGATGAAGTCGTCGGCCTTGGCGACGGCCGCGAGCGCGCGGTTGCGCACGTCCACCATCTCGCTGACGACGCTGTAGGACTCGCCCTTCTGCCGCTCGATGTCGCGGAGGTGGAGCAGCGTGATCATCGTCTTGGCGTCGGCCGCCTGCGCGTCGAGCTGCTCGGCGTAGCAGAGCAGGATGATGTGCTGGAACGAGGTCAGGTTGAGCCGGTCGAGCACCTGCCGGTCGGTCGTGTCGCCCTGCTCGAACTCCAGCGCGAGGTGGCGCAGGTGCCCGGCCTCGGCGTCGAGCCACGTCTCCTCGCGCGGCGTGTCGGCGACGACCTTGAGGAACGAGCCCTCGGGGACGTAGTTGTCCAGCTCGCGGACGATGGTGCGGCCGCGCTTGTTCCAGCCGAGGACGAGGACGCGCTCGGGGCGCCGCTCGGTCTCGCCCGCAAGCTCGATGGCGCTCTCGTCCACGGCGCCCGCGGGCGTGCCCGTGTAGACGACCTTGTCGTCGTCCTCGGCGATGACGATGAGCTTGTCGCCCTCCCGGATGACGGTCTCGGCCGGCGGGTTGATTTGCACGCCGCCCGCGGCCGGCCGCAGGCCCATCAGCGAGCAGTTCTCGTAGGAGAGCACCGCCTCGCCGTACGTCCGGCCCGCGAGCCGCGGCTCCTCCTGCATGTAGATTTCGTCGCCGCCGTAGTCGAGCAGCTCCGTGTAGACGATGGAGAGTCCCACCTGCAAACAGGTCTGCACGGTGATGCGCGCGATGATGTCGCCCGAGAGCACGAGCTTCGCCTCGTCCCGGCCGACGATGCGCGCGACCTCCAGGTTCTTCTCGTCGCGGATTTCGGCGACGACGTGGTAGGGCTCCTCGCGCCGGTGCGGGTTGTTCGTGATGGCGAGGATCATCTTGATGACCTGCGCGTCGGCGTTGGCCGACCCCTCGGGCGAGAGGATGATGATCGACTTGGCGGCGTGCGGGTTGACGATCTCCAGGTCTACGAGGTCGATGGGGATGCCCGAGCGGCAGACGACGCGCGTGTTCTTCGTGTCGCCGACCTTCGAGCGAATCTCCTCCTCCATCTCGACCTTGTCGCGGTCGGCGAGGATGACGACGCGCGGCCGCTTCTGGTTCTCGTTGGCGATGACCAGCTCGCGGATGATGAGGAAGACGCGCGAAGACCAGCCGAGGATGAGCGTGTGCCCCTCCTCGACGACGAACGAGCGCCCCTTGCGCAGCTCTTCGAGCTTGTTCTGCAAGCCGCTCGAAAGGACGCTGATGAGCAAACTGACGATGAAGATGCCGCCGACGGTGACGGCGAGCATCAGCGCGCGGTAGCCCCAGCCCGTGTCGCCCGCGACGGTGCCCGGGTCGATGGAGCGCATGAGGCTCTGCCAGAAAGCCTCGGCGAAGCCGAGCGCCTGCGGCTCCTGGCCTTCGGCGGCCTCGGGCGCGAGGCCCGTGAGCATGATGACGACGGTCGCCGTCATGACGATCAAGACCGACCCGAGGGCGAGCCAGCCGATCAAAGAGACGGTGCCGCCGGACAGACTCCGGTCGAACGCATAGCGGAGACGTTGGGAGAGGGTGGCTTTTTTCATCTGTTCTCTGTTTTCGTTGGTGCGCGCCGCGAAGGCAGGGCGGAAGAGCGTGTCCGCGGCGCGCCTGAGCGCAAAGTCTTTTTGAGGACGCAGACTCCCCGGGCGTGGGACTCCGCTCTCTGCCCCGATTATAAAGTTCGTCGGGGGGGAAACCTAGTCTACAATTCGAGAAGATGAAATCAGAGGAGCAGGTCTCGGGGCGGGCGGGCGCCGCCGGCGTGGGGGCGGCAGAGCCGCGCCCCGCGGCCCCTCCGGACTTGCCCCGCGCGCCCGCCGATTCTTCGCCCGCGCCTTCAAACTCTCCGCACGCGCCGGAAGACTCGGCGCCGCCCGCGCGGGTCGAGTCTTCCGCCCCCGCGACGGCTCAGACGAATCCTTCGCACGCCCCCCAGAGACATCCCGAAGAGGGTCACCAGAGGCGGCGCGAGCCGATGGCGCACGAACGTCGCGTGCTGCTGATGGCGCTGGCGGCGGGCGCGCCGGGCGTGGTCGTGTCGCTGGTGCTTTTGTGGGCCGGGGGTTACACGCCGAAGGTCGTGTGGACGCTCGGCGCGATGGTCGTCTGCTTCTGGCTCGGCTTCTCGTTCGCGGTGCAGGGGAGGGTCGTGCGCCCTTTGCAGACGGTGTCGAACCTCCTGGCCGCGCTGCGCGAGGGCGACTACAGTTTCCGTGCGCGCGGCGGGCGCGGGCAGGACGCTTTGAGCGAGGTCATCCGCGAGATCAACGCGCTCGGCGAGACGATGCGCGAGCAGCGCATCGGCGCGCTCGAAGCGACGGCGCTGCTCCGCACCGTGATGGCGGAGATCGACGTGGCCGTCTTCGCCTTCGACCCGGAGAGGCGTCTGCGGCTCGTCAACCGCGCGGGCGAACGTCTGCTCTCGCGGCCCGAGGAGCGCGCCTACGGCCGCACGGCCGAAGAGCTGGGGCTCGAAGACGTTCTGCGCCTGCGCGAGGCGGACGCGACGCGCACGCTCACGAAAGCCTTCCCCGGCGACGGCGGCCAACTGCGCCGCTGGGGCGTGCGCCGCAGCACCTTCCGCGAGCGCGGCGTGCCGCACCAGCTGCTCGTCATCAGCGACTTGAGCCGGCCCCTGCGTGAAGAAGAGTTGAAAGCCTGGCAGCGCATCGTGCGCGTGCTGGGCCACGAGTTGAACAACTCGCTCGCGCCCATCAAGTCCATCGCCGGCAGCGTCTCGTCTCTGCTCGCGCGCGACCCCCTGCCCGAGGACTGGCGCGAGGACGTGCGCAGCGGCCTCGACGTGGTCTCGGCGCGCGCCGAAAGTCTGAGCCGGTTCATGGAGTCGTACGCGCGGCTGGCGCGACTGCCGCCGCCGAAGATGGCGCCCGTCGAGCTGGGGCAGGTGGTGCGGCGCGTCGCAGGGCTGGAGACGCGCGTGCGCGTCTCCGTCATCCCGGGGCCGGAGCTGTCGGTGCGCGCCGACGCCGACCAGCTCGAACAGCTCCTCATCAACCTCGTGCGCAACGCGGCCGACGCGTCCCTGGTGACGGGGGGCGGGGTGCGCGTCGGGTGGCGCGCCACGTCGAACGCGCACGTCGAAATCTGGGTCGAGGACGAGGGGCTGGGGTTGGCGAACACTTCGAACCTCTTCGTGCCCTTCTTCACGACGAAGCCGGGCGGTTCCGGCATCGGGCTCGTGCTCTCGCGCCAGATCGCGGAGGCGCACGGCGGGGCTTTGACGCTCGAGAACCGCCGGGCCGGGCAGGGCTGCGCGGCGCGTCTGCGCCTGCCCGCCTGAATCCCGCTTTTGGGACGGGCCAGTCCCGCAAGTGGGCAGGTGGCGGGCGGCGGCCGTGCAAAATGTCCGCTTTCGGAAGTGGCACGCGGTTTCCTTTCCGTCGTGCATCGGAATGGGAGTTCCGCTCTACTCGGGAGTCTGGTGAAGGTTGGATCGTCCTTTGCCAGACTCCCGAGTGAAATTTAAATCCCCCGCGGTCGCGGAAGAGGCCAACAGATGATTGAACTGAGAAACGTCGAGAAGTTTTACGAGACGGGCGCGGGGCGCACCTACGTCCTGCGGCGCGTGGACATGCAGGTGCGCGAGGGCGAGTTCGTCTCCATCATGGGGCCTTCGGGTTCGGGGAAGACGACGCTGCTCTCGATCATCGGCTTCCTCGACAGCGCGTGGGGCGGCGAGTACTACTTCATGGGCCAGCCCGTCCACAAGATGAACCACAAGCAGCGCGCCGAGCAGCACAAGCGTCACGTCGGCTTCGTCTTCCAGAGCTACCACCTCATCGACGGCCTGACCGTGCAGGAGAACATCGAGGTGCCGCTCTCCTACCGCGACGTGAAGCGCTCGGAGGCGCAGGCCATCGTCGCCGACACGCTCGACCAGTTCCAGATCGTCGGCAAGAAAGACCTCTTCCCCAACCAGCTCTCCGGCGGCCAGCAGCAGCTCGTCGCCGTCGCCCGCGCCGTCGTCCACGCGCCCAAGCTCATCCTCGCCGACGAGCCTACGGGGAACCTCCATTCGAGCCAGGGGCGCGAGATCATGGAGCTGTTCAAGCGCCTCAACGCCGCCGGCACCACCATCATCCAGGTCACGCACTCCGAGGCCAACGCCGCCTACGGCGACCGCGTCGTCCAACTCGCCGACGGCTGGGTCGTGAAGGGCGAAGGACAAGTAGCCAGTAGTCAGTAGCCAGTAGGGAAGACATAAAACAGCGCGGCTCTCATCGGTTGATGATGAGAGCCGCGCTGTCTGTTATTTCCTACTGGCTACTTCTTCAGTCCAGCCATTTCGCCGGCACCTTCTTCTCGTCGGGGGGCGAGGGGCCGGGCTCCCAGAGTTTGACGGTGGAGTCGTAGCTGGCCGTCAGCAGGAGGAGGCCGCGGGGGGAGAACTTGACCTCGTTGATCTCCTCGCGGTGCGCCTCGAACTTGGAGAGCAGGCGGCCGGTGCGCGCGTCGTGGATGCGGACGATGCCGCCGCCGCCGGCCTCCGCGAGCACGCGGCCGTCGGGCGAGAACTCCAGCTCGTAGACCATCTCGGGCTGGCGCAGCTCGCGCACCTTACGCCCCGTGCCGGCGTCCCAGATGATGAGCTTGTGGTCGCGCCCGCCGCTCGCCAGGGTCGCCCCGCCCGGCGCGAACGCCACCGAAGTCACCCAGTCGCCGTGCGCCGCCAGCGTCTGCAACGCCCGGCCCGTCTGCACGTCCCAGAGCCGCACGGTGCTGTCGTGCTCGGCGCTGGCGCTGGCGAGCTTGCGGCCGTCGGGCGTGAAGGCGAGCGCCGTGACCGCGTCGTCGTGGCCCGTCAGCGAGCGCACGAGCCTGCCCGTCCGCACGTCCCAGAGGCGGACGACGTGGTCGCGCCCGCCGCTCGCCAGCAGGCGTCCGTCGGGCGAGAAGACGACCTCGAAGACGCCGTCCTCCTGCGCCCCGAAGGCGCGGCGCGCGCGGAACGTGCGCGCGTCGATGAGCCGTATCTGTGAAGCGTTGCCGCTGTCTGTGCAGGCGGCGATGAGACGCCCGTCGGGCGAGACGGCCACGTCGCTGATGGTGCCGCCCGGCCCGGACGTGCTTCGCAAGAGCCGCCCCGTCCGAACGTCCCACACGCGTATCAACCCGTCGTCGCCCGAGGTCGCCACGCGCTCGCCGCGCGGATAAAAGGCCGCCGAGTAGACCGCGCCCTTGTGCCCGCGCAGCGTGCGCTTGAGCCGCCAGCTCCCGGCGGCCAGGACTGGCCCGTCCTTCCGCGTCAGGTCGGGCGGGCTCTTTTGAGCCTGGCCGTCCGGCCGCGCCGGCGGCCTTTGAACGGGGCCGCCCTGCGCGCGCGTGCCGGCGGGCGCGGGGGCGAGCGCGAGGGCAAACGTCAGCGCGAGCGCGGGGCTGCGGAAAGGGTTGGGGCTCATCTTCTCCTCCGGGCTGGCACGTTAGCACCGCCACCCCCGGCAGACAAGGGAGGGGCGCGCGGCCCCCGGGCCGTGCGGTGGCGAAAATTTTTTCGGGCGAGGCGCAAAAAACCTTATCCCTCCCCGTTCGTTTTTTACGCGTTACTGGTCGGAGGCGGAATTTAGACGCCGAGGCCGGAGGGCAAAGACGATGGGACAGGCGAAACAGATCAGAGTCATCAAGGGCGGGCGCGCGGCGCGCGAGGCGGAGGCCGCGCCGCAGGCGGCGGGCGTCAAGTCGGCCGCCGCGGCCGTCCGCGAAGTCAAAGAGGTCGTCTCCGACTGGGTGCGCGACCACCGGCAGCGCTCCGACGAGTTCCGCCGGAACTACTCGGCGCTCCTCGGCGAGATGGGTTTCAAGGCGCCGAACTACGGCGGGCGCACGGCCTGAAGTCGGAAAAGGTTTTAAGTTGTCTGCCCGCGGCGGCGAGCCGGGGCGAGCGGGGGGAAAGAGATGTTGAGCGTAATTCAGATCGCAGCGGTCATCCTGTTGTCGGGCGTCGCGCTGATGTTCGCGTCCGAGGGCTTCGCCTTCGCCGTGTCGCGCGTGCTTGAGGCGGCCTTCGACCGCGCCGAGTATCGTCTGGCGCTGCGCGCCCAGACCCGCGCCGAGAAGATTAAGTCGCGCCGCCGCGAAGAGCGCCGCCGCGCCACGCGCGCCCGCGCCGAGGGCTTCGCGCCCGCCGAAGCTTACCTCTCGCACGCCGGGTGAGGTCAGCAGGCGAGAATGAAAAGCCCCGGAGGGGCGGAGCGCACGTCACACTGCGCTCCGCCCCTCCGGGGCTTTCTACGTCCGCTCGCCGTCCTTACTTCTTCTGACTCTTCGGGACGTTTACGTCAACGCTCCTGCTCGCGGAGTTGGTGCCGTCGGAGCAGGTGACGGTGACGGTGTATTGCCGCCCCGAGCCGTTGCCCGCGCGTTCGGCGCGGAGGCGGACGAGGGTCGGGCCGACGATCTGGAAGTCGGGCGAGGTGTCGCCGTCGCCCGTGCCGTTTAGTGCGTCTTGCCCCAACACTGCTTACACCTGCCTCAAAAGTGGAAGGGGCCGCGCTGCCCTTGCCTGCGTGCGCGCGGCCCCGCAGCACAGCCCGGTGAGTGGGGCGTGCTCAGGAGTGCGTTGCCCACACGCACCCCTGTTACTTTTCGCCTACCAAAATGCCCATGTGCTATTCTCCCTTTCGTTCAGTCTTTGATAAGGCAACGGGTCTGATGCGGAAACCTGCTCACCCTCAGTCTCGGAGAGATGAGCATCGCCGTTGAGCATGAGAGGTCTCTACTCACGGCGGATAACTTACGCGAAGAAATATTAGCTGCAATTGCAGCCAATAGCAAGCCGCGCCTGTCGGGAGGGAACTCCTGATGGGCAGAAGACCGCGCCGCCAGCAGAAGCGGCTGGCCGAAAAGCTGCTACAGATTCGCCTCGCCCTCGGCCTGTCTCAGAACGAAATTCTAAGGAGTATCGGGGCTGAAGAAGACCTTTACCGCACGAACATTTCCAACTATGAATTAGGCGAGCGCGAGCCGCCGCTGTATGTCCTGCTAGGGTATGCGCGGCTCGCGGGCGTGTGTCTGGACGTGATTATCGATGATGAGTTGGAGTTGCCAGACAAGCTACCCGCTAAGGCAAAGCACTACTAAAGGCAAACACGTTCGAGCTTGGGTTAAAGTCTAGGTTCTGGCAGGCGGCGGCGTAGGGGGAACCGCCAGAGATACGAAAACCCCGCTCGGCTAAGGGCGGGGCTTTCCTTATTGAATCATTTACTCTCTTATTAAGAAGCCCCGCGGGCGGTGCCAGCTCCCGCGGGTCGTACAGCCTGCTTAGACTATAGCTTAGTCATCGTCAGGCTGATTGTTTAAGCCGTTCTCATAACCTGCATTGTAGGCGTCCGAACCACCACCGAAGATGTGGTACACGGCGCTATCAATGAGGTCTGCTTGTGAACCGTCTGCTTGCCCTTGTTCGTGGTCGGCCTGTGCCTGCTCTGAATCGCTATTGAGCAGGTTGTCTAAGAATGACATCGTCACGCTCCTTTCGTGTTGACTCAGCCATTTCAGGGGGCTGGGCAGAGATTATGCCCCTAATGAATACTTGTCAATATTCCTGCCTCAAAAGTCCCTCTCCTGTCTCAACAGTACTTAAGGATTAAGGGGTTGTGAGGCAAAGTCCCACTGTAACCATCTCTTTACATCGGGGGTTAGGCGGAGAAGCGGCGGAGGAGTTCGCCGAAGCGCGGGTCTGCGCGGAGGTTGTCGAGGCGCGGGTCAACGCGCAGGTAGGTGAGGCCGACCGAGTGCTCCTCTTCGGCGCGCGCGAGCCAGGCGAAGGCGGCGTCCGCGTCGCCGAGCAGCGCGTTGATGACGGCGAACTCGTAGGCCGTCACCCACGCGCGCTCGCGGTTGGCGACCAGCTCGTCGAGGAGCGCGCGCGCCTCCTCGGCGTTGCCGCACGAGGCGAGGACGTGCGCCTGCTTGGCGCGCGTCGTCGGCGTGTCGCCGGCAAACGCCCGCTCCTGCTCGAAGACGGCCATCGCGTCGTCGCACATCCCGCGCACTTCGTACGTCCAGCGCAGGATGATGTGCGCCGAGATGGAGCCGGGGTCAAGCTCTAACGCGTCGCGGCAGGCGTCTTCGGCCTCGTCGAAGCGGCGGGCGTTCAGAAGGATGTTGGCGACGGCCGTGGCGATGACGGGCGAGCGCGGCGCGATCTCGCGCGCCTTCCTTATTTCAGACACGGCCTCGTCGTGGCGGCCCATCGCCGAGAGGTTGAAGGCGTGCCAGCGGCGCGCGACCGCGTTGTCGAGATTCAATTCAATCGCGCGGCGCAGCTCCCGCTCGGCCGCGGCGAAGTCGCGCTCGTAGTTGAAGTGGACGAAGCCAAGCGAGGCGTGCGCCTCCGAGCAGTTGTCGTCGGCCTCGACCGCGCGCTGCGCCGACTGCTTCGCGCTCGCCCAGGCGCCCGCGGGCGGCGGCTCAACGTACCAGTTCAGAAGCGAGTAAGAGTCGGCCATCTCGGCCCACGCGAGCGCGTACGTGGGATCGAGTTGGACGGCGCGCTCGAAGCGCTCGATGGCTTGGCGCAGCCCTTCGGCCGTGCGGCGCGTGACGAAGTAGCGGCCGGCCTTGTAGAGCTTGCGCGCCTCGTCCTCGTCGCCGCGCGAAGAGTGGAGCGCACCGGACTCGACCGCCTGCCGGCCCGAGGGCGTCGAGTCGTGGCCGGGGCCGTGCGCGCCGCCGGTGTTGGAGGGGCGCGAGCCGATGGAAGCCGCCGGCCCTCTAGACTGGGAGGCCGGGCGCGCGGCCGCCGGGTTCTTCGCCCGCACCAGCAGGTCGCGGAAGCGCGGGTGCGAACGCACGGGGTCGAGCTGCGGCTCGGTGCCGAGCCAGACGACCCACGGGTCTTGCACCTCGACCGCCTCTTCGAGCAGGTCGAGCGCGGGCGCCGTCTCGCCGAGTTGCAGGTGGACGAGCGCGCGGTGGTAGGGCGTGACGAAGTGCCCCTCCTCGGCGCGCGCGCGCATCGCGGAGAGCAGCGCGCGCGACCTGTCCACGCGCCCCGCCGCCGCGTAGGCGCAGGCGAGGTTGGCCGAGAGCATCGGGATGTCGCCCAGCAGCTCGACGGCCCGGCGCGCCTCGGCGACCGCCTCTTCGAAGGCGCCCGCGCGCCGCAGGTTCCAGCTCAAAACGAAGCGCGCCGAGCCGTAGCGCGGCTCGCCTTGCAGCAGGCGACGGGCCTCGTCGGCCGAGTCTTCGAAGCGCCGCGCCTGGTAGAGGCACCACGCGAGGAAGTAGAAGTTGAAGGGGTTGAGCGGGTCTAACTCGCAGGCGCGGCGGGCCTCCGTGATCGACTCGTCGAAGCGCGCCTCCATCGCGAGCTGGCAGGCGTAGTGCGCGTGCGACTGCGTGTAGTTCGGGTTCAGCTCGATGGCGCGGCGGAAGTGCTCGCCGGCCATCTGCCACTGCGTCGGGTGCGTCACCAGGCTGAGCCCGAGCGAGGTGTGCGCCTCGGCCAGGTTCTCGTCGAGTGTGATGGCGAGCTGCGCGGCCTCGCGGCCTTCGGCGAGCTGCTCGGCCGGGGGCGCCAGGCCGTAGACGGCGAGCCAGCAGTGGTACTCGGCGATGCCGGCGTGCGCGGCGGCGAAGCGCGGGTCGAGCGTGACGGCGCGGCGGTAGCAGGCGTAAGCCTTGGCGAAGCCGTCGGCGCTCATCGTGTACCAGTGATAGCGGCCGCGCATGTAAGCCTCGAACGCCTCGGCGTCGTCCGTGCCGCGCTTCTGAAGCTTCATCCGCTCGTCGCCCGAGAGGTGCGGCAAGAGCGCCGCGGCGACCTGCTCCGAGATGATGTCTTCGAGTTGCAGTACGTCCGTGTACTCCTCGTCGAAGCGGCCGGCCCACTTGGTCGCGCCCTCCGCCACGTCGAGGAGCTGCGCCGTCACCCTCAACGTCTGACCCGCGCGGCGGATGGTTCCGTCCACGACGAAGTCAACGCCCAGCTCCCGACCGGCCGCGAGCGGGTCTGCGCCCGGCCCTTGATAACGGAGCACGCTCGACGTGGGGCGGATGATGAAGCGGTGGACGTTCGACAGACGCGTCACCAGCGCGTCGGCCAACCCCACGCCGAGGTATTCGTCGCCCGTGCCTTCGGCGCCCGGCGTGGCGATGACTTTGAGCGGGAGGACGGCGAGCGACTTCTGCCCCGTGGGCGGCTCCGACAGGTGCGCGTCCGAAGGGCGCGCGGCGACGGGGTTGTTCGTCCTGAGCAGCAGGTCGCGGAAGCGCGGCCGTTCGCGGATGGGGTCGAACAGGGGGTCTACGCCGAGCCACGCGAGCCGCGCGTCCACGATCTCGACGGCGTGCCCCAACTCTTCCAACGCGCGCTCCGCGTCGCCCAACTGGCAGTAGGCGAGCGCGAGCATGTAGGGCGAGACGTAGCGCGACGAGCCCAGGCGCGCGACCTCCTCCAGCACCTCGCGCGCCTCGCGGTCGCGGCCCGCGTGCGCGTTCAGGGCCGCGAGGAAGCAGAGCCCGTAGGGGCTCCGCCCGAGCAGTCCCACGGCCTTCTCGCACGTCTCGATGGCCTCGGCGTGGCGGCCGACCTGCGCGAGCGCGAGGCTCAGGAGCAGGTGGCCGAGGCCGTAGTCGGGCTCGGTCGAGATGAGCACGCGGGCGGAGGCCGCGGCCTCGTCGAAGCGGCGCGCGTGGTAGAGATTCCAGTTGAGCGTGTGGCGGACGAGCGGCGTCAGCGGCGCGATCTCGAGAGCGCGGCGCGCGATGTTCAAAGCCTCCTCGAAGCGCCCCTCCATGCCGAGGAAGAAGGAGAGCCACAGCCGGCCCGTGACGTAGTTCGGGTTCAGCTCCTGCGCGCGGCGCAGGTGGCGCTCGCCCTCCTCCCAGTCCAGGTCGTGCGTGAGCGTGGCGAAGCCGAGCGCGGCCCACCCTTCGGCCAGTGCGGGGTCTAAGCCCACGGCCTTGCGCGCGGCTTCGAGCGCGGCCGCGGAGGTCTCGGCGAAGGGGAGGACGGCGTAGACGCCGAGCACGTTGTAGTAGTCGCTGATGCCCGCGTAGGCGAGCGCGTAGTCGGGGTCGAGCGAGACGGCGCGGCTGTAGTGGACGAGCGCGCGCGCGAAGCCCTCCTCGTTGAAGGTGTTCCAGTGGTAGCGCCCGCGCATGTACTCCTCGTAGGCGCTGGCGTTGTCCGTCCCGCGCTTCTGCAAGCGCAGGCGCTCGCCGCCGGTGAGCTGCGGCACGAGCGCTTCGGCGACCTGCTCGGAGATGGAGTCTTCGAGTTGCAGAACGTCGGCCGTCTCCTCGTCGAACTGCCCGGCCCAGACGGCCGAGCCGGCGCGCACGTCGAGCAGCTGCATCGTCACGCGCAGCGTCGCGCCCGCGCGCCGCACGCGACCTTCGAGCACGTAGGCGACGCCCAGCTCGCGCCCCGCCGCGAGCGGGTCGGCGTCCTGATTGCGGTAGCGCAGCACGCTCGAAGTGGGGCGGAGCGTGAAGCGTCGCAAGGAGCCGAGGCGCGTGATGAGCGCGTCGGCGAGCCCGACGCCGAGGTACTCGCCGCCGGCTTCGAGCCCGCCCGTCGATTCGTGAACCTTGAGCGGGAGGACGGCGAGCGAGGTCTCGTCGTGGAGCGCGCGGCGGTCGTCGCGCGCCGACTCCTTCCGCGCCGAGCCCGCGCCCGCGGGGAAGAAGGGCGGCGCGGAGACGGGGCGCCCTTCGACGTAGCGCGCGATGTCCTCGCGCAGCTCGTCGGCCGTGCGATAGCGCTGCGCGGGCTCCTTCCTGAGCGCCTTCATCACGACGTTGTCGAGGTCGCCAGCCAGCTCGCGCCGCAAGGTCTCGACCGTCGCGCCGCGGCACCAGTAGAGGTAGCCGAGCGTGTCCGCCTCGTCCGAGCGCTTTCCGCCGGCGGGGTTCGCGGGCAGGAGGTCTTCGTGGCTCGTGATGCGCACACTCGGGTGTGGCGGCTCCTCCTCGCAGATGACGCGCGCCATCTCGTGCGGCGAGCGGTTGCGCAGGCGGTAAGGACGATGTCCGGTGAGCAGCTCGTAGAGCAGGACGCCTAAAGAGTAAACGTCGGTCGCGGGCGAGACGGGCTCGCCCCTCACCTGCTCGGGCGCGGCGTACTCGGGCGTCATCAGGCGCATCGCCGTCGCCGTCGGGTCGAGCGTGATCTCGCCGGCGAACTCGGGGTTGAGGAGCTTGGCGATGCCGAAGTCCAGGAGCTTCGGCACGCCGCCCGGCGTGACCATGATGTTCGACGGCTTGATGTCGCGGTGGATGACGAGCTTCTGGTGCGCGTAGTTGACCGCGTCGCAGACCATCGAGAAGAGGCGCAGGCGCTCGCTCACCGTCAACTGCCGCTCGTCGCAGTAGCGGTAGACGGGCAAGCCCTCGATGTACTCCATGACGAAGTAGGGCAGGCCGTCGTCGGTCGTCCCGCCGTCCAGGAGGCGTGCGATGTAAGGGTGGTCGAGCGTGGCGAGAATCTGGCGCTCGTTGCGGAAGCGGCGGAGGATGAAGTCCGTGTCCATCCCGCGCTTGATGAGCTTGACGGCGACGCGCTGGCGGAACTCGCCGTCGGCGCGGAACGCCTCGTAGACGGCGCCCATGCCGCCGCGGCCGACCTCGCGCGAGAGGATGTAGGCGCCGATGCGGCGGCCGATGGAAGGGTCTACGAGGTCGAGCGGGCCGGTGACCGGCGAGGTGACGTAAGGGTCTGTGGGGTTGAACTGCGAGGCGTTGAGCGCGGGCTCTTCGATGAAGTCGCCGGCCGACTCGTACTGGTTGACGAGCGCGACGACCTGCTCGAAGAGCGTCTCGTCGCCGGCCGCCGCCTGGCGGATGAAGCGCGGGCGCTCCGACGGCGGCAGGTCAACGGCCGTCTGGAACAACTCCTCAATCTGCCGCCAGCGCTCGGGGGTCATGGGTTAGTGAATGGTGAATAGTAAATGGTGAATGGTGAATCGAAAACCGGTCGATTGTATTCGCTAGATGGCGAACAGCGACTTGAGAGTTGCACGACGCGCGAGGAGAGGAGGAGTCCCGGAGAGAAGGAAGAACTATTTACTATTCACCATTCACTCACTTTTCACCTGCCCGTAGAGCCACGCCTTCGCCATGCGCCACTGCCGCTTGACCGTCGGCGCCGAGACGCCGAGGACTTCGGCCGTCTCCTCGACCGAGAGGCCGCCGAAGAAGCGCAGCTCGACGATCTTCGACTTCTGCGGGTCCATCTCGGCCAGGCGGTTGAGGGCGTCGTCCAGGGCGACGAGGTTCACGTCGCGCTCGCCGCCCGAGGCGTCGAGGTTCTCGTCGAGCGAGAGCTTCTGGAACTCGCCGCCGCGCTTCTCGGCCTCGTGCGCGCGGGCGTGATCGACGAGGATGCGGCGCATCATCTGCGCGGCGACGCCGAAGAAGTGCGCGCGGTTCTGCCATTGCACCTGCGTCTGATCCACGAGCCGCATGTACGCCTCGTGGACGAGCGCCGTCGGTTGCAGCGTGTGGCCGACGCGCTCCTTGCGCAGGTAGCTCGCGGCCAGGCGCCGCAGCTCGCCGTAGACGACGGGCAGCAGGTCGTCGAGCACCCCGCGGTCGCCGTCCGTCAGGCGGACGAGCAGTCTGGTCACCTCTTGCTGTGAGGCAGTTGTCACAGGGGAACTCTCACGCGCGAAACCCTTCGGCCTTCAAACTTCTGGAGCGGGGCCAAGTATAAACGACCGCGCGCCGGCTTATCAATTTCGCCCTCTGAAAAATTTTGAAGTAGGCGGTAGGCAGACGGCAGTAGGCAGTTCAGACAGGAGCACGACGACAGGGTTGAGCCCCGGAGGGGCGGGATGTTTATAGCTCAGGCTGATTATTTATTTGCCGAGCCCCGTCAGGAGCGGCATGTGCATGTCGCCCCTGACGGGGCTCGGGAG
>JAFAVK010000141.1 GCA_019242475.1 Acidobacteriota bacterium | reverse complement strand
CGCCTCACGCCGCGCGGCCTGCGCGTCGCTGGTGGCCGTTTCGAGTTCGTTGATGGCCGTCGTCAACGCGGCGAGCGTCGGCGTCGGCGTCGTGAAGTTGGTGTTGCCCGTCATGGCCGCGACGACCTGCTGTGCGCGCGCGACCTTTTCCGGGATGGACAGGCGGTCGAAGTTGAGTTTGACTTTAGACATTTTGAGGTCTCTTACTTTCGGGGTTGGAAGCGTCGGGAACGGTGAGGTTTGAGGCCCCTGCTGGATAGAACGGCGTCAGGATAGCGCCGAAGCCGCGGCCGGGCAACACTTTTTTGAGCGCGGAACCCACGCCCGCCGGTCAAATTGAGTAAATTCTTGCAAACACAGCCTTTATGTGGACTCCCACAGCCCCAATGTGGACTCCCATTGCTTCAATGGGAGTCCACATTGGGGCTGTGGGAGTTCACATCGTCGTGATGGGAGTGCGCATTGCCGCGATGGGAGTAGACATCGGGACGATGGGAGTCCACATCGCCGTGATGCGAATCCCCATCAAGGTTATGTCAATCCACATCGTCCCGATGGGAGTCCACATGACTGCAATGTCGATTCACATTGCCGCGATGTCGATTCGTCTCGCGGCGGATGGTCTTGGGAAGGGAAGGCGGTGTCAGCCGGTGGCGCTGAGGTCGTGGCGGCCGAGTTTGAGGTAGAGGCCGCGGCGTGTGAGGCCGAGTTCGCGGGCGGCGCGCGAGATGTTGCCGTTGTGCTTGCGCAGCGCCTCGGCGATCATGCGCCGTTCGAGTTCGGCCATCGCGTCGGCGAGCGTGAGACCCTGCGAGATGGCCTGCGCGGCGGCCGTCGCCGCGAGACCAGACGCGGGCGCCATCAGCATGTTCGAGCCCGTCGAGGGCACGTTGGTGCGGCGCAGCTCGGGCGAGAGGTGGTCGGGCGTGATGATGGTGCCGTCTTCGGCGCGCGCGATGATGCGCTGTATCTCGTTGGTGAGCTGGCGGACGTTGCCCGGCCAGTCGCAGACCATCAGCAGGTCGAGCGTCTGCGGCGTGATCTGTACGTCGCGCCGCCCGAACTTGGCGGAGTAGTGGTTGATGTAGTAGCTGACGATGGTCGGTATCTCGCTGCGGCGCTCGCGCAAAGGGGGCACGCGCAGGCGGATCACGTTGAGGCGGTAGTAGAGGTCTTCGCGGAAGCGACCGTCGGCCACCATCCCTTCGAGGTCTGTGTTCGTCGCCGCGATGATGCGCACGTCAACCTTCTGCGGGCGCTGCTCGCCGAGCGGCTGTATCTCACCCTCCTGCAAGAACCGCAAGAGCTTCGGCTGCACGTCCAAGGGCAGGTCGCCCACTTCGTCTAAGAAGAGCGTGCCGCCCGCCGCCGTGCGTATCACGCCGGCCGAGTCCGAGACCGCGCCCGTGAACGCCCCGCGCCTGTAGCCGAACAGGTAGCCTTCCGACAACTCCTTCGGCACGGCCGTGCAGTTGAACGGGATGAAGACCTTGCCGCGGCGCGTGGAGAGCGCGTGGATGGCGCGCGCGACCAGCTCCTTGCCCGTCCCCGACTCGCCCGTGATGAGCACCGTCACGTCCGACGAGCGAATCTTGTGCACCTCTTCGACGAGGCGCGTCATCGCCGGTGAAGAGTGTATGAAGCCCGGCATCAGGGACGCGCCCGCGAGCGAGTCCGGCGCCTGCGGCCCCGCGCCCGTCCGCGCACGCGCGCGCAAGGCACACACGTCCATGCCGAGCTCCACGACCTTCAACAGAGGCTCGAAGGGGGCGCCGCCCGGCAGCGTCGAGAGCGCGAGCGGCGCGACGAGCAGCATCGCCGGCGGCGCGCTCGTGGGCCGTAGCTGAAAGAGGCGCGCGTCCTGCGACGCGGCGTAGCGCTCGCGCTCCTCCTCCGTCGTCGCGCGTTCGAGCGCCGACGTCGCCTGCGCGGACTCGTGCGTGTCGTAGCCGTAAGCTACCACGACTTTCGTGTGGCCCTCCTCGCCCGCCTCCGCGACGAGGATGCGCGCGGCGCGCGTCTCCTGATGGATGACCGCGGCCAGCTCGCGCAGAAGCAGCTCGCGCGACGCGACGGCCTCCGCCAGGCGCAGCGTCAGGAGCTGCGCGGGCGCTGGCGGCTCGACGTGCTGCTCCTCCGGCGCGTAGCTCTCAAGCTCTTCGACCGCCTCCTCCGCGCGCTTCAGGTCGAGGTTCGCGCCCAGCTCCGAGAAGGTGTGGACGGCGAGCCCCAGGTGCTCGCGCGCGCGCTCCGGCTGCGCGGAGGCGGCGTAGGCGCGCCCCAAAAGGTGGTGCGCGCGCGCCGTGCGGTAGCGGTCGCCGAGCATCTCCGAGATCGAGAGGCAGCGGCCGAAGTGGTGTACGGCGAGCGGCGCGTCCTCGCGCGCCAGTGCGAGCAGGCCGTGGACGCGCTGCGCCTCGCCCGAGATGGCGAGGTCGGTCGTGCTCACCTCTGCCTCCTCCGAGACGCGCGCGAGCAGGTGCGCGCACTCCTCCGCCTCGCCGCGCAGCAGCCGCGCCTCCGCGACCAGGATGCAAGAGTCGCAGACGCCGCGGTGGTCGCCCATCGACTCGGTCAGCTCCAGCACGCGCGTCCCCACGTCGAGCGCCTCGTCCCCGAGCCCTTGCAGAATGCAGCAGCGCGTCAGCGTCCGCATCGCCTGCGAGGTGTACCACTTCTTCCCGCTCTGGACGCCGCTGGCGACCGCCCGCTCAAGGTACTCGCGCGCCTCGGTCAGCTCGCCGCGCAGCATCCGCAGCTCGCCCATCGAGTCGAAGACCATCGCGGCCGGGCCGTGGTGCTCGTCCATCTCCATGACGAGTTCGAGCGCCCGCTTGTAGGCGGCCTGCGCGCGATCCCACTCGCCGGTCAGGATGAGGTTGATGCCGAGGTTGTTGTAGGCGGTGGCGGCGTTGTGCTTGTGCTCCGTGCGCTCGTTGTAGGCGATGGACTTCTCCAGCGCGCGGATGCCCTCGTGCGGGCGCTGAAGCCACCAGTAGGCCGCCGCCGCGTTGCTGTAAATCTTCCCCAGCATGAAGGGCGCGGGCCGGTCGCCGATGAGCTGGATCGCCTGCTCGAAGTTCTCTAAGGTCTTCTCCCAGCGCCCCTCGTGCGCGTCGGCCATCCCGAGGCCGAAGTAGCTCTCGGCCAGCCCGCGCCAGTCGCCGGCGCGGCGGAAGTATTCGAGCGCCCTGGTGTTGTAATCGCGCGCGATGGAGTACTCGCTGATGGAGCGGTAGACGCGCGCCAGCGCCGTGTAGATGTTGCCGACGCGAAAGTCCGAGCCGTTCTGCTCGGTGGCCGCGCGCAGCTCGGCCTGCAAGAGCGCGATGCCCTTCGGCGGGTCGCCCGCGTAGTTGTAGGCGAGGCCGAGCTGGACGCGGACGCTGGCGAAGGTCTCCGTGTCGAGCCCCTTGTCCGAGTCGGCCGGCTCGTACATCTCGACGACTTCGAGCGCGTCGCGGTTGCGGCCGAGGGCCTGTAACGCGGTCGAGTGCAGGTGGCGTGCGCGCGCGAGGACGACGGGCTCGCGCCGCGCCTGCGCGATGAGCTGGCGCAGACGCGCCTCGGCCGTCGAGGGCAGGCCGCGGTCGAGTAGCTCCTGCACCTCTTCGAGCTGCCGTTCGAGGGGCAGCGACGCCGCGCGGCGCGCCTCCGAGATGTGTGTCACAGTCGAGGCGACGCCGCCCTTAGGCGTGCGTTCGCCCTGCTCTGCGTCACCCTGATGTGAGCGAGAAGTCATGCGGCCCGTTGCCTGCTCGGCGAAGAGACGTGTCGGCGCTCTCTGCTGTTCGTTGATATCGGAGGCTGGAAGAAAGGTGCTCGGCCTCTTACTAACTTGCACCCTTCAAAACACTGCCAAAGGCTTGTCGATTCCAGACTTTAGCACAGGAGAGGGCCGGGGGCTAGTAGGCAGTAGGCAGATGGCAGTAGGCAGTAGTGTCGAGCCCCGGAGGGGCGGAATGTTTATAGCCCCGACGTTTTAATCAACGCCGAGCCCCGTCAGGGGCGACATGTTCACATGCCGCTCCTCCGGAGTTTAGAAGTTTAATAATGACCCTAAGCTATAAACATTCCGCCCCTCCGGGGCTTCCCCGAAGCTTCTTAACTGTCTACTGCCATCTGCCTACTGGCTACTGCCGCCGGGCACGGCAATTGACATACTCAGTTTACAGTTGTCAGCGGCGGGATGGTTTGGTACAAATCAGGACTTGCACACAGTCCGAATCGTATCGTGAGGGTACAGACGGGGCGCCGGCAGGGAAGCCCCGCGCATAGTCGCGCGCGGGCGCCGGCCTGCCCCCTTGACAGGGAGGGGCAGATGGCCGAGACGGCAGTCCGGCGGGTCGAGAAGCAGAGGCAGCCGGGCGCACTCAAGCGCTGGCTGCTGAAGGGGCGGCTCCAGGAGATGGAGGGGCCGCACGAAAGAGAAGGGCAGCACCACCAGCACCCCTGGTGGATGGTCATGTGCCTGACGGGCGTTGATTACTTCTCGACGCTCGGCTACCAGCCCGGCATCGCCTTCCTCGCGGCCGGCGCCCTCTCGCCCATCGCCACCCTCATCCTCGTGCTGCTGACGCTCTTCGGCGCGCTCCCCATCTACAACCGCGTCGCCTCCGAGAGCCCGCACGGCGAGGGCTCGATCTCGATGCTCGAACACCTCCTCGCGCGCTGGAAGGGGAAGCTCTTCGTCCTCGTCCTCCTCGGGTTCGTCGCCACCGACTTCGTCATCACCATCACGCTCTCGGCCGCCGACGCCACCGCGCACGTCATCGAGAACCCGTTCGTCCACGCCTACGCGCCCTTCCTCTCGCACCGCATCGCCGTGACCATCGTCCTCGTCGGGCTGCTCGGGGCGGTCTTCCTCAAAGGCTTCAAGGAGGCCATCGGGCTCGCCGTCGTGCTCGTCGGCGCCTACCTCCTGCTGAACGTCGTCGTCGTCGGGCGCGGGCTCTTCGAGCTGTTCGTCCTCCACCCGGAGGCGCTGCCGCGCTGGTACCAGGCGGTGCTCAGCGCAGAGGTCGGCGGCATCAGCGTCAACGGGAACTTCTTCCTCGTCATCGGCATCGCGCTCCTGCTCTTCCCGAAGCTGGCGCTCGGCCTCTCGGGCTTCGAGACGGGCGTGGCCGTCATGCCCCTGGTGCAGGGGGAGAGGGGCGACACGCACGAGAACCCGCAGGGGCGCATCCGCAACACGCGCAAGCTCCTGCTCACGGCCGCGCTCATCATGAGCGTGCTGCTCATCACGAGCAGCCTCGTCACCTCGACGCTCATCCCCGCGCACGAGTTCGCCGCGCCGCCGCCCGGCTCGCACGAGGGCGGCCAGGCTTACGGCCGCGCGCTCGCCTACCTCGCCTACCACTTCTTCGGGAACATCTTCGGCACCGTCTACGACATCAGCACCATCTCGATCCTCTGGTTCGCGGGCGCCTCCGCGATGGCGGGGCTCCTGAACATCGTGCCGCGCTACCTGCCGCGCTACGGCATGGCGCCCGACTGGGCGCTCGCACAGCGCCCGCTCGTCCTCATCTACACGCTCGTCGCCTTCACCGTCACCGTGCTCTTCGACGCCGACGTGGAGAAGCAGGGCGGCGCGTACGCGACCGGCGTGCTCGTCCTGATGAGTTCGGCGGCGATCGCCGTGGCGCTCTCGGTCTGGCGGCGCGGCCGGCGCTGGGTGCCGTTCGTGCTCATCGCCGTCGTCTTCCTCTACACGACCACGCAGAACGTCCACGAGCGGCCCGAGGGCATCAAGATCGCCTCCTTCTTTATCCTGACCATCGTCGCCACCTCCTTCCTGTCGAGGGTCTGGCGCACGACCGAGCTGCGGGTCGAGAGCGTCGAGCTCGACGGGGTGGCGGGCGAGTTCTTACAAGACCTGATTGAGAAGAACTGCGAGATTCGCATCGTCGCCAACCGCCGCGACACGGGCGACGCGTCCGAGTACCGCTTCAAGGAGCGCGAGAAGCGCGTGGACAACCACATCCCCACGCGCGACCCCGTCCTCTTCCTCGAAGTGACGCTCGGCGACGCCTCGGAGTTCTCGGGCACGCTGAAGGTGCGCGGCGTGGACGTGGACGGCTACCGGATTCTGCGCACCGAGAGCCCGGCCGTGCCGAACGCCATCGCCGCCTTCCTCCTCCACCTGCGCGACACGACCGGCAAGATTCCGCACGTCTACTTCGGCTGGAGCGAGGGCAACCCCCTGAAGTACCTCCTCAAATACATCGCCTTCGGCGAGGGCGACACCGCGCCCACCACCCACGAGGTGCTCCGCCAGGTCGAAGACGACCCCGAGCAGCGACCCGCCGTCCACGTCGGGGGATAGAAAGCGCGTAAACCGTAAACCGTGAACCGTGACAAGAAGGAGCCATCTCCTCTCTTGTCACGGTTCACGGTTTACGGTTTACGCGCAGAGCTGTCCGCCGTAGCGGGCGCACCGGGGAGGGGCGCTGCCGTTTGGGGGTGGCGGAACGGGGCGTGTCTGCGTGCGGGGCCGGCTAGTATTCGCCGTCACTGCCGCCGAGGAAGCAGGAGCGGCAGAAGACCGGGCGGCCCTGCGACGGGTAGAAGGGGACTGTCGTCTGCTGCCCGCACTGCGCGCAGAGCACCGAGACCTCTATGCGCTGGCGGACGCCCGTGGCCTGCGCGGCGGCGATGGCGGCGAGGCGCTCGTTCTTCGCCTGCTTGCAGGGCTTGCACCGCTTCGGCTCGTTTTTCAGTCCCTTGTCGTGGAAGAAGAGCTGCTCGCCGGCCGTCCAGGTGAAATCCTGGCCGCAATCGACGCAGAGGATCGAGCGATCCGCGAACTCAATCTCCACCTCTACCCATTCTCCTTTGGCCTTGGCGGGAGAAAACTCGGCAGTTCGAACCTGTGACATTGTTGCCCATCCTTGTGAAAAGACTTCCGCCGCGGCGTGCGGGGGCTTTCGTGGCGGAAGACCAAAACCAACGGCCGCTGCGAGGGGACTGCTGCTGTGCGTAGAGCTTGTAAACGGGGCGGCTGACCTTAACGAGGAAGTCAATCGAAACGTGAAAGCGCCGCTGAAAATCATATCCTCCGGCGCTCCCGACCCGCCTGTGACTCAGCACGGTACATATATCACGAATATGTGTCAAGAGCTAAGAGAAAGTTTCACCACGCGCCTTGACAGCCCTCGTCGCCCGTGACAGCATCGCCGGGCGTTTTCCGTATTCATAAATAGAGATAAGACCGGAGAGATTCCCCTCCATGAACGTGCTTGTCATCGGCTCGGGCGGGCGCGAGCACGCGCTCTGCCGGACGCTCGCGCGCACCGCCGCGGGCCGACGGCCGCGCGTCTTCTGCGCCCCCGGCAACGCCGGCATCGCCGCGGACGCGGAGTGCGTCTCCATCGGCGCGAACGACGTGTCGGCGCTCGCCGACTTCGCCGAGCGCGAGCGCATCGAACTGACCATCCCGGGCGGCGAGTCTTCGCTCGCGGCGGGCCTCGCCGACGAGTTCGAGCGCCGCCGCCTGGCCGTCGCCGGCCCCACGCGCGCCGCCGCGCGGCTTGAATCGAGCAAGGCATTTGCAAAGGACTTCATGCTGCGCCACCGCATCCCGACCGCGCGCTACCGCGTCGCGGAGTCGGCCGCGGAGGCGCTCGGCGTTCTGCGCGGCGGCGAGTTCGGCGCGGCCGACGCGTCCGTCGTCGTCAAGGCCGACGGGCTCGCCGCGGGCAAGGGCGTCGTCGTCGCGCGTTGCCGCGCGGAGGCCGAGCAGGCCGTGGTCGAGATGATGGAGGGCGGCCGCGTCGGCAGCGAGGCCGCGGGCCGCGTCGTCATCGAAGAGGCTCTGGCGGGGCGCGAGGCTTCGCTGCTGCTCTGGACGGACGGGCGCGACTATAAATTGATGCCCCCCGCGCGCGACCACAAGCGCGTCGGCGAGGGGGACACGGGGCCGAACACAGGCGGCATGGGCGCCGTCACCTCGCCGGACGTGCTGGACGAGGAGACGCTCGCGCGCTGCGTCCGCGAGGTCGTCGAGCCGACCCTCGAAGGCGCGCGCGCCGACGGGCTCGACTTCCGCGGCGTGCTCTTCGTCGGCCTGATGCTGACGGGCGAGGGGCCGCGCGTGCTCGAATACAACGTCCGCTTCGGCGACCCCGAGACGCAGGCCATCCTCGTCCGCCTGCGCTCCGACCTTTATCAAATCTTCGACGCGGTCGCGCGCGGCGGCCTCGGCGGGGTCGAAGTCGATTGGAGCGAAGAGGCTTCGGCCTGCGTCGTCCTCGCCGCGCGCGGCTACCCCGAGCGCCCGGAGACGGGGGCGCGCATCGACGGGCTCGAAGAGGCGGCGGGCGTCGAAGGCGTCCAAATCTTCCACGCCGGCACCGCGCCCGCCGGAGACGGCTCGGTCGTCACGGCCGGCGGCCGCGTGCTCGGCGTCACCGCCGCGGGCCGGACGTTAGACGCCGCGCTCGCGCGCTGCTACGAATCGGCCTCCCGCATCCACTGGGACGGCGTCCAGTACCGCCGCGACATCGGTACATTGAATTATTAAGACTCATGGTATAAATACACGAGGCGCCAGAATACGAACATATGTTTTATTACTACGGAAGAAAAAAACAGATCGCCAAATATTATCCTCCTCCTAATTACTCAACCATTGTCGAGCCATTCGCCGGCTCCGCCGCTTATTCGCTCCACGGGGACAATTGGAAAAAAGAAGTGCTCCTCATCGAGAAAGATGAAAGGGTTGCTTCCATCTGGGAGTGGTTGATTAATGAGGCGACACCCGAACAGGTTAACAAGTTACCTGATCTCAAAGTTGGCGAGAAGAGCTCAGAATTCCTGCACATCATCCACGCTGCAACCAAGATGGCCTTTCATTACAAAACTATAAAGGTCACACCTGTTTTAGCCAGAAACTGGGAAATTAGTAAAAGATACATCAAAGCAAATCTATTCAAGATAAAGCATTGGCGAGTGATGTGCGCCGACTATTCTGCCGCGCCAAATGTAACGGCGACCTGGTTCGTTGACCCTCCTTATAAGGAAGACTCCGGCAAAGGCTACCGTCATGGGAGCGGTAGCATAGATTACAGCCACTTAGCCGCGTGGGCCGAAAGTCGGAGGGGAGAGATTATTTTTTGTGAAGGTACCTGCGGGGATTATCTACCCTTTACTTCTCTGTTAGAGCTAAAAGGAGTAGCCGGCAAGAGTAGTAAGGAGGTTTATTACTACAAGTCTTCCAAGGCTCAAAAGCAAATTCAGCTTTTCACTTGACCTTGACTTGAAGACCTTCTCATCCCATCTGAATTTTAAAACCCAATAACTCGGTGTATCTGGAAGCATATTCCGGTCTCCGCAACATCGTTACCCAACCCTCCCCCATTTTTCGCTTGCCCCCCTTTAGCATTCCCGTCACTTTTGTATTTCTGCCTGTTGTGCCGCTTATCTCGCCCCAATCATTCGCCGTTAAGTCGTCGGTATAAAATGCTGCGGTGAGTGCGGGATAATTAAATGCCTGTTCGTTATCAACGAAATCCCAAACCAGGCCGAGTAGGGCTTTAACTTCCCTGTGATGTGCCTGCCAAGTTATTCCGGTCAGGTTGTTAATTCTTGTCTCCCCTGCCCGGAGGTTAGCTCCCTTAACGATATTGCCGATGGTACATTTCACCTCAAGCCCTTCTGGGTAGTTTCGCAATTGTTCTTCTGAGCAACCCTGTGCTTCAGGAGGCAGAATGTCCGGGTGGCCCTTTTCGATGGGGTTTACTATCCCGTCTATAAATCCCGCCAACGTATCGCAGAATATTGCCCCGATCATTGCGCTAGTGGTCTTGTAATCTATGATTCTGTATAGGGTGGACGGCAAGTCTGATAAGATAGTGTTTGTTTGCGCGACCGCGTTCGAAATGTGTATGCCGGTGACTTCAAAGCCGCAGTAAATCTTAAACCCGCTATTAACTATGTACTCCATCCACTTCTCTTTCTAACTCTGAAAGAATGATACTGGCTTTCGTGTCCAGGGCCTTCGCGACTTTGATCAAGATGCTCAAAGTCGGTGATTTCAGCCCACGTTCGATCTGACTGACGTATGTGCGATGAATGCCTGCGCGGTCAGCTAATTCTTCCTGCGAGAGATTGCGTCCTTGTCTCCTGCGGGAAATAATTTCGCCGAGCGCTTTATTCATCGAAGTCATGACAGTGATCCATGTTTGCAGGTTGAATACTTTGAGTCTACAGCCTATAGTATTCACCCACCGTGTTCCGTTTTCTCCGCGCTCAAACCTTGTTATACTCACAGGCGAGAGGGTTCTGGCGAGGGGGAGGTGAACCCGGCGGCGCGCGCGCACGTACTATGTCTGCGGCCCTGCCGGCGGTTTTAAACGTTCGGGGCCGAGAGATTTGCGAGCACCCCCCGCGGCGTGTGGCCGCGCGGGTCCGGAGGGTAAGGAGACGATGGGAGTCTGGGCGAGGTTGAAGCGCAGTCTGCGCGCGGTGTTCGGGGGGTTGATCGAGAAGACGGAAGACCCCGAGCTGATCCTTCAGCAGACCATCCGCGACATGCGCGACCGCGTGCCGGAGCTGAACAACTCGGTCGCGCAGGTGATGGCCACCGAGCGCCTGCTCGCCAAGAACAAGGATCGACTCGAAGAGCAGGTCGTAGACCTCGACTCGAAGATCAAGGCCGCCATCAAGATGAACCGCGACGACATCGCGACGGCCTACATCGGGCAGCTCCAGCAGGCGCAGCTCGACCTCTCGAAGACCGGCCAGCAACTCGACCACGCCTCGCGCGCATCCGAGCAGGCGAGGAAGGCCCGCGACAACTACATCCTCCAGATGCAGCGGCGCACCGCCGAGGCGATGCAGCTCATCAACCAGTCGAAGCAGGCCAAACTCCAGGAGCAGCTCGCGCAGACGATGTCGTCGTTCCAGCTCGGCGACGACGCCTCGACCTTCAACGAGATGCGCGACAAGATCGACCGCCGCGCGGCCACGGCCGAGGCCAAGCTCCAACTGGGCACCTCGGGCGTGGACACGCAGATGCAGGAGATCGAGCGCGAGGCGATGGACATGCAGTTGGCCGACAAGCTGCTCGAATACAAGCGCGGCATGGGGCTCCTCGGCGAGGGGCAGAAGGGGGCGCCGGCGCTTCCCGCCGGGGGCGAGTCGAACTCCTGAGTCTTTATTAAAGCGCCCGCGGCGGCCTTACATAAGCGGTAAGAGATTTTATGGCGGAGAAGAAGCTCAGTCTCGAATATCTGAAAGAGGCGGTGATGGAGCCCGCCAACTTCTGGGGCATGGCGGGCTTCGCCGTGGCCGCGGCCTACACCTGGTCGCCCATCCCGCTCGCCGCGGCGCTCGTCGCCGAGGGCG
>JAFAVK010000058.1 GCA_019242475.1 Acidobacteriota bacterium | reverse complement strand
GCATCCCTGCCCGCCAAAGCGTGCCCCGGCACGCTTCCCACCTTTCGCTCTACCGCAACCTCGGGATTACAGTCTGCTGGCCTTCGCGCTGTCGCGCTCATGGCGGGCAGGGATGCCCGCGCTCCCAGCGAAGAGATACCTTATTTCCATTTGCAAGTCGGTATTACATGATGCTGTCGGCGCGGGAGCGTTCGCGGCGGGCGACGCCGGTGCGGTAGGCGGCCTCTTCGACCTCGCGGGCGACGGCCTCGGCGACGCGCTTGTCGAAGACGGAGGGGACGATGTATTCGGGGTGGAGTTCTTCGGGCGTAATAATAGAAGCGATGGCCTGGGCGGCGGCGAGCTTCA
This sequence comes from Acidobacteriota bacterium, assembly GCA_019242475.1. Taxonomy (GTDB): domain Bacteria; phylum Acidobacteriota; class Blastocatellia; order Pyrinomonadales; family Pyrinomonadaceae; genus QHXN01. The sequence continues at coordinate 23,850 of JAFAVK010000058.1, read as the reverse complement.
TCTCCTCGTTGATGCGCGAGGCGCGACAGTTGAGCGCGCCGCGGAAGATGCCCGGGAAGCAGAGCACGTTGTTGATCTGGTTCGGGTAGTCGCTCCTTCCGGTCGCCATCACCGCCGCGACGCCCTCGACCTCCTCCGGCATGATCTCCGGCGTCGGGTTCGCCATCGCGAAGATGATGGGGTCTGGCGCCATCCGCTTCACGTCCTCCACGTCGATCACGCCGGGCACCGACAGGCCGAGAAAAACGTCCGCGCCCTTGATGATGTCATGGATGGAGCCGCGCTCGCCGTTCGGGTTCGAGATGCGCGCGAAGTGGTCTTTGACCCAGTTCATGTGCTCCTCGCGCCCCGCGTAGATGGCCCCGTGCTGGTCGCAGCCGATGAGGTTCCTGACGCCCGCGCTCATCACGATCTTCGAGCAGGCCACGCCCGCCGCGCCCACGCCGTTGACGACGACCTTCAAGTCCTCCATCTGCTTGCCCACGAGCTTCACCGCGTTGATGAGCGCCGCGAGCACGACGACCGCCGTGCCGTGCTGGTCGTCGTGGAAGACGGGGATGTCCAGCTCTTCCTTTAACCTCTCTTCAATTTCAAAGCAGCGCGGGGCGGAGATGTCTTCGAGGTTGATGCCGCCGAAGGCGACCGAGATGCGCTTGACGGTGTTGACGATCTCGTTCGGGTCTTTCGTCGAAAGACAGATGGGGAAGGCGTCCACGCCCGCGAACTCTTTAAAGAGCATCGCCTTGCCTTCCATCACGGGGAGCGCGGCGGCCGGGCCGATGTCGCCGAGGCCGAGGACGGCCGTGCCGTCGGTGACGACGGCGACGGTGTTGCGCTTGATGGTCAGGGTGAAAGCCTTCTCGGGGTCGCGCGCGATGGCCTCGCAGACGCGCGCGACGCCGGGCGTGTAGGCCATCGAGAGGTCTGCGCGCGTCTTCAAGGGCGCCTTGGAGACGACCTCGATCTTGCCGCCGAGGTGCATGAGGAAGACGCGGTCGGAGACGTTGATGACCTCGACGCCGTCCACGGCGCGCGCCGCGTCCACGATGGCCTTGCCGTGGTCGGCCGAGGCGGCGTTGACGGTAAGGTCGCGGATGATGTGGTCGCGGCCGACGCTGACGATGTCGATGGCGCCGATGTCGCCGCCCGCCTGCCCGATGGCGGTCGTCAGCTGGCCGAGCTGCCCGGGCTGGTTCGAAATCTTCACGCGCAAAGTCAGGCTGTAGCTCGCGCTCGGTGTGTTCGGCGACAGGGCCAAGGCGGGGTCGTTCCTTTCGCTGCTCTTCTGAAGTGCGACTTCTTTCGGCTTGAGTTTTACTCTAGCGCCAACACGTGCGAGGCGCAAGCAGCACTTAGCCGGGAGCGCGGGCATCCCTGCCCGCCATGAGCGCGAAAGCGCGAATGAGAAGAAGCGCCGGCACTCAAGCGTTGAGTGTCGGCGCGTCTCTGCTAAGCGTGCTCGCGCACGCTTTGGCGGGCAGGGATGCCCGCGCTCCCGGGTAGCCCTAGCCCCTGGTCATCCGACGAATCGTCTCGACGGCCGCCGCGTCGGCGCCCGCCTCCTCGGCGAGCTTGAGCGAGCGTGCGCCGAGGAGCTTGTAGACGGCGAGGGCGTCTGTGTCTTCGAGTTCGGCGAGCGCGCGGAGGTGCTTGCGGACGGTCGCGGCGTCGGCGCGCGCGAAGCTGCCGGTGAGGGCTCGGGCGGGCGTCTGCTTCGAAAGGTTCTCGACCGTGCTGCGCAGGAGCGGCAGGAAGACTTCGCGCGCGCGGCGCTCCGACAGGCCGCAGCGCTTGAGCGCGCCGAGCGCCACGTCGAAGAGCGCCACGACGTGGCCGGCCGTGAGCACGGCCGCCGCGTGGTAGAGCGCCTTGTCGCCGGGGTCGATGTTGAAAGTCTCGCCGCCGAGGTCGCGCACGGCGCGGCGCGCGGCGCGAACCGCGGCCGCGTCGCCCTCGACGCAGTAGAAGGCGCGGCGCAGGCCCTCGGCCCCGCCGGCCGGGTCGCTCACGGACGCGAGCGGGTGCATCGAGCCGACCGCGAGCCCGCGCGCGCGCAGCGGCGCGAGCACTTCGGACGAGAGCGCGCCGCTCGCGTGCAGCACGACGCGGGCCTGTAAGGTGGGCAGAGACGCCAAACGCCCGGCCGTCTCTTCGATGGAGTCGTCCGGCGTCGTGACGAAGAGAAGGTCGGCGGCGGGCAGGCGCTCAAGCTCTTCGGCCCCGAGCGCGAGCGCCCCGACGCACGCGCGCTGCGCGGCCCGGCGCGCGCGCGCCGCCGTGCGCGAGACGAGCGCGCGCACCTCGTAGCCGCACGAGTCGAGCGCGCGCGCCAGCGCCGTCCCCAAACGCCCCGCGCCGACGATGACCGCCGTACGCGACGAAGGGGAGGCGGAACGTCTCTCGCGCTCCCCTCCCCTCTTAACTTCTGACTTCTGACCTCTGACTTCTGACTTCCGCATCACGGTGCGTTGATCTCCGCCTTCGAGACGACCTCGATGAGCACGGGCTGTTCGGGCAGCTCGTCGAGCCACTGCTCGAAGCGCGCGCGCAGCTCGTCGCGCGTGAGCAGGCCGGACTCGCCGTTCGGCGCGACGACCCTGACGGGCGGCGGCGAAGGCATACGCTTGAGCGCGCGCTCGACGAGCCGCACGTCCTGGCGCGTGAACCGCTCCGGCAGGTTGTCGTGCGCGAAGGCCGCCGAGAGGGCGCGCGCGCGCTTCGACAGCTCCGACTCCGTGTCGCGCCGCGCCAGCGCGTCGAGCGAGATGGCGAGCGGCGTCCCCAGCATCCGCAGCGTCCGCCGGTAGACGGCGAGCCCCCGCTCCATCAAAGCCTCAAGCTCCTGCGGCAGCTCCGCCAGCTCCTCCCCGCGCGACAGGCGGAACTGGCACGCGCACGCGGGCTGCCCCGCGAGCAGCCGCCGCACGTCGAGCCCGCAGCGCGTCCCCTCGGCCACGCGCAGGAGCCCTTCGGCCTGGCGCCAGACCTGCGTGGAGACGACCGGCAGACGCGCCAGCGACTCGAACTCGCGCCAGCGCTCGGAGCGTTGCAGGTCGTGCAGAGAGTCGCGCGCCCCGCCGCCCGCGCCGACAGTTTTATCATGGAGCGCGGCGTAATGCTCGCCGTAGCGTGCGCGCCATTCGCGCCACAGGCGCTCGAAGCGCTCGCGCCGCGCGGCGTCGAGGAAGTTGTTCGACTCGTGCGCGAGGTTGAGCAGCTCGCGGCGCACCGTCTCAAGCTCTTCCACGCCCGTCGGCTCGGCCGCGGCGAGGTACGCACGCACGCGCTCGCGCGCCCCGACCGTCTCGACGAACCCGCAGAGGTCTTCGAGCGTGCGCGTCAGGCGCGCGACCGCGCCGGGCGATTGGCCGAAGGCGCGCGCGACGCGGTCGAGCGCTTCGTCTAACTTAATCTTCCCCTGGCCTTCGGCTTCGAGCGCGGTGGCCGCGCGCCCGAAACTCTTGCGCACCTGCGCCTCTGCCTTCCACACGCGCGTCGTCAGGCAGGCGTCGGGCAGCGCGTCGAACTTCTGCGTGAAGCCCAGCAGGTGCCACTCCTTGAGCCAGAGCCCGAGCGCGGCCCGCACCTCCGCGCGCACCTCCTGCCCCTGCCCTTCGCCGAGCGTGGGGCGCGCGGTCAGCAGGCGAGCCCAGTCGAGCAGCTCGGCCGAGAGCGGCTCGGCGTCCGGCACGGCCATAGCCGCGGCTGGCGCCGGGGCGGCCTCGGCCTTCGCGTGAACCTCTTCGGCGGGAATCGGGCGCGGGCTCTCCGAGACTTTGACGGGGGGCTCGGACGGCTCGGCCTGCGTCTGCTCCGGCGCGGCCGCTTCGACGGGCGGCCGCGAAGGTTCCGGACTGACCGCCGGCGGCTCCGACTTTACTTCCGGCTCTGCTTCCGACTTCGCTTCTGCCTTCGCTTCGGTCTGCGCGGCCGGCGCCTGCTCTTGCCGAACCGGCGCCTCCGCCTTCGCGGCTGGCGCGGCCGCCTGGGTCTGTTTCAAGACCGCCTCGTGCAAAGGGATGCGGAAGCGGTAGCGCTTCTCGCCGCCGGGGCCGTCGGCGAGGACGAAGCTGCCTTCGGGCGCCTCCGCGGCGAAGCGCGCGAGCGTCTCCGCGACGCGGCGCGGGGCGTCGCCGCCCGCGTCCTCGTCGGTCAGGAGCAGCGCCGCGCACATCTCGCCCGGCGTCGCGTCGCGCCCGTCGAGCGAGAGCACGAAGAGGCTCTTCAGAATCAGCCGCGCCTGGTAACGCTGCATGATCGGCAACTGCCCGATGCAGGCCGCCGTGAGCTGGTCGTAGGTGGCGAACAGCTCGCGCAACTCCGGGTTGACGCGCAGGTCTTCTTCGGTCGCGTCGAAGACCTCGTCGAGCAGCACGAGCGCGAGCGCCGGGCGGGACGTGGCGCGCGCCGCGGCCGCGGCCGCGAACGGCAGGAACGCGAACTTCGGCAGGAAGAGGCGGACGCCCGACGCGACCTCCGCGACGAGCGGGTGGACGGGGTAGACCGAAGAGAAGCGCGCCTGGCTCCAGTTGAACTCGTGGACGGTGGCGCGCAGCGCCTGGTAAATCTCGCGCAGGGTGTCCCCGACCTGCGGCTTCTTGCGCAGCACGAACTGGTCGGCGACGCGGTAGAGGTTCTCGGGGTCGAGGTAGTCTATGCGGTACGTGCCCGCGACGGCGACGTTGGCGCCGTCGGCGTCCGCGATGTCGTCGTCGAGCGCGAGCGCCAGCAGGACGTTCAGCTCGCGCGCGGCCGCGGCCAGAGAGCCCAGGTACGGGCCGTCGTCGCGCACCACGCGCGCCGGCCGGTTGAAGGCCGTGTCGATGACGACGACCAGCGTCTCGCCCATCGCGCGCGAGGCGGCGACGGCCAGCACTTCCGCCGGGTCGCGGTTGCCCCACTGCGACTCGCTCCCGCCGAAGAAGGCCGCGAAGCTCGCCGCCAGCTCGTCGGCCAGCGTCGGCCGCGTCCCGCGCTCGACCCGCACGACGAGGTAGCGCCGCCCGGCCAAACGCTGCGCGCTCGCCAGGACGTGCGCGTCCTCGACCGTCTGCCGCAAACGCTCCGACCCGGCCAGCGCGCCGAAGACGGCCAGCGTGTGGCTCTTGCCGACGCCGCGGGCGCCCGCCAGCGCGCGCGCCGCGCCCTTCCCCGCCGGCAGCTCGTCCAGCGCGTCGAGCCAGCGCGACAGAAGGTCGGAGGTGACGTCGGTGAAGCGGTAGGCGGCGAGCGCCTGCGCGGGGTCTTCTGCGAAGTTCCCGACCTGCTCGAAAGACTGCGGCTCGACCAGGTCTTTGATCTTATCCTGTATCCGTTTCATGCGTTCCCGGCGGGAAAATTGCGGCTGTGGCTCGGGGGCCGACTCCTCAACGGATGAGGAAGGAAGGGCACTTTCGAATCTAGCACGCCGCCGAGCGCGGGTGCAATCAATAAGTTTTAGCTCTTGCCCGGGGGCTCCGGGCTGCTATAATCCGGCCCGAGTCTCCTCCACAGACAGGCCGACCCGGGCCGACCCGTTGCCCCGAGCCGCGGCCGGCGCGGACACAACCTTGGGCGCGTCCCGCTGCATCAAAGATTCGCGCCTTTCCGTGTTCCCTTTCGACGGTCGTCCGGTTCAACCCTCAGCAGTCGGACGCGAGGGAGCGCAGGCGCGAGGGCTTCGCCGAAGAGGTTCAACTTCCTTCCGGCCGCAGACGCAGACCAGAAATTTTTGGAGGCACACGTGATGCACTACAGATTCTCCCGTTCGCTCGTCGCGCTCGGGCTCATCTCCAGCCTCTGGGCGGGCTCCATCGGCGCCGTGGCCGCGCCGCTCGTCCGCCAGGACGCACAGAAGCCCGCGGCCGCCGCCAAGCAGGACACGGCCGCGAAGGATAAGAAGGACAAGAAGGGCGACGATGCCACGGGCGGGCAGAAGGACGAGCAGGTCGCCGCGACGCAGCCCGCGCCTTCGTCGAGCGCCGGCAAGCCCCTCTCGGAGAAGGAAGACCCGCGTCTCATCGGCAAGCGGAACATCAACAAGGGCCTCATCATCCCGAGGCTCGCCGGCGGCGTCGATAAGGAGGTCGCCCTCGGCCGCCAGCTCGCCGCCGAGGTCGAGCGCCAGGCCAAGTTCATCGACGACCCCGTCGTCACCGAGTACATCAACCGCGTCGGGCAGAACATCGTGCTGCACTCCGACTCGAAGATTCCCTTCACCATCAAGGTCATCGACTCCGACGAGGTCAACGCCTTCGCCCTGCCGGGAGGCTTCTTCTACGTCAACAAGGGGCTGATCCTCGCGGCCGACAACGAGGCCGAGGTGGCGGGCGTCATGGCGCACGAGATCGGCCACGTCGCCGCGCGCCACGCGATGGAGAACCAGGCCAAGGGCATGCTGGCCGAGATCGGCCTGCTCGCCGGCTCGATCTTCCTCGGCGGCCTCGGCGGGATGCTCATCAACCAGGGCGCGCAGTTCGGAGCGCTGCTCGGCTTCATGAAGTTCAACCGCAGCGCCGAGTCCGAAGCCGACATGCTCGGCGTCGAGTACATGTGGGCGGCCGGCTACGACCCGAACGCGATGTCCACGATGTTCGAGAAGCTGGCGGCCAAGAACAAGAAGAAGCCCGGCACCTTCTCGAAGCTCTTCGAGACGCACCCGCAGTCGATTGACCGCATGAACGCCACGCGCGAGTTGGTCGCGCGCTTCCCCGAGCGTGACGAGTACGTTCTTTCGACCTCGGAATTCAACCGCGTCAAGGCGCGGCTCCTGCGGCTCTCGAACGCGCGCGCCTCCTCGACGGGCGACATCGCCCCCGGCGAGGACGGCGCCCCGGGCCGCCCGACCCTCAAGCGCCGCTCGCCCAACGCGGACGACACCGGCACCCCGGCCGAAGGGACGCCGCCGGCCGAGAAGAAATCGGACGCGCCGCAGCTCAAGAAGCGCACCGACGACCAGCAGCAGACCCCGCCCGAGCAGTAGGCCCGGAGGATCGGCGGCCGGTAAGCTAAGGCCGAAGAAGGCTCCCGAGTCCGCGAGACTCGGGAGCCTTCAGTTTGAGCGGCGTGCCCCGCGGCTTGACAACGAAAAACCGGTTAAGTATTCTACCCGTTCGCGTTTTAGACGCTTAAACTTGAGAGAGTTATCTATGTCAACATACTTCCCGAGCGGGGACGGACTCGCTGAGAATCGCAAGTGGTACGTGGTGGACGCCGCGGGTCAGACCGTGGGGCGCCTGGCGACCGAGGTCGCGCGCGTGCTGACCGGCAAGAACAAGCCGCAGTACACGCCCTTCCTCGACACGGGCGACCACGTCATCGTCATCAACGCCAAACAGGCCGTCTTCAAGGGGTCGAAGAACGACCAGAAGATGTACCACCACCACACGCTCTACCCGGGCGGCCTGCGCTCCATCTCCGTCAAGGATCAGTTCGCGCGCCACCCCGAGCGGGTCATCGAGCTGGCCGTCAAGGGCATGCTCCCGAAGACGAAGCTCGGCAAGGCGATGGCGAAGAAGCTCAAGGTCTACGCCGACGACGAGGGCTTGAGCCGCCACGCCGCGCAGAAGCCGGAACCCCTGGCCCTCAGCCCGCGCGCCGCGGCGCAGAAGGCTTAAACCCAAGTTTTAAGTAAGGAAGAGGAACTGTGGCAGACATCCAGTATTACGGAACGGGGCGGCGCAAGACTTCGACCGCGCGCGTCTACTTGCGGCCGGGCTCGGGCGAGATCAAGATCAACCGCAAGGCTTTCGACCAGTACTTCCCCAACCAGGCGCTCCGCATGGTCATCCGCCAGCCGCTGACGCTCACCGACACCGCGAACAAGTTCGACATCGTCGTCAACGTCGCGGGCGGCGGCCCCGCCGGTCAGGCCGGCGCCGTGCGCCACGGCATCACGCGCGCGCTGATGGAGTTCAACGCCGACCTCCGCCCCGCGCTCAAGGACGCCGGACTCGTCACCCGCGACCCGCGCGCCAAGGAGCGCAAGAAGTACGGCCAGAAGGGCGCGCGCAAGCGCTTCCAGTTCTCGAAGAGATAAACCCGTGAACCGTGACGAGATAAGAACTGTCTTTCTCTTGTCATGGTTTACGGTTCACGCGCTTCGCACATTCCATTGCCGCGGCCCGGTTGGTTGCCCCCTCGCGGGGGCGCTTGGGGCGCGGCGAGTACACTAAACCAATCAACTGAAGGAGGAGTAGTTTGGCAGTCACCGTCACGATGAAGGAATTACTGGAGGCCGGCGTCCACTTCGGCCACCAGGTCAGGCGCTGGAACCCGAAGATGAAGGAGTTCATCTTCGGCGAGCGCAACGGCATTAACATCATCGACCTCCAGAAGACGCAGAAGATGTTCCGCGACGCCATCTCGTTCGTCACCGCGATGATGGGCGAGGAGCGCGGCCGCAACATCCTCTTCGTCGGCACCAAGCGCCAGGCGCAGGACGCCATCCGCGAGGAGGCCGAGCGGGCCGGACAGTTCTACATCAACCAGCGCTGGCTCGGCGGCCTCCTGACCAACTTCCAGACCGTGCAGAAGTCGATCAAGCGCCTGCGCGACCTCGAGGCGATGCAGACCGACGGCCGCTACGAGAAGCTGACGAAGAAGGAGCGCATCAAGCTCGACCGCGAGCGCGAGATTCTGGAGAAGAACCTCTCGGGCATCAAGAACATGAACCGCCTCCCCGACGCGCTCTTCATCATCGACGTGCGCAAGGAGGACATCGCGGTCAAGGAGGCGAACCGCCTCGGCATTCCCATCATCGCGGTGGTTGACACGAACTGCTCGCCCGAAGGCATCGACTACGTCATCCCCGGCAACGACGACGCGTTGCGCGCCGTGCGCCTCTTCGCCTCGCGCATCGCCGACGCGGTCGTCGAAGGGCAGCAGTTGAGCGGCAAGAGCGCGGAGGACGACGAGCAGGCCGCGGCCGAGGCCGCCGGAGCCGCCGCGCCCACTTCGCGCGTCGTGACCTCTTCCGTGGACAGCACACGCGAGATCGAGCCCGGCGCGCAGTCGGCGCAGGTCGCGGGCCAGGACGTGTCGAGCGTCTCGGCGGACGTGCAGACCTCCGCCCCCGGCAACCAGGGCTTCGCGCGCCAGGGCCAGCAGCCCGACAGCGTCGGCGACCACGCGCAGGCCGGCGCCGGTGCCCCCGTGCGCGGCGCGACCGGCGCCCCCGACTCCGAGGGCACGCAGTCGCCCGCGGCCGAGAAGGGCGCCGAGACGGTCGGCGCGGCCAAGTAGGACGGGCGCCGGGCCAGCACACTTTCAACTTTCAAACTACGGCGAGCGCAGCCCTCCAGTGCGGATGAACCCGCCGGGCTGCGCTTCTTTTTGAGCAATCAGACTACTGTCTACATTCAGGAGAATTATCATGGCGGAAATCACACCGGCGGCGGTGAAGTCGTTGAGGGAGAAGACGGGCGCGGGGATGATGCTCTGCAAAAAGGCGCTCACCGAGGCTAACGGGAACGAGGAGCAGGCCATCGAAATCCTGCGCAAGATGGGCGCGGCGTCCGCCGGCAAGAAGGAGGGGCGCGTCGCGGCCGAGGGCGCCGTCGGCTCCTACATCCACATGGGCGGCAAGGTCGGCGTGCTCGTCGAGGTCAACTGCGAGACCGACTTCGTCGCGCGCACCGAGGAGTTCCAGGCGCTCGTCAAGGACATCGCGATGCACGTCGCCGCGGCCGAGCCGCGCTACGTCACGCGCGAGGAGGTGCCCGCCGACATCCTCGACAAGGAGCGCGAGATCACCCGCGCCCAGATCGCCAACGACCCGAAGAACGCGAACAAGCCCGCGCAGGTCGTCGAGAAGATCGTCGAGGGGCGCCTCAACAAGTTCTACGAGGAGATGGTGCTGCTCGACCAGCCCTTCGTCAAGACCCCCGAGAAGACCATTAACGAGCTGCTCACCGAGAAGATCGCCAAGACGGGCGAGCGCATTACCGTCCGCCGCTTCACCCGCTACAAGATGGGCGAGGGGCTCGCCAAGCGCGACGAGGACTTCGGCGGCGAGGTCGCCGCGCTCGCCGGCGGTAACCAGTAGGGGCTTCAGACCGGAGAACAATTAACGGGGATGGATGGGATGTGCGGGATGAGAAGATTTAAGATTTCAAACTTGAAATTTCAAATCTCCGACCCCGCACACCCCGTCCGTCCCCGTTAATTTCTGACCCATGAGTAACAGCGAGAACAGCACGGCGGCTGCCGAGTCGAAGGCCGTCACGCCGGCCTACAAGCGGATTCTGCTGAAGGCTTCGGGCGAGGCGCTGATGGGCGCGCAATCTTACGGCGTGGACGTGCGCGTGGCGCGCGCCATCGCCGAGGAGATCAAGGCCGTCCACGACCTCGGCGTCGAGGTCGCGGTCGTCGTCGGCGGCGGCAACATCTTCCGCGGCGTCTCGGAGAGCGCGGGCGACATGGATAGGTCGAGCGCCGACTACATCGGCATGCTCGCCACCGTGATGAACGCCGTGGTCTTGCAGGACGCGCTGGAGAAGGTCGGCGTCCACACGCGCGTGCTCTCGGCCATCCACATCCCGCAGGTCGGCGAGCCCTTCATCCGCCGCCGCGCCATCCGCCACCTGGAGAAGGGGCGCGTCGTCATCTTCGCCGCGGGGACGGGGAACCCTTATTTCACGACCGACTCGGCGGCCGCGTTGCGCGCGTTGGAGATCAAGGCCGACGCCATCCTCAAGGCGACGAAGGTGGACGGCGTCTACACGGCCGACCCCGTCAAAGACCCGACCGCGACGCGTTACGACTGCATTACCTACCAGGAGGTGCTCGAACAGCAGCTCAAGGTGATGGACGCCTCGGCCATCTCGCTCTGCATGGACAACGACCTCCCCATCGTCGTCTTCAACATGCGCACCCCCGGCAACATCGTGCGCGTCGTCTCCGGCGAGACGGTCGGCACGCGCGTCTGCCTGAACAGGCCCGAGTCGGGCGCGGCCGCAGATACACTTTGAGTCGTACAACATCAAACCCGCTTTTTCTGAGGAGACGGCGATGAACGAAAAGGACGTGATTAAAGAGGCGCGGCCGCGGATGGACGGGGCGGTCGATGACTTGAGGAGGAAGCTGGCGACGATCCGGACGGGGCGCGCGGCCGTGAGCCTGCTCGACAGCGTGACGGTCGATTACTACGGCACGCCGACGCCCCTGAGCCAGATGGCCTCGGTGCACGCGCCGGAGCCGAACATGCTCACGGTGCAGCCCTGGGATCAGACGCAGCTCGGCGCCATCGAGAAGGCGATCCGCGCGGCCGACCTCGGCCTCAACCCCTCGAACGACGGCAAGCTCGTGCGCGTGCCCGTCCCGCCCCTGACCGAGGAGCGGCGCCGGCAGCTCGCCAAGCAGGTGCACGACGTGGCCGAGGATCACCGCACCGCCGTCCGCAACGTCCGCCGCGACGCCAACGACCGGCTCAAGAAGCTGCTCAAAGAGAAGCAGATTTCCGAGGACGCCGAGCGTGACGCCCTCGCCGAAGTCCAGAAGCTCACCGACTCCTACATCCGCAAGGTGGACGAGCTGGCAAAGAGCAAGGAGCAGGAGCTGCTCAGCGTCTAAGGAAAGCAAAAGGGGTTGAGCCCCGGAGGAACGCGGGAGATGAGCCGGGGGTGAGCCCGAGGCGCGCGAGCGCCGACGCGAGCCCCCGGTTTCGCGTCCATAAAATAAGAGGAGCCCCGGAGGGGCGAAGGACACATCACACGTTCCTTCGCCCCTCCGGGGCTCAACCCTTTCAGCCCGTTAGAAGCTGAACCTGACGGACGCCTGGACGCGGCGGTTGCCGGCGTTCGGGTTGCCGCCGCCGAAGCCGAAGCTGCCCGCGGGGAAGAGCGACTCGCCGAAGTTGGCCGAGCGCAGGTTGCCGACGGGCGGGCCGTCGTTCGTCCGGTTGAAGAGGTTGACGAAGTTGAGCGAGAAGTTGAGCGAGTAGCGCTTCCCTTCCGTGCCGCCCGGCGCGCCCATCATGATCATGATGGGGCCGCCGGCCATGCCGCCCTGGATGGGGCCGCCCCCGCCGCGCGGGGCGCCGCCACCGCCGCGCTCGCCGCCGTCGCGGTTAGACGCCCGGTCGGCGCCGCCGCCGCGGTTGCCGCGCTGCTGTTGTTGCTGCTTCTGCTCCTCGGCGGCCTTGCGCCGGTCGGCCGCGCCCGGCAGGTCGCCGAAGGCGAACGTCCGCCCGACGCGCAGGTTGACCGAGAAGAAGCCCGGCCCCTCGGCGTAGTTGCGCGGGATGATGGTCTGCCCCGGCTTGGGCAGGAGGTCGAAGTTGCCGAAGCGCGTCTGCACCAGGCCGCAGGGCGTGACGCCGGCCTGGACGAGCCCGGGGATTTGGCCCGGCGCGCAGGCGACCGTCTGCGAGTCGGCGAAGGCCGGGCGGTCGTTGATGAGGCCGTCGCGGTTGTCGTCGAAGCCGGTGATGATGTTGAAGGGGCGCCCCGTGTTCGCGATGATCAGCGGGTTGAGCGAGAGCTTGAGCTTGGGGATGAACGCCGAGCCGATGAGGAAGAGGCGCTGGCGCGAGTCGAAGCTCGTGCGCCCGTACTCCCCCGACAGGTCGTACTGGTTCATCGGGAAGCCGCCGAAGTCCGCGTTCGACTGGGCCTTGCCGATGGTGTAGTTGGCCGACAGGGAGAAGCCGGGGCGGAACTGCTTGGTCACGCCGATGTTGAGCTGCTTCATGCTCTGCGTGCCCGAGGTCTCGTACTGGTAGATGTCGCCGAGCGCGGGCTGCGGGCGCCGGAAGGTGCCGTTGATGTCGAGCGGCGCGTTGATGTTGCGCGAGCGCAGCAGGTGGCGCGTGTCGTAGGTCGAGAAGAAGACGTTGAGCGTGGTCGTCTTCGTGAGCTGGCGCGTCATCATGAAGCCGCTGATGTAGCTGTAGGGCGCGGTCGCGTCCGGCGCGAGTTGGCGCGTCGCCTGCGACGTGGCGAAGCCCGCGAGCTGCGCGGCCGTCAGCCCGCCGCTCACCACGTGGCCCGAGGCGTCGAAGACGGTCTGGGCGAGGATGGTCGGGTCGCGGACGACGAACTGCTGCTGGAGGCCGGCGCCGCCGAGCCGCTCGTCCGTGAGCGCGATGCTCTCGCCGATGCGGTCGTAGAAGAGGCCGAAGCCGAGGCGGATGACCGTCTTCGCCTGCTTGCCGCCGACGGCGTCGGGCGACCACGCGAGGTAGACGCGCGGGGCGAAGTTGAAGTTGCTGTCGAGGTTCGTCTGCCGCTCGTAGCGGACGCCGCCGCCGAGCGTCAGGTTCGGCCGCAGCTTCCAGTCGTCCTGGACGAAACCGCCGAAGTCCACCTGGCTGATCGAGGCCAGCGGCTCGCCCGTGGTGAGGGTGAACTGCGTGGGGCCGACCCGCACGCCGCCCACCGACTCGCCGGCGACCGCCCGCCGGTACTGGTCGAGCGAGCTGAAGGTGTAGGTGCCGTTGAAGTTGTTCTCGGAGAAGTCCGAGAGGTGGACGCCGCGCACGCGCGCGCCGAACTTGAGCGAGTGCGCGCCGTGCGCCTGCGTCGTCGTGTTCGTGATCTCCCAGCGCTTCGTCTCGTTGAACGAGTTGCCGACGGTGGCGGCGCCGCTGGTGAAGGCGTCGAAGACGTTGACGGTGGCGACGCCCACGTTCAGCGGGTCGTTGGCGAAGCGCGTGCGGATGAACTGGAAGCGCGTCTCGTTGACGGTGGTCTTGTTGAGGACGGCCGTCTCGGTCAGTTGCAGCGTGTGGTTGCTCGAAGTCGTGTCGAAGGCGCGCTCGGGCAGGGCGTACTGCGAGACGCCCTGGTTGAGGCTGTCGCTGTGGAAGAAGCTGTAGCGCGCGACGAGCGTGTTCTTGGCGTTGATGGAGTAGTCCACGCGCGGGTTGATGCTCCAGTTGCGGAGCGGGGTCAGGGTGGCGAAGTTGACGCGGAGCGGCGTCCCGTTGATGTTGGCCGGGTCGAGCTGGAAGCCGTTGACGAGGTCGTTGTCGTCGGTCTCGTTGCGGAAGAAGTCGAGGAAGAACGAAGCCTTCTTCGGGACGATGGTGCCCGAGAGGTTCCCAGAGTACTGGCGGTACTGGAAGGCCGGGCGCTTCTCGGTCTGGAGGAACGGGTTGCGCGAGTTGAGGCTCTCGTCGTTGAAGGTCATGCCGAGGCTGCCGCGCAGCTTGTCGGTGCCGGGCTTGGTGAAAATCTGGATGCCGCCGAAGCCGGGGCGGTCGTTCTCGGCCGAGAGCGGGTTGTCGTTGACGCGGATTTCGCGGATCGAGTCGCGCGAGGGGATGCGCCCGCCCTCGAAGCCGTCGATGGTGATCTGCCCGCCGTTGGGGCCGGCGGCCGGGCCGGCCAAAGCCTGGAGCGCCGCGGCCAGCTCGTCCGGGTCTTCGGGCAGCGCCTCAAGGTCTTTGCCCTTGAGGACGATGGCGCCCGCGGAGGCCGTGTCCACGCTCAGGGGGCCTTCGGAGGCGACCGTCACCTCCTCCTTCTCCAGGGAGACGCCGAGCGTGACCTTGGGCAGCTCGTTGCGGCCGGCGACGATCTCCACCTCGGGGTTCTCGAAGGGCGCGAAGCCGGTCGAGAAGATGCGGACGCTGTAGCGCCCGGGCTGAAGGCCGGGGACGTTGAAGCTGCCGTCGCTGTCGGTGACGACCGACTTGGCCTTGCCCGACGCGTCCGTCACGGTGACGGTCGCGCCGATGATGACGCCGCCGAACTCGTCCGCGACCTGCCCGCGCAGGCTTGCCGCCTGCTGCGCGAGCGCCGCCCCCGCGCACAGAGCGAGGGCGAGCAAGAGACCGAGCCCGCGCCCGACCGCTTTAAAAGATGCTTTCATGATCGATACCTTTAACGAGGAAGTGAAACCGGGGTGTTGGGTTCTGGGTTTTAGGTGTGGCGGAAGAACAGGCTTTTAACCGACACCCAGAACCCAACACCTTCTATTATGGTGTGCCGATGCCGAAGCCGAAGTTCATGCCGCCGCCGGCCGCGGCCGCGCCGCCCATGCCGCCGGCCGCGCCCGCGCCCTGACGGCGCTGCATCATCGCGATGATCGGCTCGACGTTGGCGACGAGCTGGATGGCCGTGACGCGGGTCGGGTCGGCGCCCACGGTGCTTGAGACGACGATCATCTGGCCGGGCTTCAGCTCGGCGAGCGTGACCGGGGGCAGGCGCTCAAGCATCTGCTGCGGGTCGAACATGCGCCGCACGGGGCCACCCGCGCCGCCCTGGCCGGGAGCTCCCGCGCCGCCCGCCGCGGGGGCGCCGCCGCCGGGGCCGCCCTGGATGACGATGCGCTGGCCGCCGCCCGCGGGGGCCGCCCCGCCCGCCGCGCCCGGGCCGCCCGCGCCGCCGCCCATCATCGCCGCCATGTCGGCCGGGAACTGCTTGAGCACGGAGTCGGGGCGGACGACGACCGTGAGCGGCTTCTTGTCCTGCTGCTCGATGGTGATCTCGTTCTTGGCCGCGTCCACGGCCTTGACGGTGCCGAGCGTGGTGCGGAACGAACCCGTCACGACCTCGTCGGGCGTGAACTTGGCGCCGTCGGCGCTCTTCTCGCCCTTGGCGCGGAGCTGGTCGCCGGCCTTCACCTCTTCGAAGGTCGAGGGCTTGGCGTCGGCGAACTTGATGGAGTCGGGGGCGTAGCGCCGGAGCTTGACGCCCGTGCCGCCCGCGTTGATGACGACCGGCTTCGGCCCCTCGGGCGTGCGCGTGTTGATGGTGATCTCTTTGGTCTCGGCGTTGACGGCCGAGACGACGCCGACGACGCCGCGCGCCTGCCACTCGGCGCGCTCCTTCTCCTGCTTGGCGGTCAGCTCGGCCTTCGTGTTGACGATGAGGATGCGCGGGCCGGCCAGCGTCTTGCCGTCGTCGGAGAGCTTGCCGAGGGCGAGGACGCGGTCGCCGGCGGCGATCTCGGCCAGCGTGTAGGGCACAGCCTTGTCAGTCCTGGTCTCGCCCGGCGGGTTCTTCAGGATGCGCGTGGCGTCGGAGACGCTGACGATGACGACCGAGCCGGCGTCGGTCTTAACGAATACCTGCTTGGTGGAGGCGTCCACCGCGACCACGTCGCCGAGGACGTTGTTGCCGGGGGCTTGCGCGCCGACGCCGAGCGCGCCGGCCGAGAGGGCCAGCGCGAGCGCCAGCAGGGTCAGAAGGGGCTTCCTCATCGTTCGATTCCTCATAAGTCTGTAAGACGCGGGTCGCGCGGAGAAGTTACAAAAAAGACCGTCTGTCGGAGTAAAGAAGGCCCGGCGGGCCTGCCGCGGTGACAGTGTTTCTACGCGCCGGCCGCGCCGAGAGTTCCCGAACTGTGGCGCGAAAACGGCGCGCGGATGCCGCGTAACCTCTTTATTCCCTTCGGGCGGGGTTAAAGTTCCAGGTTTGCAGGTCGGGCGTGGGCTTCGCGGCCGGGTCTTAGACGCGCACGGGGCGCGTGAGGTTTGTACTACTTTTCAGAATAAGTACGGTTTCTCGGACGGAAAAGAAGTAGGCAGATGGCAGTAGGCAGTTAAGACAAACCCTCTTCAACTGCCTACTGCCATCTGCCTACTGCCTACTGCTCTCTACCGCGCGGCCGGGGCCTTGAGGGCCTCCTCGATGGCGGCCTTGAGGGTGTCGTAGGAGGCGTCCTTGGCGCGGCGTCCGTTGACGAAGAAGGTGGGCGTGCCGCTGACGCCGAACTTCTGGCCGTCGATCATGTCGCGCTCGACCTTGTCGGCGAAGGTGCCTTTGTCGAGCGCCGCGTCGAACTTCGCGCGGTCGAGCCCGATCACCTGCGCGTACTGCTTGAGCTGCTCGGGCTTGAGGGCCGACTGGTTGCGGAAGAGGATGGCGGTGAAGTCCCAATACTTGCCCTGCTCGCGCGCGGCCTCGGCCGCCTCGGCCGCCTTGCGCGCCTCCGGGTGCATCTGGAGCGGGAAGTCGCGGATGACGAAGCGGACGCGGTCGCCGTACTCCGTAATCAGCTTCTCAAGGATGGGCTGCGCCGCCGCGCAGGACGGGCACTGGTAGTCCGTGAACTCGACGACGGTGACCGAGGCGTCGGCCTTCCCCTTCGTCGGCTGGTCGTCGGTCGCGATCTGGAAGACGGGCGGGACGGGCGGCGTGATGAAGGTCTGCACGCTCGCGCCGTTGCGCAGCCGCTCGACGAAGGCGCTCTCCAGCTTCTGCTGCTCCTGCTGTTGCAGGTAGTCGATGATCTGGTACTTGACCGTGGCGAAGTCGGGGGCGCCGATGCGCTCCTTATTCTTGTTGAAGAACTCCTGCGCCTGCGCCTCGTTGATGGTGGGCGTCTTGGCGGTGACCTCGGCGGCGAGGACGGCCTGGGCGGTGATGCCGCGCTTCTGCGCCTCGCCGTTAAGGAGGATGTCGTTGATCTTCATGTCCACGTCGCCCTTGCGCAGCAGGTAGACCTGATCCTGCACGCTGGCGATGATGGGGACGAGGGCGTCTTCGATGTCGCCCGAGGTGATGTTCTTGCCGTTGACGGTGGCGAAGACGCGCGCGCGGTCGGCCGGGGTGGCCGGCGGGGTCGCGAACTCGACGTTCCTCTTGACCTGCGCGGCGGCGCGCAACGTCTCGGCGAACTTCCCGGCGAGTTCCTGCTGGCGCTGGTCGCGCAGGTAGTCGGTGACGCTGTCCTTGGCCTCGGCGAAGGCGACGGAGCGCCCGGCCTGCTGCTCGATGGCCGCCCTGTTCTGGTTGAAGTAGGCTTCGGCCTCGGCCGCGGTCGGCTCGGTCGCCTTGTTGATGATTTCGGCCTCGACGAGTTTGGCGGATGTCGTGTTGCGCTTCTTGGCCTCGGCGTCGAGGAGGATGCTGTTGATCTGGAGGTCGAGTTCGCGCTTGCGCGCCTCGACGACCTCCTGCTGGAGCTGCGCCACCTGCTGCTGCACCTGCTGGCTGAGGTCGGAGCGGGTGATCTTCACGCCGTTGACCGTGCCGAGCACCTCGGGCACAGGCCCCGCCTCGCACCCGCAGTCTTCGACGCTCCCGCCCGCCGGCTGCGGCTGCGTGGGCGCGGCCGCCGGCGTCGGCGCGGGCTTCGGCGTCGTCTGCGCGGGTGTCGCGGCGGGCTTCGGCCGGGCGGGGGTCGCCGCCGTGCCGCGCCGCGTCTGCGCGACGGCGGCCGAGCACGCGAGCGTGAGGGTCAAGAGGGTTGCGTAAAAGAGTCTGCTCATAGTTTTCCGGTCTGACCTCGGTTGTCGAAACTCGGCGCGGAGGCCGAAGTCGGATTGTCTGCGGGATTTAAACCTACGGGCGCGGGACTTCCCTGGGGCCGGCACTTCCCGGACGGCGTCGGCGGCCGAAGGATTCGAAACCCTTTTCACACCGCCCGACGCCGTGCGGCAGAGTCTAACATCGCCCCAGTTGATTCGCCACCCGCGCCCGGGCGGTCGCAAATACCTCTTGACCCCGGAACCGGTTCGGAACTTTATAATGGCCGGCGTGCGCGACGGCTTATCAAAAAAGGCTTACGTGCGCGCGGGCGAGCTGGCGCGCGCGGCCGGCGTGAGCACGGACACTTTGCGCCACTACGAGCGCAAGGGCGTGCTCGGCGCGCCGCGCCGCTCGGCGAACGGCTACCGCGAGTACCCGCCCGAAGCGCTGGCGCGCGTGCTGCTCGTCCGGCGCGCTCTGGCCTTCGGCTTCACGCTCGAAGAGCTGGCGCGCGTCCTGCGCACGCGCGAGCGCGGCGGCGCGCCGTGCCGAGAGGTGCGCGCGCTGGCGGCGGGCAAACTCGAAGAGGTCGAGTCGCGTCTCCGCGAGCTTCGGGTGTTGCGCGGCGAGCTGCGCGCGATCCTCGGCGAGTGGGACGAGCGCCTGGCGGGGACGGCGGGCGGCGGGCGCGCGGGGCTGCTCGAATCGCTGACCGAAAGCCGTGTGAGTTCGGGGAGACACGGGAACGTCCGCGCGCCCCTGCGGCGCGGGCGCAAGAGGAATGGAAGGCGAGGAACAGATGATGAAAAAGATTAGCTTGACCTTCTGCGCCGCGGCGCTCGTCGCGGCCGGCGCACTCACCGTTTATGTCAACGCGCAGAAGGGCGCGGACGCGCCGGCCGCCGCGCACGACCGGCACGATGCGAAGACACACGACGCGCAGGCCCACGCCGACTGCCCCTTCATGAACGGCGGCGAGTCGGGCGACAGCCATGACGCGCACCACGCCGGGGTCAACGCGCGCGGCGAGGCGGCGATGGGCTTCTCGCAGACCGAGACGGCGCACCACTTCCTCCTCACGCGCGACGGCGGCGTGATACAGGTCGAGGTCAAAGACCCGGCCGACACCGCGAACCGCACACGCATCCGGCAACACCTCGCGCACGTCGCGCAGATGTTCGCCGCCGGAGACTTCGACACGCCGATGCTCGTCCACGCGCGCACCGTGCCCGGCACGCCCGCGATGTCGCGCCTGAAGTCCGAGATCGTCTACGCCTTTGAAGAGACCGAGAGGGGCGGCCGCGTCCGCATCACCACGCAGAACGCGGAGGCGCTCGCCGCCGTCCACGAGTTCCTGCGCTTCCAGATCGAAGACCACCAGACCGGGGACAGGCAAGAGCAGTAGACAGTAGTCAGTAGTCAGTAGCGCTCCGCGTGAAGGCCGTTGAGGATGACAGCTATCGGGCTCGGGCAACGAATGCTTTTCTACTGACTACTGTCTACTGACTACTGTCTACTGCTCTTGCTATCATCTCGCGGATGTCGGAGCAGGTAGCGGAGAGCTTCCGCCTGATGTTGGTGGCGGGCGAGGAGTCGGGCGACGCGCACGCGGCGGCGCTGGCGCGCGCGCTCAGGGAGGCGGAGCCCGGCGCGCGCTTCGAGCTGTTCGGCTCGACCGGCGCGGCGATGGCCCGCGCGGGCGTCGAGTCGGTCGTGCGCGAGGAAGACCTCGCCATCACGGGGCTCGTCGAGATCGCGCGCGCCCTGCCGCGCTTCTGGGCCGCGTACCGGGCGTTGAAGAGGGCCGCGGTCGAGCGCCGCCCAGACGCCGTCGTGCTCGTGGACTGGCCCGACTTCAACCTCGCGCTCGCGCGCGCGCTCCGGCGCCGCGGCCTCCGGGTCATCTACTACATCAGCCCGCAGCTCTGGGCCTGGCGCTCGCACCGCGTCCGCCAGGTGCGGCGCGACGTAGACCTCCTGCTCACCATCCTCCCCTTCGAGCGCGAGTGGTACGCGGCGCGCGGCGTCGAGCACGTCGAGTTCGTCGGCCACCCGCTCGCCGGCTCGGTCACCCCGCGCCTGACGCGCGAGGAGTTCTGCGCGCGACATAACCTCAACCCCTCTCGACCAATTGTCGCGCTCCTGCCCGGCAGCCGCCGCAAAGAGT
The DNA here is from genome assembly GCA_019242475.1 of Acidobacteriota bacterium. GTDB lineage: Bacteria > Acidobacteriota > Blastocatellia > Pyrinomonadales > Pyrinomonadaceae > QHXN01. Next base: position 3,564 of record JAFAVK010000058.1, on the reverse strand, counting down.
TCGAGCGCATCCTGCCCGTCATGCTCGACGCCGCCGCGCTCATCTCTTGGCGGGATAACCCCGAAGTGCAGTTCGTCGTCGCGCTCGCCTCGCGCCGCTCGCCCGCAGAGGTGGACGACCTCACCAAGTGGCGCTGCGTCGGCTCGGGGATGCCGAACGTGCTGCGCGTCGTCGAGGGCGAGGCGCGTGAAGCGCTCGCCGCCGCGGACGCCGCCGCCGTGTGCAGCGGCACGGCGACGCTCGAAGCGGCGCTGACGGGGACGCCGCTCGTCGTCGTCTACAAGGAGTCGGCGCTCAACTGGCAGACGCTCGGCCGCCTCATCGAGGTCGAGCACTACGGCCTCGTCAACCTCGTCGCCGGCTACCGCCTCGCGCCCGAGCTGATGCAGGACGACTTCACGGGCGACACGCTCGCGCGCGAGCTGACGGCGCTGCTCGACCCCGAAAAAAATAGGGATGTGCGCGCGCGCCTGCGCGAGGCGGCGGCCCGGCTCGGCGAGGGCGGCGCCTCGCGCCGCGCGGCCGAGGCCGTGCTTGCTGCTTTGAGAAGGTGGAAGGAAGAAAGGACGGGGGGCTAAGGTTTTTCGTCGAGCCGCTCGGTCAGCTCCTTCAACTGCCGCTTCAGTTCTTGAATCTCCTCGCGCATCCGCGGGAGGCGGCCCCAGAGCGCGTTAAGGCGCTTGTACTCTTCGAGCGGCTGGATGGGCGTGCCCCACCAGACGCCGGGGCGCACGATCTTGCCCGGCAGCACGCCCGCCTGCGAGCCGATGACGGCCCCCGACTGCACGCGCGCGTGGTCGCCGAAGCCGACCTGCCCGCCGATGACCGCGTCCGACTCGATGACGGTGCTGCCCGAGATGCCCGTCTGCGCCGCGATGACGACGCGCTCGCCGATCTCGACGTTGTGCCCGACCTGCACGAGATTATCTATCTTCGAACCCTTCCCCACGCGCGTGGTGCCCAGCGCGCCGCGGTCGATGCAGGTGTTCGCCCCGACCTCCACGTCGTCTTCGATCTCCACGGTGCCCACCTGCGGGAACTTGTGGTAGAGCCCGTCGGCGTCGCGCACGTACCCGAACCCGTCCGCGCCCACCACGACGCCCGCGTGCAGCACCACGCGGTCGCCTAAGCTGACGCCGTCGTAGAGCACCACGTTCGGGTGCAGCACACAGTCTCGCCCGACCGAGACGTTCCGGCCGATGACGCAGTTTGCATGAACCTGCGTCCCTTCGCCGATGCTCGCGCCCTCGCCCACGCTCGCCGTCGGGTGCACGGACGCCGCGCGCGCCCCTCTCGCGTAAAGCACCTCGGCCGCGAGCGCAAAGGCGAGCTTCGGCCGCGGCGATTCGATGACCGCGCCGCCGAACCCCTCCAACTTAACGGCCGCGCCCTCCGGCACGATCAAGCACGACGCGCCACACGAACGCGCCGACTCGAACAGCTTCTCGTCCTCCACGAACGCGAGGTCGCCCTCGCCCGCCGCCTCTATGGACGAGACGCGCCGCACGAACGCGCCCGCGTCAACCACGGCGCGCCCGCCGATTAACTCGGCCAGCTCGGCGACGGCTCTGCCTTCCGCGTTTTGACTCATAAAGTGTGCGCGCCCTCAGCGCGAGACTTTGAAGAGGAGTTCGCGCTCGGGCGAGACGTTCGCGTCGCGCTCCTCGCGCGTGAAGCCGCGGCGCGAGGCGCGGATGAAGGAGGCGAGGTGGCGCACGTTCTCGTCCCCGGACTCTTCGAGCGCCGCGAGGGCTTGCGGGAGCGGCAGGCGCGCGCGGAAGAGGACTTGGTAGGCGCGCTTCAACGCCGCGCGCGACTCCGGCGTGAAGCCGCCGCGGCGCAGGCCTATCGTGTTCAGGCCGCGTACGGAGGGCGGGTTGCCGTCGGTCGTGAAGAACGGCAAAACGTCCTGCACGATCTTCGACTTCCCGCCCACCATCGCGTAGCGGCCGAAGCGCACGAACTGGTGCGCGCCGACGTTCGAAGAGAAGAAGACGTGATCCTCGACCACAATGTGCCCGGCGAGCGCCGCGCCGTTGGCGAAGGTGTTGTCGTCGCCGACCTCGCAGTTGTGCGCGACGTGGACGCCGACCATCAGGAAGTTGCGGCTCCCCACCCGCGTCGCCTCGCCCTCGCCGCTCGCGCGGTGGACGGTGACGTACTCGCGTATCAGATTATCGTCGCCGATGACGAGGGCGCTGCGCTCGCCCTTGAACTTCACGTCCTGCGGCTCGCCGCCGAGGGTCGCGTGCTCGTAGACGCGGTTGCGCGCGCCCAACGTCGTGAACCTCTTGACGACGGCGTGCGCGCCGATCTCGCAGCCCTCCCCGACCTGCACGTGCTCTTCGACAACCGCGTAAGGGCCGACGCGCACGTCGCTCGCGAGTTCCGCGCGCGGGCTGACGACTGCCGTGGGATGTATCTCCATAGGATTTTAAAACTGCGGGATGAAGTAAAGACTTGAGCGCGATGGTACGGGGAGGGAAAGGCAAAAGGCAAGGGGAGGGTGCCGGGTGCTGGGTGCTGGGTGCTGGGTCTTACAGGAACGGGTTATGCCTTTACCAGCATCCAGCACCCAACACCCGGCACCCTCCCCGGCGGCTAACGTCTTGTGTTTGCACAAGGATGCCGGTATCATGTTGCGGTTTTGGAAACGGCCTCGTCGTCGTGTATCTGGGCAACGGGGCGACCTTTTGGAAGCACTTATAATTTGATTGGCGCGCCTCAAGCCCGCGCATGTCCCTCGATTAAGGAGAGAGAGCCTTGTTCAGCGATAATTTCCGCCGCGGCGAGACGGAGAAAACGCGCTTCAGCGGCGTGAAGCGGTCGAAGCTGGTTTCGAGTCTGTCGGACGTGGCGTGGAAGGCGTTCCAGTCCGTCAACCGCCGGATTCCCGAGGGCGAGGCCGTCCGGCCGAAGTGGGCGCCGGGGCCGCTCCTGAAGTCCTACGAGCGCACCGCGCCGCCGCTCGGCTTCCCGCGCGAGACCGACTCCTTGTGCCCGCGCTGCGTCAAGGAGGTGCGCGAGAGCGTCATCTCCGGCGAGACGCCGCTCGAGCTGCTGATGAACGAGCACCCGGGCGAGATCAAGGCGCAGATTGTCGAGGAGGACGGCCAGGTCTTCATGCGCAAGACCTGCCCGAAGCACGGCGAGTTCAAAGACCTCATGGCGACCGACGCGCGCTTCCTCGAACGCATCGAGTCGCTCTTCTTCGGCCGCGACTTCCGCTCGGCCGAGGACACGCACGTCCACAAGCACGGCACCTCAAACATCCAGTTCGGCCGCGGCGCGGTTCTGACGGTCGACCTCACGAACCGCTGCAACATGATGTGCAACCCGTGCTTCATGGACGCGAATCAAGTCGGCTACGTCCACGAGCCGACGTTCGAGGACACGAAGGCGATTTTAGACCGCGCGGTCTCCTTCAAGCCGCGCCGCCAGATCATCATCCTCTTCTCGGGCGGCGAGCCGACGCTCTCGCCCTACTTCCTCGACGCCGTCGCCTACGCGAAGAAGGTCGGCTTCTACCGCATCCTCGCCGCGACGAACGGCATCCGCTACGCC
>JAFAVK010000046.1 GCA_019242475.1 Acidobacteriota bacterium | reverse complement strand
TCGTCTTGGATCGAATGACTCACGTCGATCACTACTTTTGACGTAGAACCGCGCAGAATGCGAATGCGAAGGGCGGCGTTCAGCGCTTCGCGTTCTCGAGTTCCTCGACCCGCTCCTGCAGCTTGCGGAGCTGGACGACGACGTCGGGGAGGCGGCGGAGGGCGGCCTGTTCGCGGAGGCTTTGGCGGTGGGGCAACGCGGGCATGCCGCTGACGATCGTGTTGGGGTCGACGTCCTCGGCGATGGCGCTGCGGGCGGCGGCCATGGCGCCGTCGCCGATGCGGACGTGGTCGCGGACGGCGGTCTGCCCGCCGAGCACGACGCCGGTCCCCAGGCGGCAGGAGCCGGCCAGGCCGGTCTGGCCGACGAGGATGCAGTGCGGCCCGATCTGCACGTTGTGCCCGACCTGCACGAGGTTGTCGATCTTCGAGCCGCGCCCGACGCGCGTCGTGCCCAGAGCCCCGCGGTCGATGCAGGAGTTCGCGCCGACCTCCACGTCGTCTTCAATCACGACGGCACCCACCTGCGGGAACTTGTGGTAGACCCCTTCCGCGTCGCGCACGTAGCCGAAGCCGTCGGCGCCCACGACGACGCCCGCGTGCAGCACCACACGGTCGCCGAGCGTGACGCCTTCGTAGAGCACGACGTTCGGCCGCAGCACGCAGTCGCGCCCGACGTTCACGCCGCGCCCGACGACGCAGTTCGAGTGCACCTGCGTCCCCGAGCCGAGCCGCGCGCCCTCCCCCACCGACGCGCCCGCGCCGACGTAGACGCCCTCCCCCAACTGCGCGCCCTCGGCGACGGCGGCCGTCGGGTGGACGTGCCCCTCCATTCTCCGAGGCGGGTGCAGCACCTCCGCCGCGAGCGCGAAGGCGAGCTTCGGCCGCGCCGCCTCGACGACCGCGCCCCCGAAGCCTTCCAGCTTCCCGGCCGCGCCCTCCGGCACGATCACGCACGAAGCGCGGCACGCGCCCGCCGCGCCGAACAGCTTCTCGTCCTCGACGAACGCGAGGTCGCCCGCGCCCGCCGCCTCGATGGACGAGACCCGCCGCACGACCGCGTCCCCGCCCTTGACCGCGCGCCCGCCGAAGAGGGCGGCCAGCTCGGCGACGGTTCTGCCTTCTGCGTCCTGGCTCATAGAGGGGTGCCGCTTCAGCGCGAGACTTTGAAGAGGAGTTCGCGCTCGGTCGAGACTGTCGTCTCGCGCTCCTCGCGCGTGAAGCCGCGGCGCGAGCCGCGGATGAAGGCGGCGAGGTGCCGGACGTTCTCGTCGTCCGACTCTTCGAGCGCCGCGACCGATTGCGCGAGCGGCAGGCGCGCGCGGAACAAGACCTGATAGGCGCGCCTCAAGGCCACGCGCGCCTCGGGCGTGAAACCGCCGCGGCGCAGGCCGATGGTGTTCAGGCCGCGCACCGCCGGCGGGTTGCCGTCCGTCGTGAAGAACGGCAGAACGTCCTGCACGATCTTCGACTTCCCGCCGACCATCGCGTAGCGGCCGAAGCGGACGAACTGGTGCGCGCCGACGTTCGAAGAGAAGAAGACGTGATCCTCTACGTGGATGTGCCCGGCGAGCGCCGCGCCGTTGGCGAAGGTGTTGTCGTCGCCGACCTCGCAGTTGTGCGCGACGTGGACGCCGACCATCAGGAAGTTCCGGCTGCCGACGCGCGTCACCCCGCCCTCGCCGCACGCGCGGTGGATGGTGACGTACTCGCGTATCAGGTTGTCGTCGCCGACGACGAGGGCGCTCGGCTCGCCCTTGAACTTCGCGTCCTGCGGCTCGCCGCCGAGGGTCGCGTGCTCGTAGACGCGGTTGCGCGCCCCGAGCGTGGTGAACCGCTTGACGACGGCGTGCGCGCCGATCTCGCAACCCTCGCCGACCCGGACGTGCTCCTCGACGACGGCGTACGGGCCGACGCGCACGTCGCGCGCCAGTTCCGCGCGCGGGCTGACGACTGCCGTGGGATGTATTTCCATAGGATTTAAAACTGCGGGATGAAGTAACGACTTGCGCGCGATGGTACGGGTGTGAGAAGGCAAAAGGCAAGAGGCAAAAGGCAAGAGGCAAAAGTGAAGCACGAGGGCCGCAGTGCCCAGCCTGTGGTTTTCATTTTTGATTTTTGCCTTTTGCCTCTTGCCTTTTGCCTTCCCCACGGGGGCTAACGTCTTGTGTTTACACGCAGATGCCGGTATCATGGCACGGTTCTGGAAGCAGCCTCGTCGTCGTGTATCTGGCAACGGGGCGGCCCTTTAGAAGCACTTATAATTTGACCCGCGCGCGCCTCGAGCCCGCGCGCCTTTATCGGTTAAGGAGAGAGAGCCTTGTTCAGCGATAATTTCCGCCGCGGCGAGTCGGAGAGAACGCGCTTCAGCGGCGTGAAGAAGTCGAAGCTGGTGTCGAGTTTGTCGGACGTGGCGTGGAAGGCGTTCCAGTCCGTCAACCGCCGGATTCCCGAGGGCGAGGCCGTCCGCCCGACGTGGGCGCCGGGGCCGCTGCTCAAGTCCTACGAGCGCACCGCGCCGCCGCTCGGCTTCCCGCGCGAGACCGACAGCCTCTGCCCGCGCTGCGTCAAGGAGGTGCGCGAGAGCGTCATCTCGGGCGAGACGCCGCTCGAAGCGCTGATGAACGAGCACCCCGGCGAGATCAAGGCGCAGATTTTCGAGGAGGGCGGCAAGGTCTTCATGACCAAGACCTGCCCGAAGCACGGCGAGTTCAAAGACCTCATGGCGACCGACGCGCGCTTCCTCGAACGCATCGAGTCGCTCTTCTTCGGCCGCGACTTCCGCTCGGCCGAGGACGCGCACATCCACAAGCACGGCACTTCGAACATCAAGTTCGGCCGCGGCGCGGTGCTGACGGTCGATTTGACGAACCGCTGCAACATGATGTGCAACCCGTGCTTCATGGACGCGAATCAGGTCGGCTACGTCCACGAGCCGACCTTCGAAGACACCAAGGCGATTTTAGACCGCGCCGTCTCCTTCAAGCCGCGCCGCCAGATCATCATCCTCTTCTCGGGCGGCGAGCCGACGCTCTCGCCCTACTTCCTCGACGCCGTCGCCTACGCGAAGAAGGTCGGCTTCTACCGCATCCTCGCCGCGACGAACGGCATCCGCTACGCC
>JAFAVK010000128.1 GCA_019242475.1 Acidobacteriota bacterium | reverse complement strand
CCCTGGCTAAAACCTGAATTGGAGAAGGTCGCGCGAGAGCTCCATGAGTCGATCACTGATCTCTTGAGCACGGTTCGCGATCTCCAGTCAATCGCCGATCGCGTGCAACATAGCAGTCTGCCGGCAGAAGAGAAAGCCCCGTTGCTCGAAGGGCTTGAGCAAAAAACCTTAGAAGCACAAACCGCGCTGGATCTGGCGCTCAACGCCACCCTGGAAGTGATCGCTGCCCCATCCGAAGGTCCGGGAGGAGCCTCGGAACCGGAAGCCCTCAGCTCGGTTTCACCCGGCCAGAGATTTCAAGTGATTGCCAAACTACGCAATGGCTCTAAGTATTGGCTGAAGATCGGGCATGCTTCGCTCAATCACGCTGATTGGGTGCGGCGAACTCATGCCGAACGAGCTGTGGTTGCCCCGGGAGAGGACTACTCAGCGAGTTTCCTGGTTGAGGTGCCAAAAAATGCGCCGATTACCCGCCCCTACTGGCATCGCGACAATCCTGCAACCGAATCAGTGAATACGATTGATCAGCCAGAGTATGAAACCTTGCCCTTACCACCGCCTCCGCTGTATGCAACCATCGATTTCGAGGTCACAAGCAAAGGCGGCGAGCTGCCGCTGGCTGCGGATTCTTTAAGAGGAAAAGCGAAACCGCGAGGCACCATCCGCAGCGACGTCGAGGTGCTTTATCGAGACGAACACGGCGGCCTGAATCGACGTGAGCTGGCCATACTGCCGGTCTTTTCCATCCAACTTGAACCCGCTCAGCTGATCGTCCCGGTCGCACGGGGCGAAGCGACAACTGCCAAAACCGTGGCAGCTTCGAATCTGACGGGCGCGTCGACCGGCCTCCTCCACCTCCGGGTGCCCGACCGGTGGCAGGTGGATCCGGCGAGCGCCGAAGTGAAGCTCTCAAAGCGCGGGGAAAAGCAGGATTTATATTTCCATGTGCATCCCAAGGACCTGCAAGAGGGCCGGGCTCAATCAGAAGCCAGCCTTGACGCGGGGGGAAATCACTACCGGGAGAGCTATACGCTGGTCAGCCGCCCAGACCTGGGCTCGTTCTACTACTTCGAGCCCGCGGTACAGCACGTCAGCGTGGTGGCTGTGAACATTCCACCTCATCTCAACGTAGGCTACATCATGGGGGCGGGGGATGATATTGCTACCGTGCTCCAGCAAATTGGAATCACCGTAACGCTGATTCCTGCCGACCAGGTCGCCACCCAGAATCTTTCCCGATACAGCACCATTATTCTCGGGGTGCGCGCTTACGACACGCAAAAAAGCCTGCTCGAGAACAATCCGAAACTGCTCGATTTTGTTTCCCATGGCGGAACTCTGATCGTGCAGAACAATAACAGCATCTCGGACTTTAACGGGGCCCGTCTTACGCCCTATCCGGCCGAACTTAGTCGCGCTCGGGTATCCGTCGAAGATGCTCCCGTAGAGATATTGGCCGCCGACGATCCAGTGTTTCATTACCCGAATCAAATTTCGGCAAAAGATTTCGATGGCTGGGTGCAGGAACGCGGACTTTATTTCATGGACCGATGGGATGATCATTTCAAGCCTCTGCTCTCATGTCACGATCCCAATGAGCCCCAGCAAAGAGGTGGATTGCTGATGGCGAAATATGGCAAAGGAACTTACATCTACACCGGATATGCTTTCTTCCGTCAGTTGCCTGCCGGCGTAGCTGGGGCAATCCGGTTGTTCGTCAACTTGGTGAGCACGGGAAGTAATGAGGATACTCTGGCCGGTGGCTTGAATTGAGTCAGGAATTGAAGAGTTAGCGCCTAGATCACACTGCCGAACTTTCAAATCCATCAACATCGGTGGCCACCAAAATCCGATGCTGGTCATGGTCATGGTCATGCATTCCGGCTCGCAATCCGATTCGCCTCCGCTCATTCGCGGCATTGGGTTGTGGAGCGCCACGGCGCTGAACATGATCGACATGATCGGCGTCGGGCCGTTCATCACCATCCCGCTGCTGATGACGGCGCTCGGCGGGCCGCAGGCGATGGTCGGCTGGGTCATCGCCCTCCTCATCGCCATCTTCGACGGGATGATCTGGAGCGAGCTGGGCGCGATGATGCCCGGCTCCGGCGGCTCGTACCTCTACCTGCGCGAAGCCTTCGGGCGCGAAAGCTTCGGCCGCCTGATGGCCTTCCTCTTCATCTGGCAGTTCATCCTGAGCGGCCCGCTCGAAATCGCCTCGGGCTACATCGGCTTCGCCAAGTACGCCGGCTACGTCTGGCGCGGCCTCACCCCGGCGGGCACGGTGCTCGTCGCCGTGGCCGTCGGCGTCGTCAACATCGTCCTGCTCTACCGCCGCATCGACTCCATCGGCCGGCTCACCGTGGCGCTCTGGGTCGGGACGCTGCTCACCACGCTCGCGGTCATCCTCACCGGCGCGCTCCACTTCGACCCGAAGGTCGCCTTCGACTTCCCGCCGCACGCCTTCGACTTCTCAATCGGCTTCCTCTTCGGCCTCGGCGCCGCGTCGCGCATCGGCGTCTACGACTACCTCGGCTACTACGACGTCTGCTACATCGCCGACGAGGTGAAGGAGCCCGGCCGCGTCATCCCGCGCTCCATCATCATCAGCGTTCTGTGTGTGGCCGTCATCTACTTCGCCATCAACCTCTCGATCATCGGCGTCGTGCCCTGGCGCGACTTCGTGCCCGCGGACTTGCGGCCCGACTCGGACTTCGTCGTCGCCATCTTCATGGAGAGGATTTACGGCCGCACGGCGGCGACGCTCTTCACGGCGATGGTCTTGTGGACGGCGTTCGGCTCGGTCTTCGCGCTGCTCCTCGGCTACTCGCGCATCCCTTACGCGGCGGCGCTCGACGGCTACTTCTTCAAAGTCTTCGGGCGGCTGCACCCTTCGAAGCGCTTCCCGCACGTCTCGCTCGTCGTCATCGGCCTCATCTCCATCCTCTGCTGCCTCTTCTCGCTCGGGATGGTCATCGACGCGCTGATTACGACACGCATCCTCGTGCAATTCGTCGGGCAGGTCTTCGCGGTCATCTTGTTAATAAGGCGCGAGCCCGAACGCCCGCGCCCGTACCGCGTCTGGCTCTACCCGCTGCCGAACCTTCTGGCGCTCGTCGGGTGGGTCTTCATCTTCGCGACGACCGACTGGCAGGTGATTCTCTTCGGGTTGGGCACGCTCGCGGCGGGCCTGATATTTTTCCTCATCTGGTCTCGAAGGACGCGGCGCTGGCCGTTCGCCGAGGCCGCCCCCGCGGCGGATTGAGAAGGCGAGTCGCGACTCACAACTCATCTATATTCGGAAAGGGATGCAAGCCGTCTATGAAATCGTCTCTGCTTAAGGCGCTCATTCTTCTCTTCGCGTTGGACGGGCTGGCGGCGGCACAGGGGGCGGGCGAGACGGGCGTCGGCGCCCGCGTCCCGCTCGGCCGCGGCTGGCACATTCAGTCCTCGACGGTCGTCAAAGAGAAGGGCGACGCCATCTCGACCGCCGGGTACAGGGCGGCGGGCTGGCACGCGGCGAGCATCCCTTCCACGGTCGTCGGCGCGCTCGTCGAGGATAGGACTTACCCAGACCCTTTCTTCGGCAAGAACCTTCGCGCCCTGCCCGGCTGCACCTACCCCGTCGGCGCGAACTTCGCCAACCTGCCGATGCCCGACGACAGCCCTTACAACGTCTCCTGGTGGTACCGCACGGAGTTTCAAGTCCCCGCGGCCGACCGCGGCCGGAGGCTCTGGCTGCACTTCGACGGCATCAACTACGGCGCCAACGTCTGGCTCAACGGCCGCCAGATCGCCGGCGCCGACACGGTGGCCGGCGCTTACAGGCGTTACGAGTTCGACGTGACGGACGCGGCGCTGCCCGGCAGAACGAACGCGCTCGCCGTCGAGGTCTTCGCGCCCCGCCCCGACGACCTCGCGCTCACGTGGGTTGACTGGAACCCGACGCCGCCCGACAAGATGATGGGGCTCTGGCAGGACGCGTACCTGTTGACGAGCGGCCCCGTCTCGGTGCGCTTCCCGCAGGTGGTCTCGAAAGTCGAGATGCCCGCGCTCGACGCGGCACACCTCACCGTCTACGCGGAGTTGCACAACGCGACCGCGGGCGAGGTCAGCGGCACGCTCCGGGGGAGAATCGAGCAGGCGCAGTTCGCGCAGGCCGTCAGGTTGGGGCCGGGCGAGACGAGGGTCGTGCAGTTCACGCCGGAAGAGTTCCGGCAGCTCAACCTCGCGCGCCCGCGCCTGTGGTGGCCCGCGAGTCTGGGCGAGCCGAACCTCTATCAACTCACGCTGGAGTTCGAGACGGGCGGCCGGGTCTCCGACCGCCAGAACGCGCGCTTCGGCATCCGCGAGGTCACGTCCGAGATGGACGCCGCGGGGCACCGCCTGTTCAAGGTCAACGGCCAGAAGATTCTGATTCGCGGCGGCGGGTGGGCGGCCGACATGTTCTACCGGCACAGGCCGCGGCGGCTCGAAGACGAGATTCGCTACGTGAGGGACATGAACCTCAACGCGATTCGTCTCGAAGGCCAGCTCGAAAACGACCAGCTCTTCGACCTCGCCGACCGCTACGGCGTGCTCGTGCTCGCGGGCTGGTGCTGTTGCAGCCACTGGGAGCACTGGACGCACTACGACGAGTACAAGGAAGGCCCCGTCTGGGGGCCGGAGGATTACGTGGTCGCGGCCGCCTCTCTGACAGACCAGATCAAGCGCCTGCGGAATCACCCGAGCCTGCTCGTCTGGCTCAACGGCAGCGACAACCCGCCGCCCGCCGACGTGGAGAAGATGTACAACGACATCCTCGTCAAGGAGCGCTGGCCCAACCCCTCGCTCTCCTCGGCGACGGCGAAGACGGCGGAGCTGTCGGGCGAGTCGGGCGTGAAGATGGAAGGGCCGTACGAGTGGGTGCCGCCCGTCTACTGGCTGACCGACAGCAAGCTCGGCGGCGCGCACGGCTTCGCCACGGAGATCAGCCCCGGCCCGGCCGTCCCGCCCGTCGAGAGCCTCCGCAAGATGCTCCCGCCCGAACACCTCTGGCCCATCGACGACGTTTGGAACTACCACGCGGGCGGCGGGCAGTTCAAGACGCTCGACGTTTTCACCAAAGCCCTGAGCGCGCGCTACGGCGAGGCGAAGGGCCTCGAAGACTACGCGTCGAAGTCACAGCTCATGGCCTACGAGGGGCAGCGCGCGATGTTCGAGGGCTACGCGCGCAACAAGTACGGCTCGACCGGCGTCATCCAGTGGATGCTCAACAACGCCTGGCCCTCGCTCATCTGGCACCTCTACGACTACTACCTCCTGCCGGGCGGCGGCTACTTCGGCACCAAGCGCGCGTGCGAGCCCGTCCACGTCCAGTACTCCTACGACGACCGCTCGGTCGTGGCCGTCAACAACACGCGCCGTCCGCTCGGGCGCGTCAAGCTCACCGCCCGCATGTTCGACCTCAACCTCGCCGAGAAGTTCACGCAGTCCGCCACGCTCGACCTGCCGGCGGACTCGAACGCGCGTGCCTTCACGCTGCCGGCGCCCGAGGGCCTGACGCCGACCTACTTCCTCAAGCTCACGCTCGAAGCGAGCGACGGGGAGCTGCTCAGCTCCAACTTCTACTGGCTCTCGACGAAGGAGGACGTGTTGGACTTCGACAAGTCCACCTGGTACCACACGCCCGCGACCGCGTACGCCGACTACACGCAGCTTCAGGAACTACCGCGCACGACGCTGAAGGTCTCCGGCAGTGTGTCGCGCAGGGGCGAGGAAGAGGTCGCGCGGGTGACGCTTGAGAATCCCGGCCGCGAGCTGGCCTTCTTCGTGCGGCTGCAAATCCAGCGCGGGCGCGGCGGCGAAGAGGTGCTGCCCGTCCTCTGGGAGGACAACTACGTCACGCTGCTGCCCGGCGAGAAGAAGGAGTTGAAGGCGGTCTACCAGCTCAGGGACATGCAGGGCGCACGCCCGTCGCTCGCCGTCGGCGGCTGGAACGTCCCGATAGCTCAGCACCCGCTGGTTGAAGTCTTAAAGAAGGAGACGCGCAGGCCGTAAAGGTCTTCACTCCCTCACGACCGAGATCGAGTAGGGCGGCAGGCGCAGGGTCGGCCCCGCGCCGGAAGGGAGCAGGCTGTGCGCCGGCGGCAGCTCGCGTGCGGGGCGGCTCTCGTCGCGGTCGGACTTCCAGACGTACTGCGCCCGCGAGAACTGGTAGAGGTCTGCCGGGAGCCGGAGCGTTGACACCCCGCCGCCCCGCGCGTCGGAGATTCTCACGTCCACGTCCCACAACCTCCGCGGGTCTTTGTTGATGAGCAGCAGCGACCAGCGGCCGTCGGGCCGTCGCAGCGCGTAGGCGGTGACGAGCGGGGCGCCCGCGGCGTCGCGGACGTCCGACGCGGCGGGGAAGACCTCCAGCGGCGCGTCGGCCGGCGTGGCCCAGAACTTTGAGAGAAGAACCGCGCCGTAGTAGGCCGCCGTCCTGTACTTAATCAAACCCTTCTCGTCCATCCCGAAGAGCATGTTGTTGCCCCATGTGCACGGTACTTCCGAGATGACTTCGTTCGGCTCGTAGCCGTAGAGGTAGGCGCGGTCTCCGCCGAGCGTGAGAAAGAGGCCGACGGTGTCCGCGTTGAGCAGCGCGCCTTCGATGCCGACCTCCGCCGCCGAGGCGTAAGCCGAGTAACCGTACTCGGTGAGGAAGAGCTGTGTGCCGGCCGGCAGTATCCCCGGGCGCAGGCCGTTGAGCGCGTCGGCGAGCAACGCGGGCGCGGTCAGGAGCTGCGGGGCCGGCGGCTCGCACACTTCGTCGAACGGGTACCACTCGAAGGAGAAGAAGTTGAAAGCGCCGAGCATGCGGTGCGCGTCCAGGTAAGAGACGAAGCGCCGCAGCCACTCCTTCTCGGTGAAATCCTTGCCGCTGTCGAGGTACGGCGTGATGGTCGCCAGGCTCGGCCCGCCGAGCGGGAGGGCCGGGGCGTTGGGCCGCACGGCCTTCACCCACTGCGCGTACAGCGCGCCGTAGTCCTCCGGCGAGATTGATTGACCGTCGGGCTCCTCGCCCAGCTCGAGCCCCGCGAGTTGGTAGCGGCGGGCCGAGAGGTAACGGACGAGTGCGGCGGCGTTGTCCGGGGTGTCGTAGAGGACGCCCGCCGGAACCAAAGCCGGCAGGCCGCCGGTGAGTCCGCTGCGGAACACACGATCCAGACCGGGCTGTTCGACGCGCGGGTCGCGGTCTACGGCGCGGTGCCAGGGGTCGGTCGAAGAGACGTAGATGACGGTCTGCCGTTCGTGGGCGGCGGCGTGTCGTACCTCGTCGCGGAACCGTCCGCCGTCGCCGGCACGGCCGAGGGCCACCTCGCGCACGGCGTAGCCGAGCCCGTCGCGCACGTCCCGCGACGTGCGGGGCGCGGTGTGCGAGCTTTCGAGCAGAAGGACGCGCACGTAGCGCACACGCAACGGTGCGGCCGACAGGCGGACGGACGTTTCTCCGCCCGTCCCTTTTAACCCGGCCCCTTGCGGGAACGCGTGCCAGAGGCCGGGGTCGTGAGGGTTGAAAGACTTGTCTTCGTCGGACGAGCTGTCGGGGGGCGTGCCGTACTCGACCTGGTAGCGCGCGGCGTAAGGTTGGCCCCAGAGTATGCGTACCGTATCGACGGGCTTCGGCTCACCCAGATCGACGACGACCCACTGCGGGTGCAGCGAGTCGTCTTCGCCGGTGTAGTGTGCGTCGAGGTAGGGGTTACTCTTCCAGAAGGTGCCGGGGTCGCCGTCGTCGAGGCGTGAGTAGCCGTCGTCGTTGGCCTGATCCGAAGTGTTGCCGCGCCTCGGCAGGCGGTAGCCGTAGCTCAAAGAGATGGGGCGACCGGCGGCGCTGTCGGATGTCCAGTAACCCTGTCTGTGCCGCGGGTCGCTCCAACTCCCCAAGGGGTTCCAGTGCCAGACCTCGTCGCCCAACTCCGTCCTGAGTCGGTAGCTCAAAGGCTTGAGGCCGGCCGCGAGCATCGCCCTCACGTTGCGCGGACTGAGCATCCGGGCCGTCTGGCCCGCCTCGTGCCCGTCAACTCCCGCGCCCAAGGCGATTGAAGGTGTGAAGACGTTGGCCGGGCTGCCCGACGAATAGCTGACGGTGACGGTGCCTTTCCCCGCTTCGAACGCCGACGCACCCCGAACGTACTTTGAAGGCGGCGAGAAGGAACAGGCGAGGGCGACGAGGGCCGTTGCAAGAAGCCAGGGGCCTGTGCGGCGAAGGGTCATCTGTTGAGACGAAAGTGAACCCACGAGGTTGCGCATCGCGCGTCTGCCGCGCTTAATCTGCGGGCGTTGATACTTTCCCGCGCTCGTGCAGCTTGTCGCTTTAGCCCGTGTGAGTCAACATACGACGACGGGCGGATGAGGGACGAGCATGACGGAAGGCATCCCGGAAGAGATACCTGAGTTCGGCGCGGCGGCGGCCGGGGCGGACTATCTACTGCGCCCCGGCGGCTACGTCGTCGCCAGGAACGCGCGGGGCGAGATCGCAACCGTCTCGACGCCGCGGGGCCTCTTCCTCCCGGGCGGCGGCGTGGAAGGCTTGGAGACGCCGGAGCAGGCGGCCGTCCGCGAGGCGTTGGAGGAGTGCGGGCTGCGCGTGCGGTTGACGGGGGCGCTCGGGAGGGCGGACGAACTCGTCTACGCCGCCGAGGAGGGCGTACATTACCGGAAGCGTTGCAGCTTCTTCAGCGCGGAGCTGACCGGCCGTGTCGCGGGCGGCGAGGCTGACCACCGGCTGGTCTGGATGGCGCCGGAGGAGGCCGCCTCCCAACTCCGCCACCGGAGCCAACGCTGGGCCGTAACTGCTCACGGAAGGAGATAGCCATGACAAACGTCATCGTCGTCATCGGGCCGGACGGCGCATTTATCACCGGCAGCGACATCCTCATGGACGGCGGGGTGACCACCGCCTACTGGTACGGCGAACTCGCTCCCCAATGAAAAGAAAGGTGGGTTTAGTATGAGAGCAACTGTCATGTACGGCGCCGGCGATGTCCGCGTCGAGACCGTCCCGGACGCACGCGTCATCGAACCGACTGACGCGCTGGTCAACATCACGCGCGCCTGCATCTGCGGCAGCGACCTCTGGCCTTATAAGTCAATGGAGCCGAGCGAGACCGGCCGCCGCATGGGGCACGAGTTCATCGGACTCGTCGAAGCGGTCGGCCCCGAAGTGCGCACGGTCAGGAAGGGTGACCTCGTCGTCGCCCCTTTCGCGTGGTCGGACGGCACCTGCGTCTTCTGCCGGGAGGGGTTGCAGACTTCGTGTCTTCACGGCGGGTGGTGGGGCGGCACCGAACTCGACGGCGGGCAGGGCGAGGCGGTGCGCGTCCCGCAGGCGGACGGGACGCTCGTCGTGCTCCCGGTGGGGAAAGACGACGCGCTGATGCCGTCGCTCCTCACGCTCTCCGACGTGATGGGGACGGGACACCACGCGGCGCTCGCCGCCAATGTCGGCCCCGGCAAGTCGGTCGCCGTCGTCGGCGACGGCGCGGTCGGCCTGTGCGGCGTCATCGCCGCGCGGCGTCTCGGCGCGGAGCAGATCATCATCCTCGGCCGGCATGCCGACCGCATCGCACTGGCGCGTGACTTCGGCGCGACGGATGTCGTCAGCGAGCGGGGCGACGAGGCAGTCGAGCGGGTGAAGGAACTGACCGGCGGCCTCGGCGCCCACTCCGTCCTCGAATGCGTCGGCTACGAACAGTCCACGCTGACGGCCCTGAGCATCGCGCGCCCGGGCGGCGCGGTCGGCCGCGTCGGCGTCCCGCAGGACGCGTCGATACCCGCGGCGCAGCCGTCGTTCTTCAACAACGTCACCATCGCGGGCGGCCCGGCCCCCGTGCGCGCCTACATCGAGGAGCTTCTGCCCGATGTGCTCGAAGGCAGGATCGAGCCGGGCCGCGTCTTCGATAGAGTCACCGACATCGAAGGGGTGCCCGACGGCTACCGCGCGATGGACGAGCGCGAGTCCATCAAGGTCATGATCCAGTTCTGAAGGAGAAGCGTGCGGGTCAGCGACGAAGAACAGAGTGCCGGGTTGAGGGCTGAATCGACGAAAGGTCTTTTACGGGTATGAAAGAACTCGCCGAGTGGGCGAACTTCTACGTCATCGTCGGGTCGTCGGCCGGCGCGCTGATCGGGTTGCAGTTCGTCGTCATCACCCTCATCGCCAACCGGCCGGTCGAACGGGGCGCCGCGCAGGCGAGCGACGCCTTTACGACGCCGAGCGTCGTCCATTTCGGAATCGTGCTGCTGCTGGCGGCGGTCGTCAGCGCCCCCTGGGGCGGGATGGGCACCGTCTCGGTCGTTTGGGGCTTGGCGGGCCTCGGAGGGATTGTGTACGTCGTCGTGGTGGCGCGGCGGATGCGGGCGCAGACCGCCTACCGGCCCGTATTCGAGGACTGGCTCTTCCACGTGCTGCTCCCGCTCGCGGCGTACGCCGTGCTGGCCGGGGCGGCGTTCGCGGCCCGCTCCGACACGCGCCCGGCCCTCTTCGTCGTCGGCGCCGCCGCGCTGACGCTCCTCTTCATCGGCATCCACAACGCCTGGGACACGGTGACGCACCTCGTCTTCGTCTGGCAGGGGGAAGAGCAGAAGGCCGCGCCGGACGCCGAGTCGGCCTCTGACCGAGAGGACAAGAATTAAACCGCCCGCCCGGCGGAGGGCTTCAACGCAGGTACTTGTTGAAGAAGTCGAGCGTGCGCGACCACGCCAGCTTGGCGGCCGCCTCGTCGTAGCGCGGCGTCGTGTCGTTGTGGAAGCCGTGCTGCTTGCCTTCGTACATGTAGAGCGCGTACGTCTTCTTGTTGGCCTTGAGCGCCGCCTCGTAGGCCGGGATGCCGGCGTCAACGCCCTGGTCGTTGCCCGCGTAGTGGAGCAAGAGCGGCGCGGCAATCTTCGGCACGTCCTCCGCGCCCGGCTGGCGCCCGTAGAAGGCGACCCCCGCGTTCAATTCTGAGCCCAGCCGCACGGCCAGTTGATTCACCATCCCGCCGCCGAAGCAGAAGCCGACCGCGCCGAGTTTGTGGGTCGAGTCGGGGCGCGCCTTGAGCCACTTCGCCGCCGCGACGAAGTCCTCGGTCATCTTCTTCCCGTCCACCTGCCGGAAGAGGGCGGCGCCCTTCTCGTCGCTGCCCTGGTAGCCGCCGACGGAAGTCAGACCGTCGGGCGCGAAGGCGACGAACTTCTCGGTCGCGAGGCGGCGCGCCACGTCTTCGATGTAAGGGTTGAGTCCGCGGTTCTCGTGGATGACGAGCACGGCGGGAAACTTCTTCCCCTGCGCGGGGCGGGCGAGATACCCCTTGACCGAGCCGTTCCCCGAAGGCGACGGCACGGTCTCGTAGCCGACCTTGATGCGCTTGTCGTCCGGCGCGACCTGCTGCGCCCAGGCGTAGTTGGGCCGCAGGCCCTCGAAGATGGCCGCGACCGTCAGGCCGCCGACCGCGAACTTGCCGGCGCGGTCGAGGAAGGTGCGGCGGTCGATGTCGCCGTGCTGGTATTCGTGGAAGAGGTCTAACAACTCCTGCGGGTAATCGGATGCTGCCTTGCGTTCCATTCCTTCTCCTCGCGTGGGACTGCGGTCGTTAAGCGACACCAAGCATAAACACATTCTCCGGGCCTTGCCAATTTTTCTTTACCTTTTCATATGCGGTAGGATGGCGGCGCGATGAAGGGACTTGAGGCGTACGTCGGACGGGTGTTGGACGAGAAGTACCGGCTCGAACGGCTGCTCGGGCAGGGCGGCATGGGCGCCGTCTACCTCGCGACGCACCTCGGCACGGATCGCTTCGTCGCGCTCAAGCTGATCGCGCCGCAGTTCATGCGCAACGAGGAGTTCGTCGAGCGCTTCAAGCGCGAGGCGCGGGCGGCGGGCCGCCTGCGCCACCCGAACGTCGTGGACGTGACCGACTTCGGCTTCGCGCGCGCCGACGCCGAGACGCTCGCCTACCTCGTGATGGAGTACCTCGACGGCTGCACGCTCGGCGACGTGCTCTCCGAAGAGGGGCGGCTGCCGCTCGACTGGGCGGTGGACATCCTCGAACAGGTCTGCTCGGCCGTGCACGAGGCGCACCAGCAGGGCATCGTCCACCGCGACCTCAAGCCCGACAACATCTGGCTGGAGCCGAACCGCCTCGGCGGCTACCGCGTCAAGGTGCTCGACTTCGGCATCGCC
>JAFAVK010000109.1 GCA_019242475.1 Acidobacteriota bacterium | reverse complement strand
CTTGCGGAGGCTCAAGGGGCGCATGTCCGTCCAGACCTCCTCGATGTAGGCGAGGCACTCGGCCTTCGTGCCCTGCTTGCCCGCGTCGTTCCAGCCGAGCGCGTTCTCGCGGTCGGCCGGCCAGATCGAATACTGCTCTTCGTGGTTGACCACCACCTTGTAGATGGTCGTGTCTTCCCTCTCTTCGCTCATCCTTTGACCTCCTTCGTGAATGGAATAACTCAAAGCCGTCAGTCCGCACGCGCAAGCTCCGCCATCAGCGGCGGGATTTCGGCGGGCAGCTCGCGCGCGAGGAAGCCGAGCGGCCCGACCCTGCGCGCCAGACGCTCGCCCGCCAGCGCGTGCAGGTAGACGCCCCACGCGGCCGCGCGCGCCGGCTCCGTCCCCCGCGCGACGAGCCCCGCGATGACGCCCGCGAGCACGTCGCCCGAGCCCGAAGTTGCGAGACCGACGCTCCCCGCGCGGTTGACGAATACTTCGCCGCCGGGCGAGGCGACGAACGTCTCGCGCCCCTTGAGCACGAAGACCGCGCGGAACTCTTCGGCCGCGCGCCGAGCCGCCGCGAGCGCACCCTGCCGTTCCGGAAAGTCCTCGCCGTACATCTCTGCCAGCTCGTCCGCGTTCGGGGTGACGACGGCGCGCCCGCCGAGCGCGTGCAGAAGGTCGCGCCCCGCGTTCAGACACGCGACCGCGCCCGCGTCGAGCACGACGGGCACGTCCCGGCACATGCGCAGCGTCCCCTCGACGAAGCGCGCGACCGATTCGTCCTCGATCATGCCAGGGCCGACGCAGACGCACTGCGCCTTGCCCAGATGTTCTTCGAGCTTCGCGCACGCGGCCTTCGAAAACTTCCCCGCGCGCGTCTCGGGCAGCGCGAAGACGCGCGCCTCGGGCAGGCCCGACGCGACGAGCGCCGCGTTCGACGCCCCCGTGGCGATTTGCAACTTCCCCGCGCCCGCGCGTAGCGCCGCGGTGCCGGCCAGCACGACCGCGCCCGGCGTCTCGCGCCCGCCGCCCACGACCAGCACGCGGCCGCGCCCCTCCTTGTCGCCGCCCTCGTCGGGCCACGGCAGAGGAATTGAACGCAAGAGTTCGGGCGTGATGAGGGCCGGCCGTTTCAAGCTCAAGCCTCGGCCTCGCGCAGCTCGTTGTTGCGGCGCGCCGCCCACTCGGTCAGTGTCGTGAGGACTGAGGGGGCGAGCGAAGACTCGCTCTCCTTCCCTTTGGCGCGCGCGCGGCCGATGCCGCCGGGGCCGGGCAGGAGCCGGTTGACGACGGCAAGGATGTCCGCGGTCGCTTCGGGGAAGAGCGCGCGGAACTTGACGGCCGCCTGCGCCTGCGTCGTGATGACCAGCTCGGCGCGGCCGCGGCGGCACGCTTCGATGATCTGCGCGGCGGCGCGCTCGGCGTTGATGGAGGTGACGGGCAGAGAGTCGCTGACGGCGAACCAGGCGTACTCGGCGCGGTGCCGGCCCTTGAAGGTCGCGTTGCGCGGGCTGCCCGTGCGCATCAATCCGGGGAAGACGGAGGTGACGACGATTCCGTCTTGGGCCAACTCCGCGCGCAGCCCGTCGGAGAGCCCCGCGAGCGCGAACTTGCTGGCGCTGTAGGGGACGAGGTGCGGGACGGAGACTTTGCCGCCGACGGACGAGACGTTGACGATGCGCCCCTCCCCGCGCCCGCGCATCTGCGGCAGCACGGCGAGCGTCGCGTAGAGCGGCCCCCAGAAGTGGACGTTCATCGCCTGCTCGAAGTCTTCGAGCGTCATCAACTCCAGCGGCCCGACCTGTATCACGCCCGCGTTGTTGACGAGCACGTCGATGCGGCCGAAGCGGCGCGTGACGACCTCGACCAGCTCCCTGACCTGCGCGCGGTCGGTCACGTCGCACGGGAAGGCGAGGACGCGCGCGCCGCGCGCGGCGAGGTCAGCCCGCGCGCGCTCAAGCTCCCTGTGGTCACGCGCGCAGACGGCGACGTTCGCCCCCTCGGCGGCAAACCCGCGCGCGAGCACCAGCCCGAGTCCGCGTGACCCGCCCGTAATCAACACGGTCTTGCCCTCGAAGTCGTACCCGCCGAAACGCCTGTAGACGGCGCGCGCCGCGAGGTACGCGCCCGCCCCCGCCGCCGCGAGTTTCAAAGCGTCCTTCAACCCCTCGTTCATCAACGCCCCCTTCTTTTCAATTTCAAATTCAAATTTCAAATCCCTCATGCCTTCGTGAACTCGGCGACGACCGGCGTGTGGTCGCTCGGGCGCTCCCAGCCGCGCGGCTCTTTATCAATCCACGAGCGCTTGCAGCGCGCGGCCAGAGGCTCCGAGACCCAGACGTGGTCGATGCGCAGGCCCGTGTTGCGCCGGAACGAACCCTGCCGGTAGTCCCACCAGGAGTAGTGACCGCCGCCCGGGTTGTGCAGGCGGAACGCGTCCGTAAAGCCCCACTCCCGCACGTTCTCAATCGCCTCGCGCTCCGGCTTGCTGAAGAGGATGCGGCCGCGCCAGAGTTCCGGGTCGTGCACGTCGCGGTCTTCGGGCGCGACGTTGAAGTCGCCGCAGAGCAGCACGTCGTCGTCGGCCCAGAACTCTTCGTCCAAGTGCGCGCGCAGCCGCTTGAGCCATTCGAGCTTGAAGCGGTACTTGTCCGTCCCGACCGACTGCCCGTTCGGCACGTAGACGTTGACGACGTTCACGCCCTTGACGCTGGCGGCCACGACGCGCGCGTGCGCGCCCTCCTCGTCGCCGGCCATGCCGCGCCGCACGTCTTCGAGCGGGTGGCGCGAAAGTATCGCCACGCCGTTGTAGGTCGGCTGGCCGTTGATGGCCGCGCCGTACCCGGCAGCCTCGAACTCCGCCGCCGGGAAGCGTTCGTCCGTGCACTTAATCTCCTGAAGGCAGAGCACGTCCGGCCGCGCCTCTTCCAGCCAGCGCAGGACGAGCGGCAGCCTCGCCAGCACAGAGTTTACGTTCCACGTCGCGATTATCACCGTGGCCGTATCATACCGAGAAAGGGTTCGGATTTGTAGTCGCTCGGGCGAAGCGTGTTATAAATTCAACATCTGCCTGGAGGATTCGAGAGTTGGCGGGCGAGCACCGCGTGCTGATAGTCGAGGACGACGAGAGTCGCTGCGAGTGGTTCCGCGAGCGGCTGCGCGGCAGCCAGCTCGACGTGACCTGCGACGTGCGCACGGCGATCCGCTGGCTCGGCGAGAGGGACTACCGCGCGGTGCTGCTCGACCACGACCTGGCGGAGGAGCACTACTTCTCGAACGAGCCCGACGACGAGCGCACCGGCTACGCCGTCGCCCGCTGGCTCGCCGACAACCCGACGGCGCAGCGCGACGCCCTCATCCTCATCCACTCGCTCAACTACACCGGCGCCGCGCGCATGGTGGGCGTCCTCCGCGACGCAGGGCGCGACGCCCAGCACATCCCGTTTCATTATTTACAGGCGGGGCTGAGGTTTTGATTCAAGTAGACAGTAGTCAGTAAGGAAAAACCAAGCGGCGCGCCCGTCCCGAAGGATGAAACGCGCCGCCTGTTTTTCTACTGTCTACTGTCTACTGCTTTCGCCTACTGCTTCTTCTCCGCACCCGGCTGGAAGAGCGCGTTCAGCACGCCGGCGAGGCGGTAGCCGCCCAGCGCGAGCCGCTTGCGGCAGAGCTTCTGCGCCGCGTCGGTGTACTCCTTCGAGGGCGTGCCGCCTTCGCTGATGTTTCGGTAGACGACCTCGCGCGCGAGCCGGTTGCTCTCCATGACCCAGTCGTGCGGGTCTAAGTTCTTCGACTCCGGCATCGACTCGGCCGGGTTCTCCTTCATCACGTCCTGTGCGAGCGAGAGGATGCGGGCCTTGCCCGCCTGGTCGAGCGGGCGCTTCGGCCCCTCGAAGCCGAACGCGCCGCCGGCCGCGTCCCAGAACGTGTGCAGGTTTGAGACGCGCGCCTGCCCCGGCACCTGAATCTTGAAGAGGTTGCCGCCCGCGTCGCCGTCGGGGTGCGCGGCCGTCACGCGTGCGGCGGCGTGGAGCGGCTGGTGCACGTCGCCCACGAGGTGGTAGAGGAAGGCCGTGACTTCGGCCTCGCGCTTCAGCGGGGTCACCCCCTCGCGCAGCGAGTTGATGGCCCAGTTGATGCGCGCCAGCGCGTTCTCGGCGTCGGGGCCGGCCTTCCCCGTGTCGGGCACGCCGTCGTAGAACGGGTAATCGACGTAGTGCCAGTTGTCGTAGATCGAGTTGATCGAGTCGCCGCGGAAGTCGTCCATCCAGACGGCGATCTGGACGGGGTCGTACGTCTTCTCGCAGGTCTCGGGCGAGTAGTAGCCGGCGCAGAGGAAGATGAGCGGCCGCTTGCCCTGCGGCGTGACGAAGAGGCTGTCCACCTTCGCCTTCGCCGCGGGCGTCAGGCTCAGGTACGCGACCTGCGCCACGATCATGTGCCCCTGGTCGTGCCAGGCCAGCGCGCTCGCCGGCGCGGACGCGAGCAGCGCGAGCGTGATGAAGACTCTACAGATGAAGCGCATCGTTCTTCTCCTGTTGAAAATGTTCGGGCAGTCTCTCGGACAGTCTATTTGTAGAGCAGCGCGCGGGCGCGCACACGGCGGAACTCGGCGAGCCCGGGCTGCCACGCGCGTTCAATCGACTCGGGCTCGTCGGCGCGGCGGACGCGCTCAAGGGTGTCGTCGTTGACGAGGAGGCGTCGGTAGTCCTCGACCTTCCAGTCTTCGGGGTAGAGCCGGCGCAGCGCGACGGCCAACTCCAACCCCGTCCGCACGGGGCGGAAGCGCGCGCGGTCGGTGACGACGAGGTTGACGCCGCCGCACTCCTGGTCTTTGAAGACCGACGCGCGCGGCGTGAACCGCACCGGCACGAAGCGCACGCCCGGGAGGCTCCGGCCGTTAAGGTAGGTCGCCAGCTTGCGGCCGTCCAGCCAGGGCGCGCCGACCAGCTCGAACGGCGTGTCCGTCCCGCGCCCCACCGAGACGTTCGTCGTCTCAAGCAGCCCGACGCCCGGGTAGAGCGTGGCTTCCGTCAGGCTCCGCATGTTCGGCGAGGGGTTGACCCAGGTCTGCCCCGTCGCGTCGAGCCACATCCCGCGCCGCCAGTTCTCCATCTTGACGACGCGCAGGTCGCAGCCGAGCTTCCGCTCCTCGTTGAAGAGTCGCGCCAGCTCGCCCACGGTCATCCCGTGACGGACGGGAATCTGCTGGTAGGCCGTGAACGAGAGCTTGTCGGCGTCGGCCACGGGGCCTTCCACCTCCAGGCCGCCGACGGGGTTCGGGCGGTCGAGGACGAAGACGGGGATGCGCGCCTTCGCCGCCTCCTCCATCGCGTAGCCGAGCGTGGACGTGTAGGTGTAGAAGCGCGCGCCCACGTCCTGTATGTCGAAGACGAGCGCGTCGAGGTCTTTCAACTGCTCGGGCTTCGGCCGCCGCGTCTCGCCGTAGAGCGAGTAGACGGGGAGCCCCGTCTTCTCGTCCTTCGAGTCGGAGACCTTCTCGTCGGCCTCGCCGCGGATGCCGTGCTCGGGCGAGAAGAGGGCCGTGAGTTTGACGCCCGGCGCCTCGCGCAGCACGTCGATGGTCTGGCGCCCGGCGCGGTCGCGCCCCGTGTGGTTCGTGATGAGGCCGACGCGCAAACCCTGCAACTCCTTGAAGCCGCCGCGCGCGAGCACGTCGATGCCGTTGAGCACGTCCGCCTGCTCGGGCGCGAGCGCGCCTCCCTCTTCGGACTTGCGCGCCTCGCCGAGGTTGAAGGTGAACCGCGTCAGCCCTGCGAGCAAGTCCCGAAGGTACTGCGCCTGCTCCGCCTGCGCGCGGGCCGTCACCGCCACGTCGGTGACGGCGCTGGCGACGACGTTCGCGATGCGCCCGCGCAGGGGCGTCACGTCGCCCTTGCCGTCCGGGTGGACGCGGTTCGAGAGGAAGACGACGAACGTCTCGCTCGCCGGGTCGAGCCAGAGCGAGGTGCCCGTGAAGCCCGTGTGCCCGAACGAGCCCTCGGGGAAGATGTCGCCGCGGTTGGACGAGAAGCTGGTGTTCAAGTCCCAGCCCAGCCCCCGCGCGCCGCCGTCCTCCGTGACTTGGCGGGGCCGCGTCATCTCGGCGACGCCCAGGGGCGAAAGTATGCGCGCACCGTTGTACTCGCCGCCGTTGAGCATCATCTGGCAGAAGACGGCGAGGTCGTCGGCCGTCGAGAAGAGGCCGGCGTGGCCCGCGACGCCGCCCATGCGGTTGGCCGTCGGGTCGTGCACCTGCCCGCGCAGCATCGTCTCGCCTGACGCCCCCGCGTCGCCCGTGCCGCCGAGGTAACTCTTCATCCCGTGCACGGACTCGGTCGGCGCGATGCGTTTGACGGGGACTGCGGACGCGTCGGCGGCGCCGATCCGGCGGAAGCCCGTGTCCTTCATGCCGAGCGGCTCGAAGATGTTCCTGCGCGCGAAGGTGTCGAGCGGCTCGCCCGAGACGCGCTGGACGACCTCGCCGAGCGTGATGAAGTTGATGTCGCTGTAGACGAAGCGCGCGCCGGGGGCGGAGCGGAGCGGCTCGGCGTAGAGGCGTTTCAACATCTCTTCGCGCCCCTCCCAACGGTCGCTCAGGTCGAAGTCGGGCGCGTAGCCCGAGCGGTGCGTGAGCAGGTGCTCGATGGTGATGCGCTCCCGGCCCTCGCCCTTGAGTTCGGGGATGTAGCGCGAGACGGGGTCGCCGAGGCGCACCTTCCCGCGCTCGACGAGGATCATCACGCTCGTCGCCGTCGCGACGACCTTCGTCAGGCTCGCCAGGTCGAAGACGGTGTCAACGCTCATCTCCTCGCGCGCGGGCACGAGCGAGCGCGCGCCGTAAGCCTTGCGCCAGACCACGCCGCCGCGGCGCGCGACGAGCACGACGGCGCCGGGCAGCTCCTTCCTCTGGATCGCCTCCTCCACCGCGGAGTCGATGAAGGCCAGACGGTCGGCCGCCATCGAGACCTTCGCGGGCGGAACGGTCGGCAGCGGCGCGGCAAGCGCCTGCGCGACGGAGGCGAGCGTCAGCAAAAGGCCCGCGGCCGCTCGGAGACTTCTCGTGATTTCTCTTCTCATTGGCTGGACACGGCCGCGGGCGGCGCGGCCTTCAACTGGATGCCCGTGCCGCGCGGGTAGAGGCCGGGGAGCGAGATGGGCAGGCGGCCGCCGAAGTCCGCGCGGCCGAGCAGAGCGCGCGCGGCGGCGCGTTGCAGGCTCGGCATGTCGCCGTAGGCGACGACGTACGTGCCGAGCCCCTTGAAGCTTTGCAAAAGGTACGGGTTCCCGAAGCTGACGCCCACGACCGGCACCTTCTTCTCAATCAATGTGTTCAGCACGCGCGCGCCCTGCTCGGGGAGTCCCACGCTGTTCGTCGCGCCCGACCTCACGCGCCCGTACATCGAGGCGATAACTACGTCCGCCTTCTGCGCGCGCTCCAAAGCGTCCGCGACCTCCGCCTCGGTCGAGCGCGAGTCGAGCACGACCGTCTCGGCGCGCACGCCGAGCTGCGCGAGTTGCGAGACGAACGGGTTTGCAATCCAGGAGCGGTCTTCGCCGTTCGTGACGGCGAGGTTGAAGACGCGCGCGCCCGGCTTCAAGCCGACTCCGTCGGCGCGCTGTAAAAGCTTCGCGTCGTCGCGGACAAGCGTGACGGCGCGCGCGGCCACCTCGTCGGCGAGCTTCAGGGCTTCGGGGCCGGCGACGACGGTGTCTATCTGTTCGAGCGGGGCGATGCGTTCGCGCGCGAGGCCGAGGTCGTACTTGGCCGCGAGAATCCTCCGCGCCGACTCCTCGATGCGCTTCTCTGTGAGGCGGCCGCCCTTCACGGCTTCGACGAGCCCGCGCAGGACGGCGTCCGGGTCGGCCGGCTTGAGGAGCATGTCGGCGCCCGCGAGCACGGCGCGCACGCCCGCCTCGTCCTGCTTGAAGTAGATGGTCAGGCCGCTCATGTCGAGCGCGTCCGTGACGACGATGCCGTCGAAGCCGAGTTCGTTCCGCAGCAGCTTCGTCGTGACGACGGGCGAGAGCGTGCCGGGCAGCACGGCGTTCTCGACGAAGACCTCGCGCTCGGCGTAGGTCGGCCGCACGATTGATTCGCGCGGGAGCGGCGTGATCTGCGTCGGGTCAACCTGCGGGAGGCCGATGTGCGCCGTCATCACCGCGCCGACGCCCACCTTGATGGCCGCGCGGAAAGGGACAAGCTCGACCGAATCCAGGCGCGAGCGCGCCACGTCGATGACTGGCAGCCCTCGGTGCGAATCGACGGCCGTGTCGCCGTGGCCGGGGAAGTGCTTGGCGGTGGCGATGACGCCGGCCGCTTGCGCGCCCTCGACGAAGGCGGCGACGAAGCGCGCGACCTCCGCGGGGTCTTCGCCGAAGGAGCGGACGTTGATGACGGGGTTGCCGGCGTTGTTGTTCACGTCGGCGACGGGGGCGAAGACTTGTTGAATGCCGAGGGCGCGCGCCTCGCGGGCGGTCAGCTCGCCCTGCCGGCGCGCGAAGGCGGGGTCGCCGGTCGCGCCGACGGCCATGTTCCAGGGCAGGTTCGTCGCGTCGTCGAAGCGCATCCCGCTGCCGGCTTCGAGGTCGGCCGAGACGAGGAGCGGGAGTTTGGCGAGCCTCTGCATGCGGTTGACGAGGTGGACGGACTCGTAGACGGGGCCGCGGAAGAGGATGATGCCGCCGACGTGATTCTGCTCGACCTGCCGGCGCAGCTCCTTGAACTCGTCGCTCTCCTGGTTGAGGAACCGCGCGTTGACGCCGACCGAGATGAGCTGGCCCGCCTTCTCTTCGAGCGTCATCGCCTTCAACTGCTCGCCGGCCCATCTGAGCGCGTCCTTCGAAGGCTGGCGCCTGTAGGCCGGCGTGACCTCGGCAGTGAGCAAGGCGTTGAAGCCTTCACATCTCCAGTGATGGCACTTCTCCTTCAGCTCACGCGGCGTCAGCGTCTTCATCGGCGCGGGCGTCTGCGGAAGTGCGGCGCCGACTAACAGCGAGAAGACGGCCGGGAGCAGGAGCGCCGCCCGCACGTGCCTTGAAAACTTACTTCGCACCATCGAAAAGTTTTATTCCTTAAGCTATGAATGTCAGTCGGCCGCGCCGGGGGCCAGCTCGTCCTGCCGGTCGGCCGGGGCGGGCGCGAAGGCGAAGCTCGCGAGCCACGCGACGAGGAGCGTGATGGCGCTCCCGAGGAGCACGTACCAAGTCCACGCGAGCGGCGTGTAGAAGCGCACGTAGAGCATGACGACGATGCTCGCCAACATCCCGACGAGCGCGGGCGGCTCGCTCACGCGCCGCAGGAACGTGCCGACGAGGAAGACGCCGAGCACCGGCCCGTTGATGAGCGACGCGACCGACAGGGCCTTGTCGAGCGCGGAACTCGGGTACGCCATTGCCACGACGGCCACGGCCATCTGCACGAGGCCCCACACGAGCGTCAGCACTTGCGACACGCGCAGGTAGTGCTTGTCGCCGCGCTTCGGCCGGAAGGGCTTGTAGAGGTCGTTGACGGCCGTCGCCGCGATGGAGTTGAGCGAGGAGGAGAGCGCCGCGGCGAAGATGGCCGCGACGACCAGGCCCGACAAACCCGTCGGCATGTGCTTCGTGATGAAGTCGGGGAAGACGCGGTCGCCGCCCGCGAAGGGGAAGGTCGCGCTCGCGGCCTGTGCAAACGCCGGGTCGGACAGGCAGCGGCCCGCGGCCTCGGTCGGGTTCACCTGCGCGCAGGCCGCGGCGAAGTCGTTGTAGACGGGCGAGGCGTGCGGGCCGTAGAAGGCGAAGAGCAGCACGCCGATGAAGAGGAAGCCGATGAACTGCGCGAAGACGACCGCGCCGGAAGAGAGCAGCGCCGCCGCCGCACGGCGCGGCCGGTCGGTGCAGAGGTAGCGCTGCACGAGGTACTGATCCGTCCCGTGCGTGCTCATCGTCAGGAAGCAGCCGCCGATGAGCCCGGCCCAGAACGTGTAGCTCTTCACCAAGTCCAGGGGGAGCGAGAGCGTGTAGGTCGCGTCGGTGAACGGGAACGAGAGCGTGAAGGGCGTCTGCCTGAAGGCGAAGTCGATCACGTCGAACTTGCCGAACTGCCGGCCCAACTCCAACGCGCCGCCGAAGCCGCCCTTGACGCCCATCGCGATGACGACGGCCGCCGCCAGCGCGCCGCCGAGGTAGATGCCGAGCTGCACCACCTCGACCCAGATGACCGCCTCCATCCCGCCGTAGTAGGTGAAGATGATCATCACGACGCCCAGGAGGACGATGGAGGCGATGGTCACCGTCGTCACGTTCGCCTGCGGCTGGAAGGCCGTGTAGACGGCCGCGAGCACGATGGCCGTCAGCAGCAGGCGGATGCCGTCCGCGATGTTGCGCATGACGACGAAGAGCGCCGCCGCCAGCATCTTGATGCGCCCGCCGAAGCGGCGTTCGAGAAGTTGGTAGACGGTCAACAGCTCGCCGCGGAAGTAGGACGGGATGAAGAGGAACGAGATGACGATGCGCCCGAGCATGTAGCCCGCGACCAGTTGCAGGAACTGGAAGTTGCCGCCGCGCGAGAAGGCGACGCCGGGCACGCTGATGAAGGTGATGGTCGAAGTCTCGGTGGCGACGATGGAGGCGGCGATGGCCCACCAGGGCACGCTGCGGTCGCCGACGAAGTAGTCCTCCGTCGTCTCCTGCTTGCCCGCGAACCAGATGCCGAACAGAGTGATGCCGACGAGGTAGCCGAAGACGATGATCAGGTCGAG
The DNA here is from genome assembly GCA_019242475.1 of Acidobacteriota bacterium. Lineage (GTDB taxonomy): Bacteria > Acidobacteriota > Blastocatellia > Pyrinomonadales > Pyrinomonadaceae > QHXN01. Next base: position 57,117 of record JAFAVK010000109.1, on the reverse strand, counting down.
CAGTCCCATTTAGAAGGTTGGCGGCCGGGCTCAGACTTTAACGAGCGGGAGTGACGGGGGGATTCTATTTTCAAACCTCACGCGGAAGCAAATCGCCCAGGCGATGTATGCGCGGGCAGACGGCCCCCGGGTGGAGGTCTAAGGGGTCGAGCAGCACGGCCGCGAGTCCGGCGGCGCGTGCGGCGAGCGCGTCGTGCGCGTAGGAGTCGCCGACGAAGACGGCCTCGTGCGGCTCGACCCCGAGCAGCCCGAGCGCGTGGCGGAAGATGGCCGGGTCGGGCTTACTCACGCCGACGAGGTGCGAGTCCACGACCACGTCGAAGCGTTCGGCGAGCCCCGCCGCTGCCAAAGCTTCTTGCACGCGGCCGTCCTCGGTGTTCGAGATGACGGCGACGAGGAGTCCCCTGCCTTTCAACTCGTCGATGACGCGCGGGGCGTCCGGGTCGCAGCCGCACCAGATGTGCCGCTCTTCGTGCGCCGCGTCGATGCGCCCGACGAGACTTTCACAGGCGGCCTCGTCCAACCCGAGCCCGCCGTACATCGCGCGGAAAGTCCAGTGGCGCCCGCTCTGGTCAATGACGCGCCCGCCCGGCGTCGGCTCGTTGACGCACTTCAGCATCTCGCCGAACGCGCGCCGCATCTCCTCGGCGCCTAACCTGCGCCCGGCCGCCTCTTCGGCGAGTTGTGCGAGCCTCTCCCAGTCCGGGTGGATGAGCGTGCCGCCCGCGTCGAAGACGCACGCGCGCGCTCCTTCGAGGGCAGGGTGGAGCGAAGTTGAAGCCATCGTGTTTGGGATTGTGCCCCAGGAGTTTGAAATTTCAAATTTGAAATTTGAAATTCTTAATCGCGCTCGCCCATGAGGAGTTCTTGCAGGCGCTCGCGGCGGGCGCGGCTGAGCTTCAGCTCGGTGCCGTCGCGCAGGACGACGACGTACTCGCCGCTCGGGTGCTGGTGCAGCTCTTTGACGCGGTCGAGGTTGATGATGGCGGAGCGGTGCGTGCGCCAGAAGGTCTTCGGGTCGAGCCGCTCCTCCAGCTCCTTCATGCTCAGGCGCAAAAGGTGCGCGCGGCCGCTGACGTGGAGCTTAATGTAATAGTTGTCGGCCTCGATCCAGTCCACGTCCGAGGGGTTGATGAAGATGACGCGGCCGCCGACCTTGACCATGAAGCGCGTGAGGTAGCCGCCTTTTTTGGGGGCCGCCGCCGTCGCCGTCTCCTCCTCCGGGGCCGCGCGCCCGCGGAGGAAGGCGCGCAGGCTCTCGGCCAGCCCCCGCGCTTCGCGCAGCTCGACGTGTGACTTGGCGCGCGCGAGCGCCTCGCGGAACCTCTCGTCGGTGAAGGGCTTCAGCAGGTAGTCGAGCGCGTGCACCTCGAACGCCTTGAGCGCGTAGGCGTCGTAGGCGGTGACGAAGATGACGGCCGAGATGTGCTCCAGCTCGACGGCCGAGAGCACGTCGAAGCCGTCCATGCCGGGCATCTGGATGTCGAGGAAGAGGAGGTCGGGCGGGCGTCGGCGGATGCTCTCGACGGCCTCGGCGCCGCCGGCGCACTCGCCGATGATTTCGACTTCGGGGTCGTCGGCGAGGAGGTTCCGAATCGTGCGGCGGGCCAAGGGCTCGTCGTCCACGATGAGCGTCCGAATCTTCTTCGCCTCCGCGCTCATTGTGAATGAAGCGACCCGCGCCCTTCGCGGAAGGGCATGACGACCGACGCCGTGACGCCGCTGCCCACGCCCTCGACGCTGCGCAGCTCGAAGCGGTGGTCGGCGCCGTAGAGACGTTTGAGGCGCTCGACCGTGTTGGCGAGCCCGATGCCGCCGCTCTCCCCGATGCGCCAGCCGGATTGGAGGCCGGGGCCGTCGTCGGAGACTTCGAGGTGGAGCATGCGGCCCGAGCGGTAGGCGTTGATCGTGATGGTGCCCGGCGACTCGCAGGGCGAGACGCCGTGGCGGATGGCGTTCTCGACGAGCGGCTGGAGGAGCATGTTCGGCACGAGCGCGTCCAGGGTCTCGGGCGCGATGTCGGTGCGCACGGTCAGGCGGTCGGAGAAGCGCACGAGCTGGATGTCCAGGTAGAGTTCGACGAACTTCAACTCCTCGCGCAGCGGCACCTCCTGCTCGTCGGCGCTGTCGAGGGCGCGGCGCAAAAGCTCGCTGAGGCCCGCGATCATGTTGACGGCGGGCTGCCGCTCGCCCCCGCGCACGAGGCCCGAGATGGTGTGGAGCGTGTTGAAGAGGAAGTGCGGGTGGAGCTGCACCTTGAGGGCTTCGAGCTTCGCCTGCGCGAGCTGCGCCTTCAGCTCGGAGGCGGCCGACTCGCGCTCGCGGTAGCGCCCGCGGTAGTCGAAGGCGTAGCCGACGCCGAGCACGGCCCAGTAGACGAAGAAGTCGAAGAGGAAGAGGCTCCGCAGCTCGCCGCCGTACTGGTCGAGGAAGGGGCGCGTGTCGCTCCACACGTCGAACGGCTGGATGACCATCCTGATGTAGACGGAGGCGGCGACGTGCGCGGCCGGGAGCAGGAGGCTGAAGGGCAGGTGGATGAGGAGCCCGCGGGGCCAAGAGGCGTCCGCGCCCGTGACACGCTTGCCGACGCCGAGGACGAGCGGCGTCAGGCAGCCCCAGACCCACCAGACGGCGAGCTGCCAGAAGACGATGCGCCACCAGGAGTGATGCATCCCCGGCCTGTGCAGCATCTCGAAGTAGACCTGGTTGGCGTTGAGGAAGCTGAAGAGCGCCCAGAAGCCGAAGAGCGAGCCCCACTTCAGCCAGTCCACGCGCGCCGCGCCCACGTCTATTCTCTCAGCACTCATGTCGTCTTAATACAAAGCCCCCTGTCGCCGGGAGCGCGGGCATCCCTGCCCGCCAAAGCGTGCCAAAGCACGCTTAGCCGTGTAGCCCTATCTCTCAACCCTGAGACTTGAAGTCTCGCGCCTTCGCGCTGACGCGCTCATGGCGGGCAGGGATGCCCGCGCTCCCGGCTAAGAGGTGCGCTCTTCGACTCGCGCCCGAGATTGTACAGGACGGGGTCGGTTTGTCACTCCCTGCGCAGCGTGAGCATCGGGTCGATGGCCGTCGCGCGCAAGGAGGGGATGAGGCACGCCGTCCCCGCCACGAGCAACAGCACGCACGAGACGGCGGCGAACGTCAAAGGGTCTGCGCCCGGCGTCGAGAAGAGCAGCGAGGCGATGAGCCCGTTGAGTGCGAGCGCCCCGGCCACCCCCAACGCCAGGCCGACCAGGACGAGCGTCATCCCCTGCCGCATAATCATCGTGACGATGCGCGTCCGCGTCGCGCCGAGCGCGAGGCGGATGCCTATCTCCTTTGTCCGCTGCGTCACGGCGAGCGCCATCACGCCGCTGATGCCGGCCGCCGTGATGACCAGCGCGACGACCGCGAACAGGCCGAGCAGCCACGCCGTCAGGCGCGGCGACGCGACCGAATCGTCGAGCACCTGTTGCAAGGTCTTCACCTGATCGACCGCCGTCTCCGAATCGACTTCGTGGACGGCGTCGCGCAGGGACTTCGACGCGGCCATCGGGTCGCCCTTCGTCTTGACGACGAGGAACTGCCCGAACGCGAGCTGCGCGACGGGGCCATATATCTCATCGCTCGGCTCCTTGTCGAGCCCGTACTGCCGGACGTTGCCGACGACGCCGACAATCGTGACCCACGTCTGCCCGTTGTCGAAAGAGACGCGCTTGCCCACGGGGTCTTCCGAGCCCCAGCGGTGGCGCGCGGTCGCCTCGTTGACGATGGAGACCTGCGGGGCGTCGATGTTGTCGGAGTCCGCGAACATCCGCCCGCGCAGCAAAGGCACGCCGACGGCGCGGAAGTAGGCGGGGCTCACGGCGCGCGCGTCCACCTGCGGCGCGGCCTGGCCGTCGTCCTGCGGCTTGCCTTCGATAAGGATACTTGTGCCGTTCGGCCCGCGCGTGATGCCCGCCGGGTTCAAAGGATAGGTGGAAGAGATGGCGGCCTCGGCGATGCCCGGCTGCCGGCCGACACGGTCGAGCAGGCGCTGGAAGTAGGCGGCGTACTGCGCGGCCACGGCGTTCGGGTTGTTATTGTTGTTGGTGTTGATGAATCTCGACCAGTTCGGCGCGAGCCGCATGACGAGCGTGCTCTCGGGGTTGAAGCCGGGGTCAACCCGCTGGAGCTTGATGAGGCTCCGCAGCATTAAGCCCGCGCCGATGAGCAGCGTGAACGAGATCGCCACCTGCGCCACGGTGAGGAGCGCGCGCACGCGGTTCTTCCCCGCGGCCGTCGAGCGCCCGCCGTCCTCCTTGAGCGCGGCGGCCAGACTCTGCCTCGCGCCCTTCCCGGACGAGAGCGCCGGGAGCAGCCCGAAGACGAGCCCCGTGCCGACCGAGAGCAGGAGCGCGAAGAGCAGGACGGACGAGTCCATGCTAATCTCCGCCGTGCGGTTCGTGAAGCGCCCGGCGAAGGACGTGAGCAGCGGCAACCCCCACGACGCCAGCAAGACCCCCAGCGCCCCGCCTCCCAGGGAGAGCAGCGTGCTCTCGGTCAACATCTGCCGGACGAGACGGGCGCGGCTCGCGCCGAGCGCCGTCCGCATCGCGATCTCGGGCTGGCGCCGCAGCACGCGCGCGAGGTTGAGGTTCGCCACGTTCGCGCACGCGATGAGCAGCACGAGCCCCGTCGTCGCCAGCAGAATCAGGAACGTCGGCCGCGCCTGCTGCGTCAGGGCCTCGCCCAAGCCGCCGACCTGCGCGGCGTAGCCCATGTTCTTCGGGTAGACGTCCGGGTAGGTCGCCTGGAGGTTGCCGGCGATGTTGTTGATGTCCGACTGCGCCTGCTCCAACGTCGCGCCCGGCTTGAGCCGGCCGAAGACGACGGAGAGCAGACGCGCCTGCCGGTTCTCGATGGTCTGCGGGCTTGAGCGGAACGGGCAGTTGACCGTCGGCATGTACACGTCGCTCTCGGACGGGTACTCGGGGATCGGGGGCAGCACGCCGATGACCGTGTGCGGGCGGTTGTTCATGCGGAAGACGCGGCCGACGATGTTCGGGTCGCCGTTGTAGCTGCGCTGCCAGTACTTGTAGCTGAGCATGAGCACGGCTTCGCCGCCCTGCCGCTCGTCTTCGGGCGTGAAGGAGCGGCCGAGCAGCGGCTTGACGCCGAGCACGTCGAAGAAGTTGGCGGAGACGACGCCCGTCTGCACGCGCTCCGGCTCGTCGCGGCCGTAGAGGATGAAGTTCATCGAGTGGTGCTCGACCATCGACTCCATCGTCTTGTTCTGGTCGCGGTAGTCGAAGAACTCCTTCGGCGAGAAGCCGAGGCTGTTGACGTTGTTGAGCCGCGCCTGTTGGCGCACGACGACGAGGCGGTCGCCCTCCCGATAAGGGAGCGGCCGGAGCAGCACGCCGTAGATGACGCTGAAGATGGCCGTGTTGGCGCCGATGCCGAGCGCCAGGGTCACGACCGCCGCCAGCGTGAAGCCCGGACTCCGGCGCAAGACCCTGAAGCCGTAACGCACATCCCGCCACACCGATTCAAACAACCCGCCGCCGCCTGCCGAGTTCTCTTCTCTCACACCGCACCTCCTTCGCGCCGTCTAAACGCGGGCGAGGTTATATCTCAAACTGTGCGGCCGGGATTCATCTTTGCAGTGAACTGCGGCGTGTGTGCAGTGAAGGACTTTAAACGGCTTGCGGCCCGTTTACGACGCGGGCGGAAGTGTCAAACCCGAAAGCTCCGGCGGTGAGGAACGCGCTTTATTTTAGTACGCAGGCCACATTCTCCCCTTCAATTGCCGTAAAAGCTGTAAACACAGCCTTTAATCTCACTCACATCGTCGCAATGTGGACTCCCATAGCTTCTATGGGAGTCCACATTGCGGCTGTGGGAGTTCACATTGGGGCTGTGGGAGTTCACATCGTCGTGATGGGAGTGCGCATTGCCGCGATGGGAGTAAACATCGGGACGATGGGAGTTCACATTACCGCGAGGTGAATCCCCATCAAGGTTATGTCAATCCACATCGTCCCGATGGGAGTCCACATGACTGCAATGTCGATTCACATTGCCGCGATGTCGATTCGTCTCGCGGCGGTTCCGACGTGTCGTCACCCGCGCGCAAGCTCTTCGACGGCGCGCGCGACGACCCAGCCGCGGGCTTCGAGCGCGGCGCGCGACTCGTCGGCCCCGCGCCCCGTCTTCGACATCACGAGCGCGACGCGCAGGTCGCCGCCCGCTGCGGAGAGGGCCGCGCGCGCGGCCCCTTCGTCGAGTCCCGTCTCGGCCGCGAGGATGCGCTCGGAGCGCGCGCGCAGCTTGACGTTGCTCGGGCGCAGGTTCGTCATGCGGTTCCCCGTCACGTAGCCGAGCCTGACCATCGTCGCCGTCGAGAGCATGTTCAAGACCAACTTCTGCGCCGTCCCCGCCTTCAGGCGCGTCGAGCCCGCCAGCACCTCCGGCCCGACCAACGGCACAATCGAGACCTCCGCCGCCCGCGTGATTGCAGAGCCCGGCACGCACGTCAACGCCGCCGTGAACGCGCCCGACTCGCGCGCGAACTCGACCGCGCCGATGGTGTAAGGCGTCCGCCCCGACGCGGCGATGCCGACCAGCGCGTCCCCGCCCTCCACGCCCCGCGCCGCGGCGTCACGCGCCCCGGCCTCCCGGTCGTCCTCCGAAGCCTCGGTCGCGCGGTATAAGGCTTCGTAGCCGCCCGCGATGATTCCCTGCACAAGCTCCGGCGGCACGCCGAACGTCGGCGGGCACTCCGAAGCGTCGAGCACACCCAGGCGCCCCGACGTGCCCGTCCCGACGTAGAAGAGTCGCCCGCCCGAACTCAACCTCTTAACAATCTCTTCGACGGCCTTCTCGACCTCCGGCAGCACGCGCCCGACCGCGGCCGCGACGCCCGCGTCCTCCTCGTTCATCAGGCGCAGCACCTCCGCGGTCGGCAGACTGCTCAACTCGCGCGTCCGCGGGTTCTCCTGCTCCGTTACGGGAAGCTCTATGGGACGTTCGTCGGACATCAATCTTGTGCTTCAGCCCGCGAGCGCCAACTGCAACTGCTCGCCGGCCATCCGCGCGGCGGCCTCGGCGGGCGCGAGCACGGGCGGCGCGAGAAACGCACGCGGCGCGACGCGCATCACCTCCTCCGTCAAAGGGTCGAGTATCAACGCGCCCGCCGCGAAGACGCCGCCGACGTAAGCGACCTGGAAGCGCTCACGCTCCATCTTCAACTTCCGTATGACGGCCGCGGCCGCCAGCGCCAGCTCGCGCCCCGCCTCCCCGACTATCTCGCGCGCGACCACGTCGCGCCGCTTCGCCGCCCCGACCACGCGGCTGCCGAAGCCCGCGATGCGGCTGTTCGTCATGTTCGGCGCGTAGACGGCCGTCGAGAGGTCGTCCGCGGCGGTCACGTTGAAGTAGTCGCACGCCGCCTCGACGAGCGCCGTCCTCCGCCCGCGCCCGTCCGTCGCGCGCGCCACGGCCTGCAACGCCCGCCGCGCGATCCAGGAGCCGCTCCCCTCGTCGCCGACCACAGGCCCCCACCCGCCCGCGCACGCGCGGCGCCCCCGCGCGTTGATGCCGCAGCAGATCGACCCCGTCCCCGCGATGATGACGAGGCCGGGCTTGCCGTCGGTCGCGCCGTAGAGCGCGATGTCGGCGTCGGTCACGACCTCCACGGTCTTGAAGCCCAGCTCCGCGACGGCCGCGCGCATCCGCTCGCGGATGTCGGCGCGCTTGACCCCGGCCAGCCCCACCTCGGCCGCGACGATCTCGACGCGCCGCACGCCCGCCTCGGCGCACGCCTTGTCGGCGGCGTCGCGGATGGCGCCCACGGCCTCGCCCACGCCCACGCGCAGAGGGTTCGAAGGGCCGGCCAGCCCCTCGCCCAGGACTTCGCCCGCGCCGTCGGCGACGACCGCCCGCGTCTTCGAGCCGCCGCCGTCCACGCCGAGCACCAGGGTGCGCGCGGCGAGCGCCGGAAGGCGTTTTGCATGGAGTTTGACTGGGCGGCGCCTGGCCTTCATCGGGGATTGTCGGTCGGCGGGGGCGCGGGCCGTGAAGGCCCCGCGCCCGAAAAATTTTGTGCAATGCTAGCGGAAGTTTGATTATAATCAAAACTAAAAGATTTTATTTCTATGATAACCATCACTGATACCGGAGCGACAGATGGAGATCAGACAGCTTAAAGCCTTCATGGCTATCGCCGACGCGCGCACGTTCACCGCCGCCGCCCAGCGCATCCACTACACCCAAGCCGCGCTCAGCATGCAGATCAAGCAGCTGGAGCGCGAGGTCGGCGTCCCGCTCTTCACGCGGATGCCGCGCCGGGTCGTGCTCACCGAGGCGGGCGAGCGGCTGATGGCGCGCGCGCAGCTCATCCTGCGCGAGCACGACGCGGCGCTGGCCGAGCTGGCCGAGCTGGCCGGGGCCAAGCACGGCCGCCTGCGCCTGGGGAGCGCTTCGGGGATGGTCAGCGCGGACTCTCTGCCCGCCATCCTCAAGAAGCTCAGGAAGGCGCACCCGCACGCGGAGGTCTCGGTCACTTCGGGCACGAGCGAGGAGCTGGTTAAGAAGATTCTGGCGGGCGAGACGGACGCGGCCTTCGTCTCGCTCCCCGTCCAGGCGCGCAACGTCGAGACCGAGCTGCTCAGTCAAGACCAGCTCGTCGCCATCGCGAGCCCGCGCCACGCCCTGGCCGGGCAGCGCGTCGTGAGCGCCTTCGCGCTGGCCGGCGAGAAGCTCATCCTCGGCGAGCGCGGCGGCAACACGCGCCGCCTCATCGACGAGTTCTTCGCCGAGGCGGGGCTCAAACCGACGGTGGCGATGGAGCTGAGCCGGCAGGCGGCCATCAAGAACATGGTGGCGGCCGACATGGGCGTCGGCATCGTGCCGCTCTCGGTGGTGAGAGACGAGGTGGAGCGCGGGAAACTCGTGCGCTGGTGGATCGAGGGCGCGCGCATCAACTGGGAGATGGGGCTCGCGCGCCTGAGCGGCGGCTACCTCTCGCCCGTCTGCCAGACGTTCATCGAATTATGCCGCGAGCAGTTCGACGCCGGCACGCCCGCGCCCGAGCCGAAGCGCCGCGCAGCGAAGAAGGCCCCCGCGAAGAAGGCCGGACGCAAGGGCGCGGCGAAACGTAAATCTAAAGCGTGAGAGTCAGGCGAGGTATCTCTTCATCAACTCTTCCCACTTACCTTGCGCCTTGAGGATCAGCTCGCAGACTTCGCGGACGGCGCCGAAGCCGCCGGGGAGACTTGTGACGTAGTGCGCGGCGGCTCGCGTGTCTTCGGTCGCGTCGGCGACGGCGACGGCCAGCGCGCAGCGGCGCATGAGCGGGATGTCAACCACGTCGTCGCCGACGTAGGCCGCGTGCGCGGGCTCGACGCCCGCCTCGCTCAAAAGCGCCTCGAACGCTTCGACCTTGTCGAGCGCGCCCTGCCGGACGAACGAGACGCCGAGGTCGGCCGCGCGCAGCTCGACCAGCCTCGACCTTCGCCCCGAGATGATCCCCGAGCGCAGCCCCGCGCGGTGGAGCATGACGAGCCCGTGCCCGTCGCGCGTGTGGAAGCTCTTCCGCTCCTCCCCGCCCTCGACCGGCGTGATGCGCCCGTCGGTCAGCACCCCGTCGCAGTCCATCAGCAAAAGCCTGACCCGCGCCGCAAGTCGCTCGACTTCGTCTCGCTCAAACATAAGTAGGCAGTAGGCAGATGGCAGTAGGCAGCCGCTCCGCGTTAAGTCAGGTGAAAGTTTAATCCGAAGGTTCGGCAGCGGCGCTTTCAACTGCCTACTGCCATCTGCCTACTGCCTACTGCCTTTCAACGCACCTCGAAGATGGGAATCTCGGCGAGCTTCCAGCCGGCGGGCGTGCGCGCGAAGACGTAGACGGCGGGGCCTTCCGAGTTGCGCCCGTTGACGCGCGTCGAGAGCTGCACGTCGGCCGCGACGCGGTTGGGGTCGAGCTGCTCGGTGCGCAGGACGCGCGTCTGCCACGTCTCCGGCGGGATGCCCGAGAGTCCCTTCGCGAAGCCGGTCAGCTCGCCGCCGACGATCTGCGCCTCGATCTCCGACCTGTGGCCCGACTTGATCGCCGCGTCGAGGTTCGCGACCGCGGTCTTAATCTGCTCGTCCACCGGCGAGGCGCCCGCGGCCGCCTCCGCGCGGAGGCGCGCCGCGTGCGCCGCGAGCGTCGAGGCGTACTCGGCCTCGGCGTGCACGGCGGCGTCGAAGAGCTTGACGGCGTCGGCGGGGCGGTTGCGCTTGAGCGCGATCTCGCCGAGGCCGATGTCGGCCCACGCGAGCGTCGAAGGGACGGGCAGCGGCGAGGCGAGCGCCGCGTTGAACTCGCGCTCCGCCTCGTCCAGGCGGTTCTGTTCGAGCAGGGCGCGCGCGAGCACGACGCGCGCCTCCTCGCTCGCGGGCGAGCGCGCCAGCACCTCGCGTGCGAGCGACTCGGCGCGCGCCGGCTGCTGGCCGAGCTGGATGCGCGCCTGCTCGACGGCCTCGACGAGGCCCGGCCCCTGCGGCACCACGTCGTTGGCGAAGTTCGTCTGCGGGTAAAGCTTCTCCGGGTCAACCTCGACGCGGACGATCTTCGAGGCCGTCTTGAACTGCGCCTCGCCGAAGTCCTTCGCGGGGACGTGCGCGGTGGTCGTCAGGCGCTCGCCGCGGTCGGTGATGGCCTGCACGGTCACGTCCACGTCGAACGAGCCGGTGTTGCGCAGGTTCGAGACCCACGCGCCCGCGCGCTCGACGGGGAGGCCGACGAGCAGGTCTGTGTCGGTCTGCAAGTCGAAGAGCGAAGACATCAGCACGCTCGCGCGGTCGCCGCCGGCCTGCGCCAGCCGCGCGCGCAACCCGGCGAGCGTCAACGCCTGCGAGCCGCCCTGCGCGATTTGCCCGCGCAGCGCGCCGAGAAACGCCTCGCGCCCGACCGCTTCGGAGACGATGCGCCAGACGAGCGCGCCCTTGTTGGTCGCGGCGTTGAAGTACGTGTCGAACGACGGCGTCAGCTTCGAGAGCGGCGCGTCGCGCGCGGCCACGGGCGCGTAGAGCAGCGCCATCCTCATCCACTCGGCGTCGGCCGCCGGCTTGCCGAACTGCTTCTCAAGGAAGAGCGCGGCGAGGTAACGCGGCAGCCCCTCGCGCAACGCGCCCGCGCCCTCGCCTTCTATCGCCGCGGCGCCGCCGACCCAGAGGCGCGCGACCGCGTCCGCCACCTGCGTCGCCGTGACCGAGTCGAGCTTGGGCCTCGCGAAGGCGGCGTCGGTGAGGAGGAGCGTCCCCCCGAGTTCGAAGCCCGCGCCGCGCCGCACGCCGACGAGCCGCACGGGCACGTCGGGCGCGGGGCCGAGCAACGTCGAGTAGAAGGAGCGCGCCGCGCCCGCGAGTGCCACCAACGCCTCGGCGTTCTTCCGCTCATCGGCCGTCGCGCCGGGGCGCAGCATGGCCGTCACGCCGCGCGCGTCGCCCGTGCCCTCGACCGCATCCCAGCGCCCCGTGAGGAAGAAGGGCTGCGCGTTGAGCGGCTGTTCGAAGCCGGCGCCCGAAGCCTTGCCCGACGAGACGACCGTGTCGCCCGCGGGCAGTCCGTTGAAGACGAGCTTCACGGGCGCGTAGTCTGCGCCGCGCGCCGAGACCGGCGAGTTCGGGGTCGGGTACCACTGCGAGAGCGGGAGGAATTGCAAGCCGAGAGGCGAGACGGCGGCGAGCCCCGAGTTCTCGGCGACGGGCAGGCGGTAGTCGAGCGTGGCGGTCACTGTGCCGCCGACGGGGACGGGCGCGGGCAGGGCGAGCTGTGCGGTCTGCAACTGCGCGACCTGATCCTTGCCGGGGGTGAAGGTGGCGGGCTGGCCGCCGACGGTCGCGGACTCGATCTTCGCCGCGTTGTTCAGGCGCAGCGTCAGCGTGCGCCCGGCGGCGCCGCCCACGTTGCGCGCGCTGATGGTGGCGCGGACGGCAATCGCCCGCGCGTCGCCGGAAGCGCCCGCGGCGTTGACGCTCACGTCGAAGGACGTGACCTGCCACGCGGGCACGTTCGCCGCGGGCTGCTGCGCGCGTGCGGCGGGGGCGAAGGTGAAAGCGAAGATGAAAAGGATGAAGGTGGTCAGCGTCTTTGTCATAGTCGGGTCACAGTCCGGGCGCCGCGCCTTCCGAAGCTTCGTCCGCCGTGGCACGCCGGACGAGTTCGTGCAGGTCGCGCAGGGTCTTGAGCAGCGCGGCCATGCGCGCGAGCGGCAGCGCGTTGGGGCCGTCGGAGAGCGCTCGCTCGGGCGCCTCGTGCACCTCCATGAAGACGGCGTCCACGCCGCAGGCGACGCCCGCGCGCGCGAGCGGTTCGATGAACTCAGACTGCCCGCCCGTTGCACTGCCCAAACCGCCGGGCAGTTGCAGGCTGTGCGTCACGTCGAAGACGACCGGCACGCCGAAACTGCGCATGATGGGGAACGAGCGCATGTCAACGACGAGGTTGTTGTAGCCGAACGTGTAGCCGCGCTCCGTCAATAATACTTTTTGACAACCGGCCGCGCGCGCCTTATCGACGATGTTGCGCGCGTCCGAAGGTGCGAGGAACTGCCCCTTCTTGACGTTGACCGCGCGCCCCGTCTCGCACGCCGCGACGATGAGGTCGGTCTGGCGGCAGAGGAAGGCCGGTATCTGTAGCACGTCGGCCACGCGCGCCGCCCCTTCGACTTGAGAGATGTCGTGCACGTCCGTCAGGACGGGCAGGCCCGTCTCCTCTTTGACCGCGCGCAGCGCTTCGAGCCCTTCCCTCATGCCCGGCCCCCTGTAGGACGACCCCGAGGAGCGGTTGGCCTTGTCGTACGAAGCTTTGAAGACGTAGTCGAGCCCCGCGTCCTGCGCGCGCTTCCGGCACTCGCGCGCCATGAAGAGCACGTGCTGGCGCGACTCGACCACGCACGGCCCCGCGATGAGCGTCAGGCGCCCGTCGCCGAACGTCGCGCCGCCGACCTCGAAGGGCTTGACGGCCGTCCGATTCAGATTCTCACTCAACGTCTCTCATCCTTTTCAAGTTCTCGGGTCACCGCTGCTTTGCCTTCTCCCGCGCGGCCTGCCGGCGCAGGTCGCGCAGCGTGTTCTCGGCGCGGTAGCGGTTCTCGTCGCCCGGCGCCTGTTGGAGGTAGGTCTCGAACTCCTTGATGGCCTCTTCCGTCCGCCCGGTCTGCTGGTAGAGGAGGCCGAGGTTGTAGTGCGCGAAGGCGAAGTCGCCGCCGCGCTGGTTGACGGCCTCGCGGAAGGCGGCCTCGGCCCCCGCGTAGTCCTTCTGCTGCGCGAGCGCGACCCCGAGCCGGTACTGCGCCTCGGGGTCGCGCCCCTTGTTCTGCTCGATGGCCTTGCGGAAGGCGTCGGCGGCCTCGGCGGCGCGCGCGGGCGTCTCCATGAGGATGCTGCCGATCTGGTAGTAGGCGTCCGGATAGTCGCCGCCGTTCGCGTCGATGGCCTTGCGATAGGCTTCGACCGCCTTTTCGTTCTCGCGCTGCTGCTGGAGGACGAAGCCGAGGTTGTACTGCGCGGTCGGGTACTTCCCTTCGCGCTGTTCGACGGCCGTCTGGAACTCCGTGATGGCGTCGCGGAACTGCCCCTTGCGCATCAGCGCGACGCCGAGGCGGTTGTGCGCCTCTGGGAAGTCGGGCTGAAGCTGAGCGGCCTGCCGCAGGTCGCGCACGGCCGCGTCGTAGCTGCGGATGGAGAGGTAGTAGGTGCCGTTCGCGTAGAAGTCGGCGGCCGTGCGCGGCTGCTCGACGGGCGAGCCGAGCGGCGAGGAGTCGCCCGCGGAAGAGAGCGTGCGGCCGAGCGCGGATTCCGACTCGTCCCCCGCGCGGTTCGTCCGAGCGTCCGCGAGCGCGCCCCGCCGCACGGGCGAGCGCCGCAAAAGCACCGCGCCGAAGACGAGGATCAGCGCCGCCGAGATGATGACGACGAAGGCCAGCGGCTGCGTGACCCACTCCTTCCAGTCGCGCCCCGTCTTCGGCCTCACGCCTCCGACCGCCGCACTCTCAACCTCCTTCGCCGCGGGGGCGGGCGAGACGAGCGGCCGCGGGGCCGACGGTTGAGAGCCGCCGCCGCCCGCGCCCGAAGGCCGGCCCGAAGTGTCGGGCACGTCCTCTTCCGAAGTCGGCAGACCCAGCTCCGAGGTCTGCGCGGCGGCGCGGCTGCGGCGCAGGCGTTCGATGTCGATGATGAGGCGGCCCGAGGGCGTCTCGGTGCCCGCGTCGCGCAGCGTCTCGATGGTCGGCGCGCTGAAGCCGGCCGAGTGTTCGAGCCCGAGCCGCTCGGCCACGGCGAACAGCTCGCGGCGGAACTCGCCCGCGTCCGAAGGGCGGGACTCGGCCGCCTTCTCCAACGCGTGCAGCACGACCGCTTCGAGCGCGGGCGGGATCGACGCCACCAGCTCGCGCGGCGGGCGCGGATTTTCAGACGAGTGCTTGAGCGCGAGCGCGAGCGGCGAGATGCCCGTGAACGGCGTCTGCCCCGTCAGCATCTCGTAGAGGATGACGCCCAAAGAGTACACGTCCGACGCGGGGCTCAGCTGCGCGCCGTCGCACTGCTCGGGCGACATGTAGCGCGGCGTGCCGATCATGACGCCCGCGCCCGTCAGCGTGTCGATTAAGTTCCCCTCCTCGTCGGCCGCGATCTTGGCGATGCCGAAGTCGAGCACCTTGACGATGTGGGGCGAGTCGTGGCGCTGGACGAGGAAGATGTTGCCGGGCTTGAGGTCGCGGTGGATGATGCCGGCCTCGTGCGCGGCCTCGACCGCGGCGGAGATTTGCAGCATCAGCGAGACGGCGCGCGCCGGGTCGAGCGGCGCCTCGCGCGCGAGCACCTCGCGCAGCGGCCTCCCTTCCAGCAGCTCCATCACGAGGTAGACCACGCCGTCGCGCGTTTCGCCGAAGTCTGTGACGGCGACGGCGTTCGTGTGCTGCAAACGCCCGGCGGCGCGCGCCTCGCGCCGGAAGCGCTCCCGGGCCGCGTCGTCCGTGACGAGACGGCGGCTCAAGACCTTCACCGCCACGGGGCGCTCGATCAGCAGGTGCGTCGCGCGGTAGACGGCGCCCATGCCGCCCTCGCCCAGCCGCTCGTCGAGCCGGTACTTGTCGTCCAAAACGACCCCGAGCAGCGCGTCCGCGGGGCGCGCGTTCGCGCCGGGCACGGTCGCGTCGGCGCCGAGCGGAGTCCCGTCCACGGGGCAGACGGTCTCGCCCGCGTCGAACTGCCGGAGACATTTCGGGCACTGGAGCATACGCGTGACTTAGGGGAGTGCTTGAACCTGCGCGCCGATTTTACCGCAAAGGGCGCGAAGAAGTCGCCGGAGGTCGCAGAGAAAATCTTTGCGCACCCCCGCGACTTCTTCGCGCCCTTTGCGGTTATGAGTTCCGGCCGAACGTCACTCGGTGTTCGGCTTGACCTCTTCCTTGACCTCGGCGTCCTCGTCCCGCTCGACGCCGGGCATGGGCGAGCCGGGCGGCGGCTCGCCGTGAATCTTCGTGTTGGTGCTGTCGATGTCGGGCTTCTTGTGCTCGCCGGTCATCGTGCCAAGACCTAAATCTTCAGCCATAGAGAGACCTCCTCGGATCGCATGCGGTTTTCAGTCGTCGCCGGCCAGAACCTGCGCGCGCTCGTGCGCCAGAGGCTCGGGCTCCTGTTCGCCCGCGCCCTCGACCGCCACGTCGTCGCGCATGCGGTTACGGTACGCCGCCCGGACGAAAGACGCAAACAGCGGCTGGGGCGCGAGCGGCTTCGACTTGTACTCGGGGTGGAACTGGCAGCCCAGGAACCACGGGTGCGCTTCGCGCGGCAGCTCCACCATCTCGACGAAGCGGCCGTCCTCCGAGATGCCGCTGATGCGCAGCCCCGCCGCTTCGAGCTGCGCGCGGTACTCGGGGTTGAACTCGTAGCGGTGGCGGTGGCGCTCGCTGATCTCGTGGGCGCCGCCGTAGACCTCCTGCGCCAGACTCCCGTCGGCCAGTTTGCAAACCCACGCGCCCAGGCGCATCGTGCCCCCCATCTCCTCCACGTCCACGAGGTCGCGCAGCTTGAAGATGACCGGGTGCGGCGTCTCGGCGTCGAACTCGGTCGAGTCGGCCCCGTTCAGGCCGCAGACCGCGCGCGCGTACTCGATGACGGCCGTCTGCATACCGAGGCAGATGCCGAAGTAGGGCGTGCGCGTCCGGCGCGCGTAGTTGATGGCGCGGATCATCCCGGCCACGCCGCGCTTGCCGAAGCCGCCGGGGACGAGGATGGCATCGTAGTCGCGCAGGCGCTCCTCGTAGTCCTCATCCATCAAGCCCTCCGACTCGACCCAGCGCACGTCCACGCGCAGGTTGTTTGCCACGCCGCCGTGCGTCAGGGCCTCGCGCAGGGACTTGTAGGAGTCTTCCAGCTCGACGTACTTGCCGACGATGCCGATGGTGACGCTGCCCTTCGAGGGGTCGCGGATGGTCTCGACCAGCTCGCGCCAGCGCGTGAGGTCGGCGTTCGGCGCGCGGTCTTGCAGCCCCAGGGCGGAAACAATCTGGTCGTCCAGGCCCTGTTCATGAAAGGCGAGCGGGACTTCGTAGATGGTGTCCACGTCCTGCGCGGCGATGACGGCCTGCTCCTTGACGTTGCAGAAGAGCGCGATCTTCGAGCGGATGTCGCGCGGGAGCGTGCGGTCGGAGCGGCAGAGGAGGATGTCCACGGCGATGCCGATCTCGCGCAGGTCGCGGACGGAGTGCTGCGTCGGCTTGGTCTTGAGCTCGCCCGCGGCGGCGATGAAGGGGACGAGCGTGAGGTGGATGAAGACCGCGCCGTTCTGGCCGTTCTGCCGCTCCTCGTTCCCCATCTGGCGGATGGCTTCGAGGAAGGGCAAAGACTCGATGTCGCCGACCGTGCCGCCGATTTCGACGATGACCACGTCGGTCGAGTCCTTCTCGGCGACGGAACGGACGGCCCGCTTGATCTCGTCGGTGATGTGCGGGATGACCTGGATGGTCTTGCCGAGGTAGTCGCCGCGCCGCTCCTTCTCGATGACCGACATGTAGATGCGGCCCGTCGTCCAGTTGTTCGAGCGCGACAGGCGCGCGTGCGTGAAGCGCTCGTAGTGGCCGAGGTCGAGGTCGGTCTCGGCGCCGTCGTCGGTGACGAAGACCTCGCCGTGCTGGAAGGGCGACATCGTGCCCGGGTCTACGTTGATGTACGGGTCGAGCTTGATGCAGGTCACGCTCAAGCCCCGCGCTTCGAGCAGGCAGCCGATGCTCGACGCCGCCAGCCCCTTCCCCAGACTCGAAACCACGCCGCCCGTCACGAAAATGTATTTAGGCATCCCCTCCCCCTTCATCAGTCAGCCTCAAGCAATTTGCGAACGCGTTGCAGGTCGTCTGCGGTGTCCACGCCGATTGACGGGGAGGCCGCTTCGACCACACGTATCGCGTACCCGCGTTCGAGCACGCGCAGCTGTTCGAGCGATTCGGCGCGTTCGAGCGCCGTCTGGGGCCAACGCGCGTATTCTAACAAAAAGGCCCGGCGGTAAACATAAAGCCCCGTGTGCTTGCGGAAGGTGCCGAGCAGACCGGGCTCGACTTCGAGCGCCGCGGCCAGCGAGCCGTAGCGCCGCGCCGCCTCGCGCGGGTAAGGCACGGGCGAGCGCGAGAAGTAGAGCGCCCTTCCCCGCGCGTCCACGACGACCTTGACCACGTCCGTGCTCAGCACGTCGGCCGCCGTCTCAATGGGCTCGGAGGTGGTCGAGACCGCGGCCGTCTCGTCTTCGAGCAGCGCGCCGACGGCGACCTCGATGGTGTCGGGCGAAATCAACGGCTCGTCGCCCTGCACGTTGACGACGATGTCGCAGTCAATCTTCCCGGCGGCCTCGGCCAAACGGTCGCTCCCCGAGGCGTGCCCGGGGCTCGTCATTAAAGCTTCGTGGCCGGCGGCGGTGACGGCTTCGTAGATGCGTCGGTCGTCGGTGGCGACGACGGCGCGCGAGACGGACGCAGCCGCGAGCGCGCGCTCCGCGACGTGGACGACCATCGGGCGCCCCCCTATCTCCAACAGAGGTTTGCCCGGGAGCCGGCTCGAAGAGTACCGCGCGGGGATGATTGCGACGACCGTGGGATTTGGAACAGGTGAGCCCGTGTGATTCACGGGACTACAAGATAACCCAGACCGCGGCGGGAGACAAGGGGAATCAGTAAATGGTGAATAGTGAATGGTGAATGGTGAAGAGAAGGGACGCCCGCGCTTTGCCATTCACTATTCACCATTCACCATTCACTACTCACCCTTTTGCCGCTTGTCACCCGTCACCCGCTAAGCTACCATCGGGCAGTTCCACTTTCATGGTTACGCCGTCACAAAGCAGGACTTCGCAGGGCGAGAGGGCGCCGCTCAGGGCCGTCGAGAACATCCTTGAGCTGGTGGGCGGGACGCCCCTGCTCAAACTGTCCAGGTTCGCGCCGCCGCCCGCGGCCGAGCTGTTCGCCAAGCTCGAATACATGAACCCGGGCGGGTCGGTCAAAGACCGCGCGGCGCTCGGGATGATCCTCGACGCCGAGCGGCGCGGCGTCCTCGAACCCGGCTCGCTGATTATCGAGCCGACCGCCGGGAACACGGGCATTGGGCTCGCGCTCGTCGGCGCGGCGCGCGGCTACCGCGTCGTGCTCTGCGTGCCCGAGGGCTACTCGCGCGAGAAGATGAAGATCATGGAGGCGCTCGGGGGAAGGATTGAATACGTCCCGGCCGAGGAGGGCATGGAGGGCGCCGTGCGCCGCGCGCGCGAGCTGGCCGCCGAGACGCCCGGCAGCTTCATCCCGCAGCAGTTCGAGAACCCCGCCAACCCGCGCTTCCACGAGGAGACGACCGCGCGCGAGATCATCGAGCAGACTGACGGGAAGATTGACGCTCTGGTTCTGGGCTGCGGCTCGGCCGGCACGTTCACGGGCATCACGCACGCCGTCAAGAAGGTGAACCCGGAAGTCTACTGCGTGCTCGTCGAACCGGAAGGTTCAATACTCGGCGGCGGCAACCCCGGCCCTTATCGTTTAGAAGGCATCGGCCAGCGCGAGTTCATCCCGCCGAACCTCGACCGCGACGCGGCCGACGAAGTTCTGGCCGTCTCGGATTTGGAGGCGTTCTCGACCGTCCGCGAACTCGCGCGCACCGAGGGCGTGCTCGGCGGCGGCTCGACCGGCGCGGCCGCCGCGGCGGCTCGCAAGGTCGCCGAACGCTTAGGCCCCGGCAAGCGCGTCGTCACGCTCTTCCCCGACGGCGCCGAGCGCTACATGAGCCAGGGAATCTTTGACTGAAGTTCAAAGGTTGAAAGTTCAAGGTTCAAAGTTGAAAGCTTTGGCCTCGAACTTTGAACCTTGAACTTTCAACCTTTGAACTATGGGATTTTCCACAAAAGCCATCCACGCCGGCAACGAGCCCGACCCGACGACGGGGGCGGTGACTGTACCGATCTATCAGACCTCGACCTATCAGCAGGAGGGGTTGGGAAAGCCGCGCGGCGGTTACGAGTACGCGCGGACGCAGAACCCGACGCGCCTCGCCGTGGAGCGCAACATCGCGGCGCTCGAAGGGGCGCGCTTCGGCTACGCGTTTGCTTCCGGGATGGCGGCCATCGACGCGACGCTGAGGTTGATAAAGGCCGGCGAGCACGTCGTCGTCTCCGACAACACGTACGGCGGGACGTTCCGCCTCTTCAGCCGCGTGCTCGCCGACTACGGCATCGAGTTCTCCTACGTGGACACGACCGACCCGCTCAACGTCGAGGCGGCGCTCAGGCCGAACACGCGCATGGTCTTCGTCGAGACGCCGACGAACCCCGTGATGATGATTACCGATTTGAAGGCCGTCTCCGACCTCGCCCACGCGGCCGGCGCGCGCGTCGTGTGCGACAACACGTTCATGTCGCCTTACCTCCAAAGGCCCATCGAGTTCGGCGTGGACATCGTCGTCCATTCGACGACGAAGTATTTGAACGGCCACTCCGACAGTGTGGGCGGCGTGGCGGTGCTTAACGACGAGAAGGACGCCGAAAAGCTGGCCTTCATCCAGAACGCGGTCGGCGCGATTCTTTCGCCGTTCGACTCGTGGCTCGTCCTGCGCGGCACGAAGACGCTGGCCGTGCGGATGGAGCAGCACGACGCGACCGGCAGGGCGGTCGCCGCTTTCTTAGAGGAGCACCCGAAGGTACGGAAACTCTACTACCCCGGCTCGCTCTCGCACCGGCAGCACGAGCTGGCGAAGCGGCAGCAGAAGGGGTTCGGCGGGATGGTGGCCTTCGACGTGGGCTCGCTGGAAAACGCGCGCACTGTGTTAGAATCCGTCCGCCTCTGCACGCTGGCCGAGAGCCTCGGGGGCGTCGAGACGCTGATTTCGCACCCGGCGACGATGACGCACGCCTCCGTTCTCCCCGAAACGCGCGCGCGCCTCGGCATCACCGACGGGCTCGTCCGCATCTCGGTCGGCCTCGAAGAGACCGAAGACATCATCGCCGATTTGGATCAGGCGCTCAGCAAAATTTAGTTTTGAGTTTTCAGTCTTCAGTTTTCAGCGCGGGCTGCTTACTGAAGACTGAAAACTGAAGACTGAAAACTCACTTATGTTCGTAGAGCTTTACGCCAAGACCAACGTGGGCCGCGTCCGCGCGGGCAACGAGGACAACTTCCTCGTGCTCGACCTGTCGGGGCAGGGCGCGTGGACGGGCTCGGAAGGCGAGGCCGTCCCCGACGGCTTGGGCCGCTTCGAGGTCGGGCCGAAGGGCGTCGTCCTCGTCGTCTCCGACGGGATGGGCGGCGCGCTCGCCGGCGACGTGGCGAGCCGCATGGCCGTCGAGACCGTCCGCGAGCTGCTCCTCAACGAGGACGGCGACGAAGGGGCCTGCCCCGAGGACGCCCCGCTCGTCGAGTGCCTGAAGAACGCGACCGACTACGCCAACTTCGCCATCCACCGCCGCAGCCAGGAAGACCCGCACTGCTCCGGCATGGGCGCCACGCTCACCGCCGCCGCCGTCACGCAGGACGGCGTCGGACTCCTCCAGGTCGGCGACAGCCGCGGCTACGTCATCCGCGGCGGCCGGATCAAGCTCGCCACCAAAGACCAGTCGCTCGTCCAGCAGCTGGTGGACGTGGGCCAGATCAGCGAGCAGGAGGCCGAGACGCACATGTTCCGCAACGTCATCCTCCAGGCGCTCGGCGCGCAGCCCGAATTGCAGCCGGTGACGGGGCTCGTGAAGGTCTTCCGCGGCGACGTGCTCCTCCTGTGCAGCGACGGCCTCTCGGGCAAGCTCCGCGGTGAGGACATGCTCCGCATCGTGCAGGAGGCGCGCGGCGACCTGCGGCGCGCGTGCGAGGCTTTAGTGGACGAGGCCAACGAGCGCGGCGGCGAGGACAACATCACCGTCGTCCTCGCGCGCCTCGAAGGCGACGACCTGCCCCCCCCCGACACCGACCGCATCACCGTCGAGCTGCCCGCCCAGGAGCCCGACGACACCATCGGCCACGACGACGACACGACCGAGAGACTCTAACGCGCCTGCTCAAAGTCTAACCACAGAGACAGAGAGGCACGGCTTGATGACTTATGTCTTCAAAGCCGTGCCTCTCTGTCTCTGTGGTTAATTGATTCAGGCGAGTTGAACTACGGGCCGACAGACTTTATTCCCCCGCCTCGCCGTCGGGCAGCTCGCGCGCGCGCCAGTCGGGGAGAGTGTCGGCGCGGCGGACGTAGATGGAGGCGCCCCGGAGATGTTCGACGACGACGCGGTCGCCGGCTTCGAGCGGCGGCTCGCCCTCGGCCGGGTAGGCCGTCCAGACCGAGCCGAAGACTTTCACCGCGCCCTCGTGCAGGGCGCCCTGGCTCGAAGAGACGACCGTCCCGACCTGCCCCGGCAGAGACGCCACGCCCATCTTCATCCCCTCGGGCTCGTCGCTCTTGGTAAAGTAGTTGACGAAGATGGTGCGCGAGAGCGCGGTGAGCGCCGCCGAGAGCGTGATGAAGAGGACGAACTGCGCGGCGAGCCCGGCGCCGAGGAAGGCGGCGAGCGCGGCCGCCAGCGCGCCGACGCCGAACCAGAGCAGCACGAAGCCCGGCGTGAAGACCTCGGCGATGACGAGCACCACCCCGAGGATCGTCCACAGAATCCACGTCCAGTTTTCGTTCATCTCAGTTCGCCCGTGTCGCGCCCACGCCGCGGGAGCGGTTCGAGCAGTTCCGTCGTCCCTTCGGTGACGCTCCGCACGTCGGCGAACCGCGAGGTGTCGGCCGCCGCGAGTTCCGGCCGCCGCCCCGCCGGCCCCGCCAGCCCCTGCCTTTCGGCCCCGGCCGTCCGCGCGCTCGTCAGCCTCCTCTTCAGCCTGAAGCCGATGAGCGACGAGATGAACTGCCAGACGCAGGCGAGCAGCGTGAAGGTCGCCGCCAGCATGACCGCCTTCTCTACGGGGCCGCCGCCGGTGTGGACGGTGAAAAGAAGCACGGTGGCGATGAGCGAGGCCACGCTGCTCAGGCCGCCGAGGAAGAGCACCCGCGTGAGGAGCTGTTCGGGCGTCGCGTTGCCTATGCGACGGCCGCGCCGGCGCCTCATGTCGGGCAGCCACTCGCCGCACCGCTTACAGTAAGAGTCAACGGCCTGCTCCGCCGCGCCGCAGTTCGGGCAGAACATCGCTCACCTCCTTAGCCCTTGAAGAAGTTCTTCATCACGAACCAGACGTTGGCGGGGCGCTCGGCCAGCCGGCGCATGAAGTACGGGTACCAGGTCTTCCCGTACGGCACGTAGACCCGCACGTTGTAGCCCTCGCGCGCCAGCCGCTCTTGCAGGTCGCGCCGCACGCCGTAGAGCATCTGGAACTCGAACTTCTCCTTGCCGACGCCTTCCCTCTCGGCGAACTCCTTCGTCGCGCGGATCATGTTCTCGTCGTGCGTGGCGATGCCGTGGTAGACGCCGCTCTTGAGCAAAAGCTTCATGCAGCGGACGTAGTTCTCGTCCACGTCCCTCTTGTCGGGGAAGGCCACCTCGGGCGGCTCGTTGTACGCGCCCTTGCAAAGCCGGACGCGCGCCGGGATGGAGAGCACGGCTTGCACGTCCGTCTCGGTGCGGCGGAGGTAGGACTGCAAGACGATGCCGACGGTGTTGAGGTCGAACTCCCCGCGCAGGCGGCGGAAGATGTCGAGCGTGACCTGCGTGACCTGCGAGTCCTCCATGTCCACGCGGACGAAGTTGCCGCGCCGCGCCGCCTCCTCGACGATGGCGCGCGCGTTGCGGTAGGCCAACTCCGGGTCGAAGGCGAGGCCGAACTGCGTGAGCTTGATCGAGACGTTCGAGCGGATGCCCGTCTCGTCGATGGCGGCGAGCACGCGCTTGTACTCGCGCACCTCGCCCTCGGTCTCGGCCGGGCTGGTCACGCCCTCGTTGAGGTGGTCGAAGGTGGCCGTGCAGCCGCGCGCGTTCAGCTCGCGGATGGCGGCGACGGCCGTCCGGATGTCTTCGCCGGCGACGAAGCGCTCGGTCATCCGGCGGAAGGGCTTGAAGCGGGTGGCGAAGTCCTTGAGCCCCTCGCGCCGCGACAGGAATAACAATGTGCTTCTGGCAACCATAAATTCGTCAGGGTCGGATCGTAAGCCGTGCCCGGGAGGGGGTTCCGTTGTCGATTCGGGATAGACGATTCACGCCTTTGTGCTATCCTTTGCGGCGTTTGCCCCGCATATACTTTTGACGCCCCTCGCCGAACCGCGAAGGAACCTGAAGCCGGGTGCGCTGGAAACTAATCATCATAACCTCGCTGCTCGCCGCCCTCGTCGGCATTGGCGTGACGTTAGTCACTCCCGCGTCGCTGATGAAGGTGCCGATGCGAGAGCCGTACTTCACGCTTCTGACGAGCAAGTTCACCCCCCTGCTCTACATCATACCCCTCGCCGCCGTCGGCAGCGTCTTCGTCTACCGGCACACGCCCCGCCGCCGTAAAATACAGGCGGCCCTCACTGTTCTCCTGTCCCTCGTCTTCGCGGCGGCACTCTATGCCTGTGCCGCCTTCTTTCTGGTGGCGTGAGCCGCCGCGTTCACACGGCCGTCGGCTTCAGCCCGATCTGCTCCTGCACGGGCTTGAGCGCTTCGATGACGAAGCGGACGTGCTCGTCGAGGTCTACGCCCAGCTCTTCGACGCCCTGCCGGATGTCTTCGCGGTTGACGGTGCGCGCGAACGCCTTGTCCTTGAGCTTCTTCTTCACCGAGGAGACTTCTAAATCGTCCAGGCTCTTCGAAGGGCGCACGAGCGCGCAGGCGACGAGGAAGCCGCACAGCTCGTCGGTCGCGAAGAGGGCGCGCGCCATCGGCGTGTCGCGCGGGACGCCCGTGTAGGTCGCGTGGCCCATGATGGCGCGGATGACGCGGTCGGGGTAGCCGCGCCCGCAGAGGATGTTGGCGCCCTTGTACGGGTGCTCCTCCATCGTCGGGAACATCTCGTAGTCGAAGTCGTGCAGCATCCCCGTCACGCCCCACTCGTCCGCGTCCGCTTCGCTGCCGCCGTAGCGCCCGGCCGCCGCGCGCATCGCCGCCTCGACGGCCAGGGCGTGCTGCCGCAGGCTCTTCCCCTTCGTGTACTCGCAGAGCAGTTCCCAAGCCTCTTCGCGCGTCGGCACGGCCTTCTCTCCTCAAACCGTCTGAACTGGGCTTACTTTTCAAAGGCTAGTTTCTCACGCGGCGCGCGGGCTTTCAAAGCCCTCGGGCGGGAGTAGCTTGCCGCCCTCCCTCCCCTCAATTACAATGGCCGTCGAGCGTCCCACGCGCCGCCCGGTTTAGCGATGAAACCTTATTTCTACGTGGTTCACTACGCGGCCCTGGCCGGCTACGTCATCGCCGCCATCCACGCCGTCCTGGCCTTCGTCAACAAGCGCCGCGCCGCCGAGCGGACGACCCTGTACGCGGTCGGCTTCGCCTTCGCCGCGCACACCGCGGCCATCGCCATCGACTGGGTGCGCGACGGCCACTACCCGCTCTTCAGCACGACCGAGGCGCTCTCGTTCCTGGGCTGGACGCTGGTCGTCGCCTACGGGCTCGTCACGTACCGCTACCCGTTGCGCGCGCTCGGCGCCTTCCTGCTCCCGGTCGTCGCGCTACTCGTGCTCGCCTCGCAGCTCGTCTACTCGAACCCGACCCAAGACCCGAGCACCGTGACCGACGGCAGCGGCTCGTGGCTCTTCCCCGTCCACGTCACGCTGCTCATCTTCGGCTACGCCTCCTTCTTCGTCGCCTTCGCGGCGAGCGTGATGTACCTGTGGCAGGAGCGCGAGCTGCGCCTGAAGAAGTTCTCGGCCGTCTTCCACCGCCTGCCCTCCCTGACGACCGTGGACGACGTGGCCTCGACGGCCGCGAGCATCGGGTTCACGCTGCTGACGCTCGGCATCATCACGGGCGTCATCTGGTCGCGCGCGCGCAGCGTCCGCATGTTCCACAACGACCCGACCGAGTTCTTCGCGCTGCTGACGTGGGTCGTCTACCTCGCCCTCTTGCACTACCGCGTCCAGTGGCGCGGGCGCAAGGCCGCGTGGCTCGGCGTCGGCGGCTTCACCCTCGTCCTCTGTACCTTCGTCGGCGCCGTCGTGCTCGGCGGCTTCCACGTCCTCCGTTAAAGTCTTATGCGCTTGCCCTCGAACGCTGCCCGTTCCGTCAACCCGAAAGGAGATGAAAGATGACCAACGAAGAACTCGAACGGGCGATAGACTTCCTGCTTAAGAGCCACGCCAAACTCGACGTGAGCGTGGAGCGAACCAGCGAGCGGGTTTCACAGTTAGCGGACACTGTCTCACACTTGGGAGAGACCGTCTCACAGTTAGGAGACACGGTCTTTCGGCTGAACGACACTGTCACCCAGCTTACCAAGCATCAAAGCTCGTTCGCAGACACGCAGGCAAACATCATGCGTGTGATGATGCGAACCTTTGAGGCGCAGGCCCAGATTAACCAATCCCTGAACGACTCAATCAGCAAACTGACTGTAAGGCAGGAGCAGACCGAGGCGACGGTGGACAGGCTCTCACTGAAAGTCGAAGCGCTGGCGGAGCAGACGGCCGGGACGGATCGCAGGTTGGAGGCTTTGATTAAAATCGTGGAGGAGGGGCGCGGCGGGCGGTAGGCGATGTCGATAGTTCTCGTCGGACTCAACCACAAGACCGCGCCGGTGGAGGTGCGCGAGCGGCTCGCGTTCAGCGACGAGGCGTGTGCCGCCTCTTTGCGCGCGCTCGTGGACGGCGAGGTCGTGCGCGAGGGGTTGATCGTTTCGACCTGCAACCGCGTCGAGATTCTGGCCGCCTCGCCGCGGCAGAAGGGCGAGGACGCCGTCGGGCGCCTCAGCGACTTTCTCAGCAGCACGCGCTGCGTCCCCGTCGAACTCTTCAGCGGCCACCTCTACACGCACGCCGACGAGGCCGCCGTCCGCCACGTCTTCCGCGTCGCCTCCTCGCTCGACTCGATGGTCGTCGGCGAGCCGCAGGTCTTGGGCCAGGTGCGCCACGCCTACACGCTCGCCGTCGAGGCGGGCACCGCCGGCCGCGTCCTCCACAAGCTCGTCCACCACGCCCTACGCGTCGCCAAGCGCGTGCGCACCGAGACCGGCATCGCCGCCTCGGCCGTCTCCATCAGCTTCACGGCCGTCGAGCTGGGGCGAAAGATTTTCGGCTCGCTGAAAGGCGCGACCGTGCTGCTGATCGGCGCGGGCGAGATGGCCGAGCTGGCCGCGCAGCACCTCGCCGGCGCGGGCGCCGCGCGCGTGCTCGTCACCAACCGCACCTACGAGACGGCGCAGAAGCTCGCCGTCAAGTTCGGCGGCGAGGCCGTCGAGTTCTCCGAGCTCGAAGAGACCCTGGCGCAGGCCGACATCGTCATCTGCTCGACGGGGGCGCGCGCGTACGTCGTCACGCCCGAGATGGCCGAGCGGGCGCGCGCGGCGCGGAGGAACCGCCCGGCCTTCTTCATCGACATCAGCGTCCCGCGCAACGTTGACCCCGCGGTGGCGAAGCTCGCCAACCTCTTCGTCTTCGACGTGGACGACCTCGAAGCGGTCGTCGCCTCCAACATCCGCGAGCGCGAGCGCGAGGCGGAGCGGGCGGAGCTGATCGTCGAGTCCGAGGTGATGCAGTTCCAGCAGGCCCTGCGCGCGCTCGACATCGGCCCGACGGTCGGCGCGCTCAAGGAGAAGCTCAGACAGATCGCGCACGAGGAGTTCGAGCGCCAGCGCAGCCGGCTCGGCCCGCTCACGCCCGAGCAGGAGCAGGCCATCGAGCAGATGCTCATGTCGGCCGTCAACAAGATTTCGCACCCCGTCATCCACCGCATGCGCCGCTCCTACGACGCCGGCGAAGAGACCGAGGTGCAAGCCTGGCGCGAGAGTTTCGGCCTGGAGGAGGAAGAGCGTAAACCGTGAACCGTAAACCGTGATACGTTGAAGACAGCCGGCCTTATTCTTGTCACGGTTTACGTCTTTTCATATGAGAGAAATGATCATCGGCTCGCGCGGGTCGAAGCTCGCGCTGTGGCAGGCGGAGTGGGTGAAGGCGCGGCTGGAAGCGCTCGACCCGGAAGTCCGTGTCCGCATCGAGATTTTCAAGACGCAGGGCGACGTGCGGACGGACGTGCCGCTCTCGACCATCGGCGGGCAGGGCGCGTTCACGAAGGAGCTGGAGGTCGCGCTGCTCGAACGCCGCGTGGACGTGGCCGTCCACTCGCTCAAAGACCTGCCGACCGTCACGCCCGAAGGGCTCTCCATCAAGGCCACGCCCGAGCGCGAAGACCCGCGCGACGCGCTCGTCCTGCGCGCCGGCTCTGCCGCTCGGGCAGATTCAATCAAGAGTCTGGCCGACGGCGCGGTCGTCGGCACTTCGAGTCTGCGGCGCATCGCGCAACTTAAACACCTGCGGCCCGACGTTCGGATCAAAGACCTGCGCGGGAACGTGGACACGCGCCTGCGCAAGCTCGACGGGGGCGAGTACGACGCCCTCGTCCTCGCCTCGGCCGGCCTGCGCCGCCTCGGCCTCGGCGACCGCATCAGCGCGGCCATCGAGCAGGCGGAGATGGTCTCGGCCGTCGGCCAGGGGTCGCTCGGCATCGAGACGCGTTCGGACGACGTGGAGACGAACGCCTTAGTCGCGCGCCTCGACGACCCGCGGACGCGCGCCGCGGTGACGGCCGAGCGCGCGCTGCTGCGTTCCTTGGGCGGCGGCTGCCAGGTGCCCATCGCGGCGCACGCGACCGTTCAAGGCGGCGGGCTGAAGTTAGACGGTCTCGTCGCCGCGCTCGACGGAAGCCGCGTCCTGCGCGAGAGCTTTGAGGGGGACGCGGGCGAAGCCGCGCGCGTCGGCGAGGAGCTGGCCGCGAGGCTTTTAGAGCGCGGCGCGGGCGAGATGCTCGACGAGTCGAACGCGCAGGTGCCGAGGGCCGATGGGCGCGGACAAATTTAAACCCCTCGAAGGGCGCACGGTGATGATCACGCGCGCCCGCGAGCAGGCCGCGGAGTTCGCGGCCGAACTCGAAGCCTACGGCGCGCGCGTCGTCGCCTGCCCGACCATCGAGATCGTCCCGCCCGCCTCCTACGCGCGGCTCGACGAGGCGATTGAGAACCTCTTCGGCTACGACTGGCTCGTGCTGACGAGCGCGAACGCCGTCGAGCACTTCCTCGCACGGCTCTCGGCCTCGGGCAAGGAGGTGAGCGAGCTGGACGAGCTTCACGTCTGCGCCATCGGCGAGGCGACGGCCGCGCGCCTGGTCGAGGCGCACGTCCACGTCGATGTTGTGCCCGAGAAGTCGCGCGCCGAGGGCGTCTTCGAAGCGCTCGAAGCCTACCTCGGCGGGCGCGGGCAGTTTGAGAATCTCAACTTCCTCCTGCCGCGCGCGGCCGTCGCGCGCGACTTCCTGCCGCGCGCGCTGGAAGAGGCCGGCGCCCGCTGCGACGTGGTCGAAGCCTACCGCACCGTCCGCCCCGAGACGACCGACCGCGCGCGCGCGGAGGCGTTGCTCGTCGGCGGCGGGGTCGATTGCATCACCTTCACAAGCTCTTCGACCGTGCATAACTTCGCGCAGCTCTTCGACACGCGCGACCTGCGCCCTTTGCTCTCGGGCGTGCGCGTCGCCTGCATCGGCGCGGTCACGGCCGAGACGGCGGCCGAGTACGGCCTGCGCGCCGCCGTCGTCCCCGCCGAGTCGAACGCACGCTCGCTGGCGCGCGCCGTGGCCGACTACTACCGCGCCTCGTAGACGCGCGGGCACGGCGGCGCCCGGAACCTTTTTCCTTTCGCCTTAACTTGCTACACTCAGAGTCCTATGCCGAAGGGGCGCGTCCTCATCGTTGACGACGAACCGGTGATAGCCGAGTCTCTGAGCGAGCTGCTCGAAGGCTGGGGCTACGAGACCGCCGTCGCGTCCGACGGCCTGCAAGGGCTCTCGAAGGTCGAGGAGTTCCGCCCGTCGGTCGTGGTCTCGGACGTGTACATGCCTAACCTCGACGGCTTCGGGCTGCTGCGCGAGATGCGCGGGCTGCACCCGGAGACGGCCGTCATCCTCCTGACGGGTCAGGGCACGGTCGAGATGGCCCTCCGCGCCATTCAGGAGGAGGGCGCGTTCCACTACCTTGAGAAGCCCATCGACTTCGACAAGCTCCGCCTCGTCGTCGAGCGCGCCAACGAGTACGCGGGGGCGCGGCGCGAGAACCTCGCGCTCCGGCTCCAACTGCGCGACCGCGGCGCCTTCGGCGAGCTGGTCGGCGCCAGCGAGCCGATGCGCCAAATCTACGCGCTCATCGAGCAGGTCGCGCCCTCGTCCGCCTCCGTCCTGCTCACCGGCGAGTCGGGCACGGGTAAGGAGCTGTGCGCGCGCACCATCCACAACCTGAGCCCGCGCAAGAACAACGCCTTCGTCGCCATCAACTGCTCGGCCATCCCCGAGACGTTGATGGAGTCGGAGCTGTTCGGCCACGAGCGCGGCGCCTTCACCGGCGCGGCGGCGCGGCGCCTCGGCTGCTTCGAGTTGGCGAACGGCGGGACGCTGCTGCTCGACGAAATCTCCGAGATGCCGGTCTCGCTTCAGGCGAAGCTCCTGCGCGTGCTCGAAGACCGGAGGATTCGAAGGCTCGGCGGCTCTCAGGAATTAGGCGTGGACGTGCGCGTGCTCGCGGCGACGAACCGCGACCCGCAGGGCGCCGTCCGCGCGGGCACCTTCCGCGAAGACCTGCTCTACCGCCTCAACGTCATCACGGTCGAGCTGCCCCCCTTGCGCAAGCGTAAGGAGGACATCCCCCTGCTCGCGCAGCACCTCGTCGCGCAGCTCGCCGAGCGGCACGGCCGCCCCGCCAAGCTCCTGAGCCCCGCGGCGGTCGAGGCGCTCCAGTCGCACTCGTGGCCCGGCAACGTCCGCGAGCTGCGCAACGTCATCGAGCGCGCCGTCATCATCTGCTCCTCCGAAGTCATCGAGCGCCACCACCTCGCGCCTTATCCTTTAGAACAGCGCGCGCAGAGCCGCGGCGAGGACACCATCACGCTCCCCGTCGGCACGCCCATCGACGAGGTCGAGCGGCGCATGATCCTACGCACGCTCCAGAAGACCGAGAACAACAAGACGCGCGCCGCCGAGCTTTTGCAAATCAGCCTCAAGACGCTGCACAACAAGCTGCGCCTCTACCGCGAGCAGGGCCGCCTGCCTCACCGCGAGGAGGCGGGGCAGTCCCCCTTCGGCGGCGACCCCGAAGACGCGCTCAGCGCGGGCGGCCGCGGCGACTGACTCCCTTCCTGTTACGAGTCGGCACTTTCCCGTGACGAAACGGAGGAAACTTTCGCCCGCGCCCGCGAGGCCGGAGGATTGCTATCGACTTCCCCCGCGGGCTGCACTACTATTGCCCTTCGTACTGGCCGTTCACACTTCTGCACCACACACACGGGAGACGTATCATGCGTAAACTTTTACTGGCGTTTGCCTGCGTCGCCGCCTCGGCCGCCCACGCCTCGGCGCAGACCGCCGACGAGATCGTCGAGAAGTTCATCAAGACCGTCGGCGGCATGGGGAAGATTCAGGCCGTCAAGTCCCTGCGCCGCGTGGGCAAGTACGACGGCGGCGGCGGCTTCGAGGCCGCGGTAGTCGAGGAGAACCGGCGCCCCAACCTCGTCCGCCAGGAGTTCTCCATCCAGGGCATGACCGGCGTCACCGCCTACGACGGCCGGACGGGCTGGAAGATCGAGCCGTGGAACGGCAAGAAGGACGCCGAGGCGCTCAGCGAAGAGGAGATGAAGGGCATCATCGAAGACTCAGACCTCGACGGGCCGCTCGTCAACTACAAGCAGAAGGGCGTGAAGGTCGAGTACGTCGGGATGGACGAGGTCGAGGGCACCGACACGTACAAGCTCAAGGTGACGCTGGCGAGCGGCGACGTGCGCATCTACTACATGGACACGGACTACTTCGTCCCGATCAAGATCGACACCAAGCGCATGGTGCGCGGGGCCGAGCGCGAATACGAGACCATCCTCGGCGACTACAAGGAGGTCGGCGGCTGGTACGTCCCCTTCTCCGTCGAGCAGGGCGTCAAGGGCAACCCCAATCGCTCGAAGATTACTTACGAGAAGATCGAGGCCAACGTCCCCATCGAAGACTCGCGCTTCGCCAAGCCCGCCGTCAAGCCCGCGCCCGTTTCGGCGCCCGACGCCTCGTCCACCGCGCCGAAGAAGACCGAGCCGGAGAAGGCCGAAGCCGCCAAGCCCCCGCAGCAGTAACCAGGAACTCGGAACGCTGAACGATGAACTGAAGACAACTGCCTTTCAGTTCATCGTTCAGCGTTCATACTTCATCGTTCCAGAGGATTCCCCATCATGAACAGAAGACTTTCACGCTGGCTCTCGTCAACGTTTCTCGGCCTCCTTCTCACGGCTTCGCTGACCGCCTCGGCGCAGACGCCGCGCCCCGCCGGCCCGCAGTCGGACGCGCCGGTCAAGGTCGATTCCGAGACCATCTCGGGCCTCGGCGCGCGCAACATCGGCTCGGCGCAGATGTCGGGCCGCGTCGCCGCCATCGACGCCGTGCAGGAGGGCCAGAGGCTCACCGTCTACGTCGGCTCGGCCTCGGGCGGCGTGTGGAAGTCGGTCAACGGCGGCACGACCTACAAGCCCGTCTTCGACAAGCAGCCCGTCCAGTCCATCGGCGCCGTCACCATCGACCCGAAGAACCCGAAGGTCGTGTGGGTCGGCACGGGCGAAGCCTGGACGCGCAACTCGGTCTCGGTCGGCGACGGCGTCTACAAATCGACCGACGGCGGCGACAACTGGACGAACGTCGGCCTCAAAGACTCCGAGCGCATCTCGAAGATTCTGGTTGACCCCTCGAACACGGAGACGGTCTACGTCTGCGCGCCGGGCAAGCTCTGGAGCGACTCGGACGAGCGCGGCGTCTACAAGACGACCGACGGCGGGAAGAGCTGGACGAAGGTCTTGAAGGGCGCGAACCTCTCGACGGGGTGCTCGATGATGTCTTTGGACGCGTCGAACCCGAAGACCATCTACGCGGGCATGTGGGACTTCCGCCGCAAGGGCTGGACGTTCCGCTCGGGCGGCGAGACGCCCGAGAGCCCGAGCGCGAGCGGCCTCTTCAAATCAACGGACGGCGGCGCGACGTGGACGGAGTTGACCGAGGCGAGCGCGAAGGGCCTGCCGCCGAAGCCCTGGGGGCGCGTGGCCGTGAGCGTGGCGCCTTCGAAGCCGAACGTCGTCTACGCGGCCATCGAGGCGGTCATCCCGAAGGACGGGCTCTACCGCTCGGACGACGGCGGCAAGACGTGGACGCAGCTCGACCGCAGCCAGAACATGATCTGGCGCGCCTTCTACTTCTCCAACCTCATCATCGACCCGAAGGACGAGAACAAAATCTATAAGCCCGGCGGCTCGCTCATCGCGAGCAGCGACGGCGGCCGAAGCTTCTCGAACATCTCGGGCGGCGCGCACGGCGACTTCCACTGCGTGTGGGTCAACCCCACCAACACAGACCACATCATCACGGGCGACGACGGCGGCCTCTGGTACTCCTACGACGGCGGCAACCGCTGGTGGAAGGCGCAGAACCTGCCCATCTCGCAGTTCTACCACGTCTCGCTCGACAACGAGCGGCCCTATCAGGTCTACGGCGGTTTGCAGGACAACTCTTCGTGGGTCGGGCAGTCCGAGTACCCGGGCGGCATCGCCAACGCGCAGTGGGAGAACATGTACGGCGGCGACGGCTTCTGGATGTTCGCGGACACCGCCGACCCCGAGTACATCTACGCCGAGTCGCAGGGCGGCTACATCGGCCGCGTCAACCGCAAGACGCACGAGTCGCGCGACATCAAGCCTTTGCCCAACTACAAGGAGGGCAAGCTCCGCTTCAACTGGAACGCGCCCATCCACATGAGCCCGACGCAGAAGGGCACGGTCTACCTCGGCTCGCAGTTCCTCTTCCGCTCGCGCGACCACGGGCAGACGTGGGAGCGCATCTCGCCCGACCTGACGACGAACGACCCCGAGAAGCAGAAGCAGGAGCAGTCGGGCGGCGTCACCGTGGACAACTCCGCGGCCGAGATGCACACGACCATCTACGCCATCGCCGAGTCGCCCAAGAACCCGGACGTGGTCTGGGCCGGCACCGACGACGGCAACGTGCAGGTCACGCGCGACGGCGGCAAGACGTGGTCGAACGTCGTCGGCAACGTCAAGGGCATCCCGAAGAACGCCTGGGTCTCCTACATCGACGCCGGCCGCTTCGCAGAGGGCACGGCCTTCGTCACCTTCGACGCGCACACGTTCGGCGACCTGAAGCCCTACGTCTACAAGACCGAGGACTTCGGCAAGACTTGGGCGCCGCTCATCCCCGCGGGCTCGCCCGTCCGCGGCTACGCGCACGTCGTAAGGCAAGACCTCGTCAACAGCGACCTGCTCTTCGTCGGCACCGAGTTCGGCCTGTGGGTCTCGCTCGACGGCGGGCAGCGCTGGGCGCAGTACAAGGGCGGCGACCTGCCCTCGGTGGCCGTGCGCGACATCGCCATCCACCCGCGCGATAACGACCTCGTCATCGCCACGCACGGCCGCGGCATCTGGATCGTGGACGACATCACGCCGCTGCGCGCGCTCACGCCCGACGCGCTCGCCAAGGAAGCCTTCTTCATCGAGGGGCGCCCGACGATTCAATCCATCACGGGCGGCGGCGGCTGGCCCAACGGCGACGCGGAGTTCGTCGCGCCCAACCCCGAGGGCGACGCCGTCATCACCTACTACCAGCGGCGGCGCCACATCTTCGGCGACATGAAGATCGAGGTCTTCGACCCGGCCGGCAACCTCCTCAAAGTCATCCCGACCAGCAAGCGGCGGGGCTTAAGCCGCGTGACGTGGTCGATGCGGCTCGACCCGCCGAAGGTGCCGCCCGCGGCGACGCTCGCCCCCGGCTCCGCCTACGGCCCGCGTGTGCTGCCCGGCACCTACACGGTGAAGATGACGAAGGACAAGCAGGTCTACACGACCGAGCTGAAGGTCGCGCCCGACCCGCGCTCGACGCACACGGCCGAAGACCGCAAGCAGCAGTTCGACCTCGCCATGAAGCTGCACAGGCAGCTCGGCGAGATGTCTTTCGCGGTGGACAAGATCAATGGGCTGCGGCTCGCGCTCGACGACCGCGCGTCGAAGCTGGCCGAGGGCGACCCCCTGCGCAAGCGCCTGCAAGACGCCTCGTGGCAGGTGGACGAGCTGCGCAAGAAGATCGTCGCCACCAAGGAGGGCGGCGCCATCACCGGCGAGGAGCGCCTGCGCGAGTTCATGACGGAGCTGTACGCCAACGTCATCTTCTACGAGGGCCGCCCCTCGCAGACGCAGGTCGAGCGCACCGACGCCCTCGCCAAAGAGCTGGCCGACGTGGTCAAAGACTTCGACGCGTGGACTTCGAAGGAGCTTTCAGGTCTGAACTCCGAGCTGTCGGCGAAGAAGCTTGAGCCCGTCAAGCCGCTCTCGCGCGAGGAGTGGGAGAAGGTCAGCGCCCGGCCCACGTCCGGCCCTTCGCCCTCCGCCCTGCGGCGCGACCGCGACGAGTTTTAAATCCGCGCCCGGTTCAGGACGAACGCCTCGGCGTAAAGGCGAAACGTCACGACGCTAAAGCCTAACGTCGTGACGTTTCGCCTTTACGCCGAGGCGTTATGCTGTCACGTCGAGGTGTAATGCCATTACGCCTCGACGTAATGGCATTACATCGAGGCGTAATGGCGTAACACGTTCGCGTAATAGCATTACGCCTCGACGTAACGCCATGACACGGCGGCGTGAAGGCATTACTTCCCTCCTAAAAGCACTTTCACCGCCGCGTCGAGCTGCGAGTCCCTGTCAGTGTAGCTTTCGCCGAAGGGGCGTTCGACCGGCACGTCCACGGGGCGGGGGTTGCGCTCCATGTTGACGCCCTCGGCCGTCTCGATGCGCGTGAAGGGGAGGCGGAGGCTCGTCCCGTCGAGGAGCTGCACGTCCGTGGTGTAGATGATCCAGCCGGCCGTCGGCTCGCCCACCACCTTGCCGAGCTTGAGGCTCCGGTACCCTTCGGTAAAATCCTCCGCGTCGGAGAGCGAGTACTGGTCTGTGACGAGCACCGTGGGCAGCTCGAGCGCGCGCTGGCCGAGCACCGTCCGCGCCGGCGAGGCCGCGAACCCGCGCGGCGTCATCCGCAGGTAGCTGCGGCGCGCGAGCACGTCGATGGCGTAGACGTTGACGAAGCCGCCGTTGTTGTGGCGCACGTCCACGACCACGCCCTCCTTCGACTGGTTCTCTGCGTCGAGGTCTATGTAGAACTGCGAGAGCGACGCCGAGGTCATGTCGTACATGTGCACGTAGCCGAGCCGTCCGCCGCTTATGCGCTCGACGTAGGTGCGCCGCTCTTCGACCCACTTGCGGTAGCGGAGCCCCTTCTCGGTGTTGACGTTGACCGGCCGCACGTCGCTCTCTCTCCTGTCCGCGCCGTCGGCCGAAGAACTGACCGTGAGCGTGACGCGGCGGCCGACCTTGTAGTTGAGCAGGTCGTCGAGGTTCGTGCGCGCGTCGAGCGCGCGGCCGTCCACGGCCACGACGTACTCGCCGACCTTCAACGCCCGCGGACGGTCGGGCGCGGACGAGTCGCGCGCGACCGCCGCCGGGCCGAGCGGGAGCACGTCGCTCACGCGCAGGCGGCCCGTGCGCTCGTACTCGGCGCGGTCGAAGTCGAGACCGAGCCGGCCCGTCGTCAACGCCGCCGAGCCGGGGGGGTTGTTCACTCCCAGGTGCGACGCGTTCAGCTCGCCGACCATCAGCCGCATCAGGCGCCGCACCTCGTCGGGCGTGCGCGCGCCCGCGACGTACGGCTCAAGCTCCGCGCGCACCGCGCCCCAGTCGGCGCCGTTGTACTTCGGGTCGAAGAAGTTGTCGCGCATCAGCTCCCAGCCCTGTTCGAAGACTTCCAGCTTCTCGCGCGCGAAGTCCACGTCCATCTCGGCCGCGACCGAGAGCGCGCGCGGCTGCTGGCGCGGGTCGAGCGGCGCGACCTGAATGCGGCCGTTCTCAAGGTAGAAGACCTGCTGGCTGTCGGGCGAGAACTGCGCGTCGGTCTTGAAGCCGGGCGTCGAGGTGAGCTGGCGCGCGACCGGGGGCTCGCGCGAAAGCTCGTCGAGCGAGTAGAGATAGATGTTCGGCTGGCCGACCGCGCCCGCCAGCATCAGCAGGTACTTCCCGTCCGGGCTCACCGTCTGGTAGTACACGTCCACGCCGACGGGCAAAAGGCTCAGGCGACGGCGGATGCCTTCGAAGACGACCTCGACCTGCTTGTCGTTCGGCTTGTCGTTCTTCTTCGCCCCGGCTGCATAGACGACCGGGCCCGGCATCCACGGCGTCGTAGGCGTCAGCATCTGCGCGGGCGTCGGGGTAGTGCCGGGCTCGGCCGGAGAGGGCGCGGGCGAAGGGGTCGGCGTCGGCGTCGGCGAAGGAGGCGTCTGCGGGTTGTTCTCCTGGCGGCGGAGCGAGGGCGAGACCGTCTTGGGCGTCTCCTCCTTGAAGAGGTCGCGGAACTGGTCTTCGCGGAAGCGCGGCGTGCGCGGGATGAGGTCAACGCGCGCGACCTGCCCCGCCTCCGTGCGCTGCCCCGTGTCGAAGAGGATGAAGGTGCCGTCCGTGCTCCAAGAGACGGTGTTGCTCCCCGCGTTGGCGAGGAAGCTGACCGGGCGCCCCTTGCCGTCGCCCTCGACCTGCGCGACGTAGACGTTGCGGAAGAGTTTCTGCCCGACCGGCATGTACGCGATCCACTTGCTGTCGGGCGAGAAGGAGTACGGGCGGTCGGGGCTGAGCGGCGGACGCGAGAAGCTGCCTGCCGCGACCAGGCGCTCCTGCTTCGTCTCGACATTCAACGCGCGCAGCTCGCGCCCCGCGCGCTGGAAGGCGAGCCACTTCCCGTCGGGCGAGAAGCGCGGCGTGTCGTCAGGCTCG
Organism: Acidobacteriota bacterium; assembly: GCA_019242475.1. GTDB lineage: Bacteria > Acidobacteriota > Blastocatellia > Pyrinomonadales > Pyrinomonadaceae > QHXN01. Next base: position 19,665 of record JAFAVK010000109.1, on the reverse strand, counting down.
TCGGAGTTGGTCAACTGCGTCTCGGCGTTCGAGGCGAAGTCGTAGGCGAAGAGCTGGCCGTGCCCTTTGCGCTCGGAGACGTACGCGAGGCGGCGGCTGTCGGGCGACCAGACCGGCTGCGACTCCGGCGCCGGGGTGTTCGTCACGCGCACGGCGTCGCCCCCGTCCGCGGCCGACGCGGCGAAGACCTCGCCGCGCGCGACGAACGCGACCTTCTTGCCGTCGGGCGAGAGCGCCAGGTCTTGCAACTGCTCGGTCTGCCGCACGCGCTCGACGGCCGGCCCGGCCGCCGCGCCGCGCAGGGTGATACGCACTTCCGCCGCGCGGCCCGTGTCGGTCTCCATGCGCCAGATGCCGTAGCCGCGCTCGAAGACGACGGTGCGCCCGTCGTAAGAGATGCTCGGCCAGAGCACGCGCCCCGAAGTGAACTTCGTCAACTGCACGGGCCGCCCGCCCCCGAGCGGGAGCTTCCAGATGTTCTCCGCCCCGCCGCGGTCGGACATGTAGAGGAGGCTCTTGCCGCCCTCGCCCCACATCGGCCAGACCTCTTTCGCCTCGCCGTCGGTCAGCGCCTCGTACTTCGCAGTCGATTGGTCGCGCATCAGCATGATGAACGACTGGTCGATGTGCGCGTGGCCGTGGCGCCACCACTGCCCGTAGCCGCGGCCGACGAAGGCGAGCGCCGAGCCGTCGGGCGCGGGCGCCGCCGCCCACTCGTTCGCGTAGCGGTCGGCCGAGACCTGCATCGGCGTCCCGCCCTCCGCGCTCACGCGGTACACGTCGTTGCTCGCGGAGATGTCGCGCGCCGTCGAGGAGAAGTAGAGCCACCTCCCGTCCGCAGACCACGCGTCGAGCTGTTCAAACCCGTCGTCGAAGGTGACGCGCCGCACCTCGCCCGAGGCGAAGTCGAGGACGTAGATGTCGCCGTTGCCCGTGCGCGTCGAGACGAAGGCGAGCCGGCGGCCGTCGGGCGAGTAGAGTGGCCGCGACTCGGTCGCCGGGTGCGAGACGAGCAGACGCGCCTCGCCGCCCTCGGCCGGCGCCGTCCACACGTCGCCGCCCGACACGAAGGCGATCTCCTTCCGGTCGGGCGAAATCGAGGGCTCATACAGGTAAGGCCGCGCCTCGGGCGTCGCCGCCGCCGCGGCCTGGGCGCGGGCCGGCGCGACCCTCACGCCCGAGAACAGCATCAACGAGACGAGCAGCCACACACGAGGATTCTTGACAGTGAACATTCCGCCTCCGAAGTTTTAGACGAACAATGCCGGGATGGACTCGCAGATTTCAAGCGTGCAGTCAATATACGTTCATTCGCTTCTTGAGTTCAAAGCGTGAATGAAGTTACAGCGGCGCTTTCAAATTTGAAATTTCAGATTTCAAATGCTACTTATCCACTTGATGCCGGTTCTTCTCATCTTCGTGGACGGCCTCGGCATCGGCACGCGCGGCCGTCACAACCCGCTCGACCTGCTCGGGGAGGCGGCCGCGCCGCTCGCCGTCTTCGAGGACGAGGAGCCGCCCCTTCCCTTCGGCGGCCTGCTCGCGCGGACGGACGCGCGGCTCGGCGTCGAGGGCCGGCCGCAGAGCGCCTCGGGGCAGACGACCATCCTGACGGGCGTCAACGTCCCCGCGCGCCTCGGCTACCACAAGCAGGGTTTCCCAAACGAGCAGATGCGCGAGGTGCTGCGCGAGCACTCGCTCTTCCTCAAGCTCAAAGACCTCGGCCCCGGCCCCGACGTTTTTGCTAACGCCTACCACCCGCAGTTCTTCGCCAAACGCCCGCGCTGGGTCGCCGCCACGACGGTCGCCGTCGAGGCCGCCGGCCTCCCCTTCCGCACGTTCGAGGATTTAAAAGAGGGGCGCGCTGTCTTCCACGACTTCACCAACCGCGTCCTCGTCGAGTTCGGCGTTGACGTGCCCGAGCGCACGCCCGAGGAGGCCGCCGCCGTCCTGGCAAATCTCGCAAACACTCACTGCTTCACGCTCTACGAACACTTCATCGCCGACCGCGCGGGCCACGAGCAGGACGAGGGGGCCGCGCTCGACATCCTGGGCGAACTCGCGCGCTTCGTCCGCGCGGTGCTCTCGCTCGTAGACCTCGCGCGCACAACCGTCCTGCTCACGAGCGACCACGGCAACGTCGAAGACCTCTCGACGCGCAACCACACGCTCAACCCCGTGCCGACGCTCGCCTGGGGTCGAAACAAAGAGACGGCCGCGCGGCGCGTCCGCACGCTCGCCGACATCACACCCACGATCCTCGAAATCCTGAAGGAAGAGGACGCCACGAAGTGACCCCATCAACTGACGACCCGCGCGCCGTGCCCGCCGTCGAACTCGGGCCGGACGGACAGCCGATCAACGACCGCCGCGAGATTTTCGGCTGGATGCTCTACGACTGGGCCAACTCGGCCTTCTACACGACGGTCGTCGGCGCGCTGCTCGGCCCCTACCTCATCGCGCTCGCGCAGGCAGACGTGGGGAAGACGGGCGTCGTCCTCGACCTCGGCTTCCTCGGCGCGGTAACGGCGCAGTCCTTCTACCAGCTCTTCGTCGCCGTCGCCGTCGGCTCGCAGGTCTTGCTCCTGCCGATTGTCGGCGCCATCGCCGACTACTCGAACCTGAAGAAGCGCCTGATGGCCGCCTTCTGCTACATGGGCGTCGCGGCCACTTGCCTCCTGTTCTTCGTGACGGGGAGGCTCTACCTCTGGGGCGGCCTCCTCTTCGTCGTCGCCAACCTCTGCTTCGGCGGCGCCATCGTCCTCTACAACTCCTTCCTGCCGGAGATCGCCTCGGAAGACCGGCGCGACGCCGTTTCGAGCCGCGGGTTCGCGCTCGGCTACCTCGGCGGCGGGCTCCTGCTCGCGCTCAACTTCCTGATGGTCGGCGTGGCCCCCGCGCTGCTCAAGCCCTACGGCTACACGGCGGGCGCGGCGAGCGGCCTCGCCGTCCGCCTCTCGCTCCTCTCGGCGGGCGTCTGGTGGGGCGTCTTCGCCTTCTTCTCTTTCCGGCGGATACGTGAAAGGGAGATGAAGAAGAAGCTGCCGCCCGGCAAGAACTACCTGACCGCGGGGTTCGCGCAGCTCCTCGACACCTTCCGCGAGTTGCGGCGGCTCCCGCACACGCTCAAGTACCTCGTCGCCTACCTCCTCTACAACGACGGCATCCAGACCGTCATCGGCTCGGCCGCCGTCTTCATCGCCGCCGAGCTGTTCGAGGGCGGGCTCGACAACCCAGATGCGCCGACCTTCGTCCTCAGCATCTTCCTCTTCGTGCAGTTCATGGGCATCGGCGGGGCGATGCTCTTCGAGCTGGTGGCGAAGTGGCTCGGGACGAAGCGCGCGATAGTCGTCTCGCTCGTCATCTGGGCGGGCATCGTCATTTACGCCTTCGCCCTCTTCCACACGCGCGGGCAGGCGTGGGTGATGGCGGGCGTCATCGCCGTCGTGCTCGGCGGGTCGCAGGCGCTCTCGCGCTCGCTCTTCTCGCAGATGATCCCGGAGGGGCGCGAGGCATCCTTCTTCGGCATCTACGAGGTCTCGGAGCGGGGCACGTCCTGGATGGGGCCGCTCGTCTTCAGCGTCGTCGTCGCGCACACGGGCTCTTTCCGCTACGCGCTCCTCTCGCTCATCGTCTTCTTCGTCTCCGGCCTGCTCCTCCTCATCTTCACAGACACCGACCGCGCCATCCGCGAGGCCGCAGCGGAAAAGTAGTAGGCAGTAGGCAGGCGGCAGCAGGCAGTTAAAGACTTCTTGCCTTTAACTGCCTGCTGCCGCCTGCCTACTAACTCTTAGAGCGTGAAGTTGAAGCTGAGGTAGCCGGTGACGCGGACGGGCTGGCCGTCGAGGACGGTCGGGTTGAACTTCCAGCGGCGCGCGGCTTCGATGGCGGCCTGCTGCAACTGCTGCGGCCCCTCGGCGCGGATCACCGACTCGACCACGCCCTTCTCGTTGACCACGAGGAAGACCGTCACGTTGCCCGAGACGCGAGCCGAGCGCGCTATCGGCGGGTAGCTCGGCGGCACGCGCGACTTCGCCTTGCCGACCAGCGAGCCGACGGCGACCGGCGAACTGTTGCCACTCCCGGCGGGCGCGGCCGCCGCCGGTTGCTGCGCGGGAGGCTGCGCGTCGGCGGCCTTCGCGTTCGAGGGGGCGGCGTTCGTGCGCTGTCCGCCGGAGGGCTGGGCCGCCTTCTTTGAACCTGCGTTCGGAGTCGCGGCGGGCGCGGCGGCCTTCGGCGCGGGCGCGGTCGTGGCCGGCGGCGGCGTGGGGCGCGCGGCCGGGATGGGGCTGATGCTGGCGACGCGCGTCTCGGAGGCGAAGAGGTGCTGGCGCGCCTCGGAGACCTCCGACTGCCAGTGGGCGCGATCCTCGTCGTGGCGCGCGATGCGCATCCGCACCGTCGCGGCGTCTTCGAGCAGCGCCGCCGCGTCGAGCCCGCGCGTGCCGTCCGTGCCGCCCTTCAGCTGCTCCGCGTGGAGCGAGCGCGCCTGCTCGGCCACGCGCTCAAGCAGCACGCGCAGGTTCTCCACGTCGCTCGCGGCGTCGGGGGGGAGTTCCGAGGCGTCGGCGACGTTGACGCCGAAGGAGCGGTAGCGTTCGAGGTGCGTGCGGACGGCGTTGACGGTCTGGCCGGCCAGCGCGAAGTAGAACTGCGTCGCGGAGTCGCCGGCCCGGTTCGCCGGCCGCTCGTTGAAAGCCTCTTCGAGCAGAGCCCCCGCCCGCTGGTAGTCGGGCATCTCGACGAAGATCGCCATCAGGAGCAGCCGCGCCACGTCCTTGACCGACTCATCCCTCGACGCGGAGCGCACGCTCTCAAGCTCGTTGGCGGCGGCCGCGAGCTTGCCGATGGCCGCGAGCGAGCGGGCGCGGTTGAGGCGCTTCTGCGTGGCCTCGGCCTCGGCCGCCGCGGGGTCGGGCGCGGGCGTGGGCTCGACGACGGCCTCCGTCGAGACATGTGCCTCGGGCGTGGGCTGTTGGGTCTGGGCCTGAGCGAAGAGGGGCGCGGCGGCGCCGAGCGACAGAAAGAGGATGATGCCGACTGACAGACTGTTAGGGGATAACTGGCGAGATGAATTCACTACAAATAACTCCGTAAACTCAAAAGCGAGCAACAACGCTCGCCTGAGACCACACGACAATTTAGGCGCCCATTATGCCCCGAAGGAAGGCAGGAAGGCAAAAGGCAAAGGGCAAAAGGCAAAAGTGAAAAGAGCAAAGATTTAATTGAAGTTCTTCGCGCGTAGCGCGTCCGACCTTGTGCCTTTTGCCTTGTTACTTCCCGGCAAGGCTCCGGCTGACCCGCTCGCGGATGGCGCGCGCCTTCTGTTTGATGAGCGCCTCGTCGAGGGTGAGCAGGCGGCGTTCGCGCATGACGACGCGCCCTTCGATGACGACCGTGCGCACGTCCGAAGCCTTCGTCGCGTAGACGAGGTGCGAGTAGATGTTGTAGCGCGGCGTCTGGTGCAGGGCGTCCAGGCCGACGACGACGATGTCCGCGCGCTTCCCCTCTTCGAGCGAGCCGATGTCGGCGTCCATGTGCAGAGCGCGCGCGCCCCCGATGGTCGCCAGCGCCAGAGCCTCCTCGGCCGTGATGACCTTCGGGTCGCCGGACGAGAGCTTGTGCAGCTTCGCCGCCGTGTCCATCTCCTCCCACATGTCGAGGTCGTTGTTCGACGCCGCGCCGTCGGTGCCGAGCCCCACGGCCACGCCCGCCCGGAGCAGCTGCGGCACGGGCGCGACGCCCGACGCGAGCTTCATGTTCGACTGCGGGTTGTGAACCGACCCGACGCCGTTCTGCTTGAGCAAATTTATCTCATTCTCGGTCAGGTGGACGGTGTGCGCGAACACGTCGCGCGGCGAGAGGAAGCCGATGCGGGCGAGGTACTCGACGGGGCTCGCGCCGTGGTCGCGCGTGATGTCCGCGACCTCCTTGCGCGTCTCGGCGACGTGCGTGACGACGGGCGCGCCCGTGCGGTCGGAGAAGGCGCGCACCTCGCGCAGGTGCGCCTCCGACACCGTGTAGGGCGCGTGCGGCGCGATGGCCGCGGTGATTAACTTATTTCCCTTCCAGCGCGCGACGAAGCGCTCGGTGTAGCGCATCGCGTCGGGCCAGGTCTTGTTGTCGGGGACGGGAAAGTCGATGACGGTCTCGCCGAGCAGGCCGCGCACGCCCGCGCGCTCGGTCTCCTCGGCGATGGCGTCCTCGAAGTAGTACATGTCGCAGTAGGTGGTCGTCCCGCCGCGGATCATCTCGGCGAGGCCGAGCTGCGTGCCCGCGCGGACGAACTCCTCCGTGACGTTCTTGGCCTCGGCCGGGAAGATGTACTTGGTCAGCCACTCGTTGAGGTCGAGGTCGTCGGCGAGCCCTCGGAAGAGGGACATCGGGACGTGCGTGTGGCCGTTGATGAGGCCGGGGATGACGGCGGCCCCGCGCGCGTCGATGACCGCGCGCGCCGCAAAGCGCCCGGCGATTTCGCCCCGCGTCCCGACGGCGACGATGCGCCCGCCCTCGACCGCGACCGCGCCGTCCTCGATGACGCGCCTGTGCGCGTCCATCGTCACGACCGTCCCGCCGCTCACGACGAGGTCAACGCGCCGCGGCCTCTGGGCGGCGGCCGGGGCGGCGGCGGCGAAGAGCACCGCCTGCAAGCACAGGGCGCAGGCGACGAACAGGCGAAGGAGTTGTCTGCTCATATCAGGGGGTCACTAAACTTTCTTCTTCTCGATCATCCGGCACGCGGGGTCGAGGAGTTTCAGCATCATGTGCGTCTTCACTTCCTCCCAGTCCTCGTCCCCTCTGGCCTTGTAGACGTAGACGGCCGCGCCCTTCCGGTCGAGGTAGACCGCCGTCGAGAGGCGGTACTCGCGCTCCTTGCACTGAATCTCCAAGTCCTCGACGAGCGTCTTATACAGCACGTCGGATTTGCCGGGCAGCGGCCGCGGCTTGTCGAAGACCGTGCGAAACCTCACGCGCCCGAAGTTGCCGAACGAGAGGTTGATCTCCTCCATCTCGATGACGGCGTCGTCGAAGGTGTAGACGCGCACCCACTTGCTCTTCTGCCGCGCCGCGGCCGTCGGGACGAGCGCGAGCGCCAGGAGGAGGAAGGCCCCGAATCGCATAAACACCACGCGGGAACGAGAACCGCCGGCCGCCCCTCCGGGGTCACTTCTTCTCGGCGCCGGTCTCTTCGAGGAAGCCCGCGTCGAAGGGGTGCGGGAGCAGCTCGCGCATCTGGAACGTCTCGGTGTCGCCGCGCAGGTTGGCGAGGACGACGGGGATGTCGCCGCAGAACTCCCAGATGACCTGGCGGCACGCGCCGCACGGTGGCGTCAGGCGCTCGGTGTCCACGACGACGCAGAGGCGTTGGAACTTGCGCTCGCCCTCGGAGAGCGCCTTCCAGATGGCGACGCGCTCGGCGCAGATGGTCTGCTCGTAGGCCGCGCTCTCGACGTTGCAGCCCGTGTAGACGCCGCCTTCGGCTTCGAGCGCCGCGCCGACGCAGAAGTTCGAGTAGCGCGCCAGCGCGCACTGCCGCGCGTCGGTCGCCAGTTTGATGATCTCTTGTAAATCCAACTTACTCACTTACCCTCCCTGCTCGACGCGCAGGCCGACGCCGACCGCTTTTCCTTCGGCGCGCGTGCGGCGCGCGTCGGCGAGCCTTTCGCGGATGCGCCCCGAGATGAGGCTGATGCTTACCAGGTTGTGGCCGCCCTCGGGGATGATGACGTCGGCGCAGCGCTTCGACGGCTCGACGAACTGCGTGTGCATCGGGCGGACGGTTGAAAGATATTGGTCGATGACCGAATCGACCGTGCGGCCGCGCTCGGCCACGTCGCGGCGCAGGCGCCGGATGAAGCGGATGTCGTCGGGCGTGTCCACGTAGACCTTGATGTCCATCTCGTCGAGCAGGCGCTGCTCGGCGAAGATGAGGATGCCCTCGATGATGATGATCGGCTGCGGCTCGACGTGCAGAGTCTCCGCGCGGCGCGAGTGCGTCTTGAAGTCGTAGAGCGGAATCTCGACGGCCCCGCCGGCCTTGAGCGCGCGGAGGTGCTCGACGAGGAGGTCGTTGTCGATGGCGCCCGGGTGGTCGAAGTTGACGACGTTCCGGATGTCGAGCGGCAACTGGTCGAGGTTGCGGTAGTACGAGTCCTGCTGGAGGAAGACGACCTCGCCCTTGCTCACCGATTCGAGAATCCGGTTCGCCACCGTGGTCTTACCCGAACCCGTGCCTCCGCAAATTCCGATTATCATCTGTCGCCTCGGTGCAACTCGTTATTGCAACTTCGGGATGACCCTGCGCAGCAGCTCCGCGAAGGTCTCGCGGACGCGCTCGCCGGTCTCGATGACCTCCTCGTGGTTGATGGGCTTGTCCAGCACCCCGGCGGCCATGTTGGTGATGCAGGAGAGGCCGAGGACGCGCAGGCCCATCTGGCGCGCGACGATGGCCTCGGGGACGGTGCTCATGCCGACGGCGTCGGCGCCCAGCAGGCGCAGCATGCGGATCTCGGCCGGCGTCTCGTAGGACGGGCCGGTCAGGGCCGCGTAGACGCCGCGCCGGAGTTCGAGCCCCATCGCGTGCGCCTCGGCGATGGTCGCCTCCTGGTACTCGCGGTCGTAGACCTCGGTCATGTCCGGGAAGCGCGGGCCGAAGCGCGGGTCGTTCTTGCCGAGCAGGGGGTTCGTGCCCATCAGGTTCAGATGGTCGCTGATGAGGATGAGCGCGCCCTGCTCGTAGGAGTTGTTCAGGCCGCCGGCCGCGTTCGTCACGACGAGGCTCTTCGCGCCGAGCAGACCTAAAACCCTGATGGGGAACGTCACCTCTTCGAGCGTGTAGCCCTCGTAGAAGTGGAAGCGCCCCTGCATCGCGGCCACGGTCGTGCCGGCGGCGCGGCCGACGACGAGGCGACCGGCGTGCCCCTCGACGGTCGGGCGCGCGAAGCCGGGAATCTCCGAGTAGGAGATGGCCCGCGCGTCCTCCAGCGCGTCGGCGAAGGCGCCGAGCCCGCTCCCCAGGACGAGGGCGACGCGCACGTCCTCGCCCGCACGCGCGTGGATGAAGCGCGCGGCGTGCTCGGCGCGCTCGTAAAGCGTCTCCGGATTTTGGCTCTCCTGTGTCGTCGTCAAGGCTTCTTATCCTGGTCGCCCTTATCCTTTTCGTCGAAGAACATGATGTTGAAAACTAACACGACCGCGCCGATGGCCGCCAGCAGGAAGAAGATGATGGCGATGGCCGGGTAGCCGAGAATCGTCCAAGTGGACTCGACCCGCATCATCAGCGCCGCGCCGACGATGAGCGCCGCGAGCAGGAGCCCGACCGTGATGCGGTTCGCTATCTTGTGGAGGCTGGCGAGCAGGCTGTGCTCGTCGATCACGTCGGCGTCGATGCGGATGCCGTTCGTCGTCAGGGTGTCCACGAGCTGGTTGACGCGCCCCGGCAGCTTGTCCACGAACTCCTTCAGCTCGAGCACCGTCCCGTAGAGGTTGCCGGCCGAGAGGCTCTTCCGGAACCGGCGCTCCATGATCACGTCGGCGTAGGCGCGGATGGCGAAGTTCGGGTCGAACCTCGGGTCGAGCGTGTGGACGACCTGGTCGAGGTTGAGGAGCGTCTTGGCGATCATCGTGAACTCGGTCGGCAGGCGGAAGTTCGACTCGCCCGCGATCTGCTGGATGCGCAGGACGACGCGGCCCGAGTCGAGGTTCTCGAGCTGCGCGTTCTGGTTCTCGAGCACGAGGTCGGCGACCGCGCGGCGGAACATCTTGTCGTCGAAGCCGGGCTTGGCCTCGCCCATCTTGATGGTGATGTCGGCCGCGTCGTCGCCCTTGCCCTCGCTGATGGCGAGCAGGAGTTGGATCAAATTCTCCTGCGGGCGCGGCGCGATGCGCGCGACCATGCCGAGGTCGATGAGGGCGATGCGGTGGTCGTCGGTGAGGAAGACGTTGCCCGGGTGCGGGTCGGCGTGGAAGAAGCCGTCGATCAGAATCTGGTGGAGGTACGCCTGGAAGAGGTGCAGCGCGAGCTGGTAGCCGTCGATGTCGATCTTGGCGAGCGGCGAGAGCTTCGTGATCTTCTTGCCGCTGATGTAGTCCATCGTCAGCACGCGCGACGTGGTGTAGTCCTCGACCGGTTGCGGCACGACGATGCGGTCGAACTCGCGCAGGTTGTTGGCGAAGATGACGAGGTTGCGCGCCTCCAAACGGTAGTCAAGCTCGCGGAGGAGGTTCTTGCGGAACTCTTCGAGGAGCGGCGTGAACTCGTACTTGCGGCCCGCCTCGGTGTGCGAGTCGAGGAAGGCGGACATGTCGGAGAGCACGTCCATGTCCTTCGACATCTCCTCGCGGATGCCGGGGCGCTGCACCTTGACGACGACCTCGCGGCCGTCGCGCAAAGCCGCGCGGTGCACCTGGCCGAGCGAGGCGGCGGCGATGGGGTTGGACTCGAAGTAGGAGAAGGCCTTCGAGATGCGCACGCCCAGCTCGTTGGCGACGATCTGCTCGACCTCGGTGAACGGGAAGGGCTCGACCTTGTCCTGGAGGCGCGTGAGGGCTTCGATGTAGGGCTGGGGCAGGAGGTCGGCGCGCGTCGAGAGGAGCTGCGCGAGCTTGATGAAGGTCGGCCCCATGCGCTCGATGTCGGTGGCGAGCGCCTCCAACTTCGCCGGCTCGACCTGCACGTCGGGCTGCGAGCCCTCGATGGCCTCTTCGAGCCCGGCGCTGCGGACGAGGTCGGCGCGGCCGTAGCGCATCAGCAGCAGCGCCATGTCCTTGTAGCGCTTAAGGTGTTCGGGCCTGAGCGAGAGAGCCATAGGTCAGTAGGCAGTAGGCAGATGGCAGATGGCAGTTTTAGAAAATCTCCGCCGCCGCGCTATCGGCCGTCAAGAATCTTTTCGTAAAAGCTTGTTTCAGGGTTTCCGCGTGTGACTACTTTACTACTGCCTACTGCCATCTGCCTACTGCCTACTTCTCCTTCTGGTACGCGATGCCGAGGGCGCGGGGGGCGCGCGAGGTGCCGATGAAGCCGGCGAGGACGACGATGGTCAGCACGTAGGGGATGATCTGGACGAACTGCGTCGGTATCTCCTCGCCGCCGAAGAGGTGCACGCCCTGGAGCTGGATGGCGACGGCCTCGGTGAAACCGAAGAGGAGGCAGGCGAGCATCGTCTGGACGGGGCGCCACTTGCCGAAGATGAGCGCGGCGAGCGCGATGAAGCCGCGGCCGGCGCTCATGTTGCGCGTGAAGAGAGACGACTGGCCGATGGAGAGGTAGGCGCCGCCGATGCCCGCGAGCGCGCCCGAGATGAGCACCGCCGCGTAGCGCATCCCGTTGACGCTGACGCCCGCCGCGTCGGCCGCCTCCGGGTTCTCGCCCACCGCGCGCAGGCGCAGGCCGAACGGCGTGTAGTAGAGCACGTAGTAGGTCAGGGGCACGAGCACGGCCGCGATGACGATGGGCGTGTACGGCATCAACTGCTCCTTCGGCACCTGCGGCGTCGAGCCCGTCGAGAGGAAGAAGGCGCCGGAGAGGAGCGCGGGCACGCCGGTCAGAAGGATGTTGATGGCCGTGCCCGAGACGACCTGGTCGGCGCGGTAGCGGATGCACGCGAGGGCGTGGATGCCGGCGATGGCCGCCCCCGCCAGCACCGCCGAGGCGAGCCCCACCCAGGGGCTCCCCGCGTACCAGGTCACCGCGGCGGCCGTGAACGCGCCCGCCAGCATCAGCCCTTCGAGCGCGATGTTGATGACGCCCGAGCGCTCGGAGAAGAGCCCGCCGAGCGCCGCCAGCAGCAGCGGCGTCGCCAAACGCATCGCCGACAGGAGAAGCCCGACGTTGAAGATGTTATTCATACTTTCGACCTCTTCAGCAGGCCGAAGCGGCCGAACGGCCCGCGGAAGAGAAGCTCCGCCGCGACGAAGAGGATGACGACGCCCTGCAACACCTGCACCAAGTCCTTCGAGACGTGCACGGAGAAGGCGTCCACGAAGATGCCGCCGCGCTGCAACATGCCGAAGAGCAGCGCCGCCAGCACGACCCCGACCGGGTGGTTGCGCCCGAGCAGCGCGACGGCGATGCCCGTGAAGCCGTAGTTGTCGGAGAAGCTGTCGTAGTAGCGGTAGCGGTAGCCGAGCACCTCGTTGATGCCGACCATCCCGGCGAGCGCGCCCGACACCGCCATCGCCAGGACGATCTGCTTGCGCACGCTGATGCCGCCGTACTCCGCCGCCGAGGGGTTCGCGCCCGTGGCCCTGATCTCGTAACCCCACTTCGTCCGCCAGAGGAAGACGTAGACGAGCGCGCACGCGAGCAGCGCCAGCAGGAACGCGACGTTGAGCGGCAGACGTTCGGGGAGCCCCGGCACGAACGCCCCGAGGCGCGGGATGTGCGCGGCCTCGCCGACGGGCACGCTCTCCATGATGGGGTCGCCCGGCGCCTTGTAGTAGTACTGCGTGAAGTAGCTGACGAGCGCGACGGCGATGAAGTTCATCATGATGGTCGTGATGACCTCGTGCGCCCCGAACCGCGCCTTGAGCCAGCCCGGAATCGCGCCCCACGCCCCGCCGACGAGAATCGCCGTCAGCACCGCCAACGGCACCAGCACCACCGCCGGCAGGCTCACCCAGCCGTAGCCGATCGGCGCGCCGGAGAAGTCCTTGATGACCGTCCCGCCCAACTTAATCGAGACCCACGCGCACGCGAACGCGGCGACGTAGAGCTGCCCCTCGGCGCCGATGTTCAGGAGCCCGCAGCGGAAGGCGACGGCCACCGCGAGGCCCGTGAAGATGAGCGGCGTCGCGTAGAAGAGCGTGTAGCCGATGCCGTCGGGCCACGTCAGAGCGCTCCCCAGCAAAAGCCCGTAGACCTCGAACGGGTTGTCGCCGATGACCCACACGATGACGCCGCCCACGACGAACGCCACCACCACGGCGATGACGGGGAAAAGGAGTTCGCGGAGAAGTTTCATAGTCTGAGTGATGAATGATGAGTGATGAGTGATGAATTGAAGACCGTAGTTAATTCATCCCTCATCACTCATCATTCCGCATTTGCCTTTCCGCCCCCCGTCATCAGGAGGCCGATCTCTTCCTGGGTGGCCCGCTTCGGGTCAACCTCGCCGACGATGCGGCCGTGGTAGATGACGAGCAGGCGGTCGGCGAGCGAGGTGACCTCCTCCAGCTCGGCGGAGACGAGGAGGATGGCGCAGCCCTCGTCGCGCAGCTCGACCAGCTTGCGGTGGATGAACTCGATGGCGCCGATGTCCACGCCGCGCGTCGGCTGCGAGATGAGCAAGAGCTTGGGGTTCAGGCCGAACTCGCGGCCGATGATGAGCTTCTGCTGGTTGCCGCCCGAAAGGGCGCGGGCCGGCAGGTCGGGGTTCGCGGGCCGCACGTCGAAGTCGCGGATGATCTCCTGCGCGCGGGCGCGGATGCCGCGCAGGTCGAGCAGCGGCCCGGCGCTCACGGCCGGCTTACGATAATGGAGGCCGAGGATCGAGTTCTCCGACAGGTCGAAGTCGAGCAGCAGCCCCCGCCGGTGCCGGTCTTCGGGGACGTGCGCGATGCCCATCTCGTAGCGGTCGCGCGCGTTCGCCTTCGTGATGTCGCGCCCGCGGAAGAGGACTTCGCCGCCGGCGCGCGCCGGCGGGACGAGCCCCGCGAGCGCCTCGATCAGCTCCGTCTGGCCGTTCCCCTCGACGCCCGCGACGCCGACGATCTCGCCCGCGCGCACCTCGAACGACACGTCGCGCAGGCCGCGCTCGCCGCCCGCCACCGAGACCGACAGGCGCTGCACGCTCAGCACGGTCTCGCCGGGTTTGGCGTCCGGCTTCTCGACGCGCAGCAGCACGTCGCGGCCGACCATCATGCGCGCCAGCTCGGCCGCGCCCGTCTCCGCGGTCTTGACGCGCCCGACGACGCGGCCGTCGCGCATGACGGTCACGTCGTCCGAGATGGCGAGCACCTCCGAGAGCTTGTGCGTGATGATGATGACGGTCTTGCCCTGCTCGCGCATGCGCCGGAGGATGGCGAAGAACTCTTCGACCTCCTGCGGCGTCAGCACCGCCGTCGGCTCGTCGAGGATGAGGAGGCGCGCGTGGCGGTAGAGCGCTTTCAGAAGCTCCACGCGCTGCTGCTGCCCGACCGAGAGGTCGTGGACGAGCGCGTGCGGGTCAACCGAGAGGCGGAACTCGTTCGAGAGCGCGCGTATCTCTTCGGACGCCTTCGCCAAATCTATCGCGGCGGCCGAGCCGGGCTCCGCGCCGAGCACGATGTTCTCGGCCACGGTCATCGTGTCCACCAGCATGAAGTGCTGGTGCACCATGCCGATGCCGAGGCGGATGGCGTCGTGCGGCGTCTGTATCTGGCGCGGCTCGCCGTCCACCAGAATCTCGCCCGAGTCGGCCGTGTAGAAGCCGTAGGCGATGCGCATCGCCGTGGACTTCCCCGCCCCGTTCTCGCCCACGATGGCGTGAATCGTCCCCGGCTCGACCTTGATGTCGATGTGGTCGTTGGCGAGCACCTCGCCGAAACGTTTCGTGATGGCCCTGAGTTCAAGCATGTGTATGAGCGGCTCGTCTCACCACTCCTTCGCCCTCCACTTCCGGCGCAGAGAGTAGATCGAGCAGAGAAACGCGAAAGTCAAAACCCAGTAGGCGACACTGCCGAGCGGCCCGCCCCAGTTCGGCGCCTCCGTCCAATCCCACAACTTCTTCCAGCCCCAGGCGGCTATTAAGAAGAACAGCGCGTCAACGCACAGGTCGGGCAACTCGTAGGGGCTCCCCGGCCCCGCCCCCCGGCCCTGTGGTGCGGCGGGCGGCGCGACCACCGCCGTCGGCCCCGGCGCGTGGAAGAACGTCGGCGGCGCCACGCCGCGATGCATCAAGACCAACTCGGCCGCCGCCAGCGCCTCGCTGCGATACTGCGCGCGCTCGACGGTCAGGATTCGCAGCAGCTCCTCGTCGTCGTAAGCGACGAAGCGCTGGTACAGCTCTCTCTCCCCGGCCAGCACGGCTACTTCAACATCGCGTCCGTGACCTTGATGTCCCCGGAGATAATCTTCCGCTTGGCCTCCTCGGCCTGCTGGATCACGTCGGGCTGGATGAGCGACTGGTTGAACTGATCGATCGCGTAGCCGACGCCGTCGGACTCGACGCCGTAGGTGTGGAAGCCGCCCTTGAACTTCTTGTTCACCACGTCGGAGACGATCTGGTAGACGGCGTTGTCCACGCGCTTGACCATGCTCGTCAGGACGAAGCCCGGCTTGACGCCGTTCTGGTTCGAGTCCACGCCGATGACGAAGTGAGTCGCGTGCCCCTGCGCGTCTTTGCCCGCCTGCTCGACGGCGTCGAAGGCGCCGAGGCCGGAGTTGCCCGCGGCGGTGAAGATGACGTCCGCCCCCTTGCCGATCTGCGCGAGCGCCAGCTCCTTGCCCTTGCCCGGGTTGTTCCAGGCGCCGTCGGTGACGCCGACGTAGTTGACGATGACCTGCGCGTCGGGGCGCGCGGCCTTCGCGCCCTCCTCGTAGCCGACGGCGAAGCGGTGGATGAGCCCGATGTCCATCCCGCCGATGAAGCCGAGCACGCCCGTCTTCGACTCCTTCGCGGCGATCATGCCGACGAGGTAGGAGCCCTCGTGCTCTTTGAAGACGAGCGAGGCGACGTTCGGCAGGGTGCTCGCGCCGTCCACGATGGCGAAGTTGATGTTCGGGTAGTCCTTCGCCACGATCTCCATGATGGGCGCCTGCGCGAACCCGACGCCGATGATGAGGTCGTAGCCGCGCTCGGCGAACGCACGCATCGCCGGCTCAATCGAGGTCGGGTTCCCCGGCTCCACGTCGCGCAGCATGATCCCGAGGCTCGGCTTGTCGCACGGCTTGCCGTCCGGGTGGCGGCCGGTCTCGGCGCACTTGACGCCGTCGTAGGCGGCGGCGTTGAAGGAGCGGTCGTCCTTGCCGCCGATGTCGAAGACGATGCCGACGCGGACTTTGCCCTTCTCGTCGGCGCGTATCTCCTGCCGGCAGGAGGTGCCCGCGAGCAGGAGTGAGCACACAAGGACGGCGACCAGCAACACTTTCAACTTCATTGCGCGATTACTTCCTTGATGAGTTCCGGGACGTGAACGGGTGCCGCCTCGCCGACCGTGTAGGCGGCGCGGATGCGCGCGGCGGCCGCCTCCGCGTGCGAGCCCGCGCGGCAGTAGAGCAGGCCGAGCGGTTCGCCCGCGCTCACCTGCTGCCCGACGCGCGCGCGCGCCAGATAGCCCACCGCCGGGTCAATCCTGTCCTCGACGCGCGCGCGGCCGCCGCCGACGGCGGCCACCGCGCGGCCGACCTCCGCCGCGTCAATCGCCTCGACGTAGCCCGCGTGCTCGGATTCTACCCTGACTTCCTCGACCGTCAAGTCCATAAGCATTTGAGGGCTGTCGCACACGCGCGGGTTGCCGCCCTGCTCCTCGACGTTGCGGCGGAAGCGTTCGAGCGCCGCGCCCGACTCCAACGCCCTGGAGACCTTCGCGCGCGCCTCTTCGAGCGAGGCCACGACGCCGGAGAGCGCGACCATCCGCGCGGCCAGCTCGAGCGACAAATCGCGCACGTCGCGCGCCTCGTCGCCCGACTCGCCGCGCATGATCGCGACGCACTCCTGCACCTCGTTGGCGTTGCCGACCGCCGCGCCGAGCGGCTGGCTCATGTCGGTCAAAAGCGCCTCGGTCTGGACGCCGCACGAGTGCCCCGTGCGGACGAGCGCGCGCGCCAGGGCCTTCGCGCGCCCCTCGTCGCGCATGAAGGCGCCGCTGCCCGTCTTCACGTCGAGCACGAGCGCGCCCAGGCCCGCGGCGAGCTTCTTCGACATGATGGAGGCGACGATGAGCGGGATGGACTCGACCGTCTCGGTCGCGTCGCGCAGGGCGTAGAGTTTTTTGTCGGCGGGCGCGATCTCGGCGGTCTGCCCCATCATCGCGTACCCGACGGATTTCAAGATGCGTCGGAACTCCGGCAGGCCGAGGTGGACGCGGTAACCCTCTATCGCTTCGAGCTTGTCGAGCGTGCCGCCCGTGTGGCCCAGGCCGCGCCCCGAGATCATCGGCACGGCCACGCCGCACGCCGCGACGAGCGGCGCGATGACGAGCGAAGTCTTGTCGCCGACGCCGCCCGTCGAGTGCTTGTCGGCCTTCGGGAGCGGCACGTCCGAGAAGTCCAGGACTTCGCCCGAACCGAGCATCGCCTGCGTCAGCGCCTCCATCTCGCCGGTCGTCATCCCCGAAAGGTAGACGGCCATCAACAGCGCCGACGCCTGATAGTCGGCCCACGAGCCGTCCACGACGCCCCGCACGAACGACGCGATCTCCTCGCGCGAAAGCTCCCCGCCGTCGCGCTTCTTCCTGATGATCTCTTGCGGACGCATACTCATCGGTCTTCAGACCCGCCGCCGGGGCCGTCCAGAAATTCGAGGACGAGCCGGTTGAACTCTTCGGGCCGCTCCATGTTCGGCAGGTGCGCCGTCCCCTTTATGATTTCGAGCCGCGCGAAGGGGACGCCTCCCGCCAGCGCGTGCGCCGCCTCGACCGTCCGCGGCGTGTCGAGGTCGCCCACGACGACCAGCGTCGGCACCCGAACCTCTCCGAGCCGCGCGGCCGCGCTGACGCCCGGCGGCAGCTCCTCGCCCGCGGACGAGGTGAGCGCGGCGCGGTTCATCTCGCGCACCACCTCGCGCACGGCCCGGTCAACCTCGCCCGGCGAGCGCCGGGGGCCGTCAACCCAGGTTTGCAGCTCCAACTCGTTGACGCGCTCGATGTCGCCCGCCGCGCCGGCACGCTCTATCTCCTCGTACCGCGGCGGCGGCGGCGACGCGTGCGCGTACCCCGAAACGGCCGGGGCGACGAGCACCAGCGAGTCAACCGACTCGGGATGCTTCAGCGCCAAGTCGAGCGCAATCTTCGCGCCCTGCGAACAGCCGACGAGCGTCACGCGCCCGAGACCCAAATAACTCAACAGGGCTTTCAAGTCTTCGACGTGGGAGAAGGCGCCGGCGCCCTGCGTGGTTCGGCCGAAGCCGCGCCGGTCGTAGCGCAGCACCCTGCGGCCCCGCGCGAGCGCGTCGAACTGTCCGTCCCACATCCTGCCGTCGCAGATTCCCGCGTGCAGCAGCACGAGCGGACGCCCTTCGCCCGCAAGCTCGAAGTGAAAGCCGGCCCCTCTGACCTCGGCGGTTCCCCGCATGCGACCCGTCCGTTTGTCGTTCACGTGCGTTCGAGGAGGACGACGGCCTGCACGGTCACGGCGCGCCACTCGCCCACGGCGTCGAGCCCCTCGCCCGACTTGGCCTTGACGCTGACGCAATCGACGCCGACGCCGAGCACTTCGGCGAGCCTCTGGCGCATCTCCTGGACGTGCGGGCGCAGGCGCGGGCGCTCGATCAAGACCGTCGCGTCGGCGTTGACGACGCGGTAGCCGCGCTCGCTCGCCAGCCACATCACGCGCGCGAGCAGTTGCAAACTGTCGGCGCCCTGCCACCGCGGGTCGTTGTCTGGGAAGTGCTGCCCGATGTCGCCCTCGCACATCGCCCCGAGCACCGCGTCGGTCAGCGCGTGCGCTAAGGCGTCCGCGTCCGAATGCCCCTCCGCCCCGCGCTCCGACTCGACCGTCACCCCGCCCAGCACGAGCGGCCGCCCCTCCGCCAGCCTGTGCGTGTCGTGCCCGATGCCGATTCTGAACATGACTCAAAACTGAAAGTTCAAGGCTCAGAATCGGCGGCGGTCTCTCAACCCTGATACCTGAACTTATTCATCAAGGCTTCGGCTATCGCGAAGTCGCGCGGGGTTGTGATCTTGATGTTGTCGGCCCCGCCTTCGACGACGTAGACGGACTCGCCGAGCCGTTCGACCAGCGCGCCACAGTCCGTGACATCCGCGCCGAGCGCGCCGGGCTGCTCGTAGGCGCGGCGCAGGAGTCCGAGGCGGAAGCACTGCGGCGTCTGCGCGTGCCACAGCCGCGCGCGTTCGAGCGTGCGGACGACGCGGCCGCCCTCGACCTCCTTCAACGTCTCGACGGCCGGCGCGGCGAGGACGGCCGCGCCGTGCTCTTCGGCCGCGCGCACCGTGCGGTCTATCTCAGCGGGCGTGACGAAGGGGCGCACGCCGTCGTGCACCGCGACGACCTCGACGCCTTCCCCGGGCAAGGCTTGCAGGCCGCGCCAGACCGACTCGGCGCGCGTCTCGCCGCCCTCCACGGCGCGCGAGACTTTGCGCAGGCCGTGACGCGCGGCGAGCGCAAGGGACTCCTCGCGCGCGTCCCCGGGCAGGACGACGACCGCCTCCTGAATCGTCTCGCACAACTCAAACCGCGAGAGCGTGTGGATGATGATTGGGATGCCGGAGATTTCCCGGAACTGCTTGGCCCGCGCGCCGCCCGCCCGGCTCCCCCGCCCGGCGGCGACGATGATCGCTACGTTCATATCAATTAAGTGATGAGTGATGAGTGATGAGTGATGAATATCGCTCCGTTGAGATATTCATCACTCATCACTCATCACTCATCACTTACTACGACTGTTCCGGCTCCGCGCTGCGGACGGGGGCGTGCTGCTGGCGCGGCTCGCGCTGCTGGAAGGGGCGGCGCGGCTGGTTGTTCGTGTGCGCGACGCGCGGCTCGTCCCGGTGGTGCCCGCCGTTCTC
>JAFAVK010000105.1 GCA_019242475.1 Acidobacteriota bacterium | reverse complement strand
ATCTGCCCGAAGCGGCCGCGCAGGTCAGGCCCCGTCGAGCCCGGCGCGTTCGACTTCGAGATCACGTCGTGCAGCATCCCGAGCCGCGTGCGCGAGTCGAGCAGCTCGGGCAGCAGCGCGTTGACGTTCGGCGAGCCGGGCGGCAGGCGCCCCACGCGCTGCATGAGGTCGAGCCGCATCTGCTCGATCTTCGCGCCGGAGACGGAGGCGGGCGCCTGTGTCTGCTGCGGCGCGACGGGCGTGCGACCGCCGTCCCCCTCCTGCTGCCGCAGGACGCTCTCGAACGAGCGCCCGCCGGCGCCCTGCTGCTGCTGGAAGCGCTGACCCTCCAACTGCTGCGACAGGTTGCCCTGCACGATTCCTGAGACCGGGTCTGCCATCACACGCCCTCCCTGCGGAAATATCCGTTCATCCCGGTTATCGCCGATTCGGGGAAAAAGTTTCCGGCCTCCGGGAGAATTTTTTAAGGAGACTTCAGGGGTTGAGCTGCGCGAGCAGTGCGCGCGCGCGGACGAGCGCGGGGGAGGAGCCTTCCTGCGGAGGGCGCGGGCCGATGTCGAGCGCGGCGAGCAGGTCGCGGCGGGCGGCCTCGCGGTCGCCGAGCTGCAACGCGGCCTCGCCGCGGTTGACGCGCGCCGTCACGTCCGAGGGGTCTGCGGCGAGCGCCGCTTCGAGGTGTTCGAGCGCGCGAGCGGGCTCGCCCTTGCGCAGCCACAGGGCGCCCAGGGCCGACTGGAAATAGGCGGTCGCGGGCGCCAGCACCGCCAGCCCCTCGAAGATCGTGACCGCCTCGTCGTGCCGCCCCTGCTCGGCCAGCGCGTAACCGATATCTGCGACGAGGCGCAGCTCCTCGGCCGTCCACCCGCCCGCCGCGCCCAAAGAGGCGCGCCCCCCCAGCCAGTCCTCGAATAGACGGTTCGGCGTCATCATTCTCGCCGCGAATCTTATCAAAAAAAATCTGCCCCGGAGCCGTCCCGGCAGGAAACATTCCCGCGCGGCCGCCGATAATTTAAGCGAAACGGGTCAGAGAGGCGCTGCGCGCGCCGCAGGCGAAGGAGAGGCGGGCCATGTTCGGACTGGGAAAAATCTTCGACAGCGTCTTCGGCAAGTTCTTCGACTCCATCGGGATGGGGTGGCTGGGGCAGGCGCTCGCGCTGACGGCCGACATCATGTCCGGCAACTGGGTCGGCGCCGCCCAGGACGTTTTCAACCTCGTCGCGCAGTTCACCGACAGCTCGTGGATGAACAAGGTCGCGTCGCTCCAGCCGCTCGGCGCCTTCGACGGCGGCGGCTGCTTCGGCGACATCCTCTCGGAGAACACGCTCGGCCGCCTGTTCGACTCGGCGGCGGGCGAAGGGCGGGGCGACTTCGGACAGTTCTTCTCGGCGCTTAACGTCGTGCAGGATACGTTGCACAATGGCGCCATGGTCTCGGCCAACCGGCGCTTCGCGATGTCCAGCCAGGCCGTCTGACCCGAAGGAAGAGATGGAAGGGAAGGCGACAAGACAAGGTTCTTTGAACGGCGAGGGCGGGCAGGGCTCTCTGCGCGGCCGGCTCGGCGTCTCCGAGCAGGAGTTCCGCGCGATGGGCCAGATGGGCGCGATGTACTACCGGCAGGGCATCCTCGACAAGGCGCAGGCCATCTTCGAGGGGCTGGTCGAGATCGACCCTTCGAGCGCCGCCGCGCACTCGGCGCTGGGCGCGCTGCTGACGCGCACCGAGAGCTTCGACGAAGCGCTGCGACACCTCGACCGCGCGGTCGAACTCGACCCCGAAGAGATCGCGCCCTACGTCAACCGCGCGGAGATTTTCATCAAGCAAGGGCGGGCCGACGCGGCCGTGGCCGACCTGAAGCAGGCCATCGCGCTCGACCCGCGGGAGACAGACCCGGCCGCCAACCGCGCGCGCGCCATGGCGCTCGGCATCGCCGAAGCGCTCAAGGCGTCCGGGGTCAAATAGACGAGCCATCAGTTCCGTACCAACGAAAGGAGCGTGTCATGAGCGGCATCAGCATTCCACAGAAACCCGGTGACCTCCGCGAGGGCGCGAGCGAGACCGAGATCATCAACCACAACGACGCGATGCAGAAGTACTGGTTCGCCGTCCAGCAGGCCGCCAACGAGCAGAGCATGGAGGCCGACGCGATGTCGAACATCGCCAAGGCCGGCCACGACGCGCTGATGGCGGTCGCCAACAACATGAAGTAAGCGCGCGCCAGGAGCGACACACTCCCGGACAGGCGGACGCGCCCCGGCCACGCAAGGCCGGGCGCTTCCGTCTGTCTCTGTCCGTGCAAAGGGGGTTTCGTGATGAAGAGGGTTTTGAGGAGGAGGCTCGGGGCGTTCGTCTTCGCCTGCCTGCTTCTGCTCGGCGGCGCGGCGGAGGCTTTGGCGCAGCGCGTGAGGGTCTACAACCCCGGGCGCTACAACCGCACGCGCCAGACGATGAGCAACCGCGCCGCCGCGCGCGCCGCCCTGAAGCGGAAGAGGCAGCGGCGGCACGCGCGCCGCCGTGCTTCGCGGCGAACCGTCAGCTAGTCGGGGCGCGTCTCAGGGTCGGGGCGAGGCCAATGACTCGAAAGAATTTGTTAAAGAGACTCGGGCGGACTTTGTGGGTCGTGTCGCTGTTCACGCTCGCAGGACTCCCGTCGCCGACGGCGGCGCAGCGCACTTACCCGACGCCGAAGGTCTACAACCCGAACGTCTACAGCCGCACGCGCCAGGTGATGACCGACCGGGCAATCATGCGCGCCGCGTTGGAGAAGAGGAGACAGTCGTCCTCGTCAAACGGCGCGCCCGGCGCCCGCCCCTCCACGTTCCCGTCTTCGAAGCCCACGCCGCCCGCGGGGAGCGTGACCTTCCGCCCCGTCGCCGACCAGATCGCGCCGCGGAACATGGCGCTCGCGCTGGGCGACACGCCCGAGGAGCAGAAGCGTTTGGAGGCGATGTTCTCCGAGGCTCTGGAGCACTACCGCGGCCGGCTCAAACAGGCCGGCCTTCCCACCAACGACGTGGCGCGCGCGGCCGCGTACCTCGTGACGGCCGGCTACTACGCCGCCAACGACGGCGTCCCGCTCGACGACGCGCAGCTCGACGGACTGCGCAAGCACCTGCGCGAGTTCTTCTCCACGGACGAGACCTTCCAGCGGATGTCCGACCGCGAGCGGCAGGAGTTGTTCGAGGACTACGGCATCACCGCGACGTGGATCGACGCCGGCTTCAACATCGTCAAGCAGGCGGGCGACCATGAGGGCTTGAGGCAGTGGCGCCAGATGGGGCGGCAGAATTTTGTGGCCGTCCTCGGCGCCCCGCCCGAGTCGGTCGTCATCACCCCGCGCGGCGTCGAGTACAAATAACCACGGAGACACGGCGGGACAGCTCGATGTCTTATAACTTCGAGCTGTCCCGCCGTGTCTCCGTGGTTAGATAACGTGTCACGCGCCCCGCTTAACTTCTTCACCGCGCTCGTGACGCGAGGCGACGCGTTCCAGCACTTCCGCGCCCCAACCGAGGCTCGCCGCGGCGAGCCTCTTCATCTCTTCGGCGAACACCTCGGCGGGCACCGCCCCGGCGTAGGTGCGGCTCAAAAGAAGCGCGCGCGTCTCCTCGCGGTAGACGAGCTGGCCGCCGCCCGCGCCCGTGTTCTCCTCCAAAAAATCTTCGAGCACGCCGGGGCGCGGCGCGTTGCGGAAGCGGTAGACGAGCGCGCCGCACTTGAGCGCGCCGCGGGCGGCGTCGTACTCGAAATAGAGCGCCGCCGGCCCGAGCATCAGGCCCGTCACGTCGCCCGCGCCGAAGCGCGGGGGGCGCTCGCCCGCGCCGGCGAGCGCGCGCAGCATCTGCTCCGCCTCGTTCCTCGTCATGCCGTCACCGCGACAGTCCGCGCCCCGGCCGCGCGCGAGCACGCTCGCGGCGTAGGCGTAGACGGCGAAAGGTAGTCTCGATTCACGGGTGTACAAGTCATCCACCTCCGTCCGCGAGGAGTTCGGGCGTGCGAGGTGTTGGGTCAGCTCAGTTCAATCAAAGTCACCGCGCCGCGCCTGCTCGAAGGGGACGCGGCGGGGCAGGTATGTCTCTTCGAAGCCGTGCGCGTTGTGCCCCTCACTAAATCGGTGCACGACGGCGCCGCGGCCGGGGTGGACGAGCGGGTTGGCGAAGGGGCCGAGGCCGAAGAGGCCGGGCACGGCGTCGCGCCGGTTGACGTAGTGGACGTAGCGCGGGCCGTCCGGGTAGGAGCCGGCCGCGCCGCCGAACGTCTCGACCTCGACGCGCGCCAAGACGCGCTCGGCCTCGCGCCGCGAGAGCCCGTCCTCGACGCGCAGGCGCTGGTAAACGTCCGTCAGCGCGCGGCTCGTAATCAAAGCGCCCTGGCTGTGCGCCATCAGGTGAATCGTGCGCCCGCTTGTGACCTCCGTGTAGACGGTGTCGGCCAGCGTGTCCACGGCCGGGTTGTGGCCGATGTCGAGCGTGTCGCCGGCGCTCTGGATGACATCGACGACGGCGCCCTGCGTGGCGTTGTGGATGCCGACGACGCGCGCGCCGGTGCGGTCGGCGATCTGTTGGAGACTGCCGAACTGCCCGTCCTTCGTGGTGTTGATGCCGTTGACGTAGACGATTGTCCCGACGGGCGCGCGGCCGTCGCTCGGGAGCACGCCCGGGACTTGTGCGAGCGGCGTCGAGGGGGAAAAGGTTCGCCCGCGCGCGCCGACGAAGAGGCCGTCGAAGTCCCTGTCCGAGCCGCGCGAAGAGAGCACGTCGAGCAGTGCGAAGGCGGGGCGGGTCATGATTCCCGCGCGCGTGGCGTAGCCTTCGGCGAGGCCGACCGCGCCTTCGAAGAGTCCCGCGGCGACGCCTTCGCCCGCCGACTCGGCGCGGTTAAGCATGTGGCCGGCGAAGCGGCCCAGGTCTTCGAACGGGTCTAACAGATTCTCCGCGACGTTGGCGACGGGTCGAAGCATCACACACCTCACAAACTCTTATCGAAGCTCTTACAGCAGGCCGCTGCCTTCGAGCGCGTCGTAGGCCGTGCCCAGCCCGTTGTTGTAAGACTGGAGCCCGTCGTTCTCGGGCGTCGAAGGGTTTGTGTCGCGCAGGTTCGGCACGTCGAAGGCCGCGCGCAGGATTTCGTCCACGTCGTTGCGGCTCTTGAGCTTCGAGCCGTTGCCCCAGCCGAAGAGGCCGGTCTCCTCGGTCAACTGGCCGACGAGGTAATCAGAGATCGCGTCCTGCGCGCCCTCGACGCCCTTCTCCGCGATGAGCTTGCCGATGTGGTCGCCGACCACGGAGCCGAGCGCCTTGCCGAAGATGTCCTTCAGCTTCCCGCCCACGGGGACGAGTTCGAAGATGAAGCCGACGAAGTTCTTGACGGCCTCCTTGCGCTTGTCCTCCTCCTTGACGGCGAGCTGGAAGCCGTTGGCGACCGTGCCGGCGAACAGCCCCAGCTCGTTCGGGCGGTTCTCGTCGCGGTACTGGCGCGCGAGCCCCGTCGCGGTCGTGATGAGCGAGTCTTTGAGCGTGCAGTCGGCGCTGAAGAGCGTGCGCTGGTAGAACTGCGAGAGCGTGACGACGCCGTCGAGCGTGACGGACGTGTCGATGAGCTTGTCCGTCAGGTAGCGCGAATCGCTCTGGTAGAGGCGCACGAGCGCGTCGGCCACCCCGCGCCCGTCGAAGAAGTGTTCGTTCGAGGCGACGGTCGTGAAGAGCTTCAGCTCAAGCTCGCCGCGCGGCATGCGGGCGGCGCCGTTCAGGAGCGCGGCCAGGGGGCTCTCGCCGTTCACGGCGCGGTTCGGGTCTTCGCCGATTAAATCACGGGGCGTGTTGATGGTGCCGAGGAAGCGTTCGAGGTCGATGCGGCCGCCGGCGTACTGCCCGGCGTCGAGCTTGCCGAGGACTGCGGTCAGCACCGAGGGGTCGCCCGCGATGGCGCGCGCGGCGCCGTTGAGGACGTAGAGGTCGTTCGGGGTCTGCGCGCCGGCGGCGTGCTCGATGCAGGCGTCGGCGTAGTCGCGCATCAGGCTCGACGAGCCGCTCTGCGCGATGAGGTTGCCGGTATATTCGTTGTAGGGCCAGTCGCCGAAGTTGCCGGGGCGGTTGACGTAGTCGGCCTCGGCCTGCACCCACTGCCGGGCGAAGTCCGCGCCGAGCAGGCCGCGGTCGTAGGCCGCGCCGAGGGCGCGCGCGACCGTCGAGCCGTCGGAGGCCGAGACGCGCTCCGTGCCGCCGTAAGGCACGGGCTCGCCGCCGGCCGCGCGGAGGATGCGGACGGCCGCCTCCGAATTCCCTTCAGTCAGGCGCCGGATGAGCTCGGCCTGAAAGTCCGCGTCGCCCGCGCGCAACTGCCGCGCGAGTTCCCGCGCGCCGCCCTGCGCGTAGCCGAGGCCGTAAGCCTCCCAGACCTTGTCGAGGCTCTGCTGCACGTCGGGCGTCTGCCGGCGCGCCGCCGGATCGACCCACCCGAAGAGCGCGAACCGCAGCGCGTTGGCCGCGAAGTCCTGCTCGCCCGTACGGCTCGACGCGCCCGCCCCCGTGTCGTCAACAACGTCGGCCGTCGTCAACACGTCCGCGCGCTCCCGCGACACGTCGTTCAGGTTGAGTTCGACACCGCCCGCGTCCCTCACGTACATGGCCTCTCCCCCCGACTGACTAATCTCGTTCGTCTAGGTTATCGGCGGCGGGCGGAAAAGGTTTCCGGTGATTCACGAGAGGCCGGCGAGCGCGCGGATCATGAACTCGAAAGCCTTGTAGGCTTCTTTGAAGTAGAAGATGTAGCGCTCTTTGAAGAGGGGGAGCGAGACGAGGACGACGGCGATGCCGACGCCCATCTTGACGGGGAGGCTGAGGAAGAAGACGTTGATCTGCGGCGCGACGCGGTTGACGAGGCCGAAGAAGAGGTCGGTCAAAAGCAGCGCCACCATCGCCGGCGCGGCCAGTTGCACGCCGATGCCGATGACGCCGCCCGTCAGGCGCGTGATGAACTCGGCCGCGGGCGTCCAGCCCGCTTCGAGGTGAGGGAAGGTCGTGGCGGGTATCAGCTCGAAACTCCGCAGCAGCGCGTCGATGAAGAAGCGGTGCGCGCCGATGCCGAGGAAGATGACGATGGCGAGCTGGAGCTTGAACTGCCCCAGCTCGGAGACGCGCGTCTGGAGCTGCGGCGCGAACAGCTCGGCGAGCGTCGAGCCGCGCTGGAAGTCTATGACGCGCCCGGCCACCTGCACGGCCTCGAAGACGAGCGAGGCGACGAACCCGAGCGTGAAGCCGACGAACGCCTCCTTCGCCAGCAGCGCGATGAAGCCGACGGGGCCGAAACCCAGCGCCCCCCCTTTCAACCCGGCCGAGAGCGAAGGGTAGACGATGACGACGAAGGCGGTCGCCGTCGCCACCTTCACCCGCGCCGGCACCGCCGCCCCGCCGAAGAACGGCACCACGACCAGGAACGCCAGCAGCCGCGCGAACGCTAAGCCCACCAGCACGAGGAAAGCCTGCGGGCTCTGCCCGAACTCGAAGGTCTGGAAGACGGTCTCAAGGAGGCGGAGGAATTCGTCCATCGCTGAATAGTTTTCAGTTTTCAGTTAAGGCAATGTACTTAACTGAAAACTGCCCTTCACACCTTCAGCATCGTGTCGAAGACGCGGCCGGCGAATTCGCGGAGCGTGTCGAGCATCCAGCCGGCCGTGATGATGAGGACGAGGATGGTGGCGATGATCTTGGGCACGAAGGTCATCGTCTGCTCCTGCACCTGCGTGAGCGCCTGGAGCAGGCTGATGACGAGCCCGACGACGAGGCTCGCCAGCAGCGGCGGCAGCGACAGCAGCAGGATCAGCCAGAGGGCCTCGCCGGCCAGTGAGACGTACGTGTTCATCTTCACCCCTCCTCGTTTGGTAAATGAGAACTTCGTCCGCCCGTGCGGCGGCTCAGAACTTCTTGCCGGGCGGCGTGGGGGCGGGTGGCGGGCCTGTGCCGGCGCCCGCGCCGCCCGCGGCGCGCGTCTCGTCCACCTCTTTCAGTTTCTGGCGCGCGTAGTCGTCCGTGGGGTCGAGTTCGAGGCCGCGGCGCAGCGCGTCCGAAGCCTTCGCGTACTCGCCGCGCGCGGCCAAAAGGTAGCCGAGGCGCATGTAGGCGGTCGCCCGCACGCGCGGCGCCGAGTCGAGCGCGGCGGCGTGCTCGAAGCTCGTCTGCGCCGCGGCCTGGTCGCCCGCCTGCTCCTGCGCCGACCCGAGCGCGACGAGGAAGGGGACGTTGTCCGGCTCAAGCCGGACGGCCTCGGTCTGCTCGCGCAGGTCGCCCGCGTTGTCACCGAGACGGCGTAGGACGTTGCCGTAAGAATGGTGTGTGACGGCGCGCGTCGGGTTCAGCTCCAAGGCCCTGCGGAGAGCCTTCCCCGCCGCCTCTTGCTCGCCCAGGTCGTCGAGCGTGAGGCCGAGCAGGTAGTGCGCGTTGTCGCTGTCGGGGATGAGTTCGGCGGCGCGCTCGAACTCCGTCCTGGCCCCTGCGAGGTCGCCCGCGCGGCGCAGCTCGCGGCCCTTTTCGAAGTGGCGCGTGCCCTCCTCCTGCCGCCCGCCCCCGCACGCCGCGGCGAGGCAGCAGCAGAGCGCGGCGAGGAGCGCGAGGCGTGCGGAGGTGAAGGCGTGGGTGAAGACGACCCGCCGCCTACCTGTTCCAGAAAGCACGGCTCGCCTCCCTCATCGTGGGGATGAATCGCAGCGCCTCTTCGAGCCTCGCCTTCTCCTGCGCGTCGGTCGTCGCGGCGAGCCTCTGCCGCAGCGCCGACTCGATCTGCTCGACCCTCTCCGGCCGGGGCGGGACGGGGTAGCTCGTCGCCCTGTTCGCCGCCGCTTCGAGCGGCACGCGCTCGGCCTGGTAGCGCTCGAGCTCCTGCGTCTTGCGGTAGAGCGTGTAGTAGGCGAGCCCCGTGTTGACGAGATCGACCGCGCCCGCGACCGCCGCGCCGCGGGCGACGCCCTCCTCGTTCACCTGCCGGACGGTGCCGGTGCGGCGTGTGAACAGCTCGCCGTTCCGCGCTCGCTCGCTGTCGGTCGCCGTGCGGCCGACGTAGACCTGCCCCTCGTCCACCGGCGCCTCCACGCTGCGCTGCCGCGTGCCGGGGTTCATGATGCGCGACTCCTGCGTGCGCCGGGCGTTCTTGGCCTTCTCCAGACCCTCGTCGCCCGACCCCGTAGGCTCCTCCTCCTGCGAGGCGCGGAACTCCGCGTCGAACTCGCGCAGGCGCTTCTCCTCCTCGGTCGTGGGACGGACGTAGTTGCGTCCGTCCGCCGGAGGCTTCCAGCGCGGGATGGTCGGCCAAAGGTTCAACGTGTCGGTCGCGGCCGCGCGCCGCTCTTGGTCGTCCGACTCGTAGAAGCGCGCGATCATCTCGCGCTGCGTCGCGTCGTACTCGTCGCCCAACTGCCGGAAGAGGAGCGACGCCTGCATGTTCAGCGCCGCCGCCTGCTGGCGGTTGACGACCGCGCCCGGGCGCTCGCGCCCCGTCGAAGGGTCGAGGCCGCCGGCGAGCCTGACGGCTTCGAGCGCGCGCGTGCGCGCCTCGGCGAAGTCGTTTGCGTCGTCGAAGGGGCCGTAGAACTTCCCGCGGCGCGCGAACACCTCGGACGCGCTGGCGCGCGCGAGCGCGAATTGGAGCGCGGCGTTCTGCCGGCCCGCCGGGTCGTCCGCGGCCTTGCGGATGGCCTCCGTGACCGCGCCCGAGCCGGACGTGTCGCCCTTAGCCAACTCGCTCAGCGCGAAGGCGTCGCGCACGCCCTGGTCTCCGCGCCCGGTCAGGACGGCGAAGAGTTGTTCAGAGACTTGCCGCCGCAGCGCCGCGTCCGTGATGCCCGCGGTCGCCTGCTCGACTCGTCGCCGCGCGCGGAAGGCGACGAGGCTCTGCACGAGGCTCTCGCGCACGGGGATGGTCGTCAGGCCGCCGCTGACGGGGAAGCTTTTGACCTCGGCGGGCGTGGCCCAGCGCTCGGGGTGCGCGCTCGCGGAGATGTAGAACTCCTCGCCCGGGCCGGACTGTTCGAGCGCGCTGATGTCGGCGTCGGTGTAGTAGAAGGGCGGGCCTTTGAGGATCGCGTCGCGCATGGCGCGCGCGTCGCCGTTCTGCGGCACCTCGACGCGGAACTCGACGGACGGCTCCTGCGTCTGCTGCGAAGTCTGAGCCTCCTGCGCCGCGAGTTGCGACTGAAGACCCCGCGCGCGCACCGCGCCGACGAACCGCTGCTCGCCGCGCAGCGTGTCAGCTTCGGACGCGACGGCCGCCTCCTGCGTCGTCGTCTCTTCCGGCAGAGGGGCTGTGAAGAGTTCGCCCGCGCCCGCCGCCTCCGCCGTCCCGCCGATGGGTCTCAACGCCATGACCTTCAACTCCTTTCAAGAAGCCCCGACGAACCTCCGTCAGGTGTAGCCGAGCACGAGGTTGCGGACGAGGATGACCCAGCCGTCCACGAGCACGAAGAGCAGCAGCTTGAAGGGGAGCGAGATCATCGCGGGCGAGAGCATGAACATGCCCATCGCCTGGAGGATGTTCGAGACGACCATGTCGATGACGAGGAAGGGGATGAAGAGGAGGAAGCCGATCTGGAACGCCTCGGTCAACTGGCTGGTGACGAACGACGGGATGACGACGCGGAACTCGGTCGGCAGAATCTCGTTCGGGTCGTTGCCGTTGCGCACGGCCATGCGCTGCGCGAGGTTGTAGAACATCTTGCGGTCGGCCTCGTGCGCGTGCCGTTCGAGGAACTGTCGCAGGGGCTCGCGCCCGCGCTTCGCCGCCTCGAAGATTTGCCTGACCGAGACCTCGGAGAAGATGGCCTCGGAGTCGCCGACGTTCCCCGCCTCGGCGTACATCTTCTCGACGACGGGGGCCATGATGAAGATGGTCAGGATGAGCGAGATGCCCGTGATGACCTGGTTGGGCGGCACCTGCTGCGTGCCGAGGGCGTTGCGCAGGATCGAGAGCACGACCGAGATTTTAACGAACGACGTGAGCATGATGAGCGCGAACGGCGCGAGCGCCAGCGCGCCCAACACGATCACGAGCACCACAGGGTTCGCCGTCCCGCCGCCGCCGGCCGCCGCGCGCGGCTCGCCCTGCGCGAGCGCGTCGGGGACGCACGAGAGCACGCCGAATGCGACGAGCGACAGCAGGAGCAATCCCCAGCGCCGGCGCCGCGTCCGCCACAGCGAGCGGAGTCTCATCTTCAACCCCCCTTCCTGTTCGTGAGCCGGCCGAGCCGTTCGGCGAAGGCGCGCCGCGCCGCCTCGACAGTTGGACTCGGCGCCGAGCGCCGTCGCTCCAACTCTTCGGAAGCCTCTTCGGCCGTCTTCGCGTCCAGCTCGCTGACGAGGTGGACGCCTGCCTCCGACGCGCCGATGAGGAGCCAGCGGCCGGCGACCTCGACGACGTAAAGGCTTTTGCGCGGGTCGAGCCCGACGCGGTCGATAACGCGCACCATGCTGTTGGCCGAGCGCACGGCGTTCAGGCGCGGCAGCGCGAGGCGGAAGACGAAGTAGGCGAGACCGCAGACGAGGCCGAGCGCCAGCATCGTCTCAAGCAGCATCGTGAAGAAGTTCATCTACGGCCTCCCGCCCGCGCCCCCTTCAGCCCGCCAGCCGCGTGACGCGCACGCCCAGTCGCCCCTCGATGTCCACCAGCTCGCCCGTCGCCACGCGCCGCCCGTCGGCGACCAGTTCGACGGGGTCGGTCGCGCGGCAGTCCAGCTCCAGGATTTGGCCGGCGCGCAGGCGCGTCAACTCCTCAAGGCTGATGCGGCGCGCGGGCAGCTCCACGCGCACCGTCAGCAGGAGGTTGTCCAGCAGCCCCGCCTCCGCGCCCGACTCTTCCGTCAACTCGCTCTCGTCTTCCATCCGCAGCCTCCACGCGTCCGCGCCGCCGCGCGCCGCCGACGCCGAAACCTCTTCGACGAGCAGCCGCAGCGCGCCGCCGTCCGAATCTTCAACGCCGTCCGTCCGACCCGCCGAGCCGACGACGAGCACGTTGTCGTCCGCGCCCACGCGCGCGCGCAACGTCCCGCGCGCCGAGCCCGGCCCCCACTCGCCGAAGACGCGCTCGAAGAGAACCACGTCGCCGGGTTCGAGCCCGGCCAGAGACGCCGGGTCAACTTCGGTCTCGCCGACCAGCAAAGAGACCTCCGCGCCCGCGCAGAGTTTGCGGTAGCGCGCGAGCCTCTCGGCGCCCGCGTCCGACGCCCCGCGCGCCAGCAGCGGCGAGCGCATCTCGTCGAGGGCGGCGAGGACTTCCCGGCCGTAGACGAGGCGCACGACGCCGGCCGTCTGACCGAAGCGCGCGCGCACCTTCGTCACGACGGCGCGGCCGACTGACGACGCGGGCGCGTCTTCGGTCAACGCTTCGAGTCGAAACAGCGGCTCGCCGGCCTCCTCGTTCAAGGCGGCGAGGAGCTGCGCGCAGAGGAATTCGAAGACGGCGCGCTCGGCGGTCGAGAGCGGGCGCGGGGCGTCGGCCGAAGTCGCGCCGTCGCCGCCGAGTAGAAGGTCAACGACGGCCGAGACGAACGCCGACTCGACGACCAGCACGGCGCGCGCCTCCCAGGGCTCGACGGCGAAGCTGACGTATGCCCGGGGAACGTCGCGGGTCTCTAACTCTTCCTCGCGCGTTTCAAGAAAGTCGAACGCGACCTGCCCCTCGTCTGTGCGCGTGAAGCGTGCGGCGACGCGCGCGAGCGCCGCGCGGGCCGCCGTCGAGAGCGGGGCGGGCACGGCCGCGAGCAGCGCCGAAAGACGCGCCTCGTCGCGCGAGACCTTCGGCAGCGCCGCGTCCCAGGAGACGGCGCGCGGAGTCTCGGCGGACGAGGCCCGCCCCGCCCTGCCCGCGGCGGCGACGGCCTTGCCGCCCGCGAAGAGGTCTACGGCGAAAGGGTCTACGGCCGGCGCCGGCTCGACCTCTTCCTCCCTCAGTGTGTTCGCGTCTGTTTTCATCGGGCGCCGCCGACGTTCAAGCGCGGTAGGTGTTTGCGTCGCCGCCGTCAACCTCTTCCGGCGGCTCGTTGGTCTGCGTCACGTTGGACGCGGCGCGCGTCTGCCCGACGGTTTGAGAAGGTTCTTCGCCGGGGCCGCCGCCCTCTCCGCCCGCGGCGCCCGCGCCCGTCTCGACGCCGGTGCGCAGGGCGGCGAGGTTGACGCCGCGGCCGCGGAGCAGCTCGGCCAGCTCGCCCGCGCGCGCGTCTATCTGCGTGCGGACGCGCTCGCTGGCCGCGACGAACTCGGCCGTCACGCGCCCGCCGCCGTCGGCGGTGAGTTTGACCTTCAACCCTTCGAGCACGGAGCGGCGCAGCTCAATCGTCACCACGCGGCGGCCGCCTTCGACCAACTGCGCGCGGACGGCCGAGACGATCCTTTCGAGGTCTGCGACGTGGAGAATGGCGCGCGCCGACGAGGTGTCGCAGACGGCCGACACCTCGCGCAGGGCCGCCGCGCGGTGCTCGAAGCCGCCGCCGCGCCCGTCCGTGCCGGTTTGATTCGAGCCGCCCTCGCGCTCCTCGCGCCGCCGCGCCGTGCCGTCGTGCTCGGCCCGCTCCGTCTCGCGCGAGACGCGGCGGCCGCCTTCGTCGTGCGCCTCCTCTTCGCGCCGCTCGGAGCGCGAGACGACCTCGTCGAAGACGCTGGCGAAGTCGCGCTCGGGCGCGCCGGTGCCCTCGACTATTTCGCCAGCGTCTTCGGCGCGGGCCGCGTCGTTCGAGGCTTGACCGCGCTTCATGGCGGCGCGGTTCGGCTCGGGGTCTGGCTTTGCCGTCAGAGGGTTCGAGGGTGGAATCTTCATCGCCCCGCGCTCCTTTCGCGGCTCCTTGCGGTGCGAGCCCTTACTTCATCTTCTTCAATTTGTCGGCCGCCTCGTCCGCCATCTCACGCGCGCGCTTGCGGTTGATGACCGTGCCCTGTTGGTCGAGGGCCAGCGCCCGCTCGAACGCCTCCATCGACGCCTGATACTCGCGCAGCTTCTGCATCACCTCGCCGAACTTGTAGTGCGCGAGCGCGGACTTCGGGTCAAGCTCGGTCGCCTTGCGGTAGGACTGCGAGGCGCTCAAGGGTTGTTCCAACCCGACGTAGCAGTCGCCGATCTCGACGTAGACTTCCGAGGTCGGGCGCGTGGCGGCCACGTCCTGAAACTCCTTGAGCGCCTGCGCCCAGCGCTTGCGCTTCTTGAGGTCGCGGGCGGCGGCGAGCCCCGTGTCGGCCGGGAGCGGCTGGCCGAAGCTCTTCGCGCGGTTGTAGTAGACGGCCGCCTCCTTCGCCTTGTTCTGCTTGGTGAGCGCGTCGCCCATGCCGCGGTAGGCGAGCGCCAGGTCGGAGTTGAGGGCGACGGCCCGGCTGTACGCCTTGAACGCCTCGGCCGGCTGGTTGGTGGCGAGGTAGGCGTTGCCGAGGCCGTAGTGCGCCGCGGCGAAGTCGGGCTGGGCGAGCGCCGCCTGTTTGAAGGCGACGAGCGCGCTGGCGTAGTCGCCTTCGAGGTAGGCGAGCTGGCCGTCGGCGACGAGCACGCGCGCCTTGAGCAGCGGGTGGCCCGGCTCCTTTTCGAGGGCGGCGTTCGCCCGCTCCCGCATGCCCTTCCAGTCCTCGGCCTTCAAAGACTCCGACTCTTTCACGTCGAGGAAGCGCTTGATGAGGGCGTCGGCGTCGGCCAAAGGGTCTCCGGCGGGCGCGGGCTCCGGCGTCGCGTCCGGGGTGGGCGTCGGCTCGGGCGCCTTCTCCTCCTCTTCATCCTTCTTAGCGACGACGGGCATGGCGAGGTTGAAGCTCACGTCGTTGGCGCCGGCCGAGCGGACTTCGACGCGCTGGCGTTGAATCTGGTAGCCGGGGCGGCTGGCGAGGAGGTTGTAAGTCCCGCGCGGGAGGCGCTTGGTGAGCTTGCCGTCGGCGTCCGTCTTGCCGAGGCTCTGCGCGGAGGCGGAGCCGCCCGCGACGATGAAGATTTCGGCCTCGGGCACGTCGGTCTTGAAGTTGACCTCGTAGGAGGGCGCGGGCCTGGGCGCCTTGGGCTGGCCCTTGCCGCGCCCGGGCGTCGCGGACGGTTTGGCGTCGGCCTCGCCGCCCGTCTTCTTCTCTTCGACCTCGCCGGCGATGTTCGGCTTCGGCGCCTGCTGCTGTGTGGAGGCGCGCGCCGCGACCCCGGCGAAGAGCGTGAGCGCGAGCGCGGCGAGCGCCGCCCTTTCTATCTTTGCCCTTTTCATGAAACTCATCCGGGCGACGCCTTCCGCCTCCGCCGCGCGTGGCGGCGCCGCCCGCTCCTTTATCAAGTTTACCGCCGACAGTTCTACTTCGAGCCCCGCGCCTTCGCCGCGGCCTTCGAGGCCAGTTCGCGCGCGCGCCCGCGGTCGATGAGCGCCCCGGCCGGGTCGAGCGCCAGCGCGCGCTCCAAAGACTCGGCGGCCGCCGCGTACTCGCGCTGCGCGTAGGCCAGCTCGCCGAACTTGTAGTGCGCCTCGGCCGACTTCGGGTCGAGTTCGAGCGCGCGCCGGTAGGCCGGGGCCGCGCTCAAAGGTTGTTCGAGCCCGACGTAGGCGTCGCCTATCCGAACGAAGACCTCGGCCGTGGGGCTCGTCTTCGAAACTTCGAGCAGCTCCTTGAGCGCTTCAGACCAACGTCGCTCTTTGAGGAGGATGCGCGCGGCGACCTGTCTCGTGTCGCTCGAAGTATAGCCCAGGACGCGCGCGCGCTCGTAGTAGCGCAGCGCCTCGCGGTTCCTGTCCTGGCGCGCGAGCACGTCGCCCCAGCCCTTGTAGGCCATCGAGAGTTGGGGGCTGATGGCGGTCGCCTGCTGGTAGGCGCGCGCGGCCTCGTCGAGCTGGTTGTTCCCGAGGTAGGCGTTGCCGAGCCCGTAGAAGGCGAGCGCCGACGTGGGCAGCTTGAGCGCCGCCGTGTTGAAATCCGTGATGGCGCGCGCGAAGTCGCGGCGCAGGAAGGCCAGCTGCCCGCGCGCGAAGAGCGCCTGCGCCTCCACCTGCGGGTCGAGCGGGTTGGCGGCGAACGCCGCGGCCGTCTCGGCCTGCGCCAACCGCCACTCGTCGGCGGTCACGTTGTCGGTCTGCTTCGGGTCGAGGTAGCGGCGGAACACGTCCTCGGCCGTCAGGGGCGCGGCGACGTTCGCGTCGGCGGCCGGGGATTCGGAGAGGTTGAGGACGAAGGTCGTGCTGCCCGGTTGCACGTCAATCTGTCGGCGCTCGACGCGCGAGCCGGGGCGGCTGGCCGTGACCGTGTGGAGCCCGCGCGGCAGGCGCGTCACGAGGCGGCCGTCGGCGCCCGAGCGGCCGAGCTTCTGCATGGCGTTCGGGCTCTGGTCGAGGTAGACGTCCGACTCTGCGAGCCCCGTGTCGAAGGTCACTTCGAGCGGCGTTGCCGGGGCGGCTTCTTCCGCCGGCGTGGGGCGCGGCGCGGGCGCGCGCTTGCGGCGCGGGGCCGTGCGCGGCGTGCTCGTCGGCTTCGGTGTCGCGCGCTCCTTCTTATTGCTCTCGACATCGCCCGCGATGTTCGGCTTAGTCTGCCCGCGCGCCAAGGGGCAGGGGAGAGAGAGGGCCGCGCAGAGGAGCGCGAGCGGCGCGGACAGTTTCAGAGGGCGCGGCCGCGTGCGTGTGCGCGGCGTCTCGGCGGGCGGGAGAGGGTTTGGCTCACGACTCTTGTCTTGCATCTTCAATAACTCGATTGTGTCAGGGTGACTTTGCAATAGAGTTATCAGCCGGCGGCGCCGGAAGGTTTCCTTCGAGACGTTTAAGGGGCGTTGGAGTTGGCCGCGCCGTCGCCGCGTACGACGACGTAGCGGAAGCCGAGGCGGGCCGAGCCCTTGTCCTCGCGCACCTCGTAGCGCGCCGTGGCCGACACGAACGCGCGGGGCTCGGTGGCCGCGCCGCCGCGGATGACGCGCAGCTTCGCGCCGCCTTCCAGTTTCGGCCGACCCTCCGCGTCCGTCGCCTCGTCTTCGACCCACTCCCAGACGTTGCCGGCCATGTCGTAAGCGCCGAAAGGCGAGCGCCCCGCGGGGTAGCTCTTGACGGCGCGCACGCGGCCTCCCGTCTCGGTCGAGGCCGCGGCGCGCGCGTCCCACTCGTTGCCCCAAGGGTACTTCAAGCCCTGCGGCCCGCGTGCCGCAAGCTCCCACTCGGCCTCGGTCGGCAGACGCACGGTCACGCCGAGTTTGCCCGAGAGCCACTTGCAGTAGTCGGCCGCCTCCTGCCAGGTCACGCCCGCGACGGGTTCGAGCGCCGCGCCGGAAGGGAACTCGCCCTCCTTCCAGTTGGGCGGGGCGGGGTGGCCGGTCTCTTTCAGGTAGTCGCGGTACTGCTCGTTGGTCGTCTCGGTCTCGGCGACGATGAAGGGTTTGACGATGACGCGGCGCAGGGGGAGGCCCGTGCCCTCGCCGCCGAGCGTCACCTCGCCGCCGGGGACGGGCAGCTCGCCCGCGGGGGCCGTCGCCGCGGACTCGTTGCGGGCGGCGGTCGCAGGGGTCGCCTCGGGCGTCGCAGGCGCGGGCGGGCTCTGCCGCAGCTCGGCCGGGCGCTCGGGCTCCTCGCGCGCGTGCGTGCCGAAGAGGAGCCAGCCGCCGTAGCCGAGCGCGACGGCCGTCACGAAGCAGACCAAGCCCGCCAGAGTGAGCGGCACCAGACGTGACTCGTCCGCGTTGCCTTTGAGGTTGGAGTTGGGGCGAGGACGTTCGGGCATGGGAAACGCTCTCGGGTAGCTTCGGAAAGCCTCGCGGGAAAGAGTCGCCCCGGTGCGGGCTTAAGCACCGCGTCGCGTTCCGAAAAACATCTGTTCAGAAGTGTACTGGGGGGATTATAGACGGGCGGGGCGGGGCGGGCAACAGACGGCCTTCAATCAATCCGAGGAGCGGCGCTCGTGGAGGATGGCGCCGATCTCGTCGTTGAGCTTCTGCTCGCGGCGGACGGCTTCGCGCCGCTCGCGCTCGCGCCAGTTCTCTTTATGCTTCTCGATGACGCGCACCTCGCGCGCGGCCTCGACGAGCGCGGCGCGCGCCCTCTCAAGCTCCGCCTCGCAGCGCGCGACCGCGCCCCTCTGCTCCTCGGCCGCGGCGCGCAGAGTCTCCTCCTGCGCGCGCAGGTCTGCGAGGTGCGTGCGGTGCGCGAGCGCCCGCGCGGCGGCCGCGCCCGCCTTCAACGCCTCCAACTCCTCGGCGCGCGCCGCGGCCTGTCGCGCGCGGCACGCCTCGACCGCGCCCAGGCGACGCGCCAGCTCCTCCTCGGCCTCCGCCAGTTGATGCACGCGCGCGGCGAGCAGACGTTCCGCCTCGCGCTTCGACTGCTCGCGCGCGCCCAGCACGGGCTCAAGTCTGTACTTCTTCGCCGCCATCGCGCGCATTATACGCCTGAGCCGTTCAATCGTCGCTGACGCGACGCGGCGCCTTTTTGCCGCCCCGCCGAACGTCGTTCCCGGGCGTGGGAATGCCATTGTGAGGCATCGCAATAGCGTTGCGACGCCTCACAACGCCATTGTGAGGCGTCGCAACGCCATTGTGAGGCGTCGCAACGCCACTGCGACGCCTCGCAATGCTATTGCGTCGCGTCGCAGCGCCATTGCGAGGCGTCGCAACGCTATTGCGAGGCGTGGAAACGCCATTGCGACGCGACGCAATGGCGTTTCCACGCATGGAAACGCCATTCCCATCCATCGGAATGCCATTCCCGCGCGTGGGAACAGCATTTCCACGCGCGAGAATGGCATTTCCACGCCTGGAAACGCTATTCCTGTCCGTGGGAATGGCATTCCGATGGATGGGAATGGCATTCCCGCGCGTGGGAACGCCGTTCCACGGCGCAATTACGCATAGTCTTCAAATAAATCCATGCGTCTGAACGCCGTCTGAACCGCGCAAACGTTTACGTTGACAGGCGCGACGCCGTCTCATTAACATCTGCCGAACCTTCGAAGGGGCGCGACCCTCGCGCCGGAGGCTTTTGCAGTCTTCGCCCCCGCACCTCTCAAACCCGCCGCCGCAGTCGGGGCGGCCGACCCTTGGCGCAACTCAAACGCAAGCGGACTGGAGAAAATATGCTTCCCCCTACCAACTGCAAACCTGCCGGCCGAACCTTCGGTTTCGTCTTCGCCCTCCTGCTCGCCTTCGCCTTCGCGGCGGGCGCCGCGGCGCAGACGCAGATCACGACGGGCGTCATCCAGGGGACAGTCTCGGACGAGCAGGGCGCGACCGTGCCCGGCGCGAACATCGAAGTCAAGAACGTCGAGACCAACCTGACCAAGTCACTCACGACCGACGAGGGCGGCCGCTTCGTCTTCCTGCAACTCCCGCCCGGCCGCTACACCCTGACCGCCTCGAAGCAGGGCTTCGCCACGCTCAAGCAGGAAGAGTTCGCGCTCACGGTCGGGCAGGCCGCGAACCTCGACCTCCGGATGAAGGTCTCGGGCGTCAACGAGGTCGTCAACGTCTCGGCCGTCCAGACCGTGGACACCGCGAGCGCGCAGACCTCGACCACGCTCGACGAGCGCTCGGTCGGCAATCTCCCCGTCCTCGGGCGCAAGTTCGAAGACCTCCTGACGCTCACGCCGAACGTCGCCGTCACGCAGGGGCCGGACGGCGACGAGATCAACTTCGCCGGCCAGCGCGGCGTCTTCAACAACATCAGCCTCGACGGCGGCGACTACATGAACGGCTTCTTCGGCGAGCAGGCGGGCGGCCAGCGCGCCGCCATCGACATCCCCCTCGACGCCGTCAAGGAGTTCCAGGTCGTCGCCACCGGCGCCACCGCCGAGTTCGGCCGCACCGCGGGCGGCGTCGTCAACGTCGTCACCAAGTCCGGCACCAACGAGTTCCACGGCTCGCTCTTCCACTTCCAGCGGCTCGAAGCCCTCACCGCGCACACGTCCGACGGCAAGCCCCTCACCGACTTCCACCGCGAGCAGTTCGGCGGCAACGTCGGCGGGCCTCTGAAGAAGAACAAGGCGTTCTTCTTCGTCGCCTTCGAGCAAATTTTCGAGAACCTGACGCGCGCCAACCTCTCCGAGCAGGTCGGCAACACGCCCTGCCCCGTCGGCGCGCCGACCATCGTCGCCAACGAGGCGCTGATTAACGCGAACACCGACTGCCAGCGGCTCGCGCTCATCAACTTCATCAAGGCCACGCGCAACCAGGACGAGGGGCAGCCCGTCAAGCGCCCCGTCCGCAACTCGGCCATCCTCGGCAAGGTGGACTGGGAGCTGAACGCGAACAACCACCTCACGCTCTCGCACAACTTCGACTACTCGAAGAACGAGAACCAGACCTTCGACGTGGCGACCTACGGCGACTCGGCCAACGGCACCGAGGGGCCTTCGAAGATTCACGCCCTCAACGTCAACCTCCTCTCGACCCTCTCGCCGACGAAGGTCAACGAGTTCCACTTCACCTACGGGCGCGAGGTGCGTCCGCGCGCCGCCACGCCCTCGAACGTGCCGGCCGACACGGCGATGGGCTTCGCCACGACCTTCCGCTTCGGCAACCCCTTCTTCCTCGCGCCCAACGTGGACGAGACCTTCTGGCGCGCGCAGTTCAAGGACAACTTCTCCGTCGTCTCCGGCAACCACACCGCCAAGTTCGGCGGCGAGTGGATACACAGCCGCAACTCGCAGGTCTTCCGCGGCTTCTTCGAGGGGCGATACATCTTCGACAGCGTGTCGGGCTTCCTGCGCTACGCCTCGCCGGCGGCCGCGGGCGGCTTCGGGCCGAACACGACGGGCTGCTCGAACGGCACCTACGTCACGGCCCCGACCGCCTGCCCCGCGGGGACGACCGCGACGGGCTCGCCGCTCCTCCTCTTCCTCCAGGGCGCCGGCCTGACCGGCCCGGCGACCGACGCCGCCGGCTTCTCCGACATCAAGAACGAAGACCTCGCGCTCTTCGCGCAGGACTCCTGGAAGATTCGCCCGAACTTCACCGGCACCTACGGCCTGCGCTGGGAGGCGCAAATCTTCCCCGACCCCGTCGTCGATCCTTCGAAGACGGCCTACGGGATTTTCCTGAACGACCCGCGCTTCCCTTCGAACGGCAGACTCCCGAGCCCGAAGAAGGAGTTCCAGCCGCGCGTCGGCTTCGCCTGGGACGTGGCGAGCAACGGCAAGTCGGTGCTGCGCGCCAACTACGGCATCTACTACGCGCGCCAGAACATGCTCTCGCAGGTCGGCTCGATCACGACCAACGGCGTCCAGCAGCAGACCATCGCCGGCGGCGCGACCGCCAACCCGACGATCCTCCCCGTCTGGCCGAACCTGGTCACGCCGCCCTCGACCGTCACGCCCTGCGTCGTCGGCACGGTCTCGAACCCGTTCCCGTGCTTCTCGGGCGTGCGGGTCTTCAGCCGCGACTACGCCAACCCGCGCGTCTACACCGCGAACGTCGCCTTCGAGCAGGAGCTGGCGCCGAACCTCTCCTTCTACGTTGACTTCACGCACGCGAAGGGCGTCCACATGACGCGCTTCCTCAACGTCAACCGCAACAACTTCTTCTCGCCCTTCCTCGGCGAGGTGATGGTGGAGAGCGCCAACGGCAAGTCGCTCTACCGCGGGCTGACGATCGGCGTGCGGAGGCGTTTCAGCAACCGCTACCAGTTCGAGGGCAACTACACCTTCTCGAAGGACATGGACGACGACTCGAACGAGCGCGACCCGTTCACCGACCGCGCCTTCGACATCAACAACCTCCAGCTCGACTACGCGCTCTCCGACCGCGACATCCGCCACCGCTTCAACTTCTTCTCGAACGTCGCGCTGCCGTGGCACCTCGACCTCAACGCTCGCGTGCAGGCGCGCTCGGCGCAGCCGATCACGCCCGCGACGCGGACGGCGACGAACCGCAACACGCTCCGGAAGAACAACGAGTTCTTCTCCTTCGACTGGCGTTTGCAGCGCCCCTTCCACTTCAGCGAATCGACGGCGCTCATCCCCATCTTCGAGATGTTCAATACCTTCAACACGGCGAACAACATCAACCCGCTCGTCACGCCCGGCCTCTTCAACTTCGACGGCTTCCTGCGCCAGGGCGTCGGCGACCCGCGCATCGTCCAGCTCGCCGTCAAGTTCGTCTTCTGAAGAGGATGGCTTAACCGCAGAGACACAGAGGCACAGCTAAAGCCACTTAGCTGTGCCTCTGTGTCTCTGCGGTTCAATCTCTTTCACAATAAGCTCAAGCGGAGGGATGTGTGAGCGACATCGAAGACGAGATACGCGAGATCGTCAACCGGGAGACGCGCGCCTGGGACACGAAGGACGTGAAGCTGCTGCTGAGCGTCTTCCACCCGGACATGGTCTGGCCCTGGCCGCCGACCTCACATCATCACGACCCGATTGACTGGGTCTTCTGGGCGGGCCGGTACGACTACGGGCGCTGGGGCCGGAACTGGCAGCAGCTCTTCGACACGCACGAGCTTGTCCACAACCGGCGCGAGATTGTGAAGGTCGTCGTCACGCCCGAAGGGGACGGCGCCTTCGCCGTCGTGGACGTGGACACGCTCTGGCGCGACCGGGAGGGGAGGGAGCAGCACTGGCAGGGGCGGGCGTGCAAGGTCTATTCGAAGGTCGAGGGCGGGTGGAAGATGACGATGCACACGGGGCTGCTCGACTACGGCGGCTCATAGCCCCAGCGCGGCGCGCGGGTCGGCGCAGTGTCTTTGCAAACGCTCGAAGAAGCGGCCGGCGTGCAACCCGTCCAACAGCGCGTGGTGCGCCTCGACCGAGACGGGCATCAGCACGCGGCCGTTTGCTTCGCGGTACTTGCCGAACGAGACCTTGGGGATGCCGCTTTGCTGGCGCGAGTCGCGCGCGTGCGAGATGCTCGTGAAAGAGACCCAGGGGATGACCGAGTGGTAGATGAGGTCGTCCTGGCCCGC
This sequence comes from Acidobacteriota bacterium, assembly GCA_019242475.1. GTDB lineage: Bacteria > Acidobacteriota > Blastocatellia > Pyrinomonadales > Pyrinomonadaceae > QHXN01. Next base: position 28,936 of record JAFAVK010000105.1, on the reverse strand, counting down.
GCGCGCGTCGAGCGGCGGCGGCTCGCGTCGCGCCCTCTCGATCTTCGCCCGCGCGTCCTCATGGAAGGCGTCGAAGTCCTCCGTGTAGTCGAAGTAGACGAAGGTAAAACTGTCGTCGGGGAGCAGGACGATGGCCCCGGCGTGGACGCGCTCGTGGACGACGACGCGCTCGCCGCGCAGTCGGTAGCGGAACGGCTCGACCTCGTTGGCCGTCTTCGTCGAGAGGTAGTGGTAGGTGACGAAGAAGGAGAGCCCGCGCTCGCGCGCCAGCGCGAGCAGCGGCGTCACGTCCACGTCGGCGCAGACGTTGAAGTACGGGTCGTCGTAATCCTTGAAGAGTCGGAAGAGGTGGCGGCGGCTCCAAGCCTCTGTATCAAGGTACTCGGGCATGGGGCCATTATACTTCCTTACGACTCGTCCTCGTCATCCCGCCGCGCCTCGCCCTTGCCGGCGCAGCCGGTGAAGCGGTAGCCGACGCCGACGACCGTCTCGATGCACTCGCCGCAGCCGCCGAGCTTCTGGCGCAGCCGGCGGATGTGCACGTCGAGCGTGCGCGTGTCGCCGTAGTACTGCTGCCCCCACACGTCGTCCAGGAGCTGGTTGCGCGTCGCCACGCGGCCGGGGCGGCGTGCGAGCGCCGCCAGAAGCGCGAACTCCTTGCGCGTGAGTTTGACCTCGGCGCCGTCGCAGGAGACGTGCATGTCGTCGAAGTGGACTGAGAGCCGCGCGTCTTCGTAGCGCGCGGGCGCGGCCGTATCGGCGCGGCGCAGCACCGCCCGGACGCGCGCCACCAGCTCGCGCACCGAGAAGGGCTTCGTGACGTAGTCGTCCGCCCCGAGTTCGAGGCCGGCGACGCGCTCCGACTCCGAGCCGCGCGCGGTAAGCATGATGATGGGCGTCCGCCGCGTGGCCGGCTCGCGCCGCAGCCTCCGGCACAACTCCGTCCCGGACATCCCGGGCAGCATCAGGTCGAGCAGGACGAGCGCCGGCGGGTTGTTCCGGTCGAGCGCCAGCTCCAGCCCTTTCTCGCCCGTCTCGGCCACGACCGCGCGCAAGCCCTCACGCTCGAGGTTGTAGCGCAACCCCTCGGCGATGTCCGGCTCGTCCTCGACGATAAGCACTGGCTTCATAGTTTGTACATCGTGAGCCGTGAGCCGTGAACCGTGACAAGTGAAAGCCCAGTTTATCTCGTCACGGTTCACGGCTCACGGTTCACGCCTTAGTAGCTGTGTTTGATGATCGCGGCCTCGGTCATGTAGACGGTCAGCTCGCAGATGTCGGTGACGTAGTCGGCGACGCGCTCCAGGTGCTTGGCGACGAAGAGCAGGCGCGCGGCGCGCGGCGTCGCCGCCGGCTCCGCGACCATCAGCCCGATCAGGTCGCGGAAGAGCCGCTCGTACATCACGTCGATCTCGTCGTCCTGCCCGATGACGCGCCGCGCCTCGGCCGCGTCGCCGCGCGTGAAGGCGTCGAGCGCCGCGCGCAGCATCGAGGAGGCGACCGCGGCCATCCGCGAGAGGTCGGGGAAGGCGCGGAGCCGCGGCTCGTCGTTGAGGTCTAAGGCGACGCGCGCGATGTTGCAGGCGTGGTCGGCGAGCCGCTCCAGGATGGGCGTGATCTTGGCGACCGAGATGACGAAGCGCAGGTCGCGCGCCGCGGGCTGGCGCAGCGCCAGCACGTCGATGCAGAGGCGGTCGATCTCGACTTCGAGCCGGTCGATCGCGTCGTCGCCTTCGAGCACCTCGCGCGCGGCCGCGCTGTCGCGCTCGGCGAGCGCGTACATCGCGCGGCCGAGCGCGGCCTCGGCCTCGCCGCCGAGCACGAGCACCCGGTCGCGCAGCACGTCCAACTCCGTGTCTAAACGCCTGTGGTAGTCCATCGGTAATAAACTCCCTGAAGCCGTGTGCCGCCGGCCGTTAGCCTGTGGCCGAACCATCTTCGCGCCCTTTGCGAGATGAATGCAACGGTCTTAAAGCCGGCGGCCGACGGCTCACCCGAAGCGGCCGGTGATGTAGTCCTCGGTCAGCTTCTCGTCCGGGTTGGTGAACATCTTCTCCGTCTCGTTGACCTCGACGAGCTTGCCGAGCCAGAAGAAGGCCGTGCGGTCGGAGACGCGCGCCGCCTGCTGCATGTTGTGCGTCACGATGACGATGGTGTACTGCCGCTTCAACTCGACGATCAGCTCCTCGATCTTCTGCGTCGCGATGGGGTCGAGCGCCGAGGCCGGCTCGTCCATCAGCACCACCTCGGGCCGCACGGCCAGCGCGCGCGCGATGCACAGGCGCTGCTGCTGCCCGCCCGAGAGCCCGAGCGCCGAGGACTTCAGGCGGTCTTTGACCTCCGACCAGAGCGCCGCGTCACGGAGCGCCTGCTCGACGCGCCCGTGCAGCTCCGACTTCGACTTCGTCAGGCGGTTGATGCGCAGGCCGTAGGCGACGTTGTCGAAGATCGACTTCGGGAACGGGTTCGACTTCTGGAAGACCATCCCGACCTTGCGCCTGAGTTCGACGACGTCCACGCCGGGCGCGTAGATGTCCTCGCCGTCGATGAGCACGTCGCCTTCGGCGCGGGCGCCGGGGATGGTGTCGTTCATCCGGTTGAGCGTGCGCAGGAAGGTGGACTTGCCGCAGCCCGAGGGGCCGATGAAGGCCATCACCACCCGCTCCGGCACGTCGAGCGCGATGGCGTGCAGCGCCTGCGCCCGCCCGTAGTAGAAGTCCAGGCCGCGGACGCTGATCTTCGCGGGCGCCTCCTCCGGCCGCGGCGGCGGCTCGTCGCGCCCGCTCGGCGCAAGGACTGGCACCGGTGCGGTAGTCGTCATAACCGTTAGAACTTCCTCCTCGTCAGCAGGCGGACGGAGACGTTGATGACGAGGATGAGCGTCATCAACACCAGCGTCGCGGCCCAGGCCTGCGCGTGCCACTCGTCGTAAGGCGAGAGGGCGTAGTTGAAGATCTGCACCGTCAGGGAGGCGACCGGCTGGTCGAGGTAGACGTTGAAGAAGCGGCTGCCGAAGGCCGTGAACAGAAGCGGCGCCGTCTCGCCCGAGACGCGCGCCACCGCCAGCATCGCGCCCGTCGCGATCCCCGGGGCCGCCGCCGGCAGCACGACCCCCGTCGTCACCCGCCACTGCGGCGCGCCCAGGGCGAGCGCGCCCTCCCTTAAGCTCGCCGGGACGAGCCGGAGCATCTCCTCGGTCGTGCGCGTCACGACCGGGATCATGATGAGCCCGAGGGCGACGCCCCCGGCGAGGGCCGAGAACTGCCGCATCGGGAGCACGACGAGCGTGTAGACGAAGACGCCGGTGACGATGGAGGGGACGCCCGTCAGCGTCTCCGAGACGAAGCGCACGACCCCGGCGAACCACCCCCGCCCGAACTCCGCGAGGTAGACGCCCGCGGCGACGCCTAGGGGCAGCCCGATGACGGAAGCCAGCGCGAGCAGCAGGAGCGTGCCGAGGATGGCGTTGCCGATGCCGCCGCCCTCGCCCACCGGCTTCGGCGTGTCGATCAGGAACTGGAGGCTCAAAGAGGAGACGCCGCGCCAGGCGATGTAGCCGAGGATGAGCACAAGGACGGCGACGCCGAGCAAGGCGCAGGCCGCCGTCAGCGTTGACATCAGGGCGTTGACGACTCGCCGCGAACTCATGCCCTCGCGACCCCGCTCGTGCCGCGCGTGACGCTCCAGACGAGCAGGCGCGCCGCCCCGTTGACGACGAAGGTGACGAGGAAGAGCACCAGCCCCAGCTCGACCAGCGCGCTCAGGTAGAGGTCGCCGGTCGCCTCCGTGAACTCGTTGGCGATGACCGAGGCGATGGTGTAGGAGGGCTGGAAGAGTGAGGCCGAGATCTCGGGCCGGTTCCCGATGACCATCGTCACCGCCATCGTCTCGCCGACCGCGCGGCCCAGGCCGAGGATGATCGCGCCGGCGATGCCCGGCGCCCCGTTGGCGAGCACGACGCGGGTCGTCTCCCACTTCGTCGCGCCCAGGGCGAGCGCCGCCTCGCGCTGCGAGACCGGGACGGCGGCCAGCACGTCGCGGACGACCGCCGTGACGATCGGCGTCACCATGATGGCGAGGATGACGCCCCCCGTGAGGAGCCCGATGCCCGTCACCGTCCCCTGGAAGAAGGGGAGCCAGCCGAGGGCCTTCTGGAGGGGCGGCTCGACGTGCTCGCGCAGGAAGGGGGCGAGGACGAAGATGCCCCAGAGTCCGTAGACGACCGAGGGGATGGCGGCGAGCAGCTCGACGAGGAAGGCCAGCAGGCGGGCGAGGGCGCGCGGCGCCTGCTCGACGAGGAAGACGGCGATGCCGAGCGAGACGGGGACGGCCAGGGCGAGCGCGAGCAGGGAGGAGACGACCGTCCCGTAGACGAAGGGCAGCGCGCCGAACTCGCCCCGGACGGGGTTCCACTCGCGCCCGGCCAGAAACGGGAGGCCGAACCTTGAGATGGAAAGTCTGGCGTTCGACCCGATCTCGACGAACATCGCGACGACGATCAGGAGCAGGAGCAGGGCGCAGCCGAAGAGCGCCGCGCGGAAGACGGCGTCGCCGACGTTGCCGGTCGGCGCGAGCGCGCGCCGCCAGTCCCACGCGCGCGCTCGCGCGCCGTACTCTGACGCGGGGCTTGGAGATGCGGGCGCCGGGTTATTCATGGCGTGGAAGTCATTAGAAGGGCTGCCGGGCGTGGCCCCACCCGGTAGCCCCTCAATATCTTATTACTGGCCTCGCAGCGGCTTGCCGCCAGAGGTGATGGAGTTGATCTTGGCCTCGGCGCGCTTGACGATGTCGGCGGGCAGCGGCGCGTACTGCATGTCCTTCGCAAAGCCCTCGCCGTCGTGGATGCCCCACCAGAGGAAGTCCACGAGCGCCTTGCCCTTGGCCGCGTCCTTCTGGTCTTTGTAGGCGAGGACGTAGGTGTAGCTCGAAATCGGATAAGCCGCGGCGCCGCCCGCGTTGGTGATCGAGACGCGCAGGTCGTCCGGCGTCGTCGGAAGGCTCTCGGCCGCCGCGGCCGTCACGGCGTCCAAGCTCGGCTCGACGAAGTTGCCCGAGGCGTTCTTAATCAGGGCCACCGGCAGCCTGTTCTGGACGGCGTAGGCCAGTTCGACGTAGCCCAGAGTGTTCGGCGTCTGCTTGACCTGGCCCGTCACGCCCTCGTTGCCCTTGGCGCCGACCCCGGCCGGCCACTTCGGCGAGGTGCCCGCCCCGACCTGCTGCTTCCACTCGGGGCTGACCTTCGAGAGGTAGTCGGTGAAGACGGCCGAGGTGCCGCTGCCGTCGGAGCGGTAGACGGGCGTGATGGGGGCCGAAGGGAGGCGGGCGCCCGGGTTGTCGGCCTTGAGGCGCGGGTCGTCCCACGTCTTGACCTTGCCGAGGAAGATGTCGGCGACCACGTCGGGGGAGAAGCGGAGCGGCTGCGCGACGCCTTCGAGGTTGTAGGTGAGGACGACGGCGCCGAGCACGGTCGGGATGTGGAGGATCTCGGCGGGCGCGCCCTTCAAGTCCTCGTCCTTCATGGGGGCGTCGGAGGCGCCGAAGTCGATGGTCTGCTCCTTGATCTGCTTGATGCCGCCGCCGGAGCCGATGGACTGGTAGTCGATGCGGGTGTCGGGGTGGGCCTTGGAGTACTCGGAGAGCCACTTCTGGTAGAGCGGGTTGGGGAAGGAGGCGCCGGCGCCGCGCAGGCTGACGGCGCCGCCCGCCGGGCCGGTGCCAGTGCCGCCCGCGCCGCTGCAGGCGAGCGCGAAGGCGAGGCCGGAGATGATGAAAAGCGTGACGGACGTGCGCAGGGCTCTGGCCGTGTGGTTCAAGGGGGCTCTGACTCCTCTTTCAGGGTTTTTCAAACAGGAAGGATGCACGAGCAGTGTTACATCCGCCTGAACTCACTGCTAAATCGGCGTTAACAATGCGCGCCTTCGCGCGCGTGCGGCTCCGTTGATTGGGTTGGTACACGTCCGGTGTGGCAAAGGAGGAGATTAAGGTCGGCGGGTTAAATCAGAGTGAAGGGCTCATCAAATCTTGGTTAATTCTCGGAGGGCCATTGCCGGCATTAAAAGGCCGAAGGCTCCGGGGCTTCGAAGTCACCGGGGCGCGCTTGTCTGAAGAAGCGCAGGACGCCTTCCGCGTCGAGGTGCAGCCCCGCCCCGCCCTCGATGGCGCGCAACTGCGCGGAGAGTTCCTCGCGCCTCGAACGCCGGGCAGACGAAAAGGCCGGATGGTAACACTGCGGTAACACTGCGTTAACACGCGCGTCGTATCATGCACCCTCCGAACAAGTCGCTTGGCCGTCCGAACAGTCGGGAGAGGAGTTCGCCCCCCTTATGTCAATCGCACACGAACTGAGCAGCGAGGTCGCGGCCGCCGTGCTCGCCGACAAGGAAGGCGAGGCGCCGCTCGACGCGAGCGGGCGCGCAGAGGTCGTGTTGGAGGTGCATTCGACCCTGCGGCGCCTGGGCGCGGAGTACCGGCGGCGCGGCCGCGCCAGGCGGGGCGAGGCTGGCGATTCGCCGCGCGGCGAGTCCGCGGCGTCGGGACGGCGCTGAGTCGTTCTCTTAACGGCCCGAGGGTCTGCACAGGTCGTCGAGGTAAGCTTCCCAACCGCCCGTTGATGCCCCCGCCGAGATGTGTCCCACGTAGTTGTCCGGCCTCAGAAGCACCTGGAAAGGCCCGTCCGTGCCGAAGGCTTCCGCCGCCTGCCCGCTGAGCGGCAGGGTCTGGCAGTCAACCAGATCGGCGTACTTTCCTTCCGCTCCCGCATCCGACATACGAACCGCGCCCCGCTCGTCCGTGAAGCCGAGCAGGTGAAACTTCGGCCCGCGCAGCCTGTCGTAGACGCTCTCGCCCTCGACCTTGAAGTAGGGCATGCGGTCTCCCGCCTTGACTTTAAAATCCCCGTCGCCTTCGTGCCGGCTGAGCGAGCCGTGCCGGTAGTTGATGCCGATCTGCGAGACGAGGGGGAAGACGAATCTCTTGACCGAATCCAGGCTGAAGAGGTACCCGGCGACGGCCGGGAAGACGTTCGTGCGGACGAAGGAGAGGAGCCACTCGGGGCCGGCGGCGAGCTGGAACATGCGGTCGGTCGTGCGCAGGAGGTTCTTCGCGTTCTCCAGACGCTCTTCGTTGTAAGTGTCGAGGAGCCCTTCGGCCGCCGAGCCCTTCAACACCAGCGCCAGCTTCCAGGCGAGGTTGTACGCGTCCTGAATCCCGGTGTTCATCCCCTGCGCGCCCGCGGGCGAGTGGATGTGCGCGGCGTCACCGGCCAGGAAGCAGCGGCCCGCCGCGAAGCTTTCGACGTGGCGCGTGTGGACTTTGTAGGTCGAGAACCACTCCACGTCGTGGATGTCCAAGTCAATCTCGGCCTCGGCCTTGACGCGCGCCTCGATCTCTTCGTAGAGGACTTCGCCCTCGTCCTTCGCAAACTCTTCGGGGAAGACACCGACGACGCGGTAGCGCCGCTCGCCCTTGAGCGGGAAGAAGACGACGAACGTCTCCTTCGAGAGCGAGACGGTGAGGGCGTCGTGCGCGAACCGCCAATCGACCTGCGCGTCGGCGACGTAGAAGGTGCGCTCGAACGTGCTCCCCTCGAAGGCGAGCCCGAGCGCGTGCCGGACGGGGCTCTTCGCGCCGTCGCAGCCGACGAGGTAGCGGGCTTCGACGGTCTGTGACTCGCCGTCGGCCGTCTTCACAAAGGCCGTGACGCCCTCTTCGGTCTGCGAGAAGCTTTCGAGCGCGGTGTTCCAGAGAACGTCCCGGCCGTGACTCTTCAGATAGCCGTAGAGCAGGCGCTCGTTCTTGCTCTGTTCGAGCATGAGCACGTAGGGGTACGGGCTCAAACCCTCGCCGACCTCCGAGAGGTCGAACTCGCCGCGCACCTCGCCGCCCGAGAGCAGGCGCACCTTCCCGGCGACCGTGCCCCGTTCGACGGCCTCGCGCGCCAGTCCCAACTGCTCGTAAATCTCCAGCGTGCGCGCGTGGACGCCGATGGCCTTCGAGTAGGGCGTCACGCCTTCGTTCTTCTCGACGACGACGAAACCGACGCCGTGCCTGACGAGCTGGCACGCCAGGGAAAGACCCGTCGGCCCGGCCCCGACGATAACAACGTCCGTCTTGATTGTCGCCCCCATGGGCCGGAGTCTAACACAGGGCCGGCCGCGCTCGGTCGGATGAGGTGAGAGGCCGGGGAGACCTCTCACCTCTTTTGCACAGCAACAAGATAGGCGGGGTGTTAGGCGGGGACTCTCATCCTAGAGGGCGCCGGCTACGCGGCTGTTAAGGGTCGATTAAATCGCGGTTAAATCTTCGGCGGCGCGCGCGCTGTCGCGGCCGGCGCGCCGTGTGAGCTATGCTTGTCCTGCAAACCGAAGGAGGGAGGACTTTGATGTTTCGCAAGACCTACTACGCGACGCACCCGGGCTCGGTCGAGGGCGCGACGAACGAGGAGCTGAGAGACCGCTACCACGTCCCCGAACTGTTCGCCGAGGGCGAGCTGCGCCTCAACTACCTGCACTACGAGCGCTTCGTCATCGGCGGCGCCTCGCCGTCGGGCGAACCGCTTCGGCTTCCGGTTCAACAGGAGCCCGCGTCGGCAAAAGATAAACCGTTCCTTGAGCGGCGTGAGCTGGGCGCGGTCAACGTCGGCGCGGGGGAGGGGGCTGTGACGGTGGACGGCGAGCGGTACGAGCTGGCGCCGAAGGACTGTCTTTATATCCCGATGGGCAGCTCGGAGGTCTCGTTCGAGTCGGCCGACGCGGGGAGCCCCGCAAAGTTCTACCTCGCCTCGACGCCGGCGCACGCGCGCTTCGAGGTGGTGCACGTCTCGGTCGAGAAGGCGGTGCCTTTGAACCTCGGTTCTCAAGAGACCTCGAACGAGCGGACGATCTACCAGTACGTCGTCCCGGCCGTCTGCAAGTCCTCGCAACTCCTGCTCGGCGTCACGCTCCTGAAGCCCGGGAGCGTGTGGAACACCTGCCCGCCGCACCTGCACGACCGTCGGAGCGAGGTCTACTTCTACTTCGATTTGAAGGAAGGGCAGCGCGTGATGCACTTCATGGGCGAGCCCGAGCGGACGCGCCACCTCGTGCTCGGAGATTCTGAAGCCGTCGTCTCGCCGCCCTGGTCGATCCACATGGGGTGCGGGACTTCGAGTTATTCGTTCATCTGGGCGATGGGCGGCGAGAACTTGGACTACACGGACATGAACGTCCTCGACATCTGCCAGTTGAAGTGATGACCGTTGAAAGTCGTAGTGTCGTAGCGTCGGACGCGGGCGGGGCTCAGGTGACGAAAGAGAGGGAGCGGCCGCTCGCCGTCGGCCTGCGCGCCGCGCGCGCGAACCTCGTCCCGGCGCTGGTCATCCAGGCGGCCGTCGTGTCGGTCGTCCTCGCATACTATTTCTGGGAGCCGGCGCGCGCGTGGCTTGAGCGCCTCGCGGAGTTCAAGCGCGGGGGCGGCTATTTGTTCTCGCTCGTCGCGGGCGTGCTGGCGGGCGGGCTGCTGCCGGAGCTTCTGGCGGTCGCCGTCTTTCAGCGCGGCCGGGTCAGGCGCGAGAATCTGGGCAGCCTGGCGTTCGGCGTCTGCTTCTGGGGCTTGATGGCGATGGTGGTGGACGCGCTCTACCGCGCGCAGGCGCTCGCCTTCGGCCCCGGCGTCGATCTCTTTACCGTGCTCAAGAAGGCCGCGTTCGACCAGTTCGTCTTCACGCCGTTCGTCACCATCCCGCTCACGGTCGTCGTCTTCGAGTGGAGGCACGCGGGCTACCAACGCTCGGGGATGCCGCGCGTGCTGAGCCTCGACTTCTACACGCGGAAGGTTCTGCCCTCGGTCGTGAGCGGGCTCGGGTTCTGGCTCCCCGTCGTCCTGCTCGTCTACTGCCTGCCGCTGCCTTTGCAGTTCCCGCTCTTCACGCTCGCGCTGACGCTCTGGGTCATGATCTTCACCTGGATCAGCCACGCGCACAAGGAGAAGTAATTCACCACAGAGGCACGGAGGCACAGCTTGAAGAGGACTAAAGATGAAGCTGTGCCTGAGCTGTGCCTCTGTGTCTCTGTGGTGAAAATCTTTGAGATACGTCTGAGCCGAGAGCCCTTCAACCTTCGGCGATCTCGATCTCGACGCGCAGTAGCTCCGCCCCGCGGCGCGCGAGGATGCTGAGGGTGTTGGGGCCTTCGACGTTGAGGTGCCCTTCGGACTCATACTGGCTGGCGGGGAGGAAGGCGTCGTACTCGCGGCTCTCGGCGCCGTCCACGACCAGGAGCGACTTGCCCGCGCGCCGCGCCGTGTAGACGGCGTGCCGGCCGTCCGGCGTGAAGTCGAGGTTGGCGACCGAGTCGTAAGAGGCGCCCGCCGCGCCGTCCAGGACGACGAACTCCTTCCCGCCCTTGCGCCCGACGTAGGCCACGCGCCCGCCCTCTCGGCTTAAGGCGAGACGGCCGTCGCGGCTCCACCCGACCTCGCCCTTCTCGCCGTCCGGCTCGTACAGCTCCGACTCGACGCCGTCCACGACCATCACCCAGCCGCGCCCGCGCTGCGCCTTGAAGACGAAGTGCCGGCCGTCTTCGCTGAACTCCGCGTCCTTGATGTCGTCGTAGTAGTATGCGCGGCCGTCAACGACCAGGCCGTCCTTGCCGCCCTCCTCCTTGCGCAGGCGGAAGAACATGCGCTTGCCGTCGGGGGAGAAGTGGATGTCGCTTGTATCGGGCACGTTGTTGTAAGAGCCGACCTCCTCGCCGTCGCGCACGAGGAAGGACTTGCCGCGCGCACGGTCGTAGGCGAGGTAGAGGAGGTGCGCGCCGTCGGGCGTGTAGGTGACGCCCGTGACGTAGTCGTAGGGCTTCCCCTCCTTGCCGTCCGCGACGACGAGGAACTTTTCTTCTTCGTCGCCCGTCTTGCGCAAGGCCGCGTAGGCGTAGTGTTGGCCGTCGGGGCTGAAGGGCTTCCCGCCGAAGTCGATATCGACGTTCTCGTAGGTCGGCCCCTCCTTGCCGTCGAGGACGACGAAAGATTCGTTGTCGCCGCGGCGCGCGGGGTAGAGCGTGTGCGCGGCCCCTTTGCTCACGTAGATTTCGCCGACGTAGTCGTAGGGCTTGCCGACGACGCCGTCCACGACCGCGATCTGCTTCCCGCCGCGCTCCCCCTCGAACGTCACGAGTGAGCCGCCGTCGGCGCGCGGCGCCGTGTGAATCCCCGTCACCCCGATCCGGTCGTCGAAAGGCCCGACCTCGTGCCCCTCCCACACGACCCAGTGCTTGCCTTCGCGCACGACCTCGCGCGGCTCGCGCGCCTGCTCGGCGAAGAACAGCTCGCGCCCCTTCACGTCGTCGGCCGCGTACTCCTGGCCGTTGACGACGAACAGTTGCCGCCCGCCGCGCGTCGCGTCGAAGGCGAAGACGAAGCCCCTGTCCTTGTACTCCCTGAAGGCCGGCGTGCCGACGCGGTCGTACGGGCCGTACTCGGCGCCGTCCACGACGGCGAAGCGCTTGCCGCCGCGCTCGGCCGTGTAGGCGAAGTGCCGGCCGTCTTCGCTGAAGCCCAGGCCGCCCGACCAGACGTAGTCGAAGACAGCCCCCTCCGCGCCGTCCAGGACGACGCGGCGCGGGCGGTCGTCTTTCGAAAGCTGGGCGACGTAGGCCGCGTGCCGCCCGTCGCGGCTGAAGGTGAAGGGGTTGCCCGTGCCCGCCTCGCTCAGGGGGTCGCTGGCAATCGACGGGTAGGTCTTGCCGGCGCGGCCGTCCACGTAGGCCGCCTCGCCGCCCTCGACCTTCGCGATGAAGGCGACGTGCCTGTGGTCGTGCGAGACCCAGGGCCTGACCTTCGGCTCGCCCGCCGGCACGCGCCCGAGCGGCACCTCGCGCGTGACGAGCCGCACGCCCGCGCGCCCCGCTTCGACCTCCGGCACGCACAGAACGCAAAGGGCCGCCGACGAGGCGGCGGCCAGGACGACGAGGACGAAAGTCTGCCTCTTCATGTTGCTTACGATGCCCGATTCACCAGCGAAGTTTGGCCGGGAAGAATTCGGCGACGAGGTCTTCGTAGAAGGGGCGGAGCGCGTTCACGTCCGGGCGCTCGGCCGCCTTGGAGTAGAGGTCGTGGGGGTTGAAGGCGCGCACCCAGCGGAACATCTCTCGGTCGCGGTCGCTCATGAGGTGCCCGTAGGCGCGCTCGCGGTGGACGGCGTAGGCCGAGTGGTAGCGGATCATGTAGAGGGCCTCTTCGGGCAGGTAGTCCTTGACGACGTGGTAGAGGTACTCGTCGTGCCCCCAGGAGAAGTGAACCTGGTCGAGCCCGCAGCCCTCCTCGTAGACGCCGCAGGGCGTCCGGTAGAGAGGGTGCAGTGCGTCGGGGTTGTCGGCGAAGAACTCGTGGTAGACGACGCGCTCGTCGAACCGGCAGCCGACGGGGAAGGTGTCGCCGACGACGGCCCACTGCGGCTCGCCGAAGAGGCAGAGCACCTTGCCGAGGTCGTGGATGAGGCCGGCGAGGACGAACCAGCGCGGGTGGCCGGCGGCGCGGATCGACTCGGCGGTCTGGAGGTTGTGCTCGATCTGCGGCACGTCGATGTCCGGGTCGCTGTCGTCCACGAGCGCGTTCAAATGCTCCATCGCCTCCCACACGCCCATCTCGGCCCGGTCGAGCGTGAGGTACCGCCGCTTCTTCCCGAGCACCGTCTCCAGGGTCTGTTGCGTGTGGTTGAGCCGGTAGAACTCTTTGACGCACGCGCGCGCCTCCGCCTTGTAGTCCCTGAACTGCTCCGGCCGCTTGCCGCCCGCGTTTGTTGAGACTGTCATATAAACCTCGAAGGGGAAGGGGGAAGGGATTGAAAACCTTTCCCTTTTACCCCTTCCCCTGTACGCTTTCAAACTCCGCTCGTCAGAAGTTGAACTTCAAGGCGAACTGCATCACGCGCGGGTCGCCGGCGAGGGTGGTGATGCGGCCGGCCGTCGTGCCCGAGATGTTGCGGTCGGGCAGGCCGAACTGCGGCGTGTTGAAGACGTTGAAGACCTCCCAGCGGAACTCCAAATCCCTGTCCTCGCCGAAGTAGTCGAAGGTGCGCGCCAGCGCCGCGTCGAAGTTGGTCAGGCTCGGCCCGCGCAGGGTGTTGCGGCCGCAGTTGCCGAGCCGCGCCTCCACCTTCCCGGTGGCGGGATTCGTCCCCGAGGGCGTGGCGTAGGCGGTCGGGTCGAACCAGCGGTCAATCGTGCGCTGGCCGGAGTCGAGCGACCCGTCGCGCAGGCAGTCGGCGAAGGCGCTCACGAGGCCGCCGCCGCGCACGCCGCCGAGCGAGGTGCTGTTGCTGTTGGCCGCGAGCGTGAAGGGCCGGCCCGAGCGCACGTTCGCGAGCCCGCTCAGGCGCCAGCCGCCGAGGACGTGCGCGAGCGCGCCGTCATTCAAGTAGCTGCGCCCCTTGCCGAAGGGCAGCTCCCAGACGTAGCTGCCGACGAAGCGGTGCGTCACGTCGAAGTCGCTCGGGCCGCGCCGCTCGCGCAAGTTCCGCGCGTTCTGCGTGAAGCTGCCCGTGCCGCCCGCCGCCAGGTGCTCCTGCGCGTAATCGATGGACTTCGAGAAGGTGTAGGCCGTGCGGAACGAGAAGCCCTGGCTGAAGCGCTTCTCCAAAGTCAGCTCGCCGCCGTGGTAGATCGAGTTGCCGCCGTTGTCGCGGTACTCGATGGGGCCGAAGGACGGGTAGGGGATGACGCCCGTGCCGAAGCCCCGCGCGTCGATGAGCTGCTGGTTGAGGTTGCGCAGCGTCGAGAGGTGCGTGCCCTTCGTCCCGACGTAGTCGGCGGTCGCGACGAGGTTGCCGTAGAGCCGGCGCTGGACGCCGAGGTTCCACTGGTCGATGCTCGGGTTGACCGCCTCCGGGTTGACGGCGCGCAGGCGGACGAGCTGCGGGTTGACCGACGCGGGGTTGAGCGAGAGGTTGAAGCCCGTGCGCAGGCGGATGTTGTTGGCCGTCGAGTTGTTGTTGGCGGCCGCGACGCTGTTCTGGACGAGCCAGGGCAGGTTGAGCGAGAGCTGGTCTTCGCTGCCCGCGCGCTCGAAGAGCTGGTAGAAGCGGCCGTAGCCGGCGCGGACGACGGTCGCCTCGTTCCACTGGTAGGCGAGCCCGACGCGCGGCGCGAAGTTGTTCCGGTCGGGGTTGACCAAGCCCCGGCCGAAGGGCGAGTTCGCGGGCGTGAAGACCTGGCCGGTCTCCGGGTCGAAGTTCGTCAGGCGGTCGCGCCCCTCGTACGGCCACGTCGCGTAGTCGTAGCGCAGGCCGAGGTTGAACGTCAGCTTCGGCGTCGCCTTCCAGTCGTCCTGGACGAAGCCCGAGAACATCTTCAGGCGCGAATCGACGACCTGCGGGTTCGAGAGCTGCGCGCCCGAGGGGTAGCCGAGCAGGAAGTCGGCGAGGCCGATGCCAGTCCGGTTGCCGTCGAAGTTGAGCGTGCCGCGCAGGGAAGGCACGTCGAGGTAGATGTTGCGCAGCGGCGCGCGCACGTCGCCGCCGAACTTCAGCTGGTGCGGGCCGTAGGTGAGGCTGACGTTGTCGGCCCATTGAAATTGGTTGGTGCGCTGCGACTTCGGCAGGAAGTCGGGCGAGCCGAGGCGGTCGAAGCCCGACTGCCCGCCGGGCAGCTGCGTCCCGCCGCGCGCGGAGACGGAGAGGCCGGGCAGGCCGCCCGAGTAGAGCGGCGAGTCGGGCACGCCGAGCACGCCGAACTCGGCCAGCGTGTTCGTCCCGAACGGGTCTTGCACGGCGAGCGAGTTGTTGCGCCCCCACCCCAAACGGAACTCGTTGATGAGCCGCGAGCTGATGACGCGCGTCCAGCCGACGGCCGCCGACTGCCCCTTCATGTTCAAACGCCCGTTGGCCGAAGAGCCCGTCCCGTCCACGACGCCGCCGAAGATGCCGGGCACGTAGCGGAAGCGGTCGGAGAGCGTGTAGCGGACGAAGAAGCTGTTCTTCGCGTTCTGCTGCCAGTCGAAGCGGCCGGTGTAGCTGTTGGTGTCGTCGGTGATGCCGGGGTTGCGGATGAAGTTACTGACGTTGAGGGCGCCCGCGCCGGGGACGACGTTGGCCGCCGGCAGCAGCCCGAGAATCTTCTGCGCCAAAGGGTCGAGGCACTGCGCGGGAATCTGGTTGTTAATAAAGGAGCCGTCCGAATTGAAGGCCGAAGGGACGAGCGCGCGGCAGTCGCCGACGCGGTCGAAGAGCTTCGCGTAGCCGCCTGAGATGCGGTTGGCGGCGGCGGCGGCCGCCGAGAAGTCGCCGCGAATCTCGTTCGGGAGCGGCACGTTCCCCAGACGCGTCGAGCCCTTGCGGACGCGCGTGCCCTCGTAGTTGAAGAAGAAGAAAGCCTTGTCGTGGACGACGGGGCCGCCCAGGTTGCCGCCGAACTGGTTCTGGATGTTCTGCGGCTTCTTCGCGCCGGCGCGGTTGTTGAAGAAGTTGTTGGCGTCGAAGACGCGGTTGCGGTGGAACTCGTAGAGCGTGCCGTGGAAGACGTTCGAGCCCGACTTGGTCGTCACCGAGATGAGCGCGCCGGGGCTCCGACCGTTCTCGGCCGAGTAGGGGTTGGTCGAGACTTTGAACTCCTGAATCGAATCGACCGAGGGGCGCGCGACCTGCGTCGTCAGCTCCTGCACGTTCTCCGAGATCGAGTTGTTGTCCACGCCGTCGAGGACGAAGTTGTTCTGGAGCGAGCGGACGCCGTGGACGTTGGCGCCGCCGGTGCGGCCGTTGGCGGTGCCGCCGCCCTCCTCTGTGTAGCGGTCGGACTGCACGCCGGGGACGAGGCTGATGAGGTCGTCCCAGTTGCGCCCGGAGAGCGGGAGCTGCGCGACCATGCGGTTCTCGATGACGCCGCCGGTCGTCGCCTCCTGCGTCGTCAAAAGCGTCGCCGAGGTGACGGTCACGGTCTCGGTCACGGCGCCGACTTCGAGCGCGGCGTCCACGCGCGCCTTCTGCCCGACTTCGAGCTTGACCTCTTCGAGCACGACGCGCTTGAAGCCCTGCCGCTCGACCGTCACGGCGTAGACGCCGACGGGGACGCTGGCGAAGGTGTAGTAGCCGGAGCTGTCGGTCGTGGCCGTGGTCTCGACGTTCGTCGCCTTGTTCTTCAGGGTCACGGAGGCGCCTGTGACGACGGCGCCCGTCGAGTCCGTGACGAGGCCCGTCACGCTCGCGTTGTTGACTTGCGCGGACGCGCTCAGGGTCAGGGCGGACAGCAGCAGCAGGCAGGCGGTTACGCGGGAGACTCTTCGCAACATGGTTTTCTCCTGGTCGGGCCGGGGGGCCGCTGAAGGTAGAAAGTCGTCTTCGTCTTACTCGTCTTACAGGTATGTCTTGGGTTGGGGCGGCGTCGCGAGTCCATCTGGGAACTCAACTCCGTGCCGACCCCTTCAGGCGTGCGGCGGATTATAGCTCAGGAACTGTTAAGCGCCAGAGAAATTTCTGTTAAGCCGAAGAGAAAATTAAGGCTTGAAACGCGCGCCCGTTTGCCGTAGCTTGGGCGCCGAGACTTCCGCGCTCTACCGAACAAAATCGCCGAGCCTTCTGACATGAGAACAGATCGTGGCCGTCTGCGGCTTTGCCTGCTCACGCTTCTAACCGCCGCCTGCTTGCCTTCGGGCGCGCGGGCGCAGAACCCCTGCTCGCCGGCCGCGCCGCAGACCGGGGAGCCGCTGGCCGCGCAGGCGGTCGAGCTACGGGACGACCGCGAGGTCGCGCTGGAGATCGACGCGCGCTCGCCGGGCGCCTCCTGGGCGCGCAAAGGCTCCGAGGCGGCGGCGCTCGTCGTCACGGTGGACGGCGCGTACAGCCAGGACGTGCTGCTCTGGGCGGGCGAAGAGTCTTACGTCTACCGCGTCATGCTCGGGCGTTTGTCGAAGGGGAGGCACAAGGTCGCGTTGGCGCTCGACGAGGCGCGCTCGGCCGAGGGCGCGCGCCGGGCGGAGGTGAAGTCGCTGCGAGTCATCCCCCAGCCCGCGCCCGACTCGCCTGAACGGCAGGAGCACGCCTTCGCGCTCGCGCACGCGCCCTTCCTCTACGCGCGCGCGAACACCATCGACCACTTCACCGACATCCCGCTCCTGATGTACTACGAGGTGCTGCGCGAGGGGGCCGACACCGTCTTCCGCTACACCGTCGTCTTCACGAACGAGGACGGCGGGACGCAGACGGCCGCGCTCTTCGCGCGCTGGGGGCGCGGGACGGACATCGAGTGGGTCAACGAGGTGCGCGTCCGGGGAGGGAAGATCGTCGCGGAGACTTTCCAGGGCGTGCAGCACGAGACCAAGAACTTCCAGGGCCAGCGCACGGGCGGAGAGCACCCGCTGTACGCCGTGGCGTCGGACAACAACAACTTCTCCGACCTCGCCTGTTCGGCCGTCCGCTTCGCCCCGCTCCCCGTCGGCGCGCGGCTCGAAGCGGCGACGCGCGAGAGCATGATGGACAACTTCCCCGCCACCTACCGCGCGATGACCGAGGAGCTACAGCGCGAGGGGCGCATCAGCGACACGCCGTCCGACATCAACACCGTCGCCGACCCGCGCGAGTACCTCTACGTCGAGGCCGCCTCCGAGCAGGAGGGCGCGGCCGTCGCCTTCGACGTGAAGCTGAGGGGGATTGAAGGGGTCTTCAAGTCCGACCTGGGCGAGCCGCGCCTGCGCATCGAGCGGAGCGGCTACTACCGCACGGCGATCAGGCTGCCGAAGGGCACCACGCACGGCGACGTCGAGTCAATCACGGCGCGCTGCCACCCGCACCCGGCGACGGCCTCGGGCGGGACGTGCCGTCGGCTCAGGCTCGTGCGCGTGCTCACGCTCGGGTCGGACTTCGAGCCTAGCCTGCTCGCGCACGACGCGCAGCCCGAGGCGACGCTCAAGGCCGGCGAGACGAAACTCTTCCCGCTCCCGCCGTCCCGACTCTGACGTAGACCGGGTTGGTCAGCGCGAGCATCGCCCCGTCCCTGTCGCGCACTTCAAGGCGGTAGTAGCCGTCGCGCTCGCACTCGACCTCGAACACTTCCGTCAGTTGGTCGGCCTTCCAGGTGCGAATCACGCGGCCGCCGGAGACGAGTGAGACGGCCGCATATGGTCGCACGAGGGACATGGCCTCCACCGGGCTGGGCGTGACGCCGACACGGACGTAGAAGACCAGTGTGCCCGGCGCGGTCAGACGTATCTCTTCGCCGGCCCCCTTGCGCGCGCCGACGGCCTCCTTCGAGTCGAGTGTGCCCGCCGCCGCCTCGAAATCAACGACGAGGCCCTTCGGCTCGCGCGTCAGGTAGGCGCGGCCGCGGCGGATGGAGTCGAGCAGCGTCGCCTGTGACAACTCAACCGCCGCGACGTGCGTCGTCGGATGCCCGATGGGGTTCTGCGCGCGGTGCGAGTCGCTCGAAGCGACGGCCGTCGGGCGCAGGCCGCGTTGCAGCAGCCCGTCCCACAGCTTGAGCGCCGACTCGTCCGTCGCGTCCCACTCGCCGTTCCAGACCTCGACCGCGTCGAACTCCCTGACCGCGTCCCCGTAGCTCCAATCGCAGCCGCCGCACAAAGCGAAAGGGTGGTTGACCGAGACGAGCGCGCCTAAGCGGTGCGCGTCGGCGGCGACCTCCGACATCGTCGCGGCGTCGCCCGGCCGGACGCGGAAGTCCACGAACGCGCCCGCGGGCAGGCCCCAGGCGTTGGCGTGCCCGCCGTAGGTCGTCACCTCCTCGCCGCGCATGACGAGCGGCGGTTGAGAATTGACGTTGGCCTTCTCAACATCGGCGTGGTGGCTCGCGGTGTTGTGGTCTGTCACGAAGATGAAGTCGAGCCCCTCGCGCCCGGCGGCCGCGGCGAGTTCGGGCACAGTCCAGTCGCCGTCGCTGTGCACGGTGTGCATGTGCAGGTCGCCCGCGAACCAGTAGAGGTTAGGCCCGGCCGTCTTCCGCTCCCCGCCCCACTCGCGCGGCAGTAGTTTTTCTGTGCCGCGCGTGGTGGGACGTGCGGCCGTGCGACTGCCCGCCCTGCGGCCTCCCGTCTCGATTGAGATTTTGATCTTCACGTCCACGCCCGCGGGCGCGACCTTATAAAGACCGAGGATGACGCGCCAGCGGCCGGCGGGCAGTTCGCCCGCGAGGTAGCCGGGCGTCGCCTCCTCGCGCGAGATGAAGAACTCGGGGCGCCGCCCGCCGCTCCACCCGCGGAAGCCGCGCGCGCTCACTTCGCGGCCGGGGCCGTCCGAGCGCGCGTCGAAGACGCCGAGGTCAATCGTGTTCGCCCCGCCCTCGCGCGCGTAGTCGTAAGCGACCGCGACGCGCACGGCGCCGCGCGGCACGTCGAACGGGACGTAGACGTAGCGCTCGCCGTTCGGAGTGAGCGGCGCGACGTGGAGGGTGCGTTCAAACGTCTGCGCGTTCTTCGGCGACTGTACTTGAGAGTAGAGCACGCCATTCAACACAAAGACGCAGAGGCACAGAGACACAGCCCGGAGCAGATAGCTCAACAAGCCGTCTCTCTGTGCCTCTGTGTCTCTGTGTTGAAATTCTCTCATCTCTGACCTGACATCGAAGGCGGCCGCTCGTCGCGCCCCCAGGCGGAGGGCTTCGGCCCCATTTGCAGAACGAGACGGCCGCCGGAGGCGACCTCCTCGTGCTTGAGCCACGCGCGGCTCAGGGTGCGGCCGTCGAGCGTCGCTGATTGCACGTAGACGTTGACGCTTGAATTGTCCCGCGCCTCGACGACGAAAGCGCGGCCGGAGCCGAGGTCGATGGACGCGCGCTCGAACAGAGGGCTCCCGACGTAATAGAACGGCTGCCCCGCGTTCGGGTAGAGCCCGACCGCGCCCCACACGTACCACGAAGACATCGCGCCGCTGTCGTCGTTGCCGGGCAGTCCGCCGCGGCCGGTCATGTATTCGGTCGAGAGGATGCGCCGGACGCGCTCCTGCGTGCGATCCGGGCGCCCCGCGTGCGTGTAGAGGAAGGCGGCGAGGAAGTTCGGCTCGTTGTTGTGGTTGTAGAGGCCGGGGTTGAACCCCGCCTCGCGCGTCGGCGGGTTGTCGAAGAAGGCGTCGAGCCACTCGACGAACTTCTCGTCCCCGCCGAGTTTGTTGATAAGCCCCTGCGCGTCGTGCGGGACGTAGGTGCCGTAGATGTAGCCGCTGCCCTCGTAGAAGGGCGCGTCCCAGTAGCTGAAGTCTCTGTCGGGGTAGAAGTGCGCGGCCGTGAAGGGCGCAAGCCAGCGGCCGTCTTCGAAGCGCGGCCGGGCCGAGCGCGTCTCGTCGCTCCAAACGTTCGCCCAGTTCTTCGAACGCTCAAGGTACTTCCGGCTCTCTTCCGTCTTCCCCAGCATCCGCGCCACCTGCGCGACGCAGAAGTCGTCGTAGGCGTACTCGACCGTGCGCGAGACCGAGCGCGGGTAGTTCATCGAGACGTAGCCGAGCCGCTTGTACTCGTCGAGCGCGCGCCCCTCGTAGAGCGGCCGCGCGCTCTCGACCTCCGCGTTCTTGACGAGCGCCTCGTAAGCCTTCGCGTAGTCGATGCCTTTGACGCCCTTCGCCAACGCGTCGGCCACGACCACGTCGCCGTTCGAGCCGCCCTGCGTCATGCCGTTCGCCCCGGCGATGCGCGAGTCGGGCATCCAGCCGGTGTGGACGTATGTGTCAACGAGCGAGCGCACCATGTCGCGCTGCCGCTCGGGCTGGATCAAAGTCAGGAGGGGGAGGTGCGTGCGGAAGGTGTCCCAGATGGCGTAGAAGTCCTCGTAGTGCGGCTCCTGAGAATCCCACCAGGCGTTCTCGCCCGAAAGGTCGTGCGGCATGTAGTGGCAGTGGAAGAGGGCCGTGTAGAAGATGCGCCGCTGCTCTTCGGTGCCGCCTTCGACCTTAATCTTTCCGAGCGCTTCCTCCCACGCGGCCTCCGCGCGGCGGCGCACGGCGTCGAAGTCCCAGCCGGGCGCCTCGCGCAGGAGGTTCGCGCGCGCACGCTCGGGACTGACGAAGGAGACGCCGACTTTCATCAAGACGGTTCGGTTGGCGGTCGTGTCGAAGGTGGCGTAGGCGCCGACCTTGCCCTCATTCGACGCGGCGGCCGTGGAAGGTTCGACGCGCTCGTCGCGCCAGGTGCCGAACGCCGTGAAGGGGCGGTCGAACTCTGCGGAGAAGTGGATGGTGTACGGCGACTGATTCCAGCCGCCGACGAAGTTGCCGCTGCCCTCGATGCGGTTCGGCGCGACGACGCGCACCCAGCAGTCAACGGGGCGCGGGTTCTTGACGGCGTTCCGGCCCGACTCCGGCTGCACGACCGAGCTGGCCTCGATGAGCAGGTGCGAGAGCTTCGACGCGGGGAAGGTGTAGCGATGAAAAGCGACGAGGCGCGTCGCCGTCAGCTCGGCGCGCACGTCGGGGCGCGTGAGCCGCACCGTGTAGTAGCCGGGCGCCGCCGCCTCTTCGGCTTTAGGCGAGCCGAGGTTATCGACTCTTAACTTACCCACGAGCGGCGTCGTCAGGAAGTTGCCGTACTTGCTCGCGCCGCCCGTGCCCGAGACGTGCGTCTGGCTGAAGCCCTGGATGTTCTCGAAAGGGTTGTAGCCGGCGGTCGTCGGCCGCTCCGTGTCTGGACTGACGTGCACAAACCCGAAAGGCACCTGCGCGCCCGGCACGATGTTCCCGCCGTTCTCCGTCCCGACGAAAGGGTCTGCGTAGTCGATCAGGCGTTTGCTCGACTGTGAGAAGGCCGGCGCGGACTGGCACAGAAGGAGCGCGAGCACGAGCAGTGAATTTGAAATCTGAAATTTCAAATTTGAAATCACTTGCTCCCCTCGGCCGCGTTCTCTTTGGTGATGAGCTTGATGGGGACGACGAACTCGGGGTTGACCTGCTCGCCCTTGAGGAGCTTGACGGCGTTCTCGACGGCGAGGGCGCCCATCTGCGCGGGCGACTGCGCGACGCTGGCGTCCATCGTGCCTTTTTGAATCGCGTCGCGCGCCTCGGACGTGGCGTCGAAGCCGACGACCGCGATCTGCCCGGTCTTCTTCGCGGCGGCGATGGCCTCGACCGCGCCCAAAGCCATCAGGTCGCTGCACGCGAAGACGGCCTGCACGTCCGGGTGAGACTGGAGGATGTTCTGGAAGACGTTGAAGCCCTGGTCGCGCTCCCAGTTCGCCGTCTGCGACGCGACGATCTCGACGCCCGGCGTCGCCTTCAACGCCTCGCGGAAGCCGCGCAGGCGCGAGTCGCCCGTCTCGTGGCCGGGGATGCCTTCGAGCACCGCCACCTTGCCCTTGCCGCCGAGTTTCTTCGCCAGAAACTCGCCCGCGATCTTGCCGCCCTCGTAGTTGTCCGAGCCGATGAAGGTGGCGACCTTGCCGCCCGACTCGCTCAACGCTTTGGCATCGACGCGCGTGTCCACGATGACGACGGGGATGTTCGCCTTGTTGGCCTTGTCAATCGCCGGGACGATCTCCCTTGAGCCGCTCGGCGTGACGCAGAGGGCCGAGACGTGTGTCTGGATGAGGTTCTCGACGATCTGCATCTGCTTCTCGACATCGACCTCGCGCTCGGCCGCCTGGACGACCAGCTCGACGTTCAGCCGCTTCGCCGCCTCCTCGGCGCCCTTCTGCATCTCGATGAAGAAGGGGTTGTTCGCGGTCTTCATCACGAGGGCGATCCTCTGCCGCCCTCCGCCGCCGCCCGCCTCCCCGCCTCCGCGCTGGCAACCGCCGAGGCACAGGGCCGCCAGCAGGACTAAAACCAAACCCTTCTTCATACACGTTCTCCTTTTAAGCATTTGAAATTTGAAATTTCAAACTCATCCCTAGCCCGCGCGCCGCTTCAGCCACATGTCGATGAGCACGGCCGCGATGATGACCGAGCCGATGACGACCTGCTGGACGAAGGAGGGGACGCCGAGGATGTTGAGGCCGTTGCGCAGCACGGCCATGATGAGCGCGCCGATGAGCGTGCCGACCACGGTGCCCTCGCCGCCGAGCAGGGAAGTCCCGCCGATGACCGTGGCGGCGATGGCGTCCAACTCGTACATCATGCCCGCGATGGGCTGCGCCGAGTTGAGCCGCGCCGTCAGAATCACCGCCGCCAGCCCGCTCAGCATCCCCGAGATGCCGTAGACCGCCGCCTTGTAAAGTCTGACGTTGACGCCCGAGAGCAGCGCGGCCTCTTCATTGCCGCCGATGGCGTAGGTGTAGCGCCCGAGCTTGGTGCGCGTCAGCACGACGTGGGCCACGACGTAGACGCCGACCATGATGACGACCGAGACGGGGACGCCCAGGACTTCGCCCGTCGCCAGCGAGCGGAAAGACCCGGAGAAGCCCGAGACGGGCCGCCCCTCTGTGAACATCAACGCCGCCCCGCGCGCGACGCTCATCATCCCGAGCGTCGCGATGAAGGGCGGCAGGCGGCCGACCGTGATGAGCGCCCCGTTCAAAAGCCCGCAGCCGAGGCCCGTCCCCAGCGCGACCGCGAGCGCCACGGGCACGGGCACACCCGCTTGCAGCACGCTCGCCATGACGACGCCCGCGAAGGCGAGCACCGAGCCGACCGAGAGGTCGATGCCGCCGGTGATGATGACGAAGGTCATCCCGGCCGCGACGACGGCGATGATGACCGCCTGCTCGGCGACGTTGAGGAGGTTCGAGACCGTCCAGAAGAAAGGCGTCGCGACCGAGAGCACGACGCACATGCCCAAAAGCCCCGACAGCGTGCCGAGCTGGCGGGCGTAGTGCGAGAAGAAGTTGGCGGGCAGTCCTATTCCCCGAGCGCGCATTCCAGTATCTTTTCCTGTGTCGCTTCCTTCGCGTCGAACTCGCACGCGACCGTCCCGGCGCGCATGACGAGGATGCGGTCGCTCATCCCCAGGATTTCGGGCAGCTCCGAAGAGATCATGATGATGGCGACGCCCGACGCCGCGAGCCGGTTCATCAACTGGTAAATCTCCGCCTTCGCGCCCACGTCCACGCCGCGCGTCGGCTCGTCGAAGATGAAGACCTCGGCCTCCGAGCAGAGCCACTTGGAGAGGACGACCTTCTGCTGGTTGCCGCCCGACAGGTAGACGACCTTCTGTTCGAGCCCCGGCGTGCGGATGCGCAGCTCCCTGACGTAACGCTCGGCCGCGCCCCGCTCGCGCTTCGCATCGACGAAGCCGAGCGAGGTGAACTTGTCCACGCTCGGCAGGCACAGATTGTCCTTGACCGAGAGCGGCAGGACGAGCCCCTGCGCCTTCCTGTCTTCGGTGAGGAAGCCGAGGCCGGCGTTGATGGCCGCGCGGGGCGAGCCGATGCGGCGCGTCTCGCCCTTGATTTTGACCGAGCCGCTTTCGAGTTTATCCAACCCGAAGATGGCGCGCGCCAGCTCCGTCCGCCCCGCGCCGAGCAGGCCCGCGATGCCGAGCACTTCGCCCTTGTGGAGCGAGAAGCTCACGTCTTTGAGGCCGCCGCGCGTCGTCAAGCCCTCCACCCTCAAGACCTCCGCGCCGCGCTCGGCGTGCTCTTTGGGGAAGAGTTCCGTCAGGTCGCGGTTGACCATGAGGCGTATCAGCTCGAACTTGTTCGTCTCCTTTACATCAAACGTCCCGACCGAGCGGCCGTCGCGCAAGACCGTGACGCGGTCGCCGATCTCGAACAGCTCCTCCATCCGGTGCGAGATGTAGACGACCGAGACGCCCTTCTCCTTCAGCCCGCGGATGGCCGCGAACAGCTCTTTAATCTCGTGCTCGGTGAGCGCGGCCGTCGGCTCGTCCATGATGAGGACGCGCGCGTCCAGGCTGAGCGCCTTGGCGACTTCGACCATCTGCTGCTCGGCGACGCGCAACCCCTTGACGGGGCGGCGCGGGTCGAGATTCAATCCGAGGCCGCCGAGGACTTCCGCCGCCTGGCGGTTGACGGCGCGGCGGTCGATGAGGCCGAAGGCGCGCACGGGCTCGCGGCCGAGGAAGATGTTCTCGCCGACGGAGAGGTGCGGGACGAGGTTGAACTCCTGGTAGATGGTCGCGACGCCGAGGGCCTGTGCGTGCGCGGGATTTTTAATCTCCACCTCTTCGCCGTCGAGCGTGATGCGGCCGGCGGTCTTCTGGTACGCGCCGCTCAGAATCTTCATCAGCGTGGACTTGCCCGCGCCGTTCTCGCCGAGCAGGATGTGCACCTCGCCCCGGCGCAAAGCGAAGTCCACCCCGTCCAGCGCCACAACGCCGGGGAAGGTCTTCCTGATCTCTCGCATCTCCAGGACGGGCGCGTCAGTCATCGGTGTCTACACGCCGGGAGCGCGGGCATCCCTGCCCGCCATGAGCGCCGCAGGCGCGAAGGCCGTGAGACTTTACACCTCAACGTCGAGACATGACGCATCACGGCTAAGCGTGCTGGGGCACGCTTTGGCGGGCAGGGATGCCCGCGCTCCCGGCAAGAGGTATTGATATTCAGAACGCGACGGAAGAAACCGCTCGACAAGCGGAAGGATAGTGCAGTTAAATGGCTGCCCTGTCAACACCTATTTCCGCCGCAGGAACCCGAGGAACATGACTACCAAGCCCACCTCGAAGCGGAGCGCCCGCACGGCCGCGCTCGTCGCCGTTTGTCTTCTTCTTAATCTGTCCGGCCGCACAACCGCCGCGGCCGCCGAGCCCATCGACGAGGTCAACGTGATGATCGGGACGACCGGCCCGAGCGTCTATGACTACGGCGGGATGATCCCCGGCGTGACCGTCCCCTTCGGCATGACGCACTGGACGGCGCGGACGCGCGAGAACAAGATCAGCGTCTACTCCTACAACTACAGCGACACGACGATCCGCGGCTTCATCGGCACGCACCAGCCCGCCATCTGGATGGGCGACTACGGGCAGGTCAGCCTCATGCCCTTCAGCGGCGAGCTGAAGACGCCCGAGCCGACCCTGCCCTTCCGCCACGAGGACGAATCGGCCGCGCCCAACTACTACTCCGTCAAGATGGGCGAGGCCGGCCGTCTCATCGGCGCGGAGCTGACGGCGACGACGCGCGCCGGCTTCCTCCGCTTCAAGTTCCCCGCGTCGGACGCGTCGCACGTCGTCGTCACCGCGTGCAAGTCCGAGGCGGAGGGCGTCGAAGGCTTCGTGCAGGTCAACGCCGCGGCGCGCGAGATCGTCGGCTACAACCCCGACCGGATGTCCGCGCACCTCGGCCCGCCGCTCCCGAACTTCAAAGGCTACTTCGTCATCCAGTTCGACAAGCCCTTCGCCTCCGAGGGGACTTGGGAGAAGGAAGAGATTCACGCGGGGCGGACGGAGCAGAGGGGCAGACACGTCGGCGCCTACGCCGGGTTCAAGACGGCCGAGGGCGAGGTCGTGAACGTCAAGGTCGGCACCTCCTTCATCAGCCTGGAGCAGGCGAGGGATAATTTAAGAAGAGAGATTCCCGCGTGGGACTTCGAGCGCGTGAAAGCGGAGGGCCGCCGCGCGTGGAACGAGGCGCTCGGCAAGGTCGTCGTCGAAGGCGGGTCGCGCGACGAGCGCGTCAACTTCTACACGGCGATGTACCACGCGCACCTCTTCCCGCGCACCTTCTCAGAGTACGGCCGCTACTACTCCGCCTTCGACGACCGCGTCCACGACGGCGTCTCCTACAACGACTACTCGCTCTGGGACACCTTCCGCGCCGAGCACCCTCTGCTGATTCTGATCGAGCCCGAGCGCGTGCCGGGCATGGTCACCTCGCTCATCCAGATGTACGAGGAGGGCGGCTGGATGCCGATGTGGCCCAACCCGACCTACACCGGCATCATGATCTCGACGCACGCCGACAGCGTCCTCGCCGACGCATACGTCAAGGGCATCCGCGGCTTCGATTTGAAGAGAGCCTACGCGGCGGCGCGCAAGGACGCCTTCGTCCCGCCCGACGGCGACACGAAGTCGCGCTGGCTCGACCGCGCGCCGTGGACTGCGTTCGAGGCGCGCGGCGGGCTCACCTACTACATGCAGCTCGGCTACGTCCCGCAGGACAGGACGGACGAGTCGGTCTCGCGCACTTTGGAGTTCGCCTACGACGACTTCTGCGTCGCGCAGCTCGCGAAGGCCGCCGGAAGGATGGACGACTACGCGGTCTTGATGAAGAGGACGAAGAACTATAAGAACCTCTACGACCCTTCGAAGGGGTTCATGCGGCCGCGCCTGGCGGACGGGCGCTGGGACGACGAGAGCTGGAACTCGAAGGAGGAGCGGATGCCAGGGTTCACGGAGGGCGGCCCGTGGACTTACCTCTTCTGCGAGATGCAGGACGTGCCCGGCATGGTCGAGCTGGTGGGCGGGCCGGAGGCTTTCGCGGCGAAGCTCGAAGAGAATTTCTCGGGCGGCCACTACCGCCACGACAACGAGCCGGGGCACCACTACACGTACCTCTTCGACTACGTCGGCCGCGCGTGGCGGACGCAGGAGCTTGTGCGCGAGACGATGCGGACGAAGTACCAGAACGCGCCGGACGGGCTGAGCGGCAACGACGACTGCGGCCAGATGTCGGCCTGGTACATCTTCAGCGCGATGGGCTTCTACCCCGTCACGCCGGGCTCGCCCGTCTACGCTCTGGGCAGCCCGCTCTTCGACAAGGCGACCGTCAAGCTGCAAGGGCCGTACAAGAAGGGGCCGTTCACGGTCATCGCCAAAAACCAGTCGCCCGAGAACAGGTACGTCCAGTCGGCCACGCTCAACGGGCGCCCCTTACGCGCGCCCTTCATCAACCACGCCGACATCGCCAACGGCTCGACCCTCGTCTTCGTGATGGGGCCGCAGCCGAACAAAGACTGGGGCGGGGCAGGAAAAGGGAAAGTAGACAGTAGTCGGTAGAAAAAGAGGCGGCGCGCCTCGGCCATCAGACCGGGCGCGCCGCTTTGTCTTTCTACTGACTACCGTCTACCTACTCAGTAGCCGTTCCAGCCGTCGCGGTAGCCGTTCTCGAACCCCTGGCGGAAGAACCGCTGGTAGAGCGACTTGTCGCCGAGGCGCGAGCTGTAGTCCGCGGTGGCCTTGCGGTAGGCGCTCTCGTCCGTGTAGTCGAAGCGGTCGTTGTGCTGGCGGTCGCGGCGACCCTCCTTGATGCCGTTGTTGTAGCCGGCGTTGAGGGCCGTCTGGCGGAGCTGCTGCGAGCCGCCCCAGCCGTTGTAGTCGCCCCAGTCGCGGCCGCGGCGCTCCTCGCGCCTCTCCTCGCGGCGCTCTTCGCGCCTCTCTTGTCTGCGGTCGCGCCTGTGGTCGTCATGCCCCGTCTGCGCGCTCACGCCCGCCACCGGCACCAGCATCAACAGCCCGAGTGCGAGCATCGAAGCGCCCTTCGCCAAGCCTTTACAAGTGCTTTTCATCTCGAATTACTCCCCCTTCTGTGTCCATCCGACTTCGCGCGACGCCACGCCGGCGAAGCGTCTCTTGTCAAAGTGATTGAAAACAACCTCCGTGCCACGCATCGCAAAGCACAATGTCAAAGGAAAAGGGCGAACATTATCTTTGAAAGTGTCCGCGCGTCGCACGATAAGGTGTTCCGTCTCCCCACAAAGGTGAACTGCGCGAGTACGTTCGCGCACCTTTACAAAACTTTACGGCCGTGCCGCCGACTTGTGTATCATTGGACTGAAACCCGCGACAGCGATTAAGGGGAGGTGAAGAGATGGTCATAGGCGGAGGTCAGACACGGAACTACGCGGCGCTGCTGCTGTTCCTGGCCGGCGCGGCGGCGTCAGGCGTGGCCGTCTACTACACGCAGATCGGCGGGCGCTGGCTCGTCCCGACGGTCATCTCGCTCGTGCTCATGGTCGCGGCGTCCGCCCTCGTCGCCGCGAGGCGTGACGGGTGAGTATGGGGGCGGAGCAGTTGATCCTGGTGGACGAGAGTGACCGCGAGCTGGGCGTGGGCGAGAAGCTGGAGGTGCACCGCGCGGGCGCGCTCCACCGCGCCTTCTCCGTCTTCGTCTTCGACCGGCGCGGGCGCCTGCTCCTGCAGCAGCGGGC
>JAFAVK010000068.1 GCA_019242475.1 Acidobacteriota bacterium | reverse complement strand
GCCTCGGCGTAAGCCTTGACGCCGAGGATGCCGTTGATGCCCGCTCCGGCCTTGAGGTCGTGGCCGAGGATGGTGATGCCCGCTCCGGCCTCGCCGCGCAGCCGCAAGCCCGCGCCCGCGGAGATGTTGAGCTTGCCGCTGATGGCGAAATCCACCGCCTTCTCCGGATCGGTCGAATACGTTCCCTCGGCGGTGATGTCGTAGAGCTTGCCTTCGAGCTTGGCGAAGGCGTCCATCCCGAAGTTGGCGAAGATGAAGAGATTGCCGACGACCGGGAGGCCGTAGGTGGCGCGCGCCTCGACCTTGAAGATAGGTTTGATGAACTCCTTAGGCTCGAAGAGAGGAAACTCTTTCTGCGGCGTAATCTTGCCGATGATGGTGACGAAGCCTTTGGGGTCGACGATGACGTGCGCCGTGCCGTTGAGCCAGTCGTTGAAGGCGAACGTCAAATCGCCCTCGCCGAAGATGACGTAGTCCAGCTTCTGAGGCTTGCTGCTCTTCTTCTTCTTGTCGGTCGTCTTTGTCGGAGCGCCAGTGCCCTGGGCCATCGCCTCTTCGGGCGGAGCCTTCTTCGCCGTTTCGAGCTGCTGAGCCTGCTCGCGCTCCATCAGCACGAGCAGCACCTCGCCGGACATCTTCTCGCCCTTGTAGCCGATCTTGCCCGACCCCGAAACGCCCTGCTCGCTCCAGATGATCGTCACCGTGCCCGAAAATTCTTTGGTCAGTTGCAGCGCGACGACCACCTGCCCGGTGATGACGCCCGTCGTCTCGCGCTTCATGTCGAGCGTCGCATCGGCGAGCCCCTTGACCTTGATCTGGGCATTGGCGGAGAACTTGATGTCACGGTCAATGCTTTCGAAGTTGAGCGTGGCGTCGAAGGCCGAGCCGAGCCGGACCTTGACCCCTTCCAGCCCTAAATGGAGATGCCCGCCTTCGAGCTTGTTCGTGAGCTTGAGGCCGGAGCCGAAGCTGAAGCCGACGAGCCCCAACATCTCGGGCGCGCTCTGGAGACGCTCCACCAGATTGCCCTTCGAGGGCGTGCCCTTCTCGCCTGCAAGGCCGATGTAGCCTTCGAGCTTCGTCCCCTCGACCCCGATAATCAGGCTCGGCGTCAGTTCCGGGAAGGCTTCGGCGACGCGCACGAAAGCCGGATGCCTGAGCGGGAGCTTGCCTCTCTCGACCGAGTATTTCGCCTTGCCGTACTTGACGACCTCCAGCGGCCCTTCCGCCATGTCTCCGAAGCGCGCCGGGACGCTCACCTTCTTGTGTTTGTGCTCGTCCAGAAACTGGTCTGTCTCCGGGCCGGGACTGAAGGTCGACATCCCCTTGAGTTCGAGCGTGCCCGGCGCGACCAGTTCCGGGGCGGCGGCCTTCCCCTTCGTGGCTTTCTTCTGCACGACGGGCGGCGCGCCCTTCGCGCCTGCGTCCTCGTCCAACTGTCGACTGACGGGCGGCTGCTGCTCGACCGCGCCGCCGGAGGAGCCGCGCTGCTGGACGACGTGCGTCAGCTCGTGCGCCATCAGTTGTGTATCCCGTTCGGATTCGCCGCGCGCGAGGAAGATGTCCTGACCATGTGTGAAGGCGCGCGCGTTGATGGCGCGGGCGGCCTCGTTGGCGGCGCTGTCCTGGTGGACGCGCGCCGCGCTGAGGTCCGCCCCCATGCGTGGTTCGAGCACGCGCCGCAGTGCCGGGTCGACGGGATGCCCCGCGCCCTTGCGCTGGATGGCGTCGGCGGCCTCCGCCACGTCCGACTGCCCCGCGTCGTCCCGCTCAAGCCGCTGTGCGAGCATCGCCGGCTGCTCTTCCTCCGCCCCTCGACGCTGCACCGCAGGAGGCTTCGCAGGCTTGTCATCCTCCTTTTCATCCCGCTCTTTTCCCGCGCGCGCCAGGGTCTGAACCCGGTCGGGCGAGAGGGGTTTGATGGGCTGGACTCTCTGGCCGGAGACGACGCTGCGGGCGACGGCCTCGGCCTCTTTCTCGGAGGCGTCGTTCGGATGACTGACGGTGAGCGGCTGAATCGGATGGGCCGGGCTGCGGGCGGTCATCGCGGCGCGCGGCTCGTCCTCCTGCTCCGGCGCGCGCGCGAGCAAACGATTGAGGCGC
>JAFAVK010000100.1 GCA_019242475.1 Acidobacteriota bacterium | reverse complement strand
GTTCGAGAAGTAGCGCGCGAAGTGGTGCTGCACGAAGAACTCGTCGATGAAAGCCCGGCCGTGGCGCGCGATGACCGGCCCGTACCACGTCGCCGCCACCATCAGGACGAGCAGCGCGCCCCAGGGCACGCCCAGTCTCAACAGTCCCGGCCAGCGCCTTCGAAAGACACAGTAGACGACGACCACCGCGCCCGTAATGACGACCCCAACCAGCCCCTTCGCCAGCAGCGACGCGCCGACGAACAGGTAGAAGCCCACGAGCCACGTCTTGCGCCCCACGCCGCGCTCGACCTCAGAACAGTAGAAGCAGACGAGCGCGCCCGTCACCGTCGCCGTTAGGAGCATGTCGAAGCTCGACGCGCGCGCGAAGCCGAGCAGCCCCAGCGTCGAGGCCACGACGGCCGCGCACGTCACGCCGAGGCCGCGCAGCCCCTCGCCCGACTCGAACTCGGCGCGCCGCGCCGCCCAGCCCGCCAGCAGCACCGTCAGCACGCCCGCCAGCGCGGAACCGACGCGGGCCGCGAACTCCGTCACCCCGAACAGGCCGTACGCCAGTTCCATCAGCCAGTAGAGCAGCGCCGGCTTCTCGAACCACGTGTGGCCGCCGAGCGTCGGCGTCACCCAGTCGCCGCGCCGGAACATCTCGCGCGCCACCTGCGCGTACCGCGGCTCGTCCGGCCCCATCAAAGGCACCGCCCCGAGCCCGTAGCAGCAGGCCACGCAGACCGCGCCGAACAGCACCACCCACGCGCGCTTTGCAAGGAGGAATCGTTGCAAGTATAGTCACCCGGAAAAGTAGACAGTAGACAGTAGTCAGTAGCCAGCAGGTTTGGCAAGCGGCGCTATGGCCTCCCTAATGACTGAAGGTCTGACTTTTTCTACCGTCTACTGACCACTGTCTACTGACTACTTATGAAAACTCTCCGCACCGCCGTCATCGGCGTCGGCCACCTGGGCCGGCAGCACGCACGGATCCACGCGGCGCTGGCCGCCGAAGGCAAGTCCGAGTTCGTCGCCGTCTGCGACACGAATGAAGAGACCGCGCGCGCGGTCGCCGCAGAGCGCGGCGTGCGTTGGACGGCCGACTGGCGCACCCTCGTCGGCGAGGTGGACGCGGTGAGCCTCGCCACGCCGACCGAGTCGCACGCCGAGATCGGCTGCGCGCTGCTTGAAGCGGGCGTCCACGTCCTCGTCGAAAAACCGATCTCGCGCACGCTCGAAGAGGCCGACCGGATGATCGAGGCGGCCGCGCGCGGCGGCGCGACGCTCATGATCGGGCACCTCGAACGCTTCAACCCGGCGCTCGTCGCCCTGAAGCCGCACGTCCAACAACCCGTCTACTTCGAGATACACCGCGTCGGCCAGTTCACCGCGCGCTCTCTGGACATCGACGTGGTGCTCGACCTGATGATTCACGACCTCGACATCGTGCTCTGGCTCGTCGGCCACGGCGTTGAGGTGACGGACGTGCGCGGCGTCGGGCTGCCCGTCCTCACGAACCGCGTGGACGCCGCCAACGCGCGCATCGAGTTCGCCACCGGCGCGGTCGCCAACATCACCGCCTCGCGCGTCGGCACCGAGAAGATTCGCAAGATGCGCTTCTTCCAGCCGCACGACTACGTCGCCGTCGATTACGCCACGCGCCGCGCCTCCATCAGCAGCCTCGCGCCGCCCAGCTCGACCGGCTCCTGGCCCGGCGTGCAGGTCAGGAACCTCGACATCATCGACGTGGAGCCTTTGCGCGCCGAGATCGAACTCTTCCTCGAAGCGGCCGCCGCGGGGGAGCCCGCGCCCGTCACGGGCGAGGAGGGGCGCCGCGCGCTCGCGCTCGCCGAACGCCTCCTCGCGCGCATCCACGAGCACCCCATCATCGCCGGCCTGAAGATGCAGTTCTAACCCGCCACGCCGAGCTATTCCGCCCGAATGCGTTTGGGCGACATTTACGGTGAGCCTGCGGCGTGAGGCGTGGTGTGCGGGTTGAGCGAATCCGGGACTGAACCGCCGTTTGAATGCGACGTGCCGGTCGCGGCGGGGACGGCGCCGACGGGCTATGACGCCCCTTCCGTCGTCAGCGTTTCCGAAGGGACGTTGTCTTTGCGCTTCCTGATTCTCGCCCTGAACATGACGATGAGGATCTGTGTGATCGGGACGAACGCCGAAATCAGCGACGCTCGAAAGATCGCTTTGTCATAGTCGGCGTGTGCAAGCATGGAAAAATCCGTGACCTGGAGCGGCCAGTGATGCAGAAACCATACGGTCTTATTACTCACGCCCAAACTTGAGTCGCTCGGGAGCGGTTGGAGGATGACGGAGACCCTGTAAGCGCTACAGATGCACCCCATGATGACGGCGAGCACGATGAGTCGCCGCCACCGAAATACCTTCTCCCTCCTCTCGACGATTAAGTAGGCCGTCGGGATGAGGAAGAAGACCGGAAGGAACATGCTTCGACACAGCCCCCCCTGCTGGTGAACCAGAAGGAGGAGTAGGACAATGTCCATGCCGACGTACAAGAGCAGCATGATATCGACGGGCTTGTGAGAGTCGAGCCCCTTCTTTATGTAAGCGTAAAAGAGGAGGCCGATTAAAATGAGCGAGGACAGAATCAGGTAAACCCAGGATATGTTCACGATAAAGTTTAAGCCTCTGATGAGGTCGGGCTGCACTTTATCGGGTTGCGCCGGGACTTCAAAGGTGCCCGTGCCGAGGACGAAGAGGAGGAAGAAGCCGAGGCTTTGGGCGGCCAGAGTTAAACTGGCGCGCACCGTCGGGTTGAAGTCAACCGCCCGCTCGCCGAACTCCTCCTCACGGTCTGTAAGGTCATCCTCCCATGCTTTCAGTTGAGTCGCTTTGGCAGAGAGTTCAGCGTCCCTCGCGTCGAGAGGCTGTTCTGAAGGCGTGAGGCCGCTCAAGGCATTATCTCCTTCTGAGGGTATTCAAAAGTACGGACGACTCGCGTCGGTACTCGAAGTTCTTGGCCCGCCCTTGCCTGACCGGAATTATTAGCGGGCGCACCTCCTGATGCGTTTACCCTGGCCGGCCCGCCGGACTGACTCGCGGGCCGCCGGGAAACTTAGTCGGATCACTCGTAACACGCGTCGAGCGCCATCGCGTAATATTCCAGCGAGCGCTCAATCGCGTACCTAACTTTCTCCTGCTCGGCGGGGGTGGTGGCGTAGGCTTTGAGTATTTCGAGCGCTTCGTAAGGATGTTTGTCGTCATAGTTCGCGTGTGCCGTCACCCACTCGAACGTCTTGTCGGTTATGCGAGTGCCTTCCTTCCCCTGGTACTTCCTGATGTAGTCCGAGGTGATTTTTGTCCACTCCCCCGTCGGCCCCTCCACGGCGAAATTTGAGGCGCCGATGCCCTCCGCCAAGGAGCCGTACGTGCAGACGCGCCAGAGATAATTGTTCAGCGCATCGACCGCCGGCGGCGGATGAATTTCTTTATCCAATACTTCCTTCGCGACCCCGAACCCGAAGGCGAAATCCCGCCACCAGCCGGCGTGCAGCCGTTCCTGGTTAATGTTTACTATCAACCAATATTTTGTTTTCTTATTCCACCTGGTGCCGCCGAGGGGCACCTTTGTTAAATTTAATGACATGAACTTGGGGAAACTTTCTATGAGCGGATAGAAGTTCACCAAGGCCCTCTGGAACTGTGCGATAGTCAGCTTGAGCTGGCAGATGTCACTAAAGATTTTGTGATTGACTACCCGTTCTTTGAGAGGCCGGACGGACTCAAGAAGGTCAACGACCCACGCCGGGTGAGGGGTGATTTTAATCATAAGCCGCAAGTTCCTCCCAGACATTCGGGAGCCCCCTTGTATGAGCCGGGCAAGTTAACGCTCTAACTTGAACTGCGTGCGCGGTTGCAGGCGGGTGGGATAATATCACCATGCCTCCTCGGACAGTAACTTTTTTCGAGTCCGCCCACGTGGGGTTTTATCTCTTCAGCTTAAGGTTTGAAACAGTGACCGATTTTTCACACATCGTTCGGGTGCCGGCTATTTCGGCGTACATCGAGGAGCGCATCGAGGCCGGCGATTTCCCTTCCGCCGTCTACGCCGTCGCGGAGCGCGGCGAGGTGCGGTATGCGGACGCGCTCGGCGACGCCGTGCGCGAGCCGGAGGTTCGCCCGGCCACGCTCGGCACCGTCTACGACCTCGCCTCTCTGACGAAGCCGCTGGTGACGGGGATGCTGCTGGCACAGCTCGTCGAGCGCGGCGCGGTCGGATTGGACGCGGCGGTCTCCGAATACCTCCCCGCGTTCGGCGCCGAAGACAAGCGAGCCATCACAGTTCGACATCTTCTGACGCACACTTCGGGTCTGCCGGCGTGGCAGCCGCTCTACCTTTCGGCGGGCGGCGACCGCGAACGCGTGTTGGAGATCATCGCCGCGCAGCCGCTCGAACAGGCGCCGGGCGGGCGCGTCATCTACAGCGACCTCGGCTTCATCACGCTCGGCCTCCTCGCAGAGAAGGTCACGAACACGCGGTTCGCCGAACTCGCGCGCCGCGAAATCTTCGAGCCGCTCGGGCTCACGCGCACCTTCTTCAACCCCGAGAAGACGATTCAGACCGAAGTGGCCGCGTGCGAGTCGGGCGGGAACGCTTACGAGCGCGGCATGTGCGAGGCGCGGCCGGGCGCGGGCGATTCGAAGCTCTGGCGCGAGCGGACGATCTGGGGCGAGGTGCACGACGGTAACGCGTACTTCCTCGGCGGCGCGGCCGGGCACGCGGGCCTCTTCTCCGACGCGCGCGAGACGCTGACGCTGGCCTCCCAGTTCCTCCCGGGCACGGCGCGCCTGCTCGACCCGGAGACGTGCCGACTCTTCCGACAGAACATGACCGAGGGGCTGAACGAGGCGCGCTCCTTCGCCTGGCAGCTCGCGGCGACGCCCGAGTCCACGGCCGGGCCGCGCCTCCCGCCCGAAGCCTTCGGCCACCTCGGCTTTACGGGGACGAGTTGCTGGATTGACCCGACGACCGAGCGCGTCTTCATCCTTCTCACCAACCGCACGCACGCGCGCCCGCTCCCCTTCGTCAACATCAACGGCGTCCGCCGTCGCTTTCACACCCTCGCCGTCGAAGCGTTGGAGTCGCACGACAACGGATGACTGTCTTTTGGGTTGAGCGTGTGGGCGGTTTATTCACCCGGCGGGCTCGATGTGTTGTAGAATTCCCTCGCGCGCTTCCCTCCAAACACTGCGCGGCCGGCGTGAGCACGAGACCCCGATGCGTTCCTCCTGCAAGAGATTTTTGACCGCGGCGCTACTCACCTGCGCCCTCGTCTCGCCGACCCTCATTCTCAAAGCACAGGACGGGCAGCCCGCGACGAGGCCGCGCCGCGCGACCCCGCAGGAGTGGCCGACGACTTCGACGAGCGAGCCCGAGACACCGCCCGAGATCGAGCCCGAGGTAGTCCGCCTGACGAAAGAGCCCTTCATCCGCATCGGGCTCGCCACGGGCGCGCGCAGCGTCACCATCTCGACGACCGGCAACGTGCTCGGCGCCACCGACGTTAGCGAACAGCCGCTCCCGCTCGAACTCGCCCGCGTCCGCATCGAAGCACGCTCGTACCCCGCGCTCCCCGCCCCGACGCCCGAAGAGACGGGCGGAGTCCAGACCGCATCAACTTCGTCGAACAAGCCCGCCCCGGCGACCGCGCCCGCAAAGCCCGACGCTCACACCTCGTCCCCTTCTCCGAAGACCGAGCGAGACGCGGCCGGCGGCGTGCGCCTGACTTCGCGGGCGGTCGAGGCGCAAAGGGGCGAGGCTCTCTACGCGCCGGGCTCGACGAAACCGCTGCTCGACCTGCGCACGC
The DNA here is from genome assembly GCA_019242475.1 of Acidobacteriota bacterium. GTDB lineage: Bacteria > Acidobacteriota > Blastocatellia > Pyrinomonadales > Pyrinomonadaceae > QHXN01. The sequence goes on along the minus strand of JAFAVK010000100.1, from coordinate 53,085 downwards.
CCGTCGTCTTCGCGCCCGTTGATTCGGAGCTGAACCCCGTCCGCTACAACGAGAAGCCCTACCGCGGCCGGCTCGAAGTCTTTGCCAACACGAAGGGGACTTTGACGGTCGTCAACGTCGTCCCGCTCGAAGAGTACGTGCGCGGCGTCGTGCCGAACGAGCTGTCGCCCGGCGGCTGGCCGGAGCTTGAGGCTTTGAAGGCGCAGGCCGTCGCCGCCCGCACCTACGCCGTCAGCAACCTCGGCCGCTTCGCCGCCGAAGGCTACGACCTCACGCCCGACACCCGTTCGCAGGTCTACGGCGGCCGCTCGACCGAACACCCTCTGACCGACCGCGCCGTGTCGGAGACGCGCGGCCGCATCCTGACCTACAAGGGCGCGCCCATCAACGCCGTCTACACCTCGACCTGCGGCGGGCGCACAGAGGACGGCGAGAACATCTTCGGCGGCGCGCCCGTCGCCTACCTCCGCGGCCGCGAGTGCGCGCTCGAAGCGGGAGAGCACTTCGCCTCGCTCTCTCTACGCACGACGCGCGAGCCCGCCGGCGTCAAGGCGGCCGAGCACGAGACGAGCGCGCGCGACGCGGCGCTGCTCGCCGTCCACGGCTTCCAACTGCCCGCGAGATTGAGCGACGAATGGCTCGCGTCGAACATCACGACCGAGGAGACGCGCGACCTGCTCGCGCGCGTGGCGTCTCTCGCGCGACAGCCCGCGCCGAACGTGGGGGCGGACGCGGCGCGCCCCGCGGGCTTCGCCACGACACTCGCGGCCGCGCTCGACGGCGAGAGCCGCGGCGCGACGCTTCTGAATGGCGCGGACGTCGAATACCTGCTCGCCTTCCGCGACGCGGACGAAGTCCCGCAGCAGAACCGCGCCGACGTGGCCGCGATGCTGCGCGAAGGAAATCTCGCGCTCCTGCCCGACGGAACTCTTCATCCAAAACAACCTTTGACGCGAGCACGCGCGCTCCGCTCAATCGCGCACGCGCTGGAGGGGCGCGGACTTTTGCATTTGCAAAAGGCGACGGCGCGCGTCGGGGCAAACAACTCGCTCGTACTGCGCCCCGCCTCGGGCAAAGATTTGGGCGCGACTCTCGGGGCGGACGCGTACCTCTTCCGCGCCTTCGGCGAGGCGCTCTTCGCCGTGCGAGAGGTACAGATTGTCGGCGGCGAGTCGGTCGTTTATCACGCGGGCGCGGGCGGCGCGGTTGACTACCTCGAAGTCAGACCGGCGGCGAGCGGCGCCGCCTTCGACCACGATTCGAAATACACGAACTGGACGGAGACGCTGACGCCTTCGGGCGTCATGTCCCGCCTGTCGCGCTCGATCCCGGAGGTCGGGACGCTGCTCGACCTGCGCGTGCGCAGGCGCGGCGTCTCTGGGCGCGTGCTCGACCTCGAAGTCGAAGGGACTTCGGGCACCGCGCACGTCCGCGGCGGGCGCGTGCGCTCGGCGCTCGGCCTGCGCGAGCAGTTGTTCGTCATCGACCGGGCGTTTGATGAGAATGGCCGGGTCTCGAAGTTCACCTTCACGGGGCGCGGCTGGGGGCACGGCGTCGGGATGTGCCAGGTCGGCGCCTACGGGCTCGCGCGCGCCGGGTTCTCGTACGAGAAGATTTTGAAGCACTTCTACACGGGCGTCAGCCTGACGAAACTCTATTGAACGTCGGAGACCGTCTGAACGAGCGATGAGATTCTCCCGCGCACAACTCGTCGGCGCGCTGGCGCTGCTGCTGTTCGTCTGGCTCGTCATCGCCTTCCGCCTCTTCTCCCCTTCCCTTTGAACGCAGAACCGAAGACCGAGAGGCCCATCGTCGCCGTCGCCGGCCCGACCGCTTCGGGCAAGAGCGACCTCGGCATCGCGCTCGCGCTCCGGCTCGGCGGCGAGATCATCAACTGCGACTCCGTCCAGGTCTACCAGGAGGTCGAGATCGCGACGGCGAAAGTCCCTTTGCAAGAGCGGCGCGGCGTCCCGCACCACCTCATCGACTTCGTCCCGCCCGAGCGCAACTACACGGCCGCCGACTGGGCGCGCGACGCGATAATCAAGATTGAAGAGATCGAGGCGCGCGGCCGCCCGGCGCTCCTCGTCGGCGGGACGGGCTTCTACCTGCGAGCCCTGCGCGAGCCATTTTTTGAAGCACCGCCGACTGACGCGAACTTGCGCCGACGCCTCGTTATTTTGCGCGGGCGCCGCGGCCCTGAACACTTGCACAGACTCCTACAAAGGCTCGACCCCGAGCGGGCCGCGCGCCTCGCGCCCCGCGACTGGTCGCGCGTCCAGCGCGCGCTCGAACTCCGTTTGCAAACCGGCGAGAAACTTTCCGAACGCATGGCGCGACGCCCCGCCCCGCCCACGCAGGCCGCGCGCCTGCGCCTCTTCGTCCTCGACCCTCCGCGCGAAGAGCTTTACCGGCGCATCGACCGGCGGGCCGAGGCGCACTTCCGCGCCGGCCTCGTCGAAGAGGTGCGCGGGCTCCTCGCGCGCGGCGTCCCCGCCGAAGGGAGCGCCCTCGGCGCGCACGGCTACCGCCGCGTCGTCGAATACCTGCGGGGCGAGCGCACTTTTGAGAGCGCCGTCGCACAGACGAAGCTCGACGTGCGCCACTACGCCAAGCGCCAGCTCACCTGGTTCCGGCGCGAGGCGGGCGCCGAGTGGGTCGAGGGCTTCGGCGAAGACCCGGCCGTGCAGGAGGAGGTCGCGCGCCGGCTCGGCCTCTGAGTGGTTCCAAAAAACGGAAAGTTTTGTATTTCTGTCAACTTTGAAAGTTAAACTTTGAACTTTGAAGAGGTAGGGTGTAATCTGTCCTGACCCAGATATCACTCAACTTTCAAGCGGGGGCGTCTGTGGACACAAAATCAACTCCCCAGAACATACAGGACGCGTTCCTGAACACCGTGCGCCGGGAGAAGGAGACCGTCACGATCTACCTGATGAACGGCGCCAAGCTCTCGGGGCGTATCCGCAGTTTCGACAAGTATTCCGTGCTGCTCGACTCGGCGTCGCAGGAGCAGCTCATCTTCAAGCACGCCATCTCGACGATACAGCACGCGCGCCGCCCGACGGGCGAGCACCGCCCCACGCACCAGTCCGACCACGCCTCCGACGCGGGCGGCGAGGCGACGCACCGCACGGACAGCTGACCGACCTCACCCGCGCGAATTCTGAACGGAGAAATTTAAAAAGTCTTGGCCCCAGCTTTCATCACCTTCGAGGGCATCGACGGGTGCGGCAAGTCTACCCAGCTCCGCATGCTCGCGAGCGAGCTGCGCCTGCGCGGCCGCGAGGTCGTCACGACGCGCGAGCCCGGCGGCACCCCGCTCGGCACGCGCGTCCGCCAGCTCGTGCTCGACGCCGAGGAGCAGGTTGACCCGCTCGCCGAACTCCTCCTCTACGCCGCCGACCGCGCGCAGCACGTCCGCACGCTCGTCCGCCCCGCTCTGGACTCCGGCCACGTCGTCCTCTCCGACCGCTACGCCGACGCCACGGTCGCCTACCAGGGCGCGGGCCGCGGCTTCCCCGACGAGATCGTCTCGGAGCTGGTCGTGCTGGCGACGGGCGGCCTGATGCCCGACCTGACGCTCATCTTCGACCTGCCGGTGGACGAGAGCCAGCGGCGCGCGCACCGCCGCACGACCAAGGGACACCAGCGCGACCGCCTCGACGCCGAGGACGCCGCCTTCCACACGCGCGTCCGCGACGCCTACCAGCGCATCGCCGCCGCCGAGCCCGAGCGCGTCCGCGTCATCGACGCCGCCGGCTCGGTGCAAGAGACGCAGGCCCAGGTCATGCGGATTGTTATGCCCTTCTTAGAGGCTAGACGATAGTCTCACTTATGTTCGACACGCTGGTCGGGAACGAGCGCGCGAAGGAGACTTTGCGGAGGATGCTGGGGCAGGGGCGCGTCCCCGGCGCGCTGCTGTTCGCGGGCGAGGGGGGGCTGGGCAAGAAGTCTTTCGCGTTGGAGCTGGCGCGCGCTTTGAATTGCAGAGACAGGCGGGGCGTCGAGGGCTGCGGCGTCTGCCCCGCGTGCGAGCGCATCGGCCGCTTCCAACTTCCCGCGGCGGACGACCGTGAAGCGCACGAGAAGCTCATCTGGTCGGATCACAGGGATGTCGGGCTCATCCGGCCTTACAACCGGAACATCCTCGTCAAGGCCGTCCGCGACCTGGAGCGCGAGAGCAACTTCCGCCCCGTGGAGGGCGCCGCGCGCGTCTTCCTCGTCGAGAACGCGGAGAGCCTGAACGAGTCGGCCTCGAACGCTTTGCTCAAGACGCTCGAAGAGGCGCCGCCGACCACGCACATCGTCCTCATCACCTCGCGCCCTTCGAGCCTGCTCCCGACCATCCGCTCGCGCTGCCAGACCGTCCGCTTCGCCCCGCTCACGGCGGAAGAGCTTGAGAGCTTCCTCGTCAAGCAGGGCAAGCGCGCGGGCGCGGAGGCGCGACTGGCCGCGCAGCTCGCGTCGGGGCGGCCGGGCGTCGCGCTGGGCCTGAACCTCGACACGTACCGTGCGCGCCGCGAGTCGATGCTCGGCGTCGTCGAGGCGCTCGCCTCCGGCGGCGACCGCGTGCGGCTCCTGCGCGCGGCCGAGGAGATGGGGGACGCGAAGAACAAGGACGAGTACGAGCCGCGGCTGGACGCGCTTGAGATTCTCGTGCGCGACCTCTGGCTGCTCGCGCTCGGGGGCGGCGGGGCGCTCGTCAACCAGGACTTGCGCGAACGCCTCGCGCATTTGGCCGAGGGCTTCGCCGCGGCGCGCGCGGCCTCCTGGCTCACGCGCATCGAGGAGCTGCGCGGCCAGCTCGCCGTCAACGTCAACCGCCGCGCCGCCACCGACGCCCTCTTCCTCTCGATGTCCGCCGACCGATGAAAAAAGGCGGGAACGAAGTCCCGCCTTCTCCAACAGCCAAAGTTAAACCTGCCTTACTTAATCTGAACAAGCTCCGGGAGGGCTTCCGCCTGTGACGAGGCGCCTTCCTTGACGAGCTTCTCGGCCTCGGCGACGAACGCCTCGACGATGTTCGCGCCGGAGACTTTCCGCATCGGGCGGCCGTCCTTGAAGATCATGCCGACGCCCTTGCCGAAGGTGACGCCGAGCTGCGAGTCGTGCGCCTCGCCGGGGCCGTTGACCTCGCAGCCCATGATGGAGAGGTGCAAGGGCTCCTCGATGTGCGCGAGGCGGCGTTCGATCTCGGTGACGATCTCGACGAAGTTCTCCACGTCGAGACGCCCGCAGGTCGGGCAGGCGACGACGGTGACGCCGCGCTTCCTCAACTCCAAAGACTTCAGAATCTCCCAGGCGACGCGCACCTCCTCCCAGGGCTCGGCGGCGAGCGAGACGCGGATGGTGTCGCCGATGCCTTCGTGCAGAAGGATGCCGAGGCCGATGGCAGACTTGATGGTGCCGCCGAAGGGCGTGCCCGCCTCGGTCACGCCGAGGTGGAGCGGGTAGTCAACCTGCTCGGCGAGCAGGCGGTAGGCGGCGACCGTGCGGCGCACGTCTGAGGCTTTGAGGGAGACGACGATGTCCTGGAAGTCGAGGTCTTCGAGGATGCGTATGTGGCGCAGGGCGGATTCGACCATCGCCTCGGGCGTGGCCGTGCCGTACTTCTTCAACAAATCCTTTTCGAGCGAGCCGCCGTTGACGCCGATGCGGATGGGGACGCCGCGCGCCTTCGTCGCCTTCACGACTTCGCGCACGCGCTCGATGGCGCCGATGTTGCCGGGGTTGAGGCGGAGCTTGTCGATGCCGGCTTCCAGGGCCATCAGCGCGAGGCGGTAGTGGAAGTGTATGTCGGCGACGAGCGGCACGTCGGGGACGCGGCGGCGAATCTCCTTGAGCGCGACGGCCGCCTCCGCGTTCGGGACGGCGACGCGGACGATCTCGCAGCCCGCCCGCATCATCTCTTCGATTTGATGGACGGTGCCTTCCACGTCGGCCGTGTCCGTCTTCGTCATCGACTGGACGGCCACGGGCGCGCCCCCGCCGATCAGCACGTCCTTGACCCTGACCTGTCTCGTCTGTCTCATACCTACTTCTACTTTTGCTGCGTGGTCGCCGCCGGCTTCTCCTTCGAGCGGAAGAGGCCGGGGGCGAACTTGGTCACGTCGTTGATGATGACGAAGCCCATCAGGAGGAGCAGGAAGACGAAGCCGACCTGCTGGATGCGCTCGCGCCAGCGCAGCGAGAGCTTCAGCCCCCACAGCGCCAGGAAGCCCTCGACGAAGAGCATGAAGATCATGCCGCCGTCGAGCACGGGGATTGGGAGCAGGTTGAAGATGCCGAGGTTCAGGCTCAGGAACCCGAGCATTTCGAAGACGCCGTTCCAGCCGTAGTTGGTCGCCGCCTCGTACGACGCGGCCGCGATGGCGATGGGGCCGCCCACGGCCTCGCCCACGGGGAGCTGCCCCGAGAAGACCTGACCCAAAGCTATGCCCGTCAGCTGTAGGATTTCGACGTTGGCGTTGACGGCGACCGTGAAGGCTTCGCCCGGGCCGACGCGTTCGAGCGGCACGGCCGGCGGCGGCGCGAACGTGACGCCCATCTTGTTGCCCTCGATCCGCTCGCTCGGCGTGGTCAGCTCAAGGCGCTCGCCGCCGCGCTCGACCGCGACGCGGAGCTGGCCCTGGTGCTTGCTGATGTACTCGCGCGCCTGCGCGATGTTGCGCGCCGCCTCGCCGTCGATGGAGACGACGCGGTCGCCCGTTTTCAACCCGGCCTTCGCCGCGGGCGAGTCGTCCACCACCTGGTGGATTACCACAGGCTCGATGCCGAGGTCGGGCATAAAGTCGAGGTCGCCGATCTCGTGGCCGTCCTCCTGGGTGACGGTCGGGCGGATCGAGAGCTGCACGCGCTGCCCCTCGCGCTCGACGATGAAGGGGATCGACTGGTTCCGCTTGACCGTCGCCACGACGTTCATCCAGCGCCACGTCGGGTCCTCCTTGTTGTCGAAGGAGACGATGCGGTCGCCCGCCCTGAGGCCCGCCGTGTCGGCCGCGCCGCCCTGATCGACCTGACTGACGAAGGGCGACGGCGCCGCGGGCACGCCGACGGCCATCGCGCCGACGAAAGGAATCGCCAGCGCCGTCAGGACGTTCATCACGGGGCCGGCCACGCCGACGAGGAACTTCTGATAGCGCGGGCGCAGGTCGAAGCGCTCCCCGGCGGGAATCTCCTCGGCGCCGCCCTCTTCGAGGCCGGCGTTCGAGTCGTCGCCGCCGAGCTTGACGTAGCCGCCCAGAGGGATGAGCGAGAGGCGGTAGTCGGTCGTCCCCCACTTGCGCCCCCAGAGGCGCTTGCCGAAGCCGACCGAGAAGGTCTCGACGCGGATGCCGAGCAGCTTCGCGACGATGAAGTGGCCGAACTCGTGCAGGATGACCGCGGAGCCGAGGATGAAAACGAAGGCAAGGTACCCGAGCATCTTAGTTAAGCCTCTTCAGGTTTGGGCCGAGCCCGCAAAAAAATTAGAGGCGGAGCATAACCGCCCGGTTGCACCGAAAAAGTTTACGTGCCTCTTGCCGAACCGTCAAACAAACATCCGTTAAGTTTTGCGTTAAAGCCCTCGTCCCTCGCGCGCTCCTCGGTTCAGGCGACGGCCTTCGTGCCCTCGTGCAAACGCGCGATCTCGGCGGCGGCCGCGGCGCGTGACTGCCTGTCCACGTCGAGCACCACGTCGAGGCTTGAGACGGCGCGCGTCTCGTGCGCGTCCATCACGCGCTCGATGACGCGCGCGATGTCCGTGAGGCGGATGCGGCCGCCGAGGAAAGACTTGACCGCCTCCTCGTTCGCGGCGTTCAACGCCGCCGGGAGCGTGCCGCCCGCGCGCAGGGCGCGGTAGGCGAGCGCCAGGCACGGGAAGCGCTCGAAGTCGGGCGCCTCGAAGCGGAGCGACCCGAGCTTCGTCAAATCGAGCGGCGGCAGCGAGGCCGACTCGTGGCGCTCGGGGTACGTGAGCGCGTACTGGATGGCGTGGCGCATGTCGGTGACGCCGAGCTGCGCGATGACCGAGCCGTCCACCAGCTCGATCATCGAGTGGACGACCGACTCGGGGTGGACGACGACATCGATGTTGTCGGCGCCGAAGCCGAAGAGCCAGCGCGCCTCGATGACTTCGAGCCCCTTGTTCATGAGCGTGGCCGAGTCGATGGTGATCTTCGCGCCCATGTTCCAGGTCGGGTGGCGCATCGCCTCCTCGACCGTCGCCCCGTGCATCGCGCCCAAAGACTTCTCGCGGAAAGGCCCGCCCGACGCGGTCAGAATCAGCCGCCGCACCTCCTCGCGCCGCTCGCCGCGCAGGCATTGATGCAGCGCGTTGTGCTCGGAATCGACGGGCAGCAGCTCCGCGCCGGACTCGAGGGCCGCGCGCGTCATCAGCTCGCCCGCGATGACCAGCGTCTCCTTGTTCGCCAGCGCCACGCGCTTGCCCGCTTCGAGCGCGCGCAGGGTCGGGACGAAGCCGACCGCGCCGACGGTCGCGCTCACGACCGTCCGCGCCGCGCCGTGCGTCGCCACCTCGACCATCCCCGGCTCGCCGACCGCGAGCCGCGGGGCGGGGACGCCGCGCCTGTTGAGTTCCTCCCTCAGCCGCTCCGCGCACTCCTCGTTCTCGACGGCGACCAGCTCCGGCCGGTGGCGCTCGACCTGCGCGGCCAGCCGTTCGGCGTTGCGCCCCGCGGCCAGCGCCACGACGCGGAAGCGCCCCGCACCAAAAGACTCGACCACGCTCATCGTGTTGCACCCGATTGAGCCGGTCGAGCCGAGTATCGCTATGCCCTGTGTGTCCATTGAATGCGCGCCGGAGTTTAAGTCTGCCCGCCCCTGCGCTCGCTGATAATCCTGTCCACGGTATCCGCCAACGACTGAACCTTTTGTTCAGTAATCTTCTGCGCCGCGGCCACTTCTGCGAACCGCCTGTCCGTGCTCTCGCCGAGCGCGGCGAGCCTTGCGTCAGTCCTAATCTGACTGTCGATGAGGATGTTTATCTTCTCGTTCTGCTCGCGCGCCTGCTGGCGGGCGCGCAGGCCGGCCTTAATCATGAGCTTGACGATGCGCTCCATGCGGTCGAGTCTCTGTTCGTCGGTCATTCCTGTGAACCTCCCTTAGCGTCGGTGTGCTTCGTCACGCTGAAGCGTCCGGCACCAACTGGCGGGTTGGTTCGAGCTAACGCCAATAGTACAGGGCAAAATAGTAGAGGAGCGGCGCGTTGAAGAGCAAGCTGTCGAGCCGGTCTAACAAGCCGCCGTGGCCGGGGAGGATTTGCGCCGCGTCCTTGGCGTTGGCGCCGCGCTTGAGGGCGCTCTCGGTCAGGTCGCCGACCACGCCGAGCACGTTCATCAGCGCGGCCAGCGCGAGCGCCGCGGGCAGGGACAGCTCGGGGAAGAACCAGTAGTGACACAGCGCGGCCGCCGCGAGGCTCGCGGCCATCCCGCCCGCGGCGCCCTCCCAGGTCTTGCCCGGGCTCACCGTCGGCGCCAGCTTGTGCCGGCCCAGCGCGCGCCCCGTGTAGTACGCGCCCGTGTCCGACCCCATCAGGACGAGGAAGAAAAACGAGAGCAGGTGCGTCGAGAGCGTGTGGCTGAGGTACGCGTCGCCGACCCAGAAGGTCTCGGGCTGCCGGCCCGGGGTGTCGAACCCCGTCCGCACGCCGATCAGGTGCGCGCCGAGGAAGGCGACGTAGAGGACGCCGAGCACGGTCGAGCCGACCGACAGAACCATCTTGTCGAACGGCGCCCCGCGCAGCATCTCGGCCACGAGCGCGGCGACGATAAAGACGGGGACGATCCAGTAGAGGAACTCGATCCAGTTGTAGAAGAAGGTGACGAAGAGCGCGGCCACCGCCGCGTAGCCGACGACCACGTCCGGCCTCGCCCCGACGCGGCGGCAGAGGAACCAGAACTCGTAGAGCGCGATCACGATGGCCGCCATCGCCAGCGCGACGAACAGCGGCCACAGCGGCTTGACGATGACGGAAGCGATCAGGACTGGGAGCGCGACGGCGGCGGTGATGAGACGGGACTTCATTGGAAGCTGTTAGCTGTTGGCTTTTAGCTGTTAGCTCTATTCAGATTCAAGGTCAGACGTTCAGCTTAGCAAACTCAGGGTCAACAAACTGCTAAAGCTAAAAGCCAACAGCTAACCGCCATCAGCTACTTCGCATTCGCCACCAGCTTCAACCCGCCGAAGCGCCGGTCGCGGCGCTGGAAGTCGGCGACCGCTTCGAGCAGGTGGGCGCGGCGGAAGTCGGGCCAGAGCGTCTCGGTCACGTAAATCTCGCTGTAGGCGGCCTGCCACAAAAGGAAGTTCGAGATGCGCAGTTCGCCGCTCGTGCGCACGAGCAGGTCGAGTTCGGGCAGCCCCGCCGTGTAGAGGTGGCGCGAGATGTCCTCCTCGGTCATCTCCGCGGCCGCGCGACCCTCGGCGGCGAGCGCCCGCGCGGCCTCGCGCACGGCGTCCACGATCTCCGCGCGCCCGCCGTAGTTGAGCGCGACGCTCAAGACCATGCCCGTGTTGCCCGCGGTCTGCTTGACGGCGCGTTCCAGCTCGCGCCGCACGCTCTCGCGCAGGCCCTCGATGCGGCCGATGGGCTGGAAGCGTATGTTCTGCCGGTGAATCGCTTCGAGTTCGAGCCGCAGGTAGCGCTTGAGCATCCGCATCAGCGCGTCAACTTCGAGGCGCGGGCGCTTCCAGTTCTCGGTCGAGAAGGCGTAGAGCGTGAGCGCGCCGAGGCCGAGGCGCGCGCCGGTGTCCACGGCCGAGCGGACGGCCTCGACGCCCGCGCGGTGGCCGGCGACGCGCGGCTGGCCGCGGCGCGCGGCCCAGCGGCCGTTGCCGTCCATGATGACCGCGACGTGGCGCGGCAGGCGCGACCAGTCGAGCCCGGCGAGCAGAGCCTCCTCGCGCGAACCCCTCTCGACCACCTCGGCGAAGTCTGCGAGCATAGGGAATGTGGGGTCGGAACGAATGCCCCGCCGCGCATCTTAATCGCAAACCACTCTAAAGTACAAAGGGAAAAGCCGTCAGTAATGCACTTCGACGAGCGTGAGGCCGTGCGCGGGGGCGGTGACGACGGCGTGCGGGCGCTCGCCGGTTTCGACGGCCCGGCGGATCAACTCGTCGTCCACCTCGCCGCGGCCGGCGGCCAGGAGCGTGCCGGCGATGGAGCGCACCATGTAGCGGAGGAAGCCTTCGGCGCTCGCGTGTATCTCGACGAGGCGGCCGCGGCCGCGTGCGGTTACGTGTTCGTTGACTTCCAGGGCAGTGATGTTGCGCACGCGCGTCTTCACGTCCGACTGCGCGGCGGAGAAGGCCGTCCAGTCGTGCTCGCCGAGGAAGAGGCGCGCGGCCTCGCGCATCCGCCCCGCGTCGAGCGGGCGCGACTCGTGCAGCGCGTAGCGCGACCAGAAGGGGGAGATGAAACTCTCGTTGAAGACGCGGTAGCAGTAGGTCTTGCCCTTCGCGTCGAAGCGCGCATGAAAGTCTTCGGGCACGGCCTCCGCGGAGAGCACGCGCAGGTCGCGCGCGAGGTTGCCGTTGAGGGCCGCCGCCAGTCTCCCCGTCTCCCACTCGCGGCCGAGGCGGGCGCTCGCCACCTGCGCCTCGGCGTGGACGCCCGCGTCCGTCCGACCCGCGCCGTGGACGGAGACCTCCGCGCCCTCAAGCAGGGAGAGTGCGCGCGCCAGCTCGCCCTGCACCGTCCGCCGGCCCTCCTGCGCCTGCCAGCCGCTGAAGTCGGTGCCGTCGTATTGGAGCGTCAGGCGGTAGTTCATAAACGTCGGCCGGGCCTTTAAGCAAAGCCCGGCCGAAGATATTAACACTAAGGAAGCTCAGCCCTGCGCGGCGAGGAGTCGCTCGCGGACGGCGGGTACTTAACGGGCCGGTGGCAGGCAGAGGTATCGCGCCACGAGGCGGGCCGAGAAATCGTTGACTTAGTCCCGGCGCGGGCGTATACCGTCACGCTGTTAGGGAAGGGTTCAAGGCCACACGAACTAGCCGAGACCGCGGCCGACGGTGCCTACTCCGCCCGCACGTAGCTCGACTTCCACCAGCAACTCACGAGACGGGGGACAAAATCATGACGAGAAAAATCGCTCTGGAAGAGGCGATCACCACGCCTTCGACCCAGGACTACCTGAGCATCACGCTGACGGTCGCCCCCACGGAGGAGTCCGCGGCCGCCTTAACCCAGGCACTCGAAGATGACGACCAGCGGATTGCCGTGATGGACGAGGCCGGCATCGACCTCTTCGTGCTGTCGCAGACGAGCCCCGGCGTGCAGGCCGAGAAGGACGCGAGCCTCGCGGTCGAGCGGGCACACGAGTCGAACGACTACATGCAGGCGCTGATTAAGAAGCACCCGGATCGCTACCGCGGGTTCGCGCACCTCGCGATGCAGGACGTGCGGGCGGCCTCGGACGAGTTGAAGCGGTGCGTGGAGGAGTTCGGCTTCCTCGGCGCGATGGTCAACGGCCAGACGAACGGCATCTACCTCGACGACAGAATCTACGACCCCTTCTGGGAGCGCGCCGTCGAACTGGGCGTGCCGGTCTACGTCCACCCGGCCGACCCGCACATGCAGCCGTGGGTCATCAGGGACATGGAGGTGCTGCAAGGCACCGTGTTGGGGTGGACGACGGACAACGCTTCACACTGCCTGCGCCTGCTCTTCAGCGGCCTCTTCGACCGCTACCCCGACCTCACGGTCATCCTCGGGCACATGGGCGAGACGCTCCCGTACATCCTGTGGCGCATCGACGGGCGCTACGCGACGACGAACAACGAGTGCGGGCTGAAGAAGAAGCCCTCCGACTACTTCCGCTCGAACCTCATCATCACCACCACCGGCCTCTGCCAGGACTCGGCCCTCCAGTGCGCGATCACGGAGCTGGGCATCGACCGCGTGCTCTTCTCGGTCGATTACCCGTACGAGAACGCGAAGGATTCCGCCGACTGGATCGAAGGCACCCCGGTCTTGATCGACCAGACACAGCGCGACCAGGTCTGCTACCAGAACGCGGAGCGGGTGCTGCGGCTGGACGGTTCGACGCAGTCGTGAGGAGGGGCGTAAGGCCGCCCATCGCAGGGAGCGCGGGCATCCCCGCGATGAGCGGCCTTATTGTATTTCGCGGGTCGGCATGACTACTGCTTTCGACTGCCGGGCTTGACGGCCGGGACGCCCGCGGCGCAGAGGGCGCAGTCGGCGGGCGCGACGGCGGGGACTTCGAGGGTGGCGAGGGCGACGCGCGGGACGCCCACGTCCGCACGGCCGCCGGAGCGGTCGATGATGGAGGCGGCGCCGACGACGAGCGCGCCCGCCGCGCGCAGTGCGTCGCACGTCTCGCGCGTCGAGCCGCCGGTGGTAATCACGTCCTCGACCACCAGCACGCGCTCGCCCGGCCGCACCGTGAAGCCGCGGCGCAGAGTCATCCTCCCCTCCTCGCGCTCCGTCCAGACGGAGCGCACGCCGAGCGCGCGCGCCACCTCCCAGCCGATGATGATGCCGCCGATGGCGGGGGCGACGACCGTCTCGGCCCCCGCCGCGCGGAACTGCCCGGCGAGGGCGCGGCCAAAGGCTTCGGCCTCGGGCGGGTGTTGGAGGACGAGCGCGCATTGCAGGTACTGTGTGCTGTGCAGCCCGCTCGTCAGCACGAAGTGGCCCTCCAAAAGCGCACCCGTCCGGCGGAACCTCTCGACCACTTCCTCACGGTTCATCCGCGATTTCCTTCCCTTTCCCGCGCCGCTCCGCTAAACTGCGGGCCGATGCAGACCTTCCGCAACCTCGTGCCGGACTCGGCGCTCGTCGAAGAGACCATCAGGCTTCTGCACAGCAGCGGCGGGCGCGCGCCCGCCACGGAAGTCTGCGCCAACGTCCTCGAACTGCCCGACCTGGACGAGGCCGCCGCCTCCTCACTCGTCAACGAGCTGATCGGCGAGGACTGGCGCCTGCGCGTCACCGAAGACGGCTTCGAGGTCGAGGTGCTCTGCGAGGACGACGAGTGCCGCGCCCTCTCGGAGACCGACTTCGTCGTCTTCGACATCGAGACGACGGGGCCGAAGATGCCCCCCTCGCGCGTGATGGAGATCGGCGCGGCGCGCGTCCACGCGGGGCGCATCGTCGCCGAGTTCCAGACGCTCGTCAACCCACTCATGCCCATCCCGCCCTTCATCGCGGGGCTGACCGGCATCCGCGACGAGATGGTCGCCGACGCGCCCACCTTCGACGAGGTCGCCGGCCGCTGGCTCAACTTCGCCGGCACCTCCGTCCTCGTCGCGCACAACGCCGTCTTCGACGTGCGCTTCATCAACCACGAGGTCTCGAACATCTTCCCCGGCCGCCGGATGATGAACTCGCACATCTGCACGGTCTCGCTCGCGCGCCAACTCTTGCCCGAGCTGAAGAGCTTCCGGCTCGCCGCGCTGGCCGAGCACTTCTCCGTCCCGCACCGCACGCGCCACCGCGCGGGCGACGACGCGCGCGCCACCGCCCGCGTCTTCCTGCGCCTGCTCGAACACCTCGAAGAGAACGGCGTCCGCGACCTCAGCGGCGCGCGCCGCTTCCAGAAGCTCCTCCCCGCGAACGGGAACGGCCAGGCCAAAGAGGCCAGCAACCATTAAAACTTCAGTCGGCCGTCGGCGCCCCGCCGTCTTCAACCTCGGCGGGGTGTTCGCTTCCCCTCTTTCGTTTCAAAAACCTTTTCAGCACGAACACGACGACGACGAGGGCGGCCACGCCGAGGCCGACAGCCGGGTAGTTGTCGGCTAAAAATTTCTCGGCGTCCTTGCCGTAATACACGGCGACGATGCCTTCGAGGAGGAAGCGGAAGGCGCGCCCGACGGCGACGGCCAAGGCGAAGCGCACGAGGCTCAGGCGGAAGACGCCGGCCGTGATGACGAAGAGCTTGAAGGGGAACGGCGGCGGCAGCACCGACGCGACCAAAACCGAGAGCACGTCGTAGCGGTCAACCAGCTCCTTGACGCGCGCCTGCTTTGCGGGCGGGAACTTTTCCAGCGCGCGCCGGCCCGCGCGCTTCGAGATGTAGTAGAGGATGACGCAGCCGAGCACCGACCCGGCCGTCGCCCCCAGCGCGTAGAGCGGCATCCGCGCCGGGTTCTGCGTCGAGAGCAGAAGCATCACCGCGTCCGGCCCGCCCGGCAGGGGGATGAGCGCCGAATCCAACAGCGCGATGGCGAAGAGCCCGAAGGCGCCGAACGGGACGAGGAAGTCCTTCACCGCCGTCAACCCGTTCGTGATTTTACGCAGCAGCCACTTCACGATTTAATCCGCCGCCCTCCCGTCCGTCTTCGCCTCCGCCTCGGCGATCTCGACCGCCGTCCGGCGCGGCGTGCGGATGTGTTTGAAGAGCACGTAGCCGCCCGCGCCGACGACCAGCAGCGCCCCGACGCCGCTCAGGATGTAGAGCCCGTTCTCGCGCATGAAGACCAAGACCTGCTCGCCGTAGAAGACGGCCAGCGTCCCCTCGACGACGTAGCGCAGGCTGCGCGCGATCATCACCGTCAGGATGAAGCGCCAGCGCGGGTATTCGAGCGCGCCCGCCGTCGCCACGAAAATCTTAAAAGGCATCGGCGGCGGCAGCAGCGCCGGCACCGCCAGCGCCAGGAACCCGAAGCGCGCGTAGGCGCGCTCGACCTTGGCGATGTTCTCGGCGCTGAAGCGGCGGCGCATCACGGCCTGCCCGCCGCGCCGCATGATGGTGTAGAGGATGAGGCAGCCGAGCACCGAGCCCGTCGCGGCGAAGAGCGGGAAGTAGAAGACGGACTTCGGGTCGCTGTAGCAGCGCGCGACGACGAGGTAGTCGTTAATCTCGGGCAGACTCAGGAGCGACGAGTCGAGCGCGCCGATCACGATCATCGCCGGCGCGGCGACGTAGATCGGCACCACCTTGATGAAGTCGTGCAGCCAACTGACGAGTTGGGTCAGCCACTCGAACATAGAAGCGTTGACGAAGCGCACATGAAAAAGTGACGAGCTAAATCAATTTAACTCGTCACTCTTTACTTGTCACCCGCCACTGTTTTTATTTCGACGGGCGGCTCACTTCAGGTTCTGGTTGAGGAGGTCGGCCAGCCGGTAGCCCGCGAGCGCGATCCGCTGCCGCGCCACCTCCTGCGCGTAGAAGTTGTAGCGGTCGGAGACGGCGGGGTCGGCCTGCCCGACCTTCTCTTTGTCGAGCTCGTAGACGAAGTACCTGGCGAGCACGAAGCTCTCACTCAGCCACGCAGCGACCGCCGCCTCGTCCGTCGGCGGGTCGCCCGGCTCTCGCCGGAAACGAGTCGTCAGTTCGCCCGCGAGCGCCCCGATGGACTGCGTGCTCTGCGCGTCGCCGAGGACGTGATCCCAGTAGGTGTGCAGGTCGGCGGCCGCAGAGTTCGCGCCCGCGGGGGTGAAGGGCTTGATCTTGTACTTGTTGCCGCCGCTGTCGCCGTGCGTTCTGTTGGCGGAGAAGCGCCCCGTCGCGTGCAGCGGCTGGTGGATGTCGCCGACGAGGTGGATCAGCCAGGTGAGGTCGTAAGCCTTCTCCTCCTCCAGGTCGGGCACGCCGGGCGCGCTGGTGGCAGCCAGCCGCGCGCGGAAGGCGTTGATGATGGTCCTGGCGTTGTGGGGGCACTGCTGCTCCACCGGCGTCCCGTCGAACGAGAAGGGGATGTCCAGGTAGTGCCACGGCCGGTGCCGCTCCTTATCCTGAAACGCGTTCGTGTGCACGGCCTCGGCGCAATCGGGGCTCTCGCCGTAGGCGCCGTCGGACTTGATGTCGTCGGGCCAGACCGCTGCGCCCAGGAAGGCGGCGAGCCCGCGCTGGGCGGCCGGGACGTTCTGCGTCCACTTCGGGTAATACGGGTTGAGCTTGAGCAGGTCGTCCACGCGCTTGCGGACGTTGTTCGAAGGCGAGGTCGAGAGGTTCTGATACGCGATGTAGGCGACGGTCTTGTGCCCGCGCTCGTTCCAGCCGAAGGCGTTGGCGGGGAGCGCGAACAAGGAGCCGAGGGCGAGCAAGGTTAGGGGCAGCCTTCTCATCTTGATTCTCCTTCTTTTCAAAGAGTCAGGGCAGGCTTGAGTGGGGACGCGCGCGGGCGGGCGTCCGCGCGGTTCCTGGCTGCGAGGGCGTGCGTGCTGGTGTATGACGAAGGCCGGTCGTCGGGCCGGCTCACTTAACGGGCGTGAAAACTGAGGGCGTGTCGTAGGTGACGCCGAAGGTGACGCCGGAGCGCGGGCTGAACTCGGTCAGCCCCTTGATGCCGGCGGCGTCGAAGCGGAGGCCCGCGGCCTTGACCTGGAGCCCGAAGCGGAACTCGCCGAGCGACTCGGTGCCGAGCGGGGCGCCGCCGCCGCGCGTGTTCGCGCGCCCGTTGACCTCGGCCGCGAGGTTGACGGTCTTGTTGACGCGGAAGACGCCGCCCAGGCCGTAGAGCAGCATGTCGTTCTGCGTGAAGAGCCGCGTCGGCGCGGTGTAGATGCCGATGCCGAGGTTGCCGAACGTGTTCAGGCGCGCGTCGCGCCCGAACTTTTTGCCCATCAGGATGATGCCGAACGCGTTCGTGTTGTTGAGGCCGATGCCGCGCGCCTCGTTCGAGTTCGGCAGCTCCATGCCGAACTTGAAGCCCAAGCTCGGCCCGCGCCGCGTCTCGTTGCGCAGCTTGATTTTGGTCGAGAGGCGGAAGTCGCCCGTGTCGTTCGTCGAGTTGTCGCCCGGCGCGATGGAGAGCGGGAAGGCGGACGTGCCGCGCGTGTTGATGCTCAGGAAGTTCTGCGCCACGCCCTCGACCGAGAATTCGACGTTGGACGAGAGGCCGACGTGGACGCCGATGACGCCGACGCGCGTCAGGTCGCCCGTCAGCCCCGAGGCCGGGAACTTCGCGTCCTGCACGAAGTCGATGCCGACCTGCACGCGCAGCGAGCCCGGCTCCAGAACGTCCACGTCCTCCGTGATGAGCGGGCGCTGCTGCGCGCGCGCCGCCGCGCAGAGCACGAGCGCGAACGCGAGCGCGCAGAAGAGCCGGGCGGCTTGCTTGAGTTGAGAAGGCATGTTCGACTGTTTCGCTCTCGCCTGAAGAAACTCGGGACGACGGCCGGATTGTATAGGCCGCCCACCATCTTTTCAAACTCAAATCTCTTCCCCGCTTGAAAAAAAAGGAAGATGATACGCGGGGCGCGCGTCTATTGCGCCGAGAGTTCGGGCGGAGGAGAGGATGGAGAGCGTCGTCTTGACGGGCGAAGAAGCGCGGGGCGAGGCGGTCATCGAAGCCTGCAAGCAGGGCGACCGCGAAGCCTTCCGCCGTCTGTTCGAGCGCCACAAAGACCGCGTCTACTCCGTCGCCCTCTACTTCTTCGGCGGCGACGAGGCGACGGCCGCCGACGTGTCTCAGCAGGTCTTTCTCAAGCTCTTCACCAGCATCGGCCAGTTCCAGGGCGAGTCGGCGTTCACGACCTGGCTCTACCGCCTGACGACGAACGCGTGCGTGGACGAGCAGCGCAAGCGGCGCCGCGTCCAACAGTTCGGCGAGGGCGAGGAGCTGCGCGAGCCCCGCGGGAGAAGGACGCAGGAGGACGGGCTGGCGCGGGCCGAGGTCGCGCACTCCGTCAGGCGCGCCGTCGCGGCGCTCAAACCGAAACTGAGAGTCGTGATGCTTCTGAAGTATTTCGAGGAGATGAGCTACGAGGAGATCGCCGCCGTGCTCGGTCTGTCGAAGGGGACGGTCGCCTCCAGACTCAACCGCGGGCACAAGGCGCTCGCGCGCAGGCTCGGCCACCTGCGCGGCGGGCTGGTGCGGGACGAGCGGGAGGGATGATGTTCGCAAGGCATTACAAAAAGCATCTCTCGGCCTACGCCCACGGCGAGCTGTCGCCCGAAGAGGCCGCGCGCGTCGCCGCGCATTTGCAAAGCTGCGCCGCGTGCCGCTCGGAGTTCGAAGAGGTCAAGCTCGGCATCCGCCTCGCCGAAGCGCTCCCCACGGTCGCCGCGCCCGAACACCTTTGGGAAGGCATCGAGGCCGCGCTCGCCAGGGAGACGAACAGAGAAGGAGAGCGCGCCCCTCAAACTCGACCACTCTTCCCTTCCCGGCGGCGCGCTCTCATCCCCGCCTTCGCGGCCGTGTTGCTCGCGCTGGCCGCGGGCGGCGCGTGGCTCTACCTGCGGGCGCAGCGGCCGGGCTGGGAGGTTGCGCGGGTCGAGGGCGCGCCGCGCGTCGCGTCGGGTCGCATCGGAGACCACGGGCGGCTCCGCAAAGGCGAGTGGCTTGAGACCGACTCGGCCTCGCGCGCCGAGATCGCCGTCGCCAACATCGGCGAGGTCGAGGTCGAGCCGAACACGCGCGTCCGCCTCGTCGAGACGCGCCTGACCGAGCACCGCCTTGAGCTTGAGCGCGGCACGCTGCACGCGCGCATCTGGGCGCCGCCGCGCCTCTTCTTCGTCAACACGCCCTCGGCCGTCGCCGCCGACCTCGGCTGCGCCTACACGCTCGAAGTTGACGACGCCGGGCGCGGCCTGCTCCACGTCACCTCTGGCTACGTCGCGCTCGAAACCGAGGCGCGCGAGTCAATCGTGCCGGCCGGCGCCGCCTGCATGACCCAGCCGGGCGCGGGGCCGGGCACGCCCTTCTTCGAGGACGCGCCCGAACCGTTCGTCGAGTTGCTCGCAAAACTCGATTTCGAGAACGACCACGCGTCGCTCGATTCGATACTCGCCGGGGCGAGGTCGAAAGACACTCTGACGCTCTGGCACCTGCTCCCGCGCGTCGGCGCGGACGAGCGCGCGCGCGTCTACGAACGGCTCGCGGCCCTCGCGCCGCCGCCCGCGGGCGTGACGCGCGAAGGGGTCATCGGGCTCGACCGCGCGATGCTCGAAGCCTGGCGAGCGAGCCTGGAAAGCACTTGGCTCGGCGAGAGCACGCCCGCCATCCGCCGCGTGTGGCGCGGCCTGTGGCGTTAGAGACTTCAAGCTCGGCATCCATCAACAACCCGGCGGAGGCGGAAGCCCGACCGTGAGCGAGGGCGTGTGTCTTCCTCTGCCTGAAAGTTAAAGAAGGAGGGCGGGACGTGCGTACAGTTCTCAAGGCCGCCGCGGCTTTCTTGCTCATGCTCTTCGCAGGGGTGCAGCTCGTCAGGCCCGAGCGCGCCAACCCGCCGGCCGCCGCCGGCCAGTCGCTCGAAGAGCAAGCGCGCGTGCCGGGAGAGGTCGCGGGCGTGTTGCAGCGCTCCTGCATGGACTGCCACTCGAACCGCACGGACTGGCCCTGGTACTCGAACGTCGCGCCCGTCTCCTGGTTCGTCACCGACCACGTCAAGCACGGCCGCCGCTACCTCAACTTCTCGCGCTGGGGCGCGTACAGCCGGCGTGACCAGATCGACCATCTGAACGCAATCTGCGCGGAGGTCAAGTCCGGCTCGATGCCGCTCGACTCCTACACGCTCATCCACCGCAGCGCACGGCTCACGCCCGCCGACGTGAGGACGCTCTGCGCGTGGGCCGGCGAAGAGCAGAGGCGGCTTGCGACCGCCGACTGAGGCTGCGGCGCACGTGTGCTAACATCTGTCATCAAGGCGATGACAGACAAACCTTTACTTCTCGGCGGCGGGTGGCGCACGACGGCGACGACGCGCGCGGTGCGCTCGCCTTACAATTCGGAGCTGGTCGCGAACTTCTCGGTCGCGTCTGCGGCGGAGGTGGAGGAGGCGCTCGCGGCGGCGGCGCGCGCGGCCGCGGAGATGCGCGAGCTGCCGCGCCACCGCGTGGCCGAATCGCTCCGCGCCATCGCCGATGGCATCCGCGCGCGCGCCGAAGAGTTCGCGCGCACCATCGCTACGGAAGCGGGCAAGCCCATCAAGTCGGCGCGCGCAGAGGTCGGGCGCGGCGCGATGACCTTCATCCACGCTTCAGAGGAGGCGCGCCGCTTCGCCGGCGAGGTCGTCCCGCTCGACGGGCAGTCCACGGGCGCGGGCCGCACGGGCTGGACGGAGCGCTTCCCGCGCGGCGTCGTCTTCGGCATCACGCCCTTCAACTTCCCCCTCAACCTCGTCGCGCACAAGGTCGCGCCCGCGCTCGCCTCGCGCAACGCCATCGTCGTCAAGCCGAGCCCACGCACGCCGCTCACCTCTCTGCTGCTCGGCGAAGTCTTCCTCGAATCGGGCCTGCCGCGCGCGGCCTTGCAAATCGTGCCGATGGAGGTTGAGACCATCGACGCGGTGCTCGAAGACGAGCGCGTCGGGATGGTCTCTTTCACGGGGAGCGCGGAGGTCGGCTGGCTCCTGCGCCGCCGCGCCGCGCGCAAGCCGGTCGCGCTCGAACTCGGCGGCAACGCGCCCGTCATCGTTGACGAGACGGCCGACGTGGCCTTCGCCGCGGAGCGCACCGCCGCCTCCGCCTTCGCCTACGCCGGCCAGGTCTGCATCTCCGCGCAGCGCGTGCTCGTGCATGACCGCATCGCGGAAGAGTTCACCGGCCGTTTCGTTAATCTTGCAAAGTCCCTCAAGGCGGGCGACCCGCTCGACGAAGCGACCGAGCTTTCCAACATGATCGACGAGGCGGCCGCGCGGCGTGCCGAAGGCTGGATTAACGAGGCCGTCGGTGCCGGAGCAAGACTCCTCTGCGGCGGCCGGCGCGAGGGCTCTCTGCTTGAGGCGACCGTCCTGACGGACGTACAAGCGGAGATGCGCGTCTGCTCGGAAGAGGTCTTCGCGCCCGTCGCCACGCTCCAGACCTTCGGCGACTTCGACGAGGCGATTGCCGAGGCGAACAACACGCGCTACGGCCTGCAAGCCGGCGTCTTCACGCGCGAGACCGCCCGCGCCCTGCGTGCCTTCCGCGGGCTCGACTTCGGCGGCGTCATCGTCAACGACTCGCCCGCCTTCCGCGTCGATAACATGCCCTACGGCGGCGTCAAACTCTCCGGCGCCGGCCGCGAAGGCATCCGCTACGCGATGGAGGAGATGACCGAGCAACGCCTCATCGTGTTAAGCGATGAATGATGAATGATGAATATGACGACGAAGCCATATTCATCATTCATCACTTTTTGGTAAGATGCCTGCGCCTTTGACACCTTCCGCCTTGAGGTTTCACCCGATGAATGGCAAGCGCCTCGTCACGAATCTCGCCCTCTCGCTGTCTCTGCTCTTAACGTTCTCCCTCCGTCTCGTCACGGCGCAGACGGCCGCGCCGCAGACTGAGAACGTCGTGCGGCTGCCGGGTCTGAAGAAGGCCGTGAAGGTGAGGCGCGACGAGCGCGGCATCCCTTACGTCGAGGCCGAGGACGAGTTAGACCTCTACTTCGCGCAGGGGTACGTGACGGCGAGCGACCGTCTCTTTCAGATGGACTTGTTCCGGCGCACGGCGCGCGGCGAGCTGTCGGAGATTTTCGGGAAGGCGGCGCTCGAAGAGGACAAGCGGCGGCGCACGTACGGCTTCGCGCAGGTGGCCGAGGCGAGCGCGGCGCAGGCCGACCCCGCCTCGCGCGCGGTGATGGAGGCTTACGCGGCCGGCGTCAACGCCTACCTCGACTCGCTCGACGACAAGAGCCTCCCGCCCGAGTTCCAGCTCCTCGGCTACCGCCCGCGCCACTGGACGCCCGCCGACTCCGCCGCCGTCGGCAAGAACTTCGCCGAAGCGCTCTCGACGACCTGGACGCTCGACATCACGCGCGCCCTCTTCGCCAACCTGCCCCCGGACAAGGCGTCCGCGCTCTTCCCCGAAGTCTCGCCGCTCGACGTGCTCGTCGTCGGCTCGGACAAAATGGACAAGAAGCCTGCGAAGGGCACCTCCGCCCTGCCCCGTCTGCCGAACTCGAAAGAGCTGCTCGCCGAGCTCACCTCGATTCAACGGACGGAGGAGCGCACGCGCGCGCGCATCGGCCTCAACGCCGAAGACCTCGCCGCGAGCAACAACTGGGTCGTCTCGGGCAAGCGCACCGCGTCGGGCAAGCCTCTGCTCGCCAACGACCCGCACCTGCCCGCCTCCGCGCCGTACATCTGGTACATGATTCACCTGAGCGCGCCGGGCCTGCGCGTCGCGGGCGTGACGGCGGCGGGCGCGCCCGGCGTCATCATCGGCCACAACGAGCGCGTCGCCTGGGGCCTCACCAATCTCGGCCCGGACGTGCAGGACGTTTACCGCGAGACGTTCGACCCGCAGAACCCGCGCCGCTACCAGACGCCCGCGGGCTGGCGCGACGCGGAGGTGCGCCGCGAGGAGATTAAAGTCCGCAAGTCCGCGCTCGGCACGGAGACCGAGGCCGTCCCGTTCGAGGTGACGGTCACGCGCCACGGCCCCGTCGTTCTCAGGAAGGGCGCGGACGCCTACGCCCTGCGCTGGACGGCGCTCTCGCCCACGGCCACGGAGTTCACGGCCTTCTACAAGCTGAACCACGCGCGCAACTGGAAGGAGTTCACAGAGGCGCTGAAGGACTACGGCGGCGCGACGCAGAACTTCGTCTACGCCGACGTGGACGGCCACATCGGCTACTACGGCGCCGGGCTCATCCCCGTCCGCGCGAGCGGCGACGGGAGCGTCCCTTACGACGGCTCGAAGGACGAGGGCGAGTGGAAGGGGTTTATTCCGCACGCAGAGCTGCCGCACGTCCTCGACCCGCCCTCCGGCATCATCGTCACGGCCAACAGCCGCGTCGTCGGCCTCGACTACACGCACTTCCTCACGCACGCCTGGGCGCCGCCCACGCGCTCGCGCCGCATCTACGACCTGCTCACTGCAAAGCAGAAGTTAACGGCCGACGATTTTAAAGCCGTGCAGTCGGACACCTACACCATCTCCGGCGCGACCTTCGCGCGCGAGGTCGCCAAGGTCGCGCGCGAGGCCGGGCTCGACGCGAAGGACGAGAAGTGGCGCGAGACCGTCAAGCTCTTTGAGTCCTGGGACGGACAGCTCGAACCCGACGCCCGCGCGCCGCGACTCGCCTTCGAGATGGCCGGCGTCTTCCGACAGAAGATACTCACCGGGGCGCTCGGCCCGGACTTGGCAAAGGAGTACCGCTGGCCCGCCAGCGCCACCTTCTTCGACCGCGTCATACAGGAGCGGCCAAAGGAGTGGCTGCCGAAAGAGTACGCCTCTTACGCCGAGCTGCTCGACGCCGCGCACCGCGAGACGCGTGAGGCTTTAACGAACTCCCTCGGCGCCGACGAGACGAAGTGGACGTGGGGCGCGCGCCTGAGCGTCAACTTCCCGCACCCCCTGGCGGGCGTGCCTCTCATCGGGAAGACGTTCCAGATCGCGCCCTTCCCGCAGAGGGGCGGCGGCGGGCTCTTCGCGGCGCCGAACGTGGGCGCGTCGGTCTCGATGCGCCTCATCGCCGACGCCTCCGACTGGGACAGGACGCGGCAGGGCATCGCGCTCGGCGTCTCGGGCGACCCGCGCAGCCCGCACTGGCAGGATCAGCTCGAAGACTGGCGGGCAGTCACGCCGCGCGTCTTCCCCTTCACCGCCGCCGCGGTCGCGCGCTCCGCACAACCGTCGCTGACGCTCATGCCTAAATAGAAGTGGGGACGAAATGAGCGAGGGCGAGAGTGTTCGTGTCTTCTGCGCCGTCGAGTTGCCCCGCGAGGTGCGCGAGGCCGCGGCCGCGCACGCCGCGCGCCTGCGCCGGTTCACCGGAGTGCGTGCGAGTTGGGCGCGGCCCGAAGGACTTCACATCACTTTGAAGTTCATCGGCGAGGTCAACGCGGCGCGCGTCGAATCCATTTCTACGGCCGCGGGCGCGGCCGCCGGAGGTTTCAGACCCTTCCGCCTTTCAATCGAAGAGGCCGGCACCTTCCCCCCGCGCGGCGCGGCGCGCGTGCTCTGGCTCGGCGTCCGTGATGACTCCGGCCAGCTCTCACGCCTTCAACAACGCCTCGAAGAAGTCTGCTCGGCCGCCGGCTTCGTGCGCGAGTCGAAGCCCTTCAAGCCGCACCTCACGCTCGCACGACTGCGCTCGCTGCAAGCCTCCGATCTCCCTGCCTTCCTCTCCGACGAACACCGCCGCGCGTCCTTCGGCCCTTTCCAATTTGAGGTCACACAGATCGTCGTCATGCGCAGCGAACTCGGCCCCGGCGGCTCGCGCTACACTCCGCTCTCACGCCACACGTTCGGCGGGTAACCGACTCAGCTATTCGGCAACTGCCGCGGGCGGCCGGGCGGCAACTGTTGCCCGCCGCCGTCGCCGCGCTTCTCACCCGTCTCGGCGAACATCTCTTTGAGGATGCCGACGCTGGAGAGCATGGCCGTGGTCTCGACCGGCATGAAGATGACCTTCGCGTTCTGGCCGCGCGACATCTCCTTGAGGCTCTCGATGTAGCGTTGCGTGATGAGGTACTGCGCGGGGTTGCCGTGGTCGAGCATGACGCGCGAGACCTGATTGATGGCCTCGGCCTCGGCCTCGGCGTTGCGCAGCCGCGCCTGCGCCGCGCCCTCGGCGGCGAGGATGGCCGACTGCTTCTCGCCCTCGGCGCGGGTGACGGCGGCCTGGCGCTCGCCCTCGGCGCGCGTGATGGCGGCCTGCTTCTCGCCCTCGGCCTGGAGCACGAGCGCGCGGCGCGTGCGCTCGGCCGTCATCTGCTTCTCCATCGTGACGCGCACGTCCTCCGGCGGCGAGATGTTCTTCACGTCCACGCGCGTCACCTTGACGCCCCACTTGTCCGTCGCCTCGTCGAGCCCGATGCGGAGCTTGGCGTTGATCTGGTCGCGCTGCGAGAGCGTGTGGTCTAAGTCCATGTCGCCGATGACGGCGCGCATGCCCGTGATCGTCAACTGGACGATGGCGCCGATTAAGTCCGCGACTTCATACACGGCCTTCACCGGATCGGTGATCTGCCAGTACACGACGGAATCGACGTGGATGGTCACGTTGTCGCGCGTAATCACCGGCTGCGGCGGGAGGTCGATGTACTGCTCGCGCAGGTCGATGGAGGCGAGGCCGGGCCGCACGTTCGTCCAGTAGACGCCGCGCGGCTTGTCGAGGAACGGGACGATGACGTTCAGGCCGCTCCCCGCGACGCGGCTGAAGCGCCCGAGCCGCTCGATGAGCATGACGGTCGCCTGCGGCACGATCTTGATCGTCTTGGCTGCGATGACCAGCGTGGCGACGGCGATGAAGAAGAAGAAGAACAGGATGCCGACTTCCATGTGACCTCCGGGGGTGAATAGGATTTCAAATTTGAAATCTCAAATTTCAAATTCTTAAGGCAGGTTCGGGCGAGACTATAACGGATGGCCCCGTCTATTTGAAAGAGTTTCCGGCGGGGGTTGCCAGCCGCCGAGCGCCTCTTCAATCAATCCCGCGGCCGCGAGCACCCGCGAAACCTCGCGCGGGCGGCCGACGACCTGCACGCCGACGGGCAGCCCCGCCGCCGTCCGGCCCGCGGGCACCGTCGCGGCCGGCAGGTCGAAGACGTTCGCCGCGTGCGCGTATGAGAAGGCGCGGAACGTGTTGACGCCGCGCCCCTCGACCTCGACCCGCCCGAACTCCCCGTGCCTGAACGCGGGCACCGCGCCGACCGGCGCGACGAAGAGCGGCGTCTGCTCCATCCACCTCAGCAGCGACTCGCGCACGCGGTCGCGCTCCTCCCAGGCCGCGAGAATCTTCTCTAACGGCGGCTCGCCCCAACGCCCGGCGCGTTCGAGGACGACGCGCGCCGCGCGCCCGGCCTCTTCTTCCCTTCCAGCGTAGGCCGCGCGCACGAACCGCTGCGTCGCGTACTCGAAGAGCGAGAGCCACAGCTCCGTCGCTTCGCCGACGCCGGGCGGCACGTCTTCTTCAACTTCCAGCCCGGCGTCTTTCAACGCTCGTGCCGCGCTCTCCACCGCCGCGCGCGTGTCGGCGGTGATATCGTCACCGATGTAGAAAGCAACGCGTGTCCCCTTCAAAGTCTCCCGCATAACACTTTCGCCGGAGAGCACGCTGTAGATGAGGGCCAAATCTTCGACCGTGCGCGCGAGCGGGCCGAGCGTCGCGCCGAGCGAGTGCAGGCCGGACATCGGCGGCGTGTGGCCGAAGCCGGGCACGCGCCCCGCCGTCGGCTTCAACCCGGCGACGCCGCAGAAGTGCGCGGGGATGCGTATCGAGCCCGCGAGGTCGCTTCCCAGACTCCCCGCCGTCATGCACGCGGCGACGGCCGCCGCGCAGCCGCCGCTCGAACCGCCGGGCGTGCGTTCGAGGTCGTGCGGGTTGTTCGTCCTCCCGAAGACCGGATTCTCGGACGTGTAGTCGAGCGCGAACTCCGGGCAGTTCGTCTTCCCCAGGATGACCGCCCCCGCCGCGCGCAGACGCGCGACGGCCGGCGCGTCCTCCTCCGCCACGTACTCCGCGCGCACGCGCGAGCCGCAGACCGTGCGCACGCCGCGAACGTCAACCGTGTCCTTCAACGTCAAGGGCACGCCGTGCAACGCACCCAACACGCCGCCGCGTGCGACCGCCGCCTCCGCCTCGCGCGCGCGTTCGAGCGCGTCGGGCGCGAGCGTCACGACCGCGTTGAGCGACGGGTTCGCGGCTTCGATACGGCGCAGGTACGCCTCGACCACCTCGACCGGAGAGACCTTGCGCGTGCGCATCCGGAGTGCGAGTTCGGCCGCGGACAGACGCGTCAGTTCTTGACCTTCGGGACTGTTCATTTGACCTCGGCGAGAAACCTCTCGGCCTCCGCACTCGAACGCAATCTGTAAATCCGCTTGCTTTCGGAAAGTGCTCCGACCCGCGCGAGTACCTTCGGTCGGCTGCGGCGCGGGTAGTTCCAGACCCAGAGCAGGAACTCCATATTAACCTGCTCGTGACAGCCCTCGGCCATGTCCGGGCGGCTCTTGCCCCTGTACTTCAGCCCGCGCTTGATGACGCGCCACGTGCAGACCGTCCGCGGCAGGTCGAGGAAGATGACCGCGTCGCAGGCTTCGAGTCTGACATCAAGCGTGCCCGAGTAGTTACCATCCATCACCCAAGAGTCGCCCGCGCACAGCTCCTCGACCGTGCGGCGCCACTCGTCCTTCGGCGGCTCGACCCAGCCCGCGCGCCAGTAGACGCGGTCGAGGTGTATGACGGGGAGCCCGAGCCTTTCGGCCAGCCGGCGCGCGAACGTGGACTTGCCCGCGCCGCCCGAGCCGATGACCAGCACCCGCCTCATCCTTGCGCGCCGTGACGCTGGAGCAGCTCGACGAACTTCCGCGCGGCCGTCGAGAGCGCGCGGTCGCTGCGGTAGACGACGCCGACGGCGCGCTCCCACTCCGGCTCGGCCAAAGGGACGACGGCGAGCTGCCCCGAGCGCCTCTCGTCTAAAACCGACGGGCGGGGGACGACGGCCACGCCGAGGCCGACTTCGACGGCGCGCTTGATCGTCTCGATGTTGTCGAACTCGGCGACGCGGTGGACAGAGACGTTGTGCGCGCGCAGGATGCGGTCGGTGGCGCGGCGGGTCGGGATGTCGCGCTCGAAGTGGATGAAGTTCTGCCCCTGGAGGTCTGACGCGCGCAGCTTCTTGCGCCGCGCGAGCGGGTGCTCCGGGCGGCAGATGAAGACGAGGCGGTCGCCGCCCAAAGGCACGACCTCAAGCCCGCGCCGCTTCTCGGGGTAGGCGACGACGCCGAGGTCTACGGCTCCGCCCAGCACGTCGCGCACGACGCGGGTGGTGCGGCTGTATTCGAGGTCGATCTTGGCGCCCGGGTAGAGCGCCATGAACTCGCGCACGACTGGCGGCAGCTCGTGCAGCCCGACGCTGTACACGGTCGCGACACGCACAGTCCCCTCGACCGTTCCCGACAACTGGCGCATGCTCTCGTTAAGCCGCCCGTAAGCCTGCAAGACCTCGCGGCTCGCCTCGTAGAAAGCCTCGCCCTCCTGCGTCAGGTGCAGCTCGCGCCTGCCGCGGACGCGTTCAAGGAGCCGCCGCTTGAACTTGCCCTCCAGCCCGCGCACCTGCTGGCTGACGGCCGACTGCGTGACGAAGTTGCGCTCGGCGGCCTGCGAGAAGCTTTTCGTCTCGACAAGGTCGCAGAAGATTTTCAGCGTTTCGATTTGCATTTGAAACACTCCTTAGACAACTGACTTTTCTTCGTTATTATAAGAATCTCTCAAATATTTGTCCAATATTTTTCATTTTATCTTATAACCGCGCAGAGCTAAAATACGAGTCATTGGAGTAGGCCGGATGGCCCAACAACTGACATCGGCGCGGGGGCGGGGCGGGGGCGAGCGCTTCGCGCCCGGGCTCACGCTCGGCGAGGCGCGGGCGCGGCTGTTCGCCCTGGGCGGGCTCGGGGAGGACGGCGGCTATCACGACGCATGGGTGAAATTGAAGCTCTGGCGCATCCCTCTCGCCTTCCCGAACACCGAGGGGCGGAGGCGGGCCGTCAGGTTCCACGACCTGCACCACGTCCTGACCGAGTACCCGACGACTTGGCGCGGCGAGTTCGAGATTTCGGCGTGGGAGGTGGCGGGCGGCCTCCGGCGCTACTGGGTCGGGTGGCTGTTGGATCTGCTCGGCTTCGCCTGCGGGCTCTTCCTCTTCCCGCGCGCCGTCTACCGCGCGTTCGTGCGCGGCCGGCACAGCTCGAACCTCTACGGCGACGTGTGGGACGAGTCGATACTCGCGCGGCGGGTCGGCGAGCTGCGGCGGAGGCTCAAGCTGGACGGGGGGGAGGCGCGGGCGACGCGGGACGATAAGGTCTCGTTCGCCCTCTGGGCCGCGGCGAGCGCGGCCGCGTACGTCGCCGCGGGGGTCGTCATGCTGGCGCCGGCGTTGGCGCTGGCCGCCGTCCTTTGGCTCTACGTGGCGCGTTAGCGCGCGCGATTGCTTTTCCGCGTCGCGTCGTTATAATCATGGCCGACCTACCAGACAACAAAGTCACAACGCTGCGGCGCGCAAGCTGCGAAGGAGAGGCACTCTGACATGGCCGTCCGTCTGAGCAGTACGTTCGTTTTCCGGAAGCTTCACCAGCTGACGGGCATCCTCCCGCTCGGCGTCTTCCTGCTGGAGCACTTCTACACCAACTCGAAGGCGATGACCGGCGCGGCCGACTTCAACAACGCGGTGCGAGACCTCCAGTCGATCCCCTACGTCATCTTCGTCGAGATCGGCGGCATCTTCCTCCCGCTCATCTACCACGCCGTCTACGGCCTCTTCATCACCTGGGAGATGCGGCCGAACAACGTCGCGTACCCGTACCCGCGCAACTGGTTCTACACCATCCAGCGCGTGACGGGCATCATCCTCTTCTTCTTCATCACGTTCCACGTGCTGAACTTCCGCTTCGGGCTCATCCCCGGCCTCAACGAGCTGTCGGTCGCCGACCACCCGAATCAGGCTTTCGACATCGTCAGCCGTGAGTTCGCCAACTGGGCCATCTTCGCCGTCTACGTCGTCGGCATCACGGCGACCGTCTGGCACCTGGCGAACGGGCTCTGGCTCTTCGCGGTGGACTGGGGCATCGTCATCGGCGAGCGCGCGCAGCGGATGGCCGGCTACGCCTGCATCGCCGTCGGCCTGCTGCTCCTCGCCGTCGGCCTCAACGCGCAGGTGGCCTTCATCCGCCCGGGCGGACTCCTCGGACTGATCGGACTCGCATCTTAGGACTCGGACACAATGGCAAACAACGGCATCAGGATAGCCATCGTCGGCGGCGGCCTCGCGGGCCTCGCGGCCGCGATGAAGATCGCGGAGGCGGGTCACTCGGTTGACCTCTTCTCGGTGGTGCCCGTCAAGCGCTCGCACTCGGTCTGCGCGCAGGGCGGCATCAACGGCGCGGTCAACACGAAGGGCGAGGGCGACAGCCCTTGGAAGCACTTCGACGACACGGTCTACGGCGGCGACTTCCTCGCCAACCAGCCGCCCGTGCAGAAGATGTGCGAGATGGCGCCCTCGATCATCTACCTCTTCGACCGCATGGGCGTCCCCTTCTCGCGCACGCCCGAAGGGCTTCTCGACTTCCGACGTTTCGGCGGGACGCTCCACCACCGCACCGCCTTCGCGGGCGCTTCGACCGGCCAGCAGCTTCTCTACGCGCTCGACGAGCAGGTGCGCCGCCACGAGGCCACCGGCAAGGTCAAAAAGTACGAGCACTGGGAGATGCTCTCGCTCATCCAGGACGGCCACGGCGTCTGCCGCGGCCTGGTGGCGATGGAGCGCGCGACGCTTGAGTTGAAGGCGTTCCCGGCCGACGCCGTCATCATCGCGACCGGCGGCCCCGGCCTCATCTTCGGCAAGTCAACCAACTCGATGGTCTGCACGGGCTCGGCCGTCTCCGCGTGTTATCAACAAGGCGCGCGCTACGCCAACGGCGAGTTCATACAGGTTCACCCGACCTCGATTCCGGGCGAGGACAAGCTGCGCCTGATGTCGGAGTCTGCGCGCGGCGAGGGCGGGCGCGTGTGGGTGCCGAAGACGCAGGGCGACAAGCGGCAGCCCTCTTCCATCCCCGAGTCAGAGCGCTGGTACTTCCTCGAAGAGAAGTATCCGGCCTACGGCAACCTCGTCCCGCGCGACATCGCGACGCGCGAGATTTTCCAGGTCTGCCTGGACGGCTACGGCGTCTTCGGCGAGAACCAGGTCTACCTGGATTTGACGCACATCCCGGCCGAGACCTTAGACCGCAAGCTCGGCGCCATCCTGGAAATCTACGAGATGTTCGTCGGCGACGACCCGCGCCACGTCCCGATGCGCATCTTCCCCGGCGTGCACTACTCGATGGGCGGGCTGTGGGTTGACTTCGAGCAGCGGACGAACATTCCGGGGCTGCTCGCCGCGGGCGAGTGCGACTACTCCATCCACGGCGCGAACCGCCTGGGCGCGAACTCGCTCGTCAGTTGCGTCTACGGCGGCTTCATCGCCGCGCCGGCCGCCGTCGAGTTCGCCAGGAACGTCGAGCGCAACGGCGCCGACGGGTCGAAGATTTACGACGACGAGCTGAAGCGGCAGCAGGAGATCAACGCGGGGCTTCTGAAGCAGACGGGCGCGGAGAACCAGTACGTCATCCACGACGAGATGGGCAAGTGGATGACGGACAACGTGACGGTCCTCCGCTACAACGACAAGCTGAAGGCGACCGACGAGAAGCTGCTGGAGCTGATCGACCGCTACCGGCACATCTCCCTGAACGACTCGAATATGTGGGCGACGCACGCGCTGCCGCACGCGCGCCAGCTCCACAACATGCTGCAACTGGCGCGCGTCATCACGCTCGGCGCCCTCAACCGCAACGAGTCGCGCGGCGCGCACTACAAGCCCGACTTCCCCAACCGCGACGACGAGCACTTCCTCAAGACGACCATCGCCGAGTTCTCCGGCGAGGGGCCGGTCTTCTCCTGGGAGGCGGTTGACATCGGTTTACTAGAGCCGCGCAAGCGCGATTACACGAAGGGCAAGCAGAAGGCGCAGGCCGCCGCGGGCGGCCAGGCCGAGCAGTCGCCCACGAAGGAGGGCGCCGCGCAGGTGCCCACCCCCGGCTCGGAGCTGAAGCCCGCGGACACCTCCGGCCCCGCGACGTGGGGGCAGAAGAAGGAGGCCGTGGACGGCGCCGTCTCCGGCGAAGTCACCCCGCGCCCCGAGCGCGGTGACTCGATTGACGAAGCAGGGGGTAAGACCGAGAAACAGTGAGGGGTTAAACCGACGCCCGATTTAGGTGAAATCCATGTCAACGCTGACGGTCACACACGTGACGCCCGAAGAGTACCTCGCCGCCGAGAGGTTAGCGGAAACCAGGAGCGAGTATCTCGACGGAGGTGTCTACCCGATGACCGGCGGCAGCATCAACCACATCAGAATCGTCTCAAGCCTAACTGCGGAACTTAATGTCCAGTTGCGCGGCCGTCAATGTGACGTGCTGCCGACTGAAATGAAAGTCCGACTCCAAGAGTCACAGAAGTTTTTCTACCGTTTAACGGAAGCGGCAGGACTTGAAAGTTCTCTGACTCTTTCGTCAATCGAATGCACGTTGAATCTGGGCGCAGTCTACGACAAGGTGGATTTCAACTCATGAGCGCAAACACGAACGCCGAAGAGCACCATCAAGGCTTGAGGAACCCGCCGCGGGAGGTCGTCCTGCGCATCCGCCGGCGTGACCGGCAGGACGGGCCGGCGCGCTGGGAGGAGTTCGCGCTCCCCTACCGGCCGAACCTCAACATCATCTCCTGCCTGATGGAGATCAGGAAGAACCCGGTCACGCGCGACGGCCAGCGGACGACGCCGCCCGTCTGGGAGATGAACTGTCTCGAACAGGTCTGCGGCATCTGCACGATGGTCATCAACGGGCGGGCGCGCCAGTCCTGCTCGGCGCTCGTGGACAACCTCGACCCGCACAGCCCGATCACGCTGGAGCCGATGTCGAAGTTCCCCAACGTGCGCGACCTCGTCGTTGACCGCTCCGAGATGTTCGACCACCTCAAGCGCGTCAAGGCGTGGATCGAGATCGACGGCTCGTACGACCTCGGGCCGGGGCCGCGCATGTCGCAGGAGGACGTGGCCGAGCGCTACGCCTACTCGCGCTGCATGACCTGCGGCTGCTGCCTCGAAGCCTGCCCGCAGTACGGCGACGGCAACTACATCGGCCCGCAGGCCATCGCGCAGGTGCGCCTGATGAACATGCACCCGTCGGGCAAGATGTCGCGCGACGACAGGCTCTCGGCCATCACCGGCGACGACGGCATCACCAACTGCGGCAACGCGCAGAACTGCGTCCGCGCCTGCCCGATGTCGCTCCCGCTCACCAAAGCCATCTATGAGGAGAACCGCGAGACCGTGCTCCACGGCCTCTTCGGCTGGCTCCGGAAATAGGGCGGTAGTCGGCCGGCCGGAAACTGAAGCGGCGCGCCCCGGTCGAGAGCCGGGGCGCGCCGCTTCAGTTTATCGACCGACTGATGAACGGCGCCTCGTCAGTAGCCGAATCGTCCGCCGCAGGCCGCGTACACCACTAACGACACGACCCAACTGCCGATCAGCGCCCCGAAGTAGGCCAGGATAAGCAGGAGTCCCGCGGCCCCGCGCGTCTTAAACAGGTGGTACGGCAGGAGGATGAGACCTCCGACCAGCGTCAGCATGCCGAGGCAATAGAAGGGCCGCACCCCGCGCCTCCGGCCGTCGGCCCCGAGCCACCAGACGAGCGACCACAGCAGCCCCAAACGGTAGAGGTAATCCAGCGCGGCCGGCCCGGCGCCGTGCGCCGTGAGGACGCCAACGCCGACGCCGCGGATTAACAACAGCAGCAGGAGGAAGAGCGTCGGCACGTAGGGCGACGGCATTGTCCTTTGCTCTCTCATCTCCATAGACACGTAGCAGGCTGACGTGGGCGTCACCCGCCGCCCGGCCCCAAGGCTTACGGGTTTAGCTGGCCCCAGGCGACGGGCCGTCCCCAGTAAGGTATCACCTTCGCCAGGAGGAACTCCTTCTCCCCGGCGTCGCCCGAATAGGTATCGACCGCCTCGGCCAGGACTCTGACGCGATAGCCTATATACCGCAGCTCCTGCAACGCCGACAGCACGCAGCCATCCACCGTCAGCCCGATCAAAATCACCTCCGCGTCATCCTCCGGCGTGCCGACCGTCGCTTTGAGCCACTCGCTAAATGCGCGGTGGTCGGGGTAAGGAAGCCCCGGCTCCCGACGTGGGTCTCCGCCATGCTCGCGCACCCACACCGGCGAGCTGAAGGCTTTCACCCACACGCGCCCGTCTTTGACATCGGCCGGGACTTCGGACTCGTAGCCCCACGTCCCCGGCACGCACGCGTGGAAGCCGCCGCCCTGACGCGGGAGCCGGTAATCGGAGATGATCTCGGCCACCTTGTGGCCGCGCCCACGCACGAAAGGGACGAGGAGATCCTTGATAAAGGGGACACACGGGCGCGGGCGGTAACACAGCCCGCCTTCGGCAGAAAACTCGCGCTGGAAATCGACCGAGATGATTTTCATTTTGGTCTGGCCCACGGGCAACACCATTCTGGGAATGTGTGCCGGCTATCGCCGCCACGGCGGGCAACAGACACCACAGTATAATTTGGCTCAGGCATACGCAGGATAACGAAGAGTTATGTTTCATGCCCCCACCCATTGAATCATCGTAGAGTAGGCCCAACGCCGCGCATCACGCGCCCGCCGGCCCCAGGCCGGCACCCGAAAGCCGTGGTGTCGCGGGCGGGGTGCAAGTAATCATTGCCCTTCACGCGCACCAAGACAATGTCGCCGACGGACAGCTCTTCAGGTTGACAGGGCGCGCCCGTGACGAGGGCGCCGTCGTTCACCTTGCCCTTCATCGAAGGGCCGCGGGGGCGGATTTGCGCCCTCTCGCCCTCCTCATGCGGGTTCGCCCGTCAAGCTCATTCACCAAACAACATCCGCGCCGCGGGTAGGTAGCGGACGCAATACGCGGCGCACAAGATCGCCCCGACCTCTGCCACGGCCAGCACCGCCACGAGCAGCGGCGTGGCGATGATGATTCCGAGCCCCGGGAGCGCGATGGAGTCCGCGCCTTTAAGCCAGAAGCCGAGCGCCGCGATAAGGGGAATGAGGATGGCCGCCGCTACGAGGTACAGGATAACTAACAGAGCTTGTGTCATCTCACCTCCTCAGTCTGCTCCGCACCTTGGAAGACATCTAACGCCCGGCAACACACGCCGCCCCGGACGACTAAAGGAATTTGAGAGTTGTCGTGTCGTTTGATTCCCTTTGCTCCCATTGAAACTATCGAACACCTAACTTCTATTTTGCCGAATCATTCGGTCAAACGACGTGAGAGGGCATGAAAAGCCGAATGGTTCGGCAAGGCCCCGCTCCTGGCGCGGCACGCGCAGGTTATCGCCGCAGGGGAGTTGGTTCTTCCAGTCCATGCGTCTGTCCGTGGGGGCGTCGCCCGCCCGCGCTCACGCTTTTTACCTCACAGGCGCGTGCGCGGACAAGCCGGAAGCTTATTTGAGAAAGGCGACGGTCGCGCCCCAGCCGCCGGCCTCGGGCGGGGCGTCGGAGAAGTGTTCGACGAAGGGCGTGCGCGTGAGCACCGAGCGCACCACCTCGCGCTGCACGCCGACGCCCTTGCCGTGGATGATGCGCACCTGCCGGAAGCCTTTCCGGTGCGCCTCGCGCAAATACTCTTCGACCACGGCGCGCACCTCGCGCGGCGGGATGGAGTGGAGGTCGAACACGTCCCCTATCTCCAAGCGCACCGGCTCGGGGAAAGGGTCGAAGGGGTCAACGTCAGGTTCTTCTTCGACGGCGCGCGGGCGCGCGACCGGTTCGGGGCGCCCTCTCACGTCCGCCCCGAATAACCTCAGAACTAATTCGTAGAGACTCCGCATCCTCGTGCTCGTGCGCGTGAAGGGCCGGGCGGGCGCGGCCAAAAATTTAATTGACAGCGCCGGGACTTTTACATATAGTCCCGGCTCCTTTAGTCTGACCGTCTTTCGGCGACCTCGCGACGCCGTCGCTCATTCTAGTCACCGTAGCCTTAACCGTCTACGCAACGCTCATGACAATCGGGCCACACGCCTCAGCCTTCTGAAGCGGCCCGTCCTGTACTTTCCGCCACAGTCCGACACGCGGGGAAAAGCGCCGGCGTTCCGCGTCGCACGCAAACTCACGTTCCGCTCTCGCACCGAGCATGAAGGAGAAGGTAAATGAGAACGCTCACCGCTCTTATCATCGTCTGCTGTCTCGCACTGTCCCCACTCTTCCCCACCTCATACGCACAGAAGCAGGACGCCTCGGAGCGTAAGGGTGAAGCCGCGCGGCAACTCTTCCGACCCGAGGAGCCCGCGGCGCCCGACCTCACTGACGCCGTCAGCCGCAAGGGCGGTAAGGGCAAATCGGCAGCCCAGCCGGACTCTGCGGCGGACGCGAAACCTCCTGCGGCGCAGACGGCACCGGCGGGGCTCGCCTCTTCAATCGTCGCCTCGGGGCGAGCCGCGGCCAACGGCGGCACGGCCGTCCCGCACGAAGCTTCCGGCCCGGTCTACCAGAAAGTGCCGTCGCTGACAGCCGAGCGGGCCGAGCTGATGAACGAGGAGATGAAGGAGATTAATCCCGCCGTGCCCATCCGGCCGGGTGATGGGAAGGTCATTCTGGACACGCCGGCCGACCCGCCGACGGCGCCGGTCACCCTCGGCCACCTGCCCGGCGCGAACATGGTGGACACGCCGCAACGAGCCTACAGGGAGGAGTCGGCCGCGCCGTCGGGCAAGGCCGCGCCCGACGTTCCGCCGCAGGCCGCGGCCGCGACCGATCTCGTCTACGGCACCGTGCGCGACATTCCCGTGGGCGCCTCGGGGCAGCGCGGCGCCGTCGGCGAGCCGAGCGTCGGGAGCATGGGGAACACGATCTTTTACACCGGCAACTGGTACGCCGCACGCTCCTCGGACGGCGGCGCGACCTTCACGTACGTTGACCCTTACACCACCTTCCCGGGTGTCAACCGCGGCTTCTGCTGCGACCAGGTTGCCAACTACGCCCCCGCCCAAGACATGATGCTCTGGGCGCTCCAGTACGTCAGTGACGGCACCTCGAACACGCTCCGACTCGCGCGCGCCGTCGGCGCGACCAGCGTGCTGAATAACCAGTGGAGCTATTACAACTTTACCGCGCAGAATTTCGGCTTCCCGGCCGGGGCGTGGCTCGACTTCCCGGACATGACGGTGGCGACGAATTTCGTATACCTCACCTCGAACGTCTTCAACGGCTCCCGCTTCCTCGGCTCCGTCGTGTGGCGCGTGCGCCTGTCGGAGTTGGCCGCGGGCGGCGCGATTAACTACAACTTTTTCCCGCGCATGGTCGAGTTCGACCCGCGCGTCATCTACCCCGAAGACTTGGCCCCACGCCTGACCGAGGGGGCAACGACCACGATGTATTGGGCCGCGCACATCGACTCATCCAGGCTCCGCATCTTCCGCTGGGATGACGCTTCGAACGACATTCTCTGGGATGACGTAACCCACAACCCGTTCGCCATCATGCTCCACGACGGCGTGGCAAAGAGCCCCGATGGCACCAACTGGGCCGCGCGCGCCGACAGCCGCGTCCTCGGCGCCTGGGTCGCGAACGGCGTCCTCGGCTTTATGTGGGCCGCCCGACAGGACTCGAACTTCCCTTATCCCTACACCATCGTCGCCCGTTTCAACCAGAGTACGCGGGCACTGATCAGTCAGAACAACATCTGGCACGCGCAGTTCGCGTGGCTCATGCCGACCGCCTCGGTTAACGCGTCCGGCAACGTCGCCGGTCTGCTTGCATACGGCGGCGGCATCTTCTACCCCGGCACCAACATCTGGATTTCTGACGACGTGCAGAACGGCTTCTCGCCTCTGGCGCTTTACGCCGCGGCGGAAAGTAACAGCGGCCCGACACGAGATGAGTGGGGCGACTACCACACCGTCCACCAGCACAAGGCCAGCCCGAACTCCTGGGTGGCGGGCACCTACTACCTACAGAACGGCGGCGGCGACGAGAGCACCGTCCCCCGCTACCTCTGGTTCGGACGTGAGCGCGACATGGGCTGTAGCTTCACCATCTCGCCCACGAGCAACTCCTTCAGCAGCAACGGCGGCACGGGCAGCATCGCGGTCACGGCCTCGGCCACGTCCTGCGTCCGAACCGCGACCTCGAACGCCGCCTGGCTCCACGTCACCTCGGGCGCCACGGGCACCGGCGGCGGCGCCGTCAACTACTCGGTGGACGCGAACACGGCCACGAGTTCCCGCACGGGGACGCTCACCGTGGGCGGCCGCGCCTTCTCCGTGACGCAGGGCGGCTCGTCCTGCACCTTCTCCATCTCGCCCACGAGTAACAACGGCGTCCCGGCCGCGGGCGCGGCCGGCAGCGTCAACGTGACGACGAGCGCCGGCTGCGGCTGGTCGGCCGCCAGCAACGTGGGCTGGATCAGCATCACCTCGGGCGCGAACGGCACGGGCAACGGGTCGGCCGGCTACTCAGTCCAGGCGAACACCGGCAACCTCTCGCGCACGGGGACGCTGACCGTCGCCGGCAGCACGTTCACGGTCACGCAGGCGGCCGCGGCCTCGGGCGGTTGCACCGCGACGCCGATTGCCGTCGGTCAGACTCTCGGCGGGACGCTCAGCAACACCGACTGTAAGCTGACGGACGGCTCGTTCTACGACCCCTATACCTTCAGCGGCACGGCCGGCCAGCAGGTGGTCTTGAAGATGAATTCGAGCGCCTTCGACACGTTCCTTTTCCTCCTGGCGCCGAACGGCTCGGTGCTGGCGTCGAACGACGACGGCGGCGGCGGCACCAACTCGCGCATCCCGCCCGACTCCGGCGTGTTCACGCTGCCGTCGAGCGGCACCTACACCGTCCTCGCCAACTCCTTCGCGCCCGCCACCACCGGCGGCTACTCGCTGAGCCTGACCGCCGCCCAGCAGTGCACGGTCGCCGGCATCAGCCCCAACCAGACGCTGAGCGCGACGCTCAGCGTGACGGACTGCAACCTCAGCGACGGCTCCTACTACGACTCCTACACGTTCGGCGGCGCGGCCGGCCAGCAGATCTCGGTCTCAATGTCTTCGAGCGCCTTCGACACCTACCTCATTATCGTCGGGCCGGACGGCTCGGTCGTGGCTACAGACGACGATGGCGGGGGCGGCACCAACTCGCGCGTCCCACCCGCGAGCGGCACCGTCACGCTGTCCGCGTCCGGCACCTACACCATCCTCGCCAACTCCTACGCGGCCGGCGCGACCGGAGGCTACAGCCTGACGCTCTCGGCGGCGGCGACGGCCGCGCCGACCGTGCAGCTCGGCGCGGCCGGGTTCAGCGTCAACGAGTCTGCGCGGAAGGTTCTGATTAACGTGACGCGTTCGGGCAGCACCGCGGCGGCCGCGAGTGTTGACTATGCGACCTCGGACGGGACGGCGAGCCGGTTGCGGGACTACACGCAGACGCTCGGCACGCTGGTCTTCGCGCCGGGCGAGGCGTCGAAGACCGTGACGGTCTTCGTCACCGACGACGCGTTCGCCGAGCCGGCCGAGACCTTCACGTTCGCGCTCTCGGACGCCTCGGGGGCGACGCTCGGGGCGCCGGCCTCCGCCGTCGTGACCATCAACAGCGACGACGCCGTGAACGGCTCGAACCCGGTCGGCGACGCCGCCTTTAACGCCAACTTCTTCGTCGGGCAGCACTACATCGATTTCCTCAACCGCGAGGCGGACGCCGCGGGCCTCGCCTTCTGGACTGGCGAGATCACACAGTGCGGCGCGAACGTTTCGTGCAGGGACGTGAAGCGGATCAACGTCTCGGCGGCCTTCTTCGTCTCCATCGAGTTTCAGAACACGGGCTACCTCGTCTACCGCTTTTACAAGGCGGCCTACGGTGACGCGACCTCGCCGGGCGTGCCGGGCACGGTGCCCGTCATCCGCCTCAACGAGTTCCTGCCCGACACGCAGCGCATCGGGCAGAACGTCGTCGTCAACCAGGGCGCGTGGGAGGCGCAGCTCGAAGCCAACAAGCAGGCGTACGCGCTGGAGTTCGTCCAGCGTTCGCGCTTCCTCGCCGCCTTCCCCGCCGCGCTGACGCCCGCGCAGTTCGTGGACAAGCTCCGCGCGAACACGGGCGCGGCGCTCACGCAGGCCGAGCGCGACCAGTTGGTCGCGGAGTTGACCGCGAACAACACCACGGCGGGGCGCGCCTCCGTGCTGCGCAAGGTCGCGGAAGACGCAGCCCTCCAGCTCAACGAGTCGAACCGCGCCTTCGTGCTGATGCAGTACTTCGGCTACCTGCGGCGCAACCCCGACGACGCGCCCGAGCCGGGGCTCAACTACGCCGGCTGGAGGTTCTGGCTCGACAAGCTGAACCAGTTCAACGGCAACTACGTCCAGGCCGAGATGGTCAACGCCTTCATCACCTCGACCGAGTACCGCCAGCGCTTCGGCCCGTGAGCCGCGCGCGTCGCCTTCGCCCCCGAGCCCGCCCCGCACACACGGGGCGGGCTCTCTTTCTGAGGACGGCGGCCCGGGGGCTGGCTCCTACGTTGACACCGCCTGTAGCCCACTTTACACTCGCGGTTCACTAATAATTTCTTGCAAGTGGGGGCAGGCGGCGGCAGGCGTGCGCGCCCCGCGACGAGCCCCGCCTGTGACCCGTAGGTTCGAGCAATCAAACATCCACCTGAGAGAAAGGAACGAAGAAAAGCGATGGGTAAGCGAAACAAGATCACCGTGGTCGGCGCCGGCAACGTCGGCGCGACGGCCGCGCACTGGCTGGCGAGTAAGGAGCTGGGCGACGTGGTGCTCGTGGACATCGTCGAGGGCATGCCGCAGGGCAAGGCGCTCGACCTCGCGCAGGCCGCGCCGATTGAAGGGTTCGACGCGGCGCTCGTCGGCGCCACCAACGACTACGCGCAGACGGCCAACTCCGACGTGGTCATCATCACCTCGGGCCTCCCGCGCAAGCCCGGCATGAGCCGCGACGACCTCTTGAAGACCAACGCCGGCATCGTGTCGAGCGTCACCGAGGAGATCGCCAAATACTCGCCCGACTCCGTCATCATCGTCGTCTCGAACCCGCTCGACGCGATGACCCAGGTGGCCTTCAAGAAGTCCGGCTTCCCCAAGCACCGCGTCATCGGCATGGCCGGCGTGCTCGACTCGGCGCGCATGCGCTGCTTCCTCGCGGAGGCCCTGGACGTGTCGGTCGAGAACGTCACGGCCTTCGTCCTCGGCGGGCACGGCGACACGATGGTGCCGCTGCCGCGCTACTCGACCTGCGCCGGCATTCCCGTCACAGAGCTTCTGCCGAAGGAGCAGCTCGACGCCATCGTCAAGCGCACGGCCAACGGCGGCGCAGAGATCGTCGGATTGCTTAAGACCGGCTCGGCCTACTACGCGCCCTCGGCCGCGGCCGTCGAGATGACGGAAGCGATTCTCAAGGACAAGAAGAAGATTCTGCCCTGCGCCGCCTACCTCGAAGGCGAGTACGGCATCAACAACCTCTACGTCGGCGTCCCTTGCAAGCTCGGCGCGCGCGGCCTCGAACAGATTATCGAAATCAGCCTCACCAACGACGAGCGCATCGCGCTGCAAAAGAGCGCCGCCGCCGTGCAGGAACTCATTGACGTGCTCGGCCTCTGAGTCAAACACTTTGAGGGCAGATTGAGGCGTCGCCAATCAGGTCGGTACCGCCCGCGGTAGCGGGTGGGTGCGTGTTACTCTCTTACGGCACGTATGGCGCAGACCCGAGCCACCCGCTACCGCGGGCGGTACTGACCTGG
Organism: Acidobacteriota bacterium; assembly: GCA_019242475.1. Classification (GTDB taxonomy): domain Bacteria; phylum Acidobacteriota; class Blastocatellia; order Pyrinomonadales; family Pyrinomonadaceae; genus QHXN01. The sequence goes on along the minus strand of JAFAVK010000100.1, from coordinate 10,908 downwards.
TTGCACTCGCAGCGGCAATGACGCAACGGCCACACTCAATCGTTCGTTCGCTGCCGTTTCTCCTCTTTCTCTTCTCACTCGTTCCCACCGTCGCCCACGCCCAACTCGTCCCGAAATTCCCCTTCCCACAGAGCGGCCTCCGGCTCGAAAGACGCACGCGGCCGGGCGCGTTCCTCGACGTGCTCGGGCGCAAGTCGGCCGCCTTCGGCTACGAGCACCGGCAGCTCGAAGCGTGGGCCTACCCTTTGCAAATCCTCGACGACTTCGAGCTGTCGTTCGGCGTCGAAGGCTACCCGCTTGAGTTCAAGGGCTCCGACACGGCGGCCCTCATCGACGTGCGACCCGAGGCGACGACCGTCACCTACTCGCACGCCGCCTTCACGGTCAGGCAGACCATCTTCGCGCCGCTCGACGAGGCCGGCGTCGTCATGCTGCTCGACGTTGACTCGGCGCTGCCCGTCACGGTCACGGCCCGCTTCCGCCCGCGCCTGAAGCTGATGTGGCCCGCCGGGACGATGACCCCCTCGCTCTCCTGGGACGAGAAGCAGCGCGCCTACTTCGTCTACGAAGAGACGGGGCGCTACGCGGGCATGGTCGGGAGCCCCGCCGCGCGCGACGTGTCCGTCATGCCTTATCAGGAGGAGCCGCGCGACGTGCCCGCCGAGTTCCGGATGGAGGTGAACCCCTCGGAGCTGAAGTCGAACTTCATCCCCATCGTCATCGCCGGGAGCGTGAAGGGGCGCGACGACGCGCGCGCGACCTACGCGCGCCTGCTCGGCTCGGCGCGCGCGCTGTACGAGCAGAACGTCGAGCACTACCGCCGCCTGCTCGACGAGACGACTGCGGTCGAAACGCCGGACGCGCGCGTCAACGAGGCTTTCGCGTGGGCGAAGGTCGGCATCGACAAGGGCTTCGTCGAGAACCCTTTGCTCGGGCGCGGGCTCGTCGCGGGCTTCCGCACGGCGGGCGAGTCCGAGCGCCCCGGCTTCGCCTGGTTCTTCGGCCGCGACGCGCTCTGGACGGCGCTCGCGCTCGACTCCTACGGCGACTTCGAGGGCGCGCGCACGGCGCTCGACTTCCTCAAGAAGTACCAGCGCGCCGACGGCAAAATCCCGCACGAGATTTCGCAGAGCGCGTCGCTCGTCCCGTGGTTCACGGACTACCCGTACCCCTGGGCGAGCGCCGACGCCACGCCGCTCTACGTCATCGCGCACGCCGACTACTTCCGCGCGAGCGGCGACCTCAAGTACCTGCGCGCCAACTGGGACTCGATTGTCAAAGCCTACCGCTTCACGAAGGCGACCGACACGGACGGAAACTCCCTCGTCGAGAACACCAACGTCGGGCACGGCTGGGTCGAGGGCGGCTCGCTCTACCCGCCGCACGAAGAGATTTACATGCAAGGGCTCTGGGTCGAGGCGCTGCGCTCAATCGAGGAGATGGCCGGGCAGTTGGGGGACGAGAAGCTCGCCGCCGAGGCCGCGGAAGCAGTCGAGCGCGTGACCGAGGCGGTCGAGAAGACCTACTGGTTACCCGAGCGCGGCTTCTACGCCTTCGCCACCAACGTCCCGCGCACGGAGCCGCGCGAGGCCGACAAGGGGCCGAACCGCGAGCGCCGACAGCAGCGGATGAACGAGCAGGACAAGTCGAAACTCTTCGAAGAGGACACGGTGCTGCCCGCCGTCCCGCTCTGGTTCGGCGTGCTCGACGAAGAGCGCGCGCAAGAAGAGATCGACCACCTCGGCTCCGGCCACCTCGCGACCGACTGGGGCGCGCGCATCGTCTCGGACGAGAGCCTGCTCTATGACCCGCTCTCGTACCACAGCGGCTCTGTGTGGCCGCTCTTCACCGGCTGGGCGAGCATGGGCGCGTACCGCTACGGGCGGCCCGCGGTCGGCCTTCAGGCTTTGATGTCGAACGTGCTCCTGCGCGAGCAGGGCGCGCTCGGCTACACGACCGAGCTGCTCTCGGGCGACTACGACGCGCCCTTCGGCCGCTCCTCGCACCACCAGGTCTGGTCGGAGGCGATGACCGTCACGCCGCTCCTGCGCGGGCTGCTGGGGCTGGAGGTCGAAGACGCGGGCTCGACCGTAAGGTTCGCGCCGCAGCTCCCCGCCGACTGGGATCACGTCGTCGTGCGGCGCGTGCGCGCGGGAGACAAGCTGTTCGACCTCATCCTCTCGCGCAAGGAGGGCGAGTTGAGCATCCTGCTCCTCTTCCCGAAGGGGCAGGACGCGGGCGGGGCGCACTCGAAGATAGTGCTCGCGCCCGCCTTCCCCCTCGACGCGCGCATCAAGTCCGTAGAGGTCGGCGAGAGGCCCGTCAAGTTCACAATCGAGCGGACGGGCGACGTGCAGTCGGCCGCCTTCGAGGCAGATACCGGCCGCACCTTCCCCGCCTCCGGAGACCGCTTGATGTTGACGGCGGTCGTCAGGTACGAAGAGGGGACGGACGTGTTCGTCAAGCGCGAGGCGCCGCGGCCGGGCGACACGAACGCCGGCCTGCGCGTGCTCCGCTCGCGGGTCGTGAAGGACGCGGACACCGGCAAAGAGTGGCTGCGCCTCATGCTCGAAGGCGTCCCCGGCCGGGAGTACACGGTTCACTTCGAAGGCCCGAAGCGGGTCGGCCTGTCGAGCAACAGTGGCGGCGTCGGCGTGGAGCTGACCATCAGCTCTGACCGGACTCTGGGCGTGAAGTTCGCGGGCGAACCGGGCCGCTACGTGAGGCACGAGGTTCTGCTGCCGCTCAGTCCGCCCGACCCTACGCCGCCGCGGCCCGCGCCCGCCCCTTCGAAGAAGCAGGCGCGCCTGCCGGCTGCGCCGCGCCGCCGCTTCATGTCATAATGTCGCATCACAGATAGTCGAGATGGACGATTCGCAGGCGAGAGAGCTTCTGAAATCTTTGGCGGAGGACTTGGCCGAGTCGGCCTCGTACCTGCGCGAGCTGGGCGTGGAAGGTTTAGACGGCCTTGACGCTCACGCGCTCGAAGCGCCCGCGCGGACGCGCGAGGAGCCGAAGAAGGCACAACCTTCAGTCCCGACGGCTCTCAGACGTAACGCGACGGCGGAGCGGCCCACGGCGACGACGTTGCCGCCTCCGCCCCCGCAGAGACCTTTGCCCCCGCCGCCTCCCCCTCCGACGAGTCAGGCCGCAGGGCCGCAGCCCGCGGGGGCGTCCCTGCCGCCTCCGTTACCAACTCAAGCGGATATGCCTAAGAAACCAGTCCGCAAGCCTGCTTCCGACCCGCCCGAGCCGCGCGAGACGCTCTTCGGCGACATCACGCCGCAGGACGAACTCAGCCTCGGCCGCCCCGGCGAGACCTTCGAGGACATACGCGCCGACATCGGCGACTGCGTCCGCTGCCCTTTGCACGAAGGGCGCCACACCATCGTCCACACCGAGGGAAAGCCGACCGCGCGTTTGATGTTCGTCGGCGAGGCGCCGGGCGCCGACGAGGACGCGAGCGGCAGGCCGTTCGTCGGCCGCGCCGGCCAGCTCCTCAACAAGATCATCGAGGCCATCGGCCTCAAGCGCGAGGACGTGCTCATCGGCAACGTCAACCGCTGCCGACCGCCCGGCAACCGCACGCCGACCACCGAAGAGGCGCACACCTGCAAGCCCTTCCTGCTGCGCGAAATCAACATCGCGCGCCCCGACGTGATCGTCGTCCTCGGCAACACGGCGATGAAGAACCTGCTCGACACGAAGGAGGGCATCACGCGCCTGCGCGGCCAGTTCCAGGACTACCGCGGCATCAAGGTCATGCCCACCTTCCACCCGGCTTATCTTCTGCGCGACCCCTCGAAGAAGCGCGAGGTCTGGGACGACATGAAGAAGGTGCGCGACTACCTGAACTCGACGAAGGCTTGAAAACCCGGGGCGGCGGATGAATTTCGAACGCCCGTAACGACGCTCCCGCCCACGGAAACGCCGTTGCGAGAGCCCGCAACTCTATTGTGAGGCGTCACAATGCCATTGTGACGCGTTACAACGCCATTGTAAGGCGTCGCAATAGCGTTGTGAGGCATTACAACGCCATTGTAAGGCATCACAATGCCATTGCGAGCCGACGCAACGTCATTGCGAGCCGACGCAACGCCATTGCGACGCGTCGCAACGCTATTGCGAGCCGACGCAACGTCATTGCGAGGCGTCGCAATGACGTTGCGTCGGGACGTAATGGCATTGCGACGCGGTGTAATGCCATTACGAGGCGTCGCAATGCCATTACACCGCGACGTAATGGCGTTTCCGCCGCCCGGAATGTCATTAACGGCCCTCGGAATCCTATTTCCCGGGCGCGCAAAGCCATGCAAGACTCACTATTTACCGGGCAGACGCCCGAATCGCGCGAAACGGTCGAGCAGGTTAATGAAGAGCTTCTGCAACGCGCCAAGCGCCTGCCGGAGTTCAAGGAGCGCATCTTCATCTTCGGCGAAGGCCCCGCCGGCGCGAAGGCCGCGGTCGTCGGCGAGTCGCCCGGCCCGCCCGACATCGAGTCGGGCCGCCCCTTCATGGGGCCGGCCGGGCAGATGCTCGAACGCATCCTCGGCAGCATCGGCCTCGCGCGCGCCGAATGTTATTTAACCAACGTCATCAAAGTCATCAGCCAGGGCGACGAGATTACGCCCGAGTGGCTCTCGCTCTTCACGCCCTACCTCCACCGCGAGCTGGCCGCGGCGCGGCCCCGCGTCGTCATCGCCTTCGGCAACACGCCCACGCGCGCCCTGCTCCGCACCAAGAAACCGATCTCGCAGCTGCGCGGCGAGTTCCACGACTACGACGGGACGCCCCTCATGCCGACCTTCAACCCCGCCTACCTCCTCCGCGACCCGACCAAGAAGCGCGAGGTCTGGGAGGACATGAAGAAGGTGCGCGCCCTGCTCGCCGCGCCTTAAGAGTTTCATCCCCCGGATTTTGCCCGATCTTGTCCGCTCTTCCGAAGGGATTTATACTCTGGCCGAGACGAAATTCTGACGGGAGTTAAAATTTATGCAAGTCTTTCTGAGTTACGCCGAGTCGGACAAGTCGTTGGCGAAAAAGGTGACCGAAGGCTTGGAGGAGGCCGGCCTGAAGGTCTGGTACGACGACCGGGAGATACTGCCCGGCGAGAATTGGGCCGATAAGGTGGGTAGGGCGCTCAGGGAGTCGAAAGCGATGATCGTACTGCTCACCCCCGCGGCGTTGCGCTCGCCGAACGTCCGCCGCAACATCGAATACGCGCTGGGTGAGCGGACGTACAGCCACAGGCTCATCCCTGTCATCGTCGGCCCGCCGGAGAAACTCCCCCAGGACGATATCCCCTGGATTCTTCGTTCCTTCCAGGTATTCAACCTCCCCGAGCGCGGCAGGCAGGAGGAGAAGTTCAAACAGATCGCGCAGACGCTGAGGGATGCAGCCTAGACCTTCACCGAAAGACGGAGAAGCAGCCCGATGCCTCCCAAGGAAGTCTTCATCTCCCACTCCGACCTCGACGAAAAATTCGTTTCTGCGTTAGCCGGGATGTTACGGCGGCATAACGTCCCCGTGTGGTACAGCAAGACTAATACGTCCGGGGTCGAAGATTGGTACGATCAAATCGGGGAAGCGCTCAACAGGTGCGACTGGTTCGTAGTCGTCATGTCACCTAACTCGACACGGTCGCAGTGGGTGAAGCGTGAACTCGTCTTTGCTTTAACGGAGAAGCGGTACAATAACAGGATTGTGCCGATCCTCTACTTACCCCCGCAGCATCGAAAAAAATTCGACTACAAAAGAACCCTGTTTTGGTCTCTGGCTGGCATGTCCATCAAAGACTTCAGAGGCAAGCGCGTTGATGGTTACCGCGAGCTGCTTAAGACCTGGGGCATCGGGTACAAACCCAAATAATCTCTTTACTGTTCCACTTCGACTTTCCCGGCCTCGTCCACCTGGTTCGCCGTGCAACCTACGCCTAACACCCACCCAGCTAAAACACCTTCCCGCACGCCCGAGACTACTGCGTCCTCTTATGCAGAGGTCGCGCTGCCCCTGCGGCTCGCGCAGACCTTCACCTACAGCCTGCCGCTCGCGCTGCGTGATGACACGCGCGTCGGCGCGCGCCTGCTCGTCCCCTTCGGGCGACAGCTCCTGACCGGCTACGTCGTCGCGCTCCACGAGGAGTTAGACCCCGCGCTCGGCCTCGACCCGTCGGAGATTAAAGAGGCGGAGGAGCTGCTCGACGCCGAGCCTTTGTTGACGCCCGAGGTGTTGGAGATCACGCGGTGGATTAGTGATTACTACGCCGCGCCGTGGGGCGAGGTGTTGAAGGCCGCGCTGCCCGCGGGCCTGAACGCGGGCGTCGATCAGGTCGTCACCGTCACGCCCGAGGGGCGCGACGAGCTGGCGCGCCTGCCGGAGCGCAAGGCCGCGACCGCGAAGGCGAGGCTTTTACAGTTGGCCGTGGCGGCGGGCGGCTCGACGACGCTGCGCGAGGCGGCGCGCGAGCTGGGCCAGGCGCGCGCCGCCAAGGCCGCGCGCGAGCTGGCGCGAACGGGCTGGGTCACGGTCGCACACAGGCAGCGCGGCGCGCAGGCGCGGCCGAAGAAGCGTAAGGCCGTTCGACTTTTACCTCCAACCGATAACGGCTTCAACGGCGCGCGCGCGTTGACGGCGGCGCAGCAGAAGGTGGTCGAGACCCTCATCGCGGAGGGCGGGGAGATGCTCTTCGCGGAGCTGTTGGAAGCCGCGGCGGCCAGCGCTTCGACCATCCAGACGTTGGAGCGGCGCGGACTGCTCGAAGTCTTCGTCCGCGAGGTGAGGCGCGACCCTCTGGCCGGCGCGCGCCTGCCCGAGACGGACGAGCTGCGTCTCACCGCAGAGCAGGAGCGCGCGCTCCGCGCCATCGACGAGGCGCAGCACGAAGACGCCTTCGCGGCCTTCCTCCTCCACGGCGTCACGGGGAGCGGCAAGACCGAAATCTACATCCGCGCCATGCGCGAGGCGCTGCGCCGAGGCCGGACGGCGATGATGCTCGTGCCCGAGATCGCGCTCACGCCCGTCTTCTCGCGCCGCCTGCGCGCACACTTCGGCGACGCCGTCGCCATCTTCCACTCGTCGCTCACCGCGGGCGAGCGCTTCGACGAGTGGGGCCGCCTGAAGCGCGGCGAGGCGCGCGTCGTCATCGGCACGCGCTCGGCCGTCTTCGCGCCCGTCCGGAACCTGGGCGTCATCGTCGTGGACGAGGAGCACGAGGCTTCCTACCGGCAGCAGGAGTCGCCCTACTACAACGGCCGCGACACGGCCGTCATGCGCGCGCACCGCGAGCGCGCCGTCGTCGTCCTCGGCTCGGCCACCCCCTCGCTTGAGACTTTCCAGAACGCGCAGCAGGGCAAGTATCGTTACCTACAGTTGCCCAGCCGCATCGCCGGCCGCGCGATGGCGCGCGCCGAGATCGTGGACATGCGCGAGGCGTTCAGGTCGAAAGGCAAGCCCGAGGTCTTCTCGCCCGAGTTGCTCGAAGCCATCGGGGAGACGCACGCGCGCGGCGAGCAGTCCATCGTGCTGCTGAACCGCCGCGGCTATTCGAGCTTCGTGCTCTGCCGCTCGTGCGGCGAGCGCATCAACTGCCCGAACTGCGACGTGACGCTCACCTACCACCGTAGCGAGCGGAGCCTCGTCTGCCACTACTGCGACCTGCGCCAGCGCACGCCCGACGCCTGCCCGGCCTGCGACGGCCCCTTCATCTACTTCATCGGCGAGGGCACCGAGCAGATCGAGGAGATTTTGCAAAAGCGCTTCCCCGCCCTCCGCATCGCGCGCCTCGACCGCGACACGACCGCGCGCCGCACGACCTACGAACAGGCCATCCTGCGCTTCGGCGCGGGCGAGCTGGACATGCTCGTCGGCACGCAGATGATCGCCAAGGGTCACGACTTCCACAACGTGACGCTGGTCGGCGTCGTCTCGGTGGACGCGGGGCTCGCCATGCCCGACTTCCGCTCGGCCGAGCGCGCCTTCCAGCTCATCACGCAGGTCGCCGGGCGCGCCGGCCGCGGAGTGCTCCCCGGCCGCGTCCTGATTCAGACCTACCACCCGCACCACTACGCCCTGCGCCACGCCTGCGCGCAGGACTACGAGGGCTTCTTCGAGGAGGAGATTAACTACCGTCGGAACCTCTCTTACCCGCCCTTCGTCGCGCTCGCCTCGCTGCTCGTCCACGGCGAAGACCTCGCGCGCGTGCAGGCGACGGCCGCCGTCATCCGCGACGCGCTCGACCGCGCGAACACGGAGCGCGGCTGCCGCATCCTCGGCCCCGCCCCCGCCCCGCTCGCGCGCCTGCGCGGTGAGCACCGCGTCCAACTCCTCCTCAAGTCGCGCAGCCGCCCACGCCTCCGCACGCTCGTCGAGCTTGCCCTCGGCGAAGCCGGCAACACGCCCGGCTGCGACCTGAATTCCGTCAACGTCGAGATCGACCCCGTCAACCTCATGTAACCCGCACCCGCTCGCTTCCGCCCGGGAGTTGTTTGTGCGATAAATCTGCCCATGAAACTGAGCGAGCTTGCGCGCCTGACGAACGCGCGCGTCGAAGAGAAGTTTAAGGACATCGACATCAACGGCGCCGCGGGGCTGGACGACGCCGAGCCCGGCCACGTCACCTTCCTCGCCAACCCGCGCTACACGCCGCGCGTGCAGACGACGCGCGCCTCGGCCGTCTACCTCGTCGAAGGCTCAGAGACGGAACGCGAAGAGATCGCCGTGCTCCACGCGCGCGACCCGTACCTCGCCTACACGCGCGCCCTGCGCCTCTTCAACCCGGAGCCGGAGTTCGAGCCCTTCATCCACCCTTCGGCCGTCGTAGACCCTTCGGCGCGGCTCGGCGCGGGCGTCGCCGTGGGCGCGTGCTCCGTCGTCGGGCGCGACGTGACCGTCGGCGAAGGCGTGCGCATCTTCCCGAACGTGACCGTCTACGACGGCGTGACGATTGGCGAAGGCTCGGTCATACACTCCGGCGTGGCGCTGCGCGAGGGCACCGTCATCGGCGCGCGCGTGATCGTCCACAACAACGCCGTCATCGGCTCGGACGGCTTCGGCTACGCGAAGGACGAGGAGGGGCGCTGGCTGAAGATTCCGCAGACGGGCCGCGTCGTCGTCGAAGACGACGTAGAGATCGGCGCCGGCACGACCATCGACTGCGCCTCGGTCGGCGAGACGCGCATCGCGCGCGGCGCGAAGATCGACAACCTCGTCCAGATCGGACACTCCTGCACGGTCGGCGAGGACTCGCTCCTCTGCGCGCAGGTGGGCCTGGCGGGCAGCTCGCGCATCGGCCGCCGCGTCATCCTCGCCGGGCAGGCCGGGGTCGCCGGCCATCTTGAGATCGGCGACGACGTGGTGCTCACGGCCAAGAGCGCCACGAGCCACAACGTCCCCGCCGGCCGCGTCATCTCGGGTATCCCCGCCTTCGACAACCGCGAGTGGCTGCGTTCGACCGCCGCCTTCCGCCGCCTCGGCGACATGCAGCGCACGCTCCGCACGCTCGAAGCGAGGCTCGCCGCCCTCGAAAAAGGCTCGCCCGAGGCGTAAATCTCCTCAGACCATTCTTGACAGGCAGACTCCGCTCGCCCATAATGCGAAATTGAAATCCAATTTCAACTAGGTGAAGTTGGATTGTGCAAAGAATATTCCCCGAGGAGTTATTTCCGGTTATGTTTTCGGGCAGCAGCACGGCGGCGGGTCGTCCCCTCGAAGCCGCGGGCGCAGGGCAGAAGGTCGAAGTCACGTTCGAGCAGCAGGAGGGCGGCGGCGAGGTCGTCGCGTTGAGGTATTTGACCTGGACGGAGGGTCTCGGCTGGTGTTGCCAGAAGACCATACGGGTCGGCGGCGAGCAGTTGGACGAGCTGCACCGCGCGGTCACGGTCGCGCGCCACCGCTACCGGCGGCAGCGCGCCGAGGCCGGCGCGCCTTCGGCGCCCGCGCAGGTCATACAGCTCCCCTCCCTCTCGTAGATTTTTCAACGCACGCGAAAGGCGGCAGGCGCGCGAATCGAACGCGCGCCTGCCGCCTTTTCATTTACCCGGCGCCCGTCTAGCCGACCTGCCGCAGCGTGATCCTCTCCTTCGTGACGTTGGCCTTGCGCTCGTTCGTCAGCTTCTCGAGCTCTTCGACGTGCTTCTGCTCCGCGGCGATGCGCTCTTCGAGGAGGAATTTGGTGGCGAGTTCGGCGTCGGTGCAGGCGCGCCAGGAGGCCGTGTAAGCCTCCATCGCCACGCGCTCAAGCTCCAAGTCCTGGCGCAGCATCTCGGAGAGGTCTGTGGACTGCCGAATCTCGCCCGGCTCCACGGTCGGCACGCCGCCGAGCGCCACGATCTTGTCGCCGAGCGTCTCGGCGTGTTTGCGCGCCTCCTTGCTCTGGTCGCGGAAGAAGCCGCAGAAGACTTCGCGCTCCGGCCCGGTCACGAGGAAGCTGTGCTGCATGTACTGGATCACGCCGGCCAGCTCAAGCCCGAGCGCGCGGTTAAGATTTTCGATCAACTCCGCGTTCGCCATCTTCGTCTCCTCACTCAATTTCAACTCGTCCGGTTTAGGTGACGGCGCCGCCGTCCACGATGACGACTTCGCCGTTCATAAAGCTGTTGCGTTCGCTGACGAGGAAGGCCGCGATTTCGGCCAGCTCGGCGGGGCGACCCATGCGGCCGGCGGCGGCCCAGAACTGGTGCATCTGGATGAGGCGTTCGGGCAGTTCGTGCGCCAGCTCCGTGTCGAAGATGCCGGCGGCGATGGCGTTGACGGTGACGCCGAAGGTCGCGGCCTCGCGCGAGAGGCACTTGGTGAAGCCGATGACGGCGGCCTTCGAGGTCGCGTAGTGGACGGCGGTCGGGAGCGCGCGGATGGCGCCGATGGAGGTGATGTTGAGGATCGAGCCCTTCCGCTGCCGGATCATCTGCTTGT
>JAFAVK010000145.1 GCA_019242475.1 Acidobacteriota bacterium | reverse complement strand
ATCAACATCCCGGCCGAGATGATCCACTACGGCGTCACGAAGTCGGCGCAGATCTCGCTCGCGCGCGGGATCGCCGAGACGACCACGGGGACGGGCATCACGGTCAACTCGGTCCTGCCCGGCCCGACCCTCTCGGAGGGCGTGGGCACGTTTGTGCGCCAACTGGCCGAGGAGCAGGGCGTTACCGCGGAGGAGATGGAGAGGCAGTTTTTCGAGACGGCGCGCCCGTCCTCTCTCCTGAAGCGGTTCATCGACCCGGAGGAGGTGGCGCACCTGGTCGCCTACGTGTGCAGCCCCCTGTCGTCCGCGACGAACGGCGCGGCGCTGCGGGCGGAAGGGGGAGTCGTCCGCTCAATGCTGTAGTGGCGTAAGGTCGGGACGGAGTGGAAGTACCTCTATCGTGCCATCGATTCTACCGGCCAGATTAGTTTGCAAAATACATAATCGCCTCCTCTTCGTAGCCGAGGAAGTTAACGGCAGTGTTGCGAAAAATATATTCGGACGCAGAAAGTCACCAGTGACTCTTTCTCAGGCGGCGATCTGAAAGAGCGAAGCAACGAACCTCGCCTGACCTCTCGCATCGCTCCCGGCTAACCTTTTGACCTGACCCTTCCTCATCATGTTCACGGCTTCAATACCCTCCAGAGTTCGTTCAGCGGTGTGGAATGTCTTGAAGCATTGTGACGCCCGCACCTTCTTCTTGACGAAGCGGTGATCTTGCTCAATCACATTGTTAAGATACTTCACTCGTCGGAGCTTACAGTCATGGGGAATGACTTACTCATCTTGAGATGAAGTGAAGGCATCCGGATAAGCGGCGTTCTTATCAACACTAATCGAGAACGGGAGGCGGCGATGCTCAGCCCGCATCATCTTCTTAAAGAACCGCTTTGCCGCGGAAATGTCGCGTTTCGCGCTCTTGCATGAATTCGATTGTACTGCCTTGCTTATCCACGGCGCGGTACAGGTACTTACATGTCTTACCGACGCAAGATGGAAGTCTCATCCACTCGATATGAAGTGCCGCTCATCTTCAGGTGCCGACGAATGCGTTTATTCAAGGGTATGATCCCGGAGAGTGATGGCCGAACTGGAGGGCGGATTATAGCTCAGAGACAATTTCTGCAACGGAGCCCTCGTGAGTTGGGGGACGCAGGGGTTATAAGTCAATGTCATGCGGGAAGGCATTATAGACTCGTTACGGCTATGCCAAATGACTGATTAGACACGACGGCGGGAGTTCGCCACGGCGTAAAGGCTTGTTACAGATCGCGAAAAGTTCCCGCGGCTGGGAGGTGGGTTGCGCTTAAAGCTCTTCGACCTTGAGTTGTGTGTCCGCGCCGCCCCATGCACGCTCAAACTCTCTCCGCACCAGTGCGGCGGCGTGATCCTTCCCCTGCCCTTCTAAGCTCTTAACTAAGCCGAACAGCGAGCGCCCGTTGCGCGGGTTTCTCAGCAGGTCTGCGCGGAAGATGCTTTCCGCTTCGACGTAATCGCCGTACAGGAGGAGCAGGCCGCCGAGCGTTTCTCTAGCCGGCATACACCAGTCCGGCGGCTCGCTGTAGGCGAGAGCATCTTCCGACTCTACTGCTCTCCTCAAGGCATCGAGGGCGGCTTTCCTGTCCCCTTTGGCGCGCGCGATTCTGGCGCTTAAAACATAGTCCGCAATCCGGAACACTTCGCGCTCGCGGTTGAGACCAATTACCGCGTCGGCGGGGATGGCGTTCACCTGTTTGATGAAAAGCGCTCGTTCGGCCTCAGCCTCCGCGGGCTTGCCCGTCCACGCGTAAGCCATCGCGCGCGCCCAACGCCAGAACGTGTTTGTGTCGAGAAGACCTCGATGCGGCTCCGTCGATTTCAGGATGTCGTCCCAACGGCGGAAGCGAACGAGCAGCCAGACTGAGGCCGACATGACTGCACCCGGCCCGGCGCGCTTTCTCAACGAAGGGTTGACGAGAGACTCCAGTTGGGCGGTCGCCGCACTGGCCGCGCCGAACCGCCCTTGCATGCTGTAGGCTGTCACCAGAAAGTTGAGGCAATGTCTGGCGTGGCCGCTTGACGCCTGGTCGCCAGGGTGGAGAGCGAGCGCTGCCTCGTTGCTCTGCGCGGCAGCTTCGTAATCGCCGAGGCGCAGGTAGATGTGTGAAGGCATGTGAACGAGGTGCGCCGCCGCGGCGCACAGGTTCATCGCCCGCAGGCGCTCGGCACTGGGGAGCCCCCACTCCGGATGGGGCGACGCCTCGACGGCGTGGATGTAATAATGGTTGGCCCCCAGGTGGTTCGGGTGGCGGCGCAGAACCGACTCCAGCACGGACACTATCTCCCCCGTCCCTTCGGCCGGCCTTCCGTCCACAGTCCAGAGCTTCCAGGGCCGCAGGTTCATCAAACTCTCCGCGTACAGCGTCGCCGCGTCCGGGTCGTCGGGGAGCAGTTTGGCCGTCGCGCCCATCGCGTCTTTGTAGTCAACCGCGAGTTGTTTCAAGTCCGCCTGCGGCTCCGTGGAATATCTCTTCGCCAAAGCCTTGATGTAGAGTTGTTCGCTCTCCGAAGCCCCGCCGGAAAGCGCCAACGCCTTTTGAACGGCCTCGAAAGGCTCTTTCTCTCCTTCCGCGTCAATGTCCTGGTTGATGTTAGGCCCGCCCGCCAGCGCCAGCCCCCAGTATGCCATCGCCAACTGCGGGTCGAGTTCGGCCGCGCGTTGAAAGGAGCGGCGGGCGTCCGGGTAGTTAAAGGCGTAGACGAGTGCCAAACCCTGATCGAAGAAACGCTGCGCGCCCTCCGAGTTCGTGGAGACTTCGTGGTGCAGGTCGCCGAGGCCGCGCATGAGGGTGATCGCGGCGTCGCCCTCAGGGGCGTCGTGCGCGTGTTGCGAGAGGGCCGCGCCGCACGTTGGTAAGAGGAGGAGGACGGCAAGGAGGATTCTCATCTGAAGTCTCCTGTCGGTTCAGAGCTTGCTCAGAACTTGAGACTCTCCGGCAGCGTCCAGCTTACCCACCCACACGTCCGTCACCGTGCCCCGGCTGACCATGATGATGGTCGGCGTGCCCCCCACGCTCAGCGCGCCGAGCTGCGCCTGCTGCACGTCCAGCGCGGGCACGCCAAGCTCGCTCAAATAACTTCGGCCCTCGTCAACGGCCTGAGGCAGGACGGCAACGACCTTCACCTGCCCGGCTTTGTCGGCCGCCTCCCGCGCGAGTCGCTGGTAGAACGGCGCGCTCTCGGAGCAGTAGTGGCAGCCCTTCTGTAAGACGAGCAGCAGCGTCTTATCCTGTGAAGCTAAATCAACGCCGGGGAGGGCTATCTTCGCGCCGACGGACGGCCGTTGCTGCGCGGGCGTCGGGTCGGCGAAGATGTACTGTTTGACCAACACCGCGCAGACCGCGACGGCGACGACTATGATCGCGACGTTGGCGAGAAATTCGATGTGCTGTTTCAGCTTACTCATGGTCGATCACTCGCAAAAGTTAAAGGGCGGACGAAAGACGAGTCGTTGCGGTCGGGCGGTTAGATAGCCCTGAGGCCGATGGGGCGGCCCCGTCTCCTCGTCAACTCTCGCCCGTCGAAGACTGTCGGGTTGGGCACCCCGACCTCAGGGCTATCACGACGGCGTCTGAGGCATCAGAAGCCGCAACACGCCTTCGAGCACGCGATGTTCGCTCTTCTGCAATTTCCGATGCACTGGAAATTGCCGTTACATTCCGCGACGCACGCTTGCGCGTCGAGGCCGCAGCCGCACTCGTCGCCCGAGCAGCCGCACGCGGCGGCCGGCCGCTGCGTGAGCGCCACCAGAACCAACAGCATCATGAGCAGGAAACCGAGTTTCTTCGCCAGCATAGTAAATCTCCTTTCAAGGCAGGGTTAGCTTCGGTTGATGGAAGCGCGCGCGACCTGAGCCCGCCCGGGCGAGACGCGGCGGGCGAAACTGACAGCCTGCTTCAGTCGCGACAAGCACGAGCGCCGCTCAGGCGCAGTCTTCCGTGACGCGAGGGCTCCGGGCTGAAGCTAGTTGCCTCCGGCCCCGCCGTGTATAAGTTTGTGATGAACTGGCCGAGGAGTTCAGCGAACTGGCCTGTGAAGATGGCGAGGTGAATTCGGCGGCGCTCCGCCTCAAAGCGGCGCGTTCTTCAGAGTGCGGAGCCCAGCGCCTCCTGCAAGTTCTCGCGGTAGCTGCGCGAGAGCAGGAGTTGTTCGCCGCTACGCAAGACGATGTGATACTCGCCGTGGAACCAGGGCTGGAACTCTTTGATCTTATCTATCTGAACGATGGCGGAGCGGTTGACGCGCCGGAACTTTTTCGGGTCGAGCTGCGTCTCCAAACCGCCGATAGTTTCCCGCAGCAGGTACGTGTTTTCGCCGCTGTGCACGGAGACGTAGTTGCCCTCGGCTTTGATCCAATCTATCTCGCTGGTCTCAAGAAAGAAGACGCGCCCGCCTGACTTGATGACCACCCGTTCCAGATACTGCGGCCCGGCCTTGATCTCTTCGAGGAGCGCCAGGATGCGCGCGTCCAGACGGCCGTTCCTCTCCAGCAGGATGTGCTCCTTGGCGCGCCGCCACGAAGTTTCGAACCGCTCCCGGTCGAAGGGCTTGAGCAGATAGTCGAGCGCGTGCACCTCGAAGGCGCGCACGGCGTACTGGTCGTAAGCGGTGACGAAGATGACGTGGGGCGCGCGGCCGTTCCGAAAAGTCTCAAGGAGTTCAAAGCCGCCCGCCTCCGGCATTTGCACGTCGAGAAAAATCAGGTGCGGCGCGTGCTTCCCGACGGCCGCGGCGGCCTCCCCGCCGTTCTCGCATTCGCCCACAATCTCCGCGTCGGGGTCGCCCTCCAGCATCTCCCGAATCATCCCGCGCGCCAAGGGCTCGTCGTCAACGATCAGTACACGAATTTGCGACGCTGAGGTCATCACGCTTTCGTCCTCCCGCCCGGGTTACAAACCCGTCACCGTCGTCTTGAGGTTGGGGGGCGTCGTTCCCGTTCGTTAAAGGTATTTCGAGGGTCACGGCCAAACCGCCGGCCGGGTCGTCGGCGATTTCGAAATGATGCCGGGTGCCGTAGAGGTGGTTGAGGCGCGTTTGCGTGTTAGCCAGCCCCAGCCCCTTCTTGAACAGCCTTTCGGGGTTTCGATTCGAGGCGAGTCCGGGGCCATTGTCCCGCACCTTGATAACGAGGAATTCGCCCCTCAGTCTCGCGCGAATTTCGATCTCGCTGGGGCCGGAGCACGGGGCGACGGCGTGGCGGATGGCGTTCTCGACGATGGGTTGCAGGATGAGGTTCGGGACGCTCACGTCGAGCGCTTCGGCGTCAACCTCGATGCGCGTCGTGAGGCGGTCTTGAAAACGTATCCGCTCGATCTCCAGATAACAGTGCAGGAACTCTATCTCCTGATTCAGCGTGACCTCCTGCGTGCCGGAGTTTTCCAGCGTCAGGCGCAGGAAGTCGCCGAGGCGCGCGATCATCGTGCGGGCCGCTTCAGCGTCCTTGTTGAGCAGGGCCGAGATGGAGTGGAGCGTGTTGAAGAGGAAGTGCGGGTGCAATTGCATCTTCAAAGCCTGCAACTGTGCCTGCGAGAGTTGCGCTTCGAGCTTCGAGGCGCGCAGTTCGCCCTGTTGATACTTCTGATAATAGCCATGCGCGAAGGCGAGGAACGCGATCAGCAGGTACATGACCACGCCCTCCGTCCAGTTACTGAGAACGAACTGCAAGGAGTTCTGAATCAGATAAGGGCTGCCTTCCGGGCGCACGTAGGTGAGATACAGGACGAAGTGTTCGAGGGCGCCGACGACGAAGGCGTACAACGAGCTGAATAGCAGATGCGCCGCCGAGTTGCGCAGCCAATGCCTCCGGTCGAGGGGCAGGCGTCGGACGAGCCAGAGTATCAAGGGCGTGGCGAGCGCCCAGAAGTAACTCCAACTCATCTGGATGAAAAGGGCGCGACTCCACGGGACGGGCTGCTGCGACCGCGCGTTCGCGAGGTACGACTGCGCGCCGAAGGTCAGACCGGCGACCGTCCACACGCCGAAAATGAGGGCCGCGCGCGCCCAAGGGCTGCGCCGCCACCTTCCGCCGTTTGCAGAGTGGTTCATCCCTTTTCAGACCACGAGCGGTTCATCTGAGATCACCGATTAGAATCACGTCGTTGACCATGACGCCGCTCGCGTAAATCAGGCGCACGGGAAGAATCGGCGCAGCCTTGAAAGCGCTTTGAAGACCTTCGCCTTCGCCCGCGACCACCCTCCGCGCGAGGGCGGAGAGGAGGCCAGCCGCTTTCCCTCTTCCCCCATAGATTCCTTGTACGACGGTGCGCGATGCCCGGATGCGGCCGCGAGCGTTGATAGGCGTACGAAAGGCTGTAATCCGTCCGATTTTTAAGACGCAACCATTGAGATGGATTTATGTATTGATGTCTGGAAAATGATTACGTCCCTTTTCGGCATTTTGTGCGGGGCGCGTGATACCGGGGCTTTAGACCGCGAATGTAATCTGGCGTAAGCTATGACGTGTGCGGAAACTCAAGGCGACCCTCAAGTACTTCTTCGCGGTGCTCTTCATCGCGGCGGGCTCCAACCATTTCTTCAGCACTTCGTTCTACCTGCATATCATGCCGCCATATCTACCACGGCCCCTACTGCTCGTCTATTTAAGCGGCCTGGCGGAAATCATCCTGGGCGGACTGCTCCTTATCCCCCACTTTGCGCGGGCGGCCGCCTGGGGGTTGGTCGCGCTGTTGATCGCAGTCTTTCCCGCCAACCTTCACATGGCGGCCAATCCCGGCCTGTTCCCGGAGTATGGTGAGACGACAC
Source organism: Acidobacteriota bacterium (assembly GCA_019242475.1). GTDB lineage: Bacteria > Acidobacteriota > Blastocatellia > Pyrinomonadales > Pyrinomonadaceae > QHXN01. Next base: position 22,302 of record JAFAVK010000145.1, on the reverse strand, counting down.
TCCGGGCGAGGCTGCCGCTTCAACTCCTGCTAATCGCATGGGCTTATTGGCACACAAGGCCTACCGCCCCGGTAAAGGATGGCGGAGAGTCCGTCGTGGCCTGACAAGCACAGGCACGCGACCCGCCATAGGAGATTTGGCCTATACCTCCCGCGGGGCCGGCGGGCGGGTGATGCGCGGCGTAGGGCGGCTGACTATACTCCGTCTCATGACAAAGTCCCGGGAGATAATTAACAAGCCCGCCGCGGGCCATATGAACAGGATGAATGTCGCGGGCGCCGTCTGGGTCTGCGCGGCACAGTTCTTCCTCGCCCAGGTTGTTGCCCAATCCCGGTGGACGACTCCTTTCAGTTTAGCGACGAACTACATCAGCGATCTGGGTAATACGACGTGCGGGGTGTACCCGGCGGTCACGGGTAAGTACGTCTGCTCGCCCTGGCACACGTTGATGAACGTCTCGTTCGTGCTCCAGGGCGTCATCATCCTGGCCGGCGCGGCGCTCGCCCGAGCGGCATTCGAGGGGCCGCGCCGGGTGGTGCTCGTGTTCCCGTTGCTCGTCGTGACCGCGCTCGGCATGGTCGGCGTGGGGCTGTTCCCGGAGGACGTATATAACGGGGCACACGTGTTCAGCGCCGGCACGCAGTTCGTCACCGGGAATGCCGCGACGATCGTGTTCGGCGTCGCCGCGCATCGGGTGAAGCGTTGGCGTGCGTTCCGCGCATTCTCGATCATTCTGGGCTTCACCGGCTTACTGGCGACGGCGCTTTTCGCTCAGGGATACGGTCTTGGTCTGGGCGTAGCCGGTCTGGAACGCGTGGCGGCGTACACGTTGCCGGTATGGCTAATTACAGCCGGGGTGCTCATGGCGAGGGCGCGCCCTACATTGCCGCCGCCCGACAACTCATTCAGGTAGTGCCGCAAAAAAATATTTCGGCCGTGCGGCCGGTAACGACTCGCGCCGATCAATTTATGAGGCTCTTCACCCCGTGAAGCACATACATTCACCGGCTCGGCGCATCTAACCCGCGTAACAATAGGTTTATCGCGAGGGGAATATCTATGAGCCGCTTTCTATCGTCTACTCTTTCAATCTTGCTGCTCGGTGCCGCGTTGGCATGCGGGGCGGCCGTCGCGACAGATAAGCCGCGTGTCACAGTGCCGGACCCGACTCTGGATGCGCCCCTCCTCGCCGCCCGCAGTGAGCAAAAGCTTGTTCTTGCGGGGGGATGTTTCTGGGGCGTCGAGGCCGTGTTCGAACACGTCAAAGGCGTCACCGACGTTAAGGTCGGGTATTCGGGGGGGACGGCGAAGACGGCCGATTACGAGACCGTCAGCACGGGCAGGACCGGGCACGCCGAGTCGGTGGAGATAACTTACGACCCTTCGCAGGTCACGTACGGCCAACTGCTTAAGGTCTTTTTCGCGGTCGCCCACGACCCGACGGAACTCAACCGGCAGGGGCCGGACAGCGGCCCGCAGTATCGCTCGGTGATCTTTTACTCGGGCGAGGAGCAGAAGCGCGTCGCGCTCGCCTACGTCGCCCAGCTCAACCAGGCGAAAGTCTTCGCGCGTCCCGTCGTCACTCAGGTCGTTCGGCTCGACTCCTTTTACCCGGCCGAGGCTTATCACCAGGACTACGCGGCGCATCACCCGGACGATTCTTACATCGTGTACAACGACCTGCCGAAGGTCGAAAACCTCCGCCGGCAATTCCCGCAACTCTATACCTCCAAGTAGTCGGAGACCGCGCCGGCAGGCGTGTCATTTCGGCAACCGAAGACGACTCGTTCAGACCGGGACTGTCTCGCTGTTCAAAAGCGCCCCGCCGGAGCTCCGTGTTGCTAAATGGCGTACACCGGAAGGGACATAATCCTTACACAGGATGAGGAAGAGGCAGGTCAAAAGGCTTGACGGCAGGGATGGGGTAGGACGGGCGGAGCTCGTCGAGAGCCGGTTCGGTGTCGCTGCTTAACTGAATCCTCTAAACAACCTCTTCTCGCCTCAAAATATTTCTCGCAACACGACCAGAAAACTCCCTACCGCCGGCCGGGGAGAAGTGTTTACTTAAATCGCTCCTTACGCGGCATTAAATCAAGCAACTGCTCGGGGAATCGAGACATCTCATTCGGTTTCCCGCACTCAGGTGTGCTTCACTTCGTCCGCAGTCCGCGAATCGCCTGCGTAATGCTGTGTGATTCATCTCTGCCGTGCCCCCGGCTATGTATTTCTGCGGGCCCGGCGCGCACTGTGGTTGAGGTATCTTCGTCAAGGTCACCGAATAGCAGTGTAGGATTGATTTAATGCGCGGAAGCGCGCCTAATCTGGTTACTTCTCTGAGCTAGTAGTTTATGCCCCAGCACAACCCTCGCAACTCCGCCCCGCGGGCGGAGGCGGTCGAATCTCGCCTTCTCTCAAGCCTCCTAGCCTCCGCGGCCCTACTGGCACTGTTTTTCCTTTCGGCCGGCCTCGTGCCGGTTACGTCCCACGCCGCGGCGGCCCGCTCGGCCTCGCGCACCCTGACGCTCGAAGAGCGCGTCGCGTACCAGCGCGCGGTCGAGGATGTCTACTGGCGGCGTACGGTCTGGCCGGCGGAGAACAATCGGCCGAAGCCGAGCCTCGACGAAGTCCTGCCGCTGGAGGCGACGCGCGCGAAGGTCGAGGAGACGCTGCGCAAGTCCGACGCGCTGGCGCGCCAGTGGGGCCGCCCCGTTACGGCTGAGCAGCTTCAGGCCGAGGTGACGCGGATGGCGCGCGAGACGCGGCAACCCGAAGTGCTGCGTGAGCTGTGGCGCGCGCTCGGCGACGACCCCTTCGTCATCGCGGAGGTGCTGGCCCGCCCCGCGCTCGTTGACCGGCAGGCGCGCACACTCTACTACGCCGACGAGCGCTTCCACGGGGGGTTGCGCGAGCGCGTCGAAACTGAGCTGCGTCAGAACCCGTCGCTCGCCGCACTCCGCGCCGCGGGCGGGAGCTTCAGTAAGGCCGACTTCGTCAGAACGGGGCGGAAGGCGCCCTCAGCCTCTGAGGTAGCCGGGGCGCAAGAACTGCCCGCTGACGAATGGGCGGCGGAACGCGACCGGCTCGCCGAAGGGTTCGGCGCCGCAGCATCCGGCGCGTTGCCGTTGGGCGAAGTCAGCGGCTTGCAGGAGGCCGGAGAAAGCTTCTACGTCGAGTCGGTCGTGGCGGACGCGGCGAACGGCCTGACGGTCGCGCGGATATCCTGGCCGAAGGTCGGCTTCGACGCGTGGTGGTCGGGCGCGAGTGCCGACTATTCGGCGGGCGCCCCGACCTCGAACTTCGACTACCGGCTCCCGGAGATCAGCGCCGCGGCCGCCGACGACACCTGGACGCCGACGAGTTGGCTGCCCGTTGCGACGGGCACGGCCGTGTGGACTGGGACGGAAGTGATCGTCTGGGGCGGCACGACCTCTTCGGGCGGGCGCACCAACACCGGCTCGCGCTACAACCCCGCGACCGACACCTGGACTGCCACCAGCACGACGGGCGCGCCCGAGGAGCGCCTCAACCACAGCGCCGTCTGGACGGGGACGGAGATGATTGTCTGGGGCGGCAGCAACGGCGTCGGCCGCGTGAACACGGGCGGCCGCTACAACCCCGCGACCGACATCTGGAGGCCCACCGCGAACGGGAACGTCTTCCGCGACCGTCACACGGCCGTCTGGACAGGCTCGAAGATGGTCATCTGGGGAGGCTGCACCCTTTCGGGCAGCGACGGGTGCAGGATCGGCGGCGTCTACGACCCTGCCGCCGACACCTGGAAGCCGACCTCGCTCGTCAACGCGCCGACCAACCGCGTCGGGCACAGGGCCGTCTGGGCCGGCTCCGAGATGATCGTCTGGGGCGGCAGCGACAACAGCGGGCCGAAGAATACGGGCGGGCGCTACAACCCGGAGACCGATACGTGGACTCCGACCAACACCTTCAACGCGCCCTCGGCGCGCAGCGCCTTCACGATGGTCTGGACGGGGACGGAGGCCGTCGTCTGGAGCGGCTACGAGGGGAACTTCGTCACGGTCAGTTCCGGCGGCCGTTACAACCCCGCGACCGACACCTGGACGCCGACCTCGACGGCCGGCGCTCCCGACCCGCGCTACTTCCACACGGCCGTCTGGTCGGGCTCCGAGATGATCGTCTACGGCGGCAGGCTGGCTCCCGTCGCCGACCAGCCCGACGTGTACCTCAACAGCGGCGGGCGCTACGACCCTTCGACCGACTCCTGGAAGCCGACCTCCACCGTCAACGCCCCGACCAAGCTCAACCACGTGGCCGTCTGGACGGGCTCCGAGATGGTCGTCTGGGGCGGCTCGGCCACCTCGCTCGTCTTCCGGAGCGGCGCGCGCTACAACCCCGCGAGCGACACCTGGGCGGCGGCCGGCACGGTCGAACAGGTTCCCGCGACGGAACTCGGCGTGTGGTCGGGCGCGGAGATGCTCGTCTGGGGGAAGGCCCCTCTGTGCAGCAGCGGTTGCGAGAGCGTCGGCGGCCGTTACAACCCCGCGACGAACGTCTGGCGGCCGATGAGTTTGGCCGGCGCGCCTGCCGGTGACAACGCCGCAGGCGCCGCGGCGGTCTGGACGGGCAAAGAGATGTTCGTCTGGGGCGCGGGCACGGCCGCGGGTGCGCGTTACAACCCGCTGGCCGACGCCTGGGGCCACGCCTCGACGGCGGGCGCGCCCGAAGGTAAGGCGTACGCCTCCGCGGTGTGGACGGGCGGGGAGGTGCTCGTCTGGGGCGGCGGCAACAATAACCCGGACAACATCCCTTCGGCGGGCGGGCGCTACAACCCCACGAGCGACACCTGGAAGCTCATGTCGATGGCCGACGCCCCGGCCCCGCGCTACCTGCACTCGGCCGTCTGGACGGGTTCGGAGATGGTCGTCTGGGGCGGCACGCAGTACTTCGCCGGCTCCCACCTCAACACGGGCGGGCGCTATAACCCCGCGACCGACACCTGGCGCCCGACCTCGACGGCGGGCGCCCCCGAGGCGCGCATCTACAACTCGGCCGTCTGGACGGGCGACGAGTTGATCGTCTGGGGCGGCTGGGTCTACTCGAACGAGGGGTCGCGCTTCCTCGACACGGGCGGGCGCTACAACCCCTCATCGGACGTGTGGAGCCCGACCTCGACGGCCGGCGCGCCGCAGGCCCGTTCGCACCATCGCGCCGTCTGGACAGGGTCGCAGATGATCGTCTGGGGCGGGCTCGTCCCCGTCACGTTTACCAGCAACGGCGATGACACCAACACCGGCGCGCGCTATAACCCCGCGTCGGACGTCTGGACGCCGACCAGCTTGCAGAGCGCGCCGAGCCGCCGCAACTCGCACGTGCAGGTCTGGACGGGCAAGCAGATGATCGTCTGGGGCGGCAAGACCAGCCGCGGCGACGGCTTCGGCGACGGCGCGCTCTACAACGCGGCGGGCGCCGAACCCGGCAACGGCCTCCCCCTGGTGCGGCTGACTGCCCCGGCCGCCGGCGCGAGTTACCAGTCGGGCAACACCGTCCGCCTGACGGCCGAAGCCTCGGACGCCGACGGCTCGGTGACGGCGGTGCGCTTCTACGCCAACGGCTCGCTCATCGGGTCAACCACACAAGCGCCGTACGTCTTCGACTGGGTCGAGGTGCGCGGCGGCGGCTACGCGCTCTCCGCAGTGGCCGTCGATAGCGCGGGCGGTGAGGGCGCTTCGGCCTCCGTGAACATCACGGTCACGCCCAGCACCGTCCCGCCCGCCTGCTCCCTCACGAGCCCGGCCGACGGTGCCTCCTACGCCTACGGCTCCTCCGTCCGGATGGAGGCCGCGGCGGGCGCCAACCGCGACCGGGCCATCGCGACGGTGGAGTTTCTCGACAACGGCACCGTCGTCTCTTCCTACTCCGCGCCGACCTACACCGCGCCGTGGGTCTACACCTACCTTTCCCCCGCTTCGGGTTCGCACACGCTGACCGCACGCTGCACCGACAGCGCCGGCGCGGCCACCGTCTCGGCCGCGAAGGTCGTCAACGTGGAGCCGAGCGCGTACAGCGTCAGCGGGCAGGTGCTCGACGACCGCGGCTCCGCGGTCGAGGGCGTCCGCCTCCGCCTCGACGGGCCGGCTGGCACTGCGCCGCAGTACGTGACGACGGCCGTCAGGTTCAACGCCAGCTACAGCTTCTCCGGCCTCAAGCCCGGGGCCACCTACACCGTCACGCCCGAGCCGGGCGCTTGGCGCTTTACGCCGGAGAGCCTGACCTTCACCTCGATAGCCGGCGACAAGAGCGGCCAGAACTTCACCGCCACGCGGGCGGGCTACGGCGTCAGCGGCTACCTCCGGGACGCGGGCGGGAACCCCATCTTCCCCGCGACGGTCAACCTGAGCGGCTCGAAGACGGCCTCCACGGCGACGGACGTGAACGGCTATTACTTCTTCGCCAACCTCGCGCCGGGCGGGACATACACCGTCCAGCCTTACAGGAATCTTTACAGCTTCGCGCCCAACTTCCGCACCTTCGAGAACCTCGGGGCCGAGCAGACGGCCGACTTCACGGGAGCGCCGCAGGCCGCGACCTACGCGGTCGCCGGGAGGGTCTTGGACGACAAGGGCGCACCGCTCGCGGGCCTGCGCGTGCGGCTCGACACCGTGCGCGTCGTCGGCACACAGTACCGCACGACCGACGCGGACGGCCGCTACAGCTTCGGCGCCGTCGAGGCCGGCGAGACGTGCCAGGTCTTCCCCGAGGACTTCACCTACGCCTACGGCTTCTCGCCCACCAGCCCACGCCTGTATGTGGGGCTCGCCGGAAACGTGAGCGACGCCGACTTCGTCGCCACGCCGCGGACTGTCAGCGGGCGCATCACCAGTTCGGGCGCGGGGGTCGAGGGCGTGACCGTGACGCTCAGCGGCCCGCAGTCCGCGACGGCGACCACCGGCCCTGATGGCGCCTTCGTGTTCGGCGGCGTCACACTGCGCGGCGACTACACCGTCACCGCCTCCAAGCCCGGCCTCGCCTTGACGCCTGCCGCCCACACCCTCAAGGACTTTAAAGAGGACGTGACGGCGGCCGACTTCGCCGTCATGCCGCGGTTCGAAGACAGCGCGGACTTCGTGACGCAGCACTACCGCGACTTCCTCAACCGCGAGCCGGACGCGTCGGGGCTAAACTTCTGGGTCGGCGAGGTCGAGTCGTGCGGCGCGGACGCCGTGTGCCGCGAGGTTAAGCGCATCAACGTCTCGGCCGCCTTCTTCCTCTCCATCGAGTTCCAGGAGACCGGGTATCTGGCCTACCGGGTACACAAGGCTGCCTTCGGCAACCTTCCGGGCAAGCCCGTGCCCGTCACACGGCAGGAGATGCTCGACGACGTGCGGATCGTGGCTAGCGGCTTGATCGTCGGGGCGCAGGGGTGGGAGCAGAAGCTGGAGCAGAACAAGCAGGCATACTTCGACCAGTTCGTGGCTTCGGAGCGTTTCAAGACCCTCTATCCGCAGTCCATGACCCCCGAGGCGTACGTTGACGCCCTGAACGTCAACGCCGACGGGGCACTCTCGCAGGCCGAGAGGGATGTGCTCGTCACCAGTTTGAAGAACGGCGCGAAGACGCGGGCACAAGTCCTCAGGTCTGTGGCGGAGAACCCGGAACTCAACAAGGCGGAGAAGAACAGGGCGTTCGTGTTAATGCAGTTCTTCGGCTACCTGAGGAGGAATCCGGACGGCGCGCCTGACAAGGACTTCTCCGGCTTTAACTTCTGGCTCGGAAAGCTCGACGAGTTCAACGGCAACTTCATCCAGGCCGAGATGGTCAAGGCTTTCCTCGAATCAATCGAGTACCGGAACAGGTTCGGACAGTAGTTGCGACCCGCCGGGAAGGGGAGGGCCGCCCGGTCTTTGCAGACCGGACGGCCCTCCCCTTCCCGGTGAACTCGTATCCGTTCCGCAGCTCTCCTGCCGTGCTGAGTGCGAGGCTCCGCTCCGCAGCAATCGCCGCGCTGAAGGGGCGTGAGCCATTATCTTGCGGGACGGAAAGGCCGCGGGGTAGACTTCCCGGCACGCAGGAGGTCAGCGGTCATGCCCCTCGCGGCGAAACGCATTCTACCCTTCGTCTCCCTCTTACTCTTCTACCTCTGTGCCGGCTCGGCGGCCAGCGCCGACGCTACTGCCTTCCGCGACCGCGCCTCATTCGAGGCCGCCGCGCAGAACGTGCGCACCATCGACTTCGAGTCACAGGCGCGCGGCGACCTGCCGGCAGTCTCGGAGATCGACGGCGTCAGGTTCGAGAACTTCCTCGGGCCGACCAGCGTCGTCAAAGCCCCCGGCTCCTCCAACAACCTTCTGGACGCGGGCGGCGCCGGCGAGATCACGACGCTCACCATCTACCTGCCGCCGGGGACGACCGCCGTCGGCTGCGAACAGTTCTCGCGCCCGATGAACGTCTCGACCTCGACGGGCGAGAGCGTGACGATGGCGGCGTCGGACGGCGAGCACTTCGTCGGCTTCGTCACGGACGCCCCCGTCGCGTGGCTGCGGTTCGCGCTCGACTTCCCCGAGCCGACGCCGAACGTCCTGCTCGACAACCTCTCCTTCGGGCAGCGCCGCGCGGGCAACGAGCCGCCCGCGCCGCTGCTGCTCACGGACGCGCTGACGGGGCGCGCCGCCGCCTTCGACTCGGTGGCGCTGACGGTCGAGCCCTTCGAGGCCTCCACGCCCCGGACGCGCAACCTTGCCTCGGACGGCCGCACGCGCGTCACGCTCTTCGTCGTCGGCGTCAGGCTCGACGCGCCCGGCGACGCGGCCTTTGTCACGGCGCGCGCCGTGGACGCGCAACTGCGCGTCCACGACCTGCCCGTCGAGGCCGTCGGCGGCGCGAAGAACCTCACCTGGCTCTCGCAGGTCAACGTCATTCTTCCCGCGGAACTCGCCGGCGCCGGCGACCTCAGCGTCTCCGTCGCAGTCCGCGGCGTCGAGAGCAACAAAGTGGCGCTGCGCGTGAACTAACCAGGTGTGTGGCCGAATCCCTCGTCGCAGTGGCAGTAGCAGGGGAACTGCGCGATGGCCTCACGCCTTGAGACTTTCCTCATAACCTGTCACTCCTTTTTAACTGGCGTACCGCTCCTCGACGGTGGCGGCGAAGACGATTGTTCCGACCAGCCCGATGACCCCGGCGGTGTAGAACGGCACCTCGGGCGAGAGCTTCCAGAGCAGCCCGCCGACGGCCGCCGACGGCGTGATGGTGATGCTGCGCACGAGGTAGTAGAGCCCGACGGTGCGCGCCCGCAAGTCCTCCCGCGCGAAGTCCACGATCATCGCCTTGCGCGACGGCTCGCCGATCTCGCGCAGCCCCCCGACGACGAAGGCGCAGACGAGCGAGGCGAAGCCCGTCGAGAGGGCGACGGCCACGGGGTAGAGCGCGAAGCAGAGGAAGGTCGCGATGACGAAGGGCTTTCTCCCGACGCGGTCGGCGATGCGCCCGGCCGGGAGGTAGACGACGATGGACGTGGCGATCTGAATCGCGACCAGCAGGCCGTAGCGCGCGACGCTCACGCCCAGAACGTTCGTCACGTAGAGGATGACGAAGATGTCGGCCATCCCCTCGCACGTCCTGATGAAGATGTCCGAGACGAGCAGGCGCTTGAGCGCGAAGTGGAATGAGCGCCAGACGCCTCGGATGTTCACCGCGTCGGCGGCGCGCACGGGGATGTTTATCGCGCGCACGACGAGCGCGGTCACGGCGCAGAGCGCGAGCGTGACGGCGAGCCCGGCCCGCACGCCCGAGAGTATCCCGACGGCGGCTATCAACGCGCCCCCCGCGAGCGGCGAGACGACCATCGGCACTCGCTTCAGGATGGACTGCAAGGTGAAGCCCATCGCGCGCTTCTCGCGTGGCAGCGCGTCGCCGATGACGGCGAAGACCGCGGGGCTCGCCATGCTGTGCCACGCCATCGAGAGCGCGAGCCCGGCGAAGACCCACGGCCAGGAAGGGCTCCACATGTAGACGAGGTAGCCGGCCGAGGCGACCGCGATGAAGAGTTGGAAGGCGCGGCGGCGGCCCACGCGGTCGGCGAGCCAGCCGCCCGGGTATTGATAGACGGCGTCGAAGAAGTCTTCGGCCGTGCCGAAGAGCCCGATGACGCCCGTCCCCGCGCCGAGCCGTTCGAGATACTTGGGCAGGAACTTCTTCCAAAGCTCCTCGCCGAAGCCGAGCAGGAAGACGGCGGCCGAGGCCAGCGCGACGTTGCGCTCAAGCCCGAGGTACTCCGCGACGCGCCGCCGCCTCGCGTGAGTTGTTTCGGCGACACTGTTGAGAGCTTCACCCATGCCGACCTTTTAAATCGCAGCCCCCGTCAACGCGCGGACTCTTCGAGGAGCGCGGCGAGGTGCTTCTGCCAGACGGCCGGCAGCGAGTGCGTGCCGTGCCCGCGCGTCTCGTCCGTGACGGGGAGGAGGACGTAGCGCCCGCGCTTCACACGCTTGATCTCGCGCTCCATGATGCCGAGTTCCGGCGGGTTGATGAGGTCGTCGGCGGAGTTGATGGCGACGAGCGGCGCCTTGATGGTTTCCAGCCGCGGCGCAGGGTCGTACTCGCGCGAGGCGTCGAACTGGTAGAGCATGTCGTTGGCGTCCGTCCGCGCGAGCTGCGCCTTCAGACGCTCCGCGTAGAAGCTGTCGGCCGCGTCGCGCGTGGGCGACAGCTTCTGCCACTGCAAGGGGGCGCTGCCCATCAGCAGCAGGATGTTGAGGGCCGCGGTCAGGCCCTCGCGCGGCTGCTCCTTGTATTCGCCGCCGGCCCACGCCGGGTCTGACTTAATCGCGTCCATGATCATGCGGCGCATGACGCGGTTGCGGCCCGCGATCTCGACGGGGAGGCTCGCCAGCGGCATCAGCGCGTCCATGAAGTCGGGGTAAGTCTCGCCCCAGACCCACGTCTGCATCCCGCCCATCGAGGTGCCCGTCACCAGCCGCAGGTGGTTGACTCCCAGCTTCTCCGTTATGAGTTGATATTGGGCGCGCACCATGTCGTCGTACGTGTAGTGCGGGAAGCGCGCGCGCAGGCCGTCCGAGGGCTTGCTCGAACGGCCGTGCCCGATGCCGTCGGGCAGGACGATGAAATACTTCGTCGCGTCGAGGAGTTGGCCCTTGCCGAAGAGGACACCCGCGAACTGCGGTGTGAGGAACTGTGTCCCCGCGCCGCCCGTGCCGTGCATGACGAGGACGGCGTTGCGCACCACGCCGCCCGCGTCGCGCGAGGGCGTGCCGAGCGTCGCGTAGTGGAGCCTCAGCTCCGGGAGCGTCTCGCCGCTCTTAAACCTGAAATCTCGGATTACGAAATCGCCCTGCGCCGGCTCCGGGTAATTGCGGGCGCCCGGCGCGGCCTGTGTCGCGCCCTGCGCCGCGGCGGGGCCGGACAGCGCCGTCAGCAAATACAAGAGCGAAAGGGCTTGCGCGAAACGCATGGTCTTCTTCATTCCGGATACACCTTCTGGATAAGGAATACGCGCCCGGCGCGGCTTTTAAATAGCTTCTTTCCTGCTCGCCAAGTATGCTCCGGGACTATTTGCCTCGTGCCGCCACCCTCGCCCGCAGCAGCCTGTCGAGCAGGGGGAACTCGCGGTCGAGGTACTTGTTGCCGCCTTCAAACATGGGCGACTGCTTCCCGCCCCTCATGCCGCCGCCGGCCGCCTCGCCGTAGCCGGAGTAGAGACGGTCTACCACCTCCATCCCTGCCACGACTCTGCCGACGGGCGCGAAGCCCTCTTTGTCCAGCCGCGAGTTGTCGCCCAGGTTGACGAAGAACTGCGTCGTCCGTGCGTCGGGGCCGGTCATGGCGTAGGAGACCGTGCCGCGGGTGTTGCTCTGCCGCACGGGGTCGTCGGTCATCGTCCGGCTCCTCCAGACGGCGGCGACGGCCGGGTCTCCGGGGATGCCGAACTGAGCGATAAAACCCGCGCGGACGCGGAAGAAGCGGGAGTCGTCGAAGAAGCCCGCGCGGGCGAGGTTGTAGAGCCTGTCTGCGCCTTGCGGAGCCCACTCCCTGTGGGCCTCGATGACGAAGTCGCCCTTGCCGGTCTCGAACCTCACGCGGAAGACGGCGGGCGCCTTGTGCTGCCACCACGAGTCACCCGGGTTCAGCAGCGCCGCGCGGGCGTCGGCCCGCCGTCCTGCGCGGCCGGCGGCACGCGGGAACGCAAGGCCCGAACAGGCGCAACACACGACGAGCGCCAACGCCTGTGCAAACGGTAGTCCCAGTCGCGGCCTCCTCCCTTGTGGTCACCGGCCTTCAACTGACCCATAGATTATTCGGATTGTGCCCGCCGGGGCGCAGCCATTTAGTTCGCCCGCCTCTGATCACAGTATACGCGCCTGGTGGCGCTAGCCAACAAATCGCGCTGATGGCCCAGGCACTGTGAACGGGAAGGCGCGCCCCGTCGCCTTCCTACTGCTTTAAGGCCGGGGGGTTAAATTTCGCGTCGTCTACGGGGACGTTCTGCTTGATCTCGTCCACCTTGCGGCCCCAGCTATACCGCGGGTTCGACCAGCGCAGTTGAAAGGGCAGCTTGACGCCGTCCACCTCCCGGTAGTCTCCGTAGTCCACCTGCACTGGCGTCCGGCCCAGCGCCGTCTTGAACTCCAAGTACCTGCGGACGAGCAGGCCGGTCTGCGCGTCGAAGTAGAACTTCTCCCCGCCGTCGTCGGAAGCCGGCGCGCCGACGACGTAGGTCTCGCGCCCGCCCAACGTCTCGCGGCCGACTACGTTCACGTTCGGGTACAGCTCCCCCAGCCGCACGCCGACGAAGAACTCCGCCTCGCGCCTCAGTGCCTCGGCGAACTGGTCGTTGAGCTGGTCTGCGCCTTTGCTGTCGCGCGCCCACGCGTGCGAGCCGTCGAACCCGGAACGGAACGTGACGTTCGGGTAGCTCGTCGTGACGAAGAGTTTGTCGGGCGCCTTCTGGTACACCTCCTCGGGCACGAGGACGCCGTCCGCCCCGACGCGCGAACCCTTGACGACGCGCGTCGTCACACGCGCGAGCGCCTCCCTGCCGCCCAGCGCCTGCACATATTTTTCTACGACCTGTTCGACCGTCGGGAGCGGCGCGTCTGCCTTCGCGGCCGGCGCCTGCGCGTCCGGCTGCTGCTCCCGCTGAGTGATCGCCGGGACGGAAGCGGGCCCCGGCTTGCCTCGGTGGCAGGTGTAGCAACTGACGGCCGCGCCCTGGAAGAGGTCACCGCCGCTCTTGTTCAGGTCGAAGACCATGCGGATCATTCCGCGGGCGGCCTGCTTGGTCGGCTTCTCGTCGCTCTCGAAAGCCTTTCCGTGGCAGTAGCCGCACCCGACGCCGAGTGAGTCCGCCATGAAAGACATCGCGCCCTGTAGCTGCGAGGCCGGGAGCCCCTTGAACACCTGAATGTTCTTGTAGACTTGCTCGGCGGCCTTCGCCTGAGTCGGGGCCGTGTTGGGCGTCGGCTCCGTGGAAGCGTCTGCGCCGCGCACGCCCCGGCCGACGAGCGCGGAGTATGCGCAAAGAAGGGCGAAGACGGTAAGGGCGACGAGCTTTAACTTTTTCTTCATCAGTATCCCGCCTCCTGTTTTGCTCCTCATCCGGTCGTTCGCGCCCGCGCGTCACTCGATCTTCTCCGCCCTCGACTCTCGACCCGCGCCGTCCCGGCCGTGTTCGCGCCAGATCAGGTGGCTCACGTCTCCGCGTTCGCCCCTGACGAAAGTCACCCGGCCGTAGAACTGTTTGACGAAGAAGCTCGACTCGGACTCCGGGAACAGCTCGACCTTCTGCCCGACGAATTCGGCAGTCAAACGCCCGCCCTCGTTCCTGACGGTAATGACTAAGTCGGGGCGGGATTCTCCGTCTCGGTATTTCCCGGCGAAGGCGTCGTAAACACTCGTATCCACCTCCGCCACCCGCCTCAGACACTTCTCCATCGTGACGTACTCTGCGCGGCGGCGGAACCCGAGCTTCTCGTCGAGGGCGATGAGCGGGGCGTGGCCGGTGCGGTTCAAGGCGCGGACGGTGCGGTAGCCCTGCCCGCGCGCGTATTCAAAGGCGCGCAGTTTCAGCGCAGTCGCGACGCCGCGACGCCGGTGCTCTCGGGCGACTCCAGTGCAGCCCTGGCTGATGCCGCCCGGCACCGCTTCCAACAGATTCAGACAGGTGACGCCGACGTACCCGCCGCGGCCCCGTGCGATGAAGAACGCCTCGTCGATGACGTAGGGCCTGCCGAACCAGATTCGGGCCTCCCGCGGGTCGTAAGCGGGGGGCGCGAATCGCGGGCGGGCGGGGTCGTCCGCGCCGAGAAGATTCAGGAAGTCGTACAGCCTCTCGACGCATCCCGGGTCGCGGCCACGCTCCTCCGCCAGCGTCGTCATAGAGATGCCCTGCGCCGCGACCCGCTCGGCGGCCGGCGCGTGGGGCGTGAGGTCAACCTCGTCTAGGGAGAGACGCATGTCCGACACGCGGCTCGTTTCGACGAAGCCCCGCGCCGCAAGGAAGTCGATGAACTCCGCCCGCGACGTGTGCTCCCTCGCCGACACGGTGACGGCGTCGGCCTCCGCGAGGTCGTCGCCGAGGCGGTCGAACAGAAGGTCGCCGACCCCTTGAAGAGCGCCACCACCATGCGCTCGCCTTCCGGCAAGGCCCTGACGAGGGCCTGTACTCTCTCCCGCAGTTCGCGCCTCTCCGCGTCCGCGTGCGGCCCCGGGTCGGCCGAGCTGACGCCGAGGCCGGCGTCGAGCGGCACTAACTTCAGCCGCTTGCCGCGCGTCATGCGGCTGCACTGCGTGAGCACGACCCGCCTGAGCCAGGCGGCGAACGCGCCCGGCTCACGCAGTTGACCGAGCCTCTGCCACGCCGTGATGAATGCCTCCTGCGCCGCGTCTTCGGCGAGGTGAAAGTCTCCGAGCACCGAGTATGCACAGGCGAACGCCATGTCCTGGTAGCGCGAGATTAACTCGCCGAAGGCCGCGTGCCGCTCGGCGGGAGCGCTACCGGTTGCAACCACCCTGTTAATCAGTAGGCGAGTCTCTTCCACCACAGGATTCGGGTGCCGCCCGCCACGCGCGGGACGGCCTGCATAGGATAAGAGCCAGTCTCGGGGAGAAACTATACCTGCTCGGCAGGATTTTCTTTCTTTTGCGTCTGCCATAAGTCGAGGGCGGCCCGGCGCGATGGCCTAAGATGCCAAGCGCCGGGCCGCCCTCATAGTCCGTGTCAGTTCGCCGCTACGACATAAGCGCAGGGTCGTGGAGTCGATTTCCCTAGCTCCCGAACCGCTGGTTGTACTCGGTCGAGGAGATGAACGCCTTGACCATCTCGGCCGCGACGGCGTCGCCGTTGAACCGGTCGAGCTTGGCGAGCCAGAAGTCGAAGCCCTGCTGATCGGGGTCGCGGCGCAGGTAGCCGAAGTACTGCATCAGCACGAAGGCCGCGTTGTACTCGCGCCGCGCGAACTCGGCGTTCTCGGCCACGCGGCGGACGGCGCCTGCGCGGGTCTCTTTCCCTTCGGTTAAAGCGCGCACCAGCTCCGCGCCTTCCGTCCCCTGTTCGACGCCCGCGTTGGCGTAGAGCTTCGCGACGAACTGCTCGTTAGTGAGCGGGTCGAAGGCCGCCTTGAACGCGGGGCGCGCGACCCATTGCGCGACGAAATCCCGCTTGTTCGCTTCGAGCTTCTCCGTCCAACCTTCCGCGCCGACGACGAGTCCCCGCCCCGCCTCCTGCGTGTCCGGCATGAACTCGACGAGCGCGGGCCTGCGCCCGTAGGTCGTCCTGTAGAGCCGCTCGACGAAGTAGCCCGTCTGCTGGAACTCAATTGACTGGAAGAAGGCCGCCGAGACGTTGACGCGCTTGACCTCGCGGCATTGAACGTCCGGGCCGCACTTCTCGATCTCGCCCGTCCAGAACTGAAGGCCCGGCGCGTCCGGCTCGCGGTTGAGGAAGTCGTGGTAGTGCTCGCGGATGAAGAAGGACGAATCGTCCGCGGGGTTCGCGGTCGAAGTGGCGTCGTCGTTATCGACGACCGTGACGGTCGCCGCGGCCGCCTCGCCGAGCGCGCAGCCCGCCGAAGGGTTGTTGAGCGAGAGGTTGATCTGCTCGTCGCCCTCGGCGACCGAGTCGTCCGTTATAAGGAGCGTGATGCGCTTGCTCGTCTCGCCCGCCGCGAAGCGGAGTGTGCCGCGGGCGAGCGTGTAGTCGGAGCGCGAGTCGGCCGACACGTCGCTCGTCGTGTAATCGACGGCGGCCTCGCGCGACACGTCGCCCGTGCGCACGACCTCGACCTCGCAACTCCCCGCGCCCTCGTCCACGCGCACGTCCGTCAGTGCGAACAGCGCCTTCGTGACGTTCGTCGCAGCGCCCGTATCCCCCGAACCGCCCGAAGATGAATTGAGCGGGCGTGACAGCGAGAGCGACATCAGGTACGCCTCAAGCGCATCGAGCTCGTCGGAAGAGAGTTGAGAAGTCTTTCCGTGCGTGTCCTTGATGACGCGCACGCCCGCGGCCGCGAGCTGCGGGTTGATCTGTCCGCCCGAGACGAGCGGCGCGAGGTTCGACGTGCCCAACTTGTCGATCTGCGCGCGCCCGTTCTCGACGGCCGTGGGGCTGTCCAGACTCACCATGATCTGCCCGAAGCCGTCGCCCGCGAGCGCGCCCGTCCGGTCGGCGACGGTGATGGGCACTTCGGTCGGGAGGTTGTTCGGCCCGCGCCGTTGGTCTGCGCGCACGGTGCGGAAGTTGAAGCCGCGCTCGCCCGGCCGCAGGAGCGGCGAGTCGGGCGCCAGCAGAATCTCGCGCACCGTGTGCGCGAAGCCGTAGTGCAGGTAGCGCGGCACGGCGTCCCAGAAGGTGCGCAGGTGTTTCGTGTTGCGCGAAGAGAAGTTCTGCGGCGTACCCACGTCCTGCGGCGGGCCGAAGCGCGTGAAGAAGTAGTCGTTGGTCGGACGGAAGAACGGCCCCTCGCCGTCCACAGTCGATTCGCTCACCACCCCCGGCTCGTGGATGTTGAAGTCCTGGAAGGTGTCGTCCACGACGCCGTTCGTCAGCTTGTTGCCGTTGTGGTGGCACTCGGCGCAGCCCGCGCCGCCCTGCCCGACCGACTTCGTGAAGAGGTCGCGGCCGCGCTCGACCTTCGCCGCTTCCGTGTCGGTCTCGGGGAACTGCCCGAGTGGCGAAGGCAGACGCCGCACGTCGTTCGCCGACCAGAGGATTTGCAGGTAGGCCATGTCGTAGTAGCCGACCTTCTCAGCCTTGCCCGAGAGGTCGCTGCGCCCGATGGCCTTCGAGTTCTCCTCGGTCTTCTTCAGCACGTAATCCTCGCGCGCCTTGAAGCGGTCAACCGCGTTCGCCTGCGGGAAGAGCGGCGTCGGGTTGCGCTCGCCCAACAGCACCTCGCCGTTGCAGGCCGAGGCGTAGGCCATGAAGTCGTTGTTGAGCCCCTCATACCACTCGGGCCAGTTGTCGGAGATGTCCTTGTTCTGCGGGCAGACCTTGGTGCCGCCGACGGCGTTGGCCGCGACGTTCCACTGGCAGCCGTCCTGCCGGCCGTCCCAGTGGCAGAAGCCGCAGGACTTCTGCCCGTCGTCGGAGTAGGCCGAGGAGAAGAACCAGCGCAGGCCGACCTCTTCGTCGGTCGCGAAGAGCTTCTGCCCGTGCCCGCCCGTCGTCGGGTCGGGCGTCGTGGGCGTGACGCCGACGGGCAGGTAGTTCTGCTTCGAAAGGTTACCGTTCGAGTCAACGCCCAGGAACGAAACGTCCTCGGTCTGGAAGTTGGCGACGTAAACGGTCTTGCCGTCCGGCGAGACTTCGACGCCCTGCGGCGTGATGCCGCCGGTGTACTGGACGCCGAGCGGCTTCAAGACCTGTGAGGGGTCGGAGGCCGAGAGGTCGATGCGGAACGCCTGCACCTGCTCGGAGTGCGCGTAGGTGACGAAGAGGAGGTCGCCGCGGACGAACATCTGCTCGGGGCCGCTCCCCTTAATAATTTTTTGAGCGGACGTGTGGTCGCCGAGGTCAACGTACTGCCCCGGGGTGACGAGCTGCGACACGTCGCGCCCCTCGTCCACGTAGCGGAAGACGAAGCGATTGGTCGTCGTGTCGAAGACGTTTAATTCGCTCCCGATGTCGTCGAAGGTCGTCGCCTTCGTTGCGTCGGTCATGACGGGCGTGTAGCCGAGCGGCGCGCCCGAGTTCTTTATCGCCACGCCGTCGGCGCGCTTCGTCGGCAGGCCGTGGCCCGACTCCGGCCCGTTCAAGACCGTGTTCGTCTCCTGCCCCGAGATGATGCCCCAGCGCCCCGCGACCTTCACGTCGGTCGCGAGCCCGCCGAGCGGCATGACTTTAGTTAACGCGTTCGCGTCGCCGTCGATGTTGATGGCGGCGACGGTGTGCCCCAGAGTGTTCGCGACGTACAAGGTCTTACCGTCGGCCGAGATGTCTAAGTCGCGCGGGTTGGTGCGCTCAAGCTGTGTGTTGCCCGTCGGTATCAAAGCGATCTGCGTGAAGGTCGGGCCGGGGTCGATGCGGAAGGCGCGCACGGCATCCTTGTAGCGGTCGGTGATGTAGAGGCGCGTGCCCGCCTTGTTGAAGACCAGCTTCTCGCCGTAGAAGCCCGTCTCGAACTCGCCGACGACCGTGTCCGTGCTCGCATCAATCACGCTCGCGAAGTTGCCGTACTGGTTGAGCACGACGACGTAGGGGAACTGGCTGATCGAGTTGTTGACCGGCGCGGCCTTCACGCCGATGGGGCGCAGACCCTTCGACTCGCCCGCCGGACGGAGGTCGATCCAGCGCGAGACCTGTCGGCTGTTCGTATCGACGACCGCCACGCGCCAGTCGGGGTAGCCCTCGCGCCCCGGGAGCGTGACGTAAAGCTTCTTCCCGTCCTGCGAGAGCGCGAGCGAGCGCGGCTGGCTGCGGAAGGGCTGGTCGCGGTGCGGCCAGTACTGGCTGCCGCTCTTCACTGCCGGGTTGTTCGGGTCGATGCGCGTGCCGGGGTCGGGGCGGCCGTCGATGTAGCTCGCGCCGTACATGACCTTGGTGAAGCGCTCAAGCCCCGCGCGCACGCCCGCGCTCTCGGCGCCCACGACGTTCTTGACGGGGTCGCTCGTCGGCCCCGTGATGATCTGCCCCTTCGAGTCGGTCTTGACGGCCGTCTCGAACATGCGCAGCTCGAAGGGCGCCTCGGGCGCCGTCTCCAGGACTTTGCGCTGGAAGGCGGCGGAGAAGGTCTGGTTGGCGCGCGTGGCCCTGGTGGTTGAGGCGGCGAACAGGAGCCACCCCGCGAACGCGGCGAGGAAAGAGGCCGCTGCGAAGAGTTTCAGTTTCCTACCCATGACTCGTTTGCTCCACTGGAAGAGACGACGACGGGGCCGCCGTCGGGAGGCGGGCCTTTTTACGGTGATACGGGGACAGTGTGGTTCCGGGCGGCGGAAATACCGGCGGGTGAGAAAATTTTTATCCGGCCGACAAAAGGGTCTGCTGTCATCGGCGTGATGGCATCGACACCCCCTCTCATGAAGGCGCTCGACGAGATCAACGGCAAATACGGCCGAGACACGGTGCGCTTCAGCGTTGCGCGTCCTGGAAGGCGGTGGGAGATGAGATTTATGCGGCGCTCACGGCGTTATACTACATGCCTCGGTGAGGTGCTCCGCGTCGCCTGAGCGCGTGAATTAGCCGATGGCATAAACCCCATGCCTTATTGCCGAGTCATTCAGGATTTCAAGAAGGATATAGCTCCGGTCATTCGGACGCGGTCGAGCCCGCGACCGGACACGACGCCGAGTCGCTGCTCGCCGGGGTCCGTGCGCTGCTCAAGCCGTCGGAGGCGGGCGGCGGGTTCGGGCGGAAGTACTTTTGAAGCCATCCAGCAGGAGCCGGAGGTCGTGCTCGCGCACAGGGAGGTCACGCGGCTCCTGTCCGCCGACGCCTAGCCGTCCCGCGGCTTCTATCGGAATGCCATGGCTGCTTGATCTAATAATTCCACAAGCGCAGGCGAGTCACACGAGGCGCAGTTTACGCAGCCGGTTCAGCGTTTTTGCCCATGCGCCGGGGCCCGCACGGAGAGTGGCCCCGGCCGCTTCGACCGCCGCGAGCAGACCTTCGAGCCCCCGCAGGTCACTCCGGCGCACGCCGTTCAAGTAGATCGTCGGGGTGCCCGACACCTTCCCCACGAAGGTCGTCTCCATGAGTTCCCGATCGATCTTTTCGGCGTACGCGCCCGCCGCCATCTCTTCCCGGTACCTCCGCAGGTCGAGCCCGGCCTTACCCGCGCAACGAGCAAGCTGTTCGTCGTCGAGCTTCCCCTCCTGTCTGAACAGCAGGTCGTGCATCTCCCAGAAGCGGCCCTGCGCCGCGGCGGCCTCCGCCGCCTCCGCCGCCCTCGTCGAGTGCGGGTGCACCTGCCGAAGCGGGAAGTGGCGGAAGACGAAACGTAACCCCTCGGCGCGCCTCAACACCTCCTTAATATTGGGGTGTAGCTGACGGCAGTAGATGCATTCGTAGTTGCCGTACTCGACCAGAGTCACGGCCGCCGACTCCGTCCCCAGCACGTGGTCGCGGTCGTGGACGGGCAGCGTCAGTCTGACTCCATCGTTCTCATCGCTCATGATGGCATGCTCCAGCGTCAACACTTCCGCGGGGGTGGTGTTGCCCTAACATCGCAACCTCGACGCTCGACTCCGCAAGGCAATAAGGATGACTTGGCCTATGCAGACTGCCGCGACAGTTTAGAGAAGAGGCTCATTCCCCCGCTTGATGATGAAGACTGTTTTGTCGTCAATCCGCTCCTCTTCCCCGATCTGCCGCAGACGGTCGTCCTCTTGCGTGGCGTGTTCCAGCAGCGCGTTGCAGATGTCCTTCGCCGATTCCTCGTAGCGCTCCCGCATCACGGCTTCGAGGCGCCGGCGATCTTCCGCGTTGCTCCCGTCATAGACGCCGTCGGTATACAGGAAGAGAATGTCGCCCGGACTTATCAGCGTGATTTCGGCAACGTCGGATGAGTTGGCCGGCCTGGGCCGAAACCGCATCGAGAAATACCGCTTGCGATCCGGATGATTGGCGGGTATCTGCAAGCCCAGCGGCAGGAATTGCACCATTCGATCTTTGTCCAACTCGACGAACTTCTGAGACTCGGCGGAGAACACGAGCGGCGGCGGGTGCCCGAAATTCACGAACCGGAAATAGCCGTAAGGGTGCACCTCGCCGTAAAGCATCGTCGCGATCTCGCGCGCGCTGTCCCCCTCGCTGATCGCCAGCGCGTTACGGGCCGTGACCGAGTGCGCTAGGCGCAGGTTGATGTTTTCGAACAGCTCCGGCGTCGTCCTCCCGTGATGGTCGAGCTCGGAGAGCATGAAGGCGTGAAATGTGTCGTGGACGGTCGAGGCGATCTTCGCCGAGATGAGTCCGTGCCCCTGTGCGTCCACCAGCAGGACTCCCGCCGTGCTGTAGAGTTCGTGGAGGGCTTCGGCGACACGCACCTGCTCGGAGCTTCGCGCCTCTCTGTATGCGGCCTCCATTTCGGGCCTGTAGTCGGGCCTGGACTTCAGCCACTCCACGTGATCGTCCACCGAATTACGCGGCGGCAGGCCCGGCGGGAGCGGGTCGAGAAATTCCCTCGACAAGCTCAGGGCCTGCCCCGTGCGCGCGTCGAGGTCGTAACGCTGCTGGAAGTTTATATATTCGAACAGGTCGCCGCCGACACTCCCGGCGGGGACGGAATTCCCGTACATCTCGATACCGGGTATCCGCGGAATCGCCCCTTCCACCGGCATGAGACGTTCACGCAGGTACTCGCCGATACTCAGCTCTGTATGCCCTGTGTCCATCGCAGGATTACGCGGTAATGAAAAAAGTGCCAACGTCAACGCAAACGGTGGTGCGACTGCTTGTCGTCAGTTCGCCGGTGGAACCATCGCGTGCCCACTCTCCCTCTGAGTTTCACGTTCGAAGCTGCTTCGGCCTCAGCCGGAGTTGGGTGAAAAGGTTTCCCCCGCGACGGGCTAGTACATCACGGGCGTAGATTTGTGTCTATTAGACGTTGGTATCAGTCGCAGACCAATACCAACGTCTAATAGACGCCCGCAGGTCAACGGCGCATTCTGGCACCGTCGAGGACACCGGAAAGCAGTCAAGCCCGGAACGAGTTGGGTATTGTGACACGTGTCGATGGAGGCTGCGACGGCAACCCAGGGTAATAAAGCGGCACAAGCGTAGAAGGAGCAGCAAGTGAGCGACCTACTCGAACAAGCCATCGCGGCGCATGGCGGCTTAGAACGCTGGAACGACTTCACCGAGGTGACCGCGACGATGTTAGG
>JAFAVK010000144.1 GCA_019242475.1 Acidobacteriota bacterium | reverse complement strand
CCTAACATCGTCGCGGTCACCTCGGTGAAGTCGTTCCAGCGTTCTAAGCCGCCATGCGCCGCGATGGCTTGTTCGAGTAGGTCGCTCACTTGCTGCTCCTTCTACGCTTGTGCCGCTTTATTACCCTGGGTTGCCGTCGCAGCCTCCTTCGCTCTCGTGAAGTCCGGCGGACGCTTCTCAAGGAACGCCGTGAACACCTCCCTGACCTCCGCCGAACGCACCCGCGTGGTGAACTCCTCGGCTTCGGCTTCTATCGCCTGTTCGACCTGTTCGCGTGACGAACGCCTCAACAGCTTCTTGATGGCTCGCAGTGCGCCAGACGGTTTCGCGGCCAACTTCTCCGCGGTTTCGGTCGCCGTGGCGAGCAGTTTTTCGTCGGGCACGACGCGGGTCACTAACCCGATCTTGGCGGCAAGCTCGGCATTGAAGGGCTGACCCAACATGAATAATTCGGCGGCGCGGATGTACCCGCTGCGCGTCGGCAAGGACCAGCTCGACCCGAACTCCGGAACCAGCCCGAGATTGACGAAGGGCAGTTGGAACTTCGCACTCTCACCCGCATAGACAAAGTCGCAGTGCGTCAGCAAGGTAGTACCGCCGCCGACGGCCGCGCCCTTCACGGCGGCAATTATCGGCTTATCGAAGTTAAGCAACGCGTTACCCAGGCGGGCTTGCGGGCTCTCACCCGGCCCCGGGGGGTTCTTCAGGAAATCCTCCACGTCGTTGCCCGCGCTGAACGAATCTCCCGCACTGTCCCAGACCACAACACGTATCTCGTCGTCCTTCGCCGCTTCATTCAAGATGTCTGCGAGGGCGTTGTACATGGCCGAAGTCATCGCGTTCTTCTTGGCGGGGCGATTCAACGTGACCCGCAACACGCTTCCCGAACGTTCCGTTAAAATCTCGCTCATCGCACACCCCCTACTTCGCCGCCGCTTCCCGACGTCCCGCTACTACACCACTCGTGACGAAGCCGTTGCTCTGTTCGGGGTCAAAGCCCAGCTCCCGGAGAATCTCTTCGTTGTGTTCGCCGAGCCCCGGGGCACGTCTGGCAGGAACCTTCGCGACACCTTTCACCTGCATCGGACTGCTGATCGTGAACGCTAAATTATCTCCGGCACCCTCCAACGGAACGACGATGTCGTTCGCCCGAAGTTGTGGGTCGTTGATTACCTCCTCGGGGCCGCGCACGGCGCCGAACGTGACGTGGAGGCCGCTGAAGACCCCGTACCAGTGCGACATCGGCTGCGCGCCGAACAGTTCGTCGAGGATGGCCGTCAACTGCGGCCTGTTCTCCGCGAGCTTCTTCGGGTCTGTGAACCGCGCGTCCGCCAGGAGGTCGGCGCGGCCGATGGCCTGCGCCACCGCCTGAAATTTGTCAGGCGTGATGATGAGCACGAACCAGGTGCCGTCGGCGGCGCGGTAAACGTTCTGCGCCGCGTTCGCCGGGTTCTTGCGGTCGTGCGGCGCGTAAAACTTCGCCCCGCCGAGCGCCGCCTGAATCGAGACGCTCGCCGACCAGACGCCTTCGGCGAGCAGCGAGGTCGTGACGTGCGACCCCTCGCCGGTGCGCTCGCGGCGGTAGAGCGCGGTGACGATCGCGGAGTAGAGGCCGACCGCGGTCGCGTTGTCTCCGCTGCCGCCCACCGGCCAGGTCGGCGAGGCGCCGGCGTCGCGCGTCATCGAGAGCAGGCCGCTGCGCGCCCAGTACGAAGTGATGTCGAAGCCCGGCAGGTCTGCGTCAGGCCCGTTATCGCCGAAGCCCGTGACGTCCGCATAGATGAGGCGCGGATTCCACTGCAAGACGTCTTCGTATTCGAGCCTCAGTTTTTTCCGCGCGGGGTGCGGCGTGTTGACGATGAGCACGTCGGCCCACTTGACGAGCCTCTCCAGAATCGGTTGGGCGTCCGGGGATTTCAGGTCGAGCGCCATGCCGCGCTTGTTGCGGTTGGCGAGGTGCCATTGATAAGGCTCCTTCGCGTACGGCTGCGGCGGGGCGTGATTCCCAAGTCTCCACAGGTCGCCGGACGGCGGCTCCACTTTAATCACGTCGGCGCCGAAGTCGCCCAGGATCACGGCGGCGCTCGGGGCCGCGACGAAGCTCGAGAAGTCCACCACCTTCAACCCCGAGAAGATATTGTCGGTCGTCATCGCCCTCTCCTTACTTAACGCGAAATATCATGAGGCCGCAGGAGCCCGGCCAGGTCACCGCCCCTTGAACTGCGGCGCACGCTTCTGTAGAAAAGCCTGCGTGCCCTCGCCCTTGTCTTCCGTCCCGGCGCAGAGCCCGAAGAAGGAAGCCTCAAGCGCGAGGCCCTCGCCCTGGCTCGTCTCCAAGCCTTTGTTCACCGCTTCGAGCGAGAACTTCACGGCGAGCGGCGCGTTGGCGAAGATTTGCTTCAGGATCGCTTCGGCGCGCGGGATGAGCGCGTCGGCGGGGACGACCTCGTTGACGAGCCCGATGCGGTAAGCCTCCTGCGCGCCGACCATCTCGCCGGTGAGGATGAGTTGCAGGGCGCGCCCCTTCCCGACCAGCCGCGGCAGGCGCTGCGTCCCGCCGCCGCCCGGGAGGACGCCCAGCTTAACTTCGGGCTGGCCGAATCTCGCGTGCTCCGCGGCGAGCCGGATGGTGCAGGCCATCGCCGTCTCGCATCCGCCGCCGAGCGCGAAGCCGTTGACGGCGGCGATCACGGGCTTGCCGAGATTCTCGACGAGGTTGAGGACTTCCTGCCCGAAGCGGCTGGACTCTTCGGCCTGGACGGCGCCGGCCGTGGCGAGTTCGCCGATGTCGGCGCCGGCGATGAAGGCTTTGTCGCCCGCGCCGGTGAGGATGACGCCGCGCACCTCCGCGTCGTCCCGCGCGTCCTCGAACGCCGCGCGCAAGTCCGCCCACGTCGCCTTGCTCAGCGCGTTGAGCACCTTGGGGCGGTTGAGCGTCACGTAGGCGATGCCGCCCTTCTTCTCGTACAAAAGATTCTCGAGTGTGGGTGCTGCCGACGAACTCATAAAAACTCTCCTGTCTTGAACTGTTGTCGAGCACGGGCCGCGGCTGTCGTCCTCGTCCGTCAAGCAAACGCGTTACACGAAGGCGCTGAAGCCCGTGATGGCTTTGCCCACGATCAGGGTCTGCATCTGGTACGTGCCTTCGTAGGAGTAGATCGCCTCGGCGTCCGCGAAGAAGCGCGCCACGTTGTAGTCAACGACGATCCCGTTGCCGCCCAGCAGCTCGCGCGCCCACGAGACCGTCTCGCGCGCCTTGGACGTGCAGAACGCCTTGACGATGGCCGCCTGCGAATCCGTCAGCTTGCCTTCGGTCTCCAGCTGCACCGAGCGGGCCAGCATGCACTGGCAGGCGACGATGTTGCCCAGCATCTTCGCCAGAAGTTCCTGGACGAGCTGGAACGACCCAATCGGCTTCCCGAACTGCAAGCGCTCCTGCGCGTACTTGAGCGCGTTCTCGTATGCGCCCATCTGGCTGCCCGTGATCTCCCACCCGCTGCCATGGCGTGTCCCGCGCAGCACGAGCGCGGTGTCGCGGAACGTCCCTTTGCCTCCCTGGAGGCGATTCGCGTCGGGCACGCGGCAGTCCTTCAGCGTGATCTCGCCGTTCTGCACGACCTTGAGCGCGATCTTGTTCTGAATCTTCTCGACGCTGAAGCCGGGCGTGGTCTTGTTCTCGACGATGAAACCCTTGACCTGGTTGTCCTCAACGTCGCGCGCCCAGATGATCGAGAGGTCGCACCACGTCGCGTTGCCGATCCAGCGCTTCTGGCCGTTGAGCACCCACGTGTCGCCTTCGCGCTTCGCCGTCGTCGTCAGGCCGCCGCCGGTGCCCGAGCCGACCAGCGGCTCGGTCAGGGCGAAGCAGCCGATCTTCTCCATGCGGGCCATCGGCGGGAGCCACTTCTGCTTCTGCTCCTCGGTGCCGTTGAGGTAGATGGAGTTCATCGCCAGGCCGCTGTGGACGCCGTAGAAGGTACAGAACGAGGTGTCGGTTCGGGCCATCGTCATGGCGACCAGGCCGACCAGCAGCGGGCTCCCGCCCGGGCAGCCGTAGCCGTTCATGCCGAGGCCGGCGATGTTCAGCTCCTTGAACGACGGGAGCAGTTCGAAGGGGAACGAGTCCTCGACCCAGTACTTGTTGATAATGGGCTGGACTTTCGTCTCCATGTAGTCGCGCACCTTCTTCACGACAGCCAGCTCCTCGGCGGGCAGCGTCTCGGCGAATTCGTAGAAGTCACTGTTCGGCGCCGGAAGCGGCTTCGGCTGCCTTACGTCTTTGCTCGCGGTTGTCATCTCAGTGCTCCTTCATCAGTCAGTGGCTGTCTTCGACTTGAGCTACCTCAGGCCGGCGTAAGCGACCCCGGTCAGGTTCCCTTGCGCGAGGGTCAGCGCCCTCTTTTCCGTGCCGTCCAGCCTTGCGGAGTAGACCGAGCCGCCGAGGTCGGAGAAGAACATCCGGCCGCCCTTCAGGTCGAGGGAGAGCCCGATTGCCTCCATCAGGTCGCCGACCAGAATCTCCGCCCCCTCGCCGTCGCCGGGCCGCGCGTCCAGCGCCGCGCGGCTCACGGTGTTGCCCCGCGGCGGGTTGCCGCGGTCAGTCCAGTAGAGCATGCGTCTGTCGAGGTCGAGTTCGAGGTCGATCGGCTCGGGCAGGCGGTCGAAGAGCAGCTCGACGTCGGTGCGAGTCGCCGGGCTCTCGCCCTCCGGCAGTTCGAGGCTCGCGCGGAAGATGCGCCCCTCGCCGGCGTTGTCGGCGCCCTTCTGCGTCCAGTAGAACTTGCCGCCCTGGTGATCGACGGCGATGCCGACGCACCATTTCGTGGCGTCGCGGCCGGGGCGCGCGTCGCCCTCGCTCGTGTCCACGAGGGTTTCGATCCCCGAGCCGTCGAGGTTGGCGCGCATGACGCGCATCCCTTCGCGATCCGACCAGTAGACCTTACCACCCCGCCTGTCGAGCTTCAGTTGTTTCGGCGTGAAGGTCGCGCCCTCGGGCACGATAGTTCGGCGGTTGTGGCCGTCGAGGTCGGCGCGTTCGATGGAGCCGTCGTTCGCCGACGGGTGGCCCATGTTCGTCCAGTAGATGTGGCCGGCCTCGGCGTCAACCTCGATGCCGTCGGGGATTCTGTGAAGTCCGTCCAGGATAACTCGGCGATCGGAACCATCCGGATTGATGGATTCGATACGGCCGCCGCTCACGTCGAGAAAGAAGACACGCTCTGACGGCGCGTTCCCGTCGGGACTCACGCGGGTTTCGACTTTCTCCTTTTTCCCGCGCAGCTTAATCAGTGCGAGGAGCTCTTCGTCCTCCGCCTGCGCGAGTTCGTCAACCGAACGCTCCCCGGCGATCTGCAAAACGCCGTCAACAATCTTCTGCTTGAGCGCGTCGTTGACGTCGGGCGTCCCCAGGCCCTTGATCGCGTTTTCCATGCCGGGCATGAGGTGTTCCATGAAATGCCTGATCCCGCCCGGGCCGCCGCCGAGGTGCCATTGCAGGCTCGGCCCCATCACGCCCCAACGCAGCCCGGGGCCGTAACTCACCGCGTCGTCGGCGTCGCTCACACTCAGCACGCCCTGCTGAATGAGGTACATGACCTCTTTATAGAGGGCGATCTGAAGCCGGTTGCCGACGTGACCCGGGAGCTCCTTCAAAAGGTGGACGGGCTTCTTCCCGATCGACGCATAGAACGCGATGGCCCGTTCGACTGCGTCCGGCGACGTTTTGACCCCGCCCACTATCTCGACCAGCGGGATGATGTGTGGCGGGTTGAAGGGGTGCCCGATGACGACGCGCTCCGGGTGCTTGCACTGCGACTGCATCACGCTGGCGGTGATGCCCGAAGAGCTGGACGCGATGAGTGAGTCAACCGGCGTGGCGTCGTCCATCTCCGCGAACAATTTGATTTTGAAGTCCGGCCGCTCCGGCCCGTTCTCCTGGACGAAGTCGGCCTGCGCCAGCGCCTCCTTCATGTCGGTCGTGAAACTGAGACGATCCCTCGACGCGCCCGGCGACAGGCCGATCTCGGTAAGCGCGGGCCACGCCTCGTCGATGTACTGGCGCAGGTGCGCTTCCGCGTCCGGCGCGGGGTCTGTGGCAACGACGTCGAACCCGCGGGCCAGGTACAGCGCGGCCCAGCTCGCGCCGATGACTCCCGTGCCGACGATTGCGATTCGCCGTATCGGTTTATCAAAAGACATAAGTGCTTCCTCTCTGGTTCCGTTTTGAGTGCTTCCCGGGCTCTAAGACGGCGGCAGCATGCGCCGTTTACCCGCGGCTGTCTATTAGACGAAGGTATCGGTTGCAGACTGATACCTTCGTCTAATAGACGCACCTTCACCCCCGTGGTCTACTCACGCACATCGCGGTTCGTCTCGCTCATCATCGGGTGACCGTACGAGTAATGGTGCTGAAATGAGAGGCGTTTTTGTCAGGCGAATGTCCGTGCTCCTGCTGGCGGTGTTCTGGGCCGGCGCTCAGACCGTCCGGTGCCAGCAGGAGGCCCGGCCGGCCGGCGAGGTGTTGACGCTGGACGAGGCGATCAACCTCGCGCTCAGGGACAACCGCTCGGTTAAGAACGCGCGACTCGGCGTCGATAAGAGTGACGAGCAGCTCGCCGCGACCCGGACGGCGCGCCTCCCCGTTATCAAATTCCACTCACTCATCTCGGAAAACCTGGTGAAGCACGACGTGAACCTGCCGAACCCGGTCTCGAATCTCGTCCCGGGTTTGGCACCCTTCTTCACCCTGAGCACACCGCGAAGGCCCACAGCGGTCTTCGCCGTGCAGGCGCTCCAGCCCATCACGCAGCAGTACAAGATCGGCCTCGCCGTAGACCTCGCCAAGCTCGAAGGGCAGGTAGACCAGGAGAAGCTGCGGGCGGAACAGCAGTCACTGGTAGGTGACGTCAAGCGGGCTTACTACGCGATTCTGCTGACCGAGAGCGGGCTCAGGAACGTGCGCGACGAGGTCGCGTCCTACCGTGAGTTGGAGCGTGTGACGGGCGAGTTCGTCACGCAGCAGGCCGCGCTGCGCGGCGACCAGCTGCAAATTCAGACGCGCCTCGCGAAGGCCGAGTACGACCTGGCAGACATCGGCAACCGCCTCGAAACGCAGAAGGAGCAGTTGAACAGGATGTTGGGGCGCGACGTCTTCACGGAGTTCGGCGTCAACGCCGTTTCGCAAACCATCGTCTTCGAGGCCGACGTGGCGGCGGCCCGGCGGCGCGCGGTCGAGCAGCGGCCCGAGTTGAAGCAGGCGCGTTTGCGGGTCGAGCAGGCGAAGCTCGACAGGCGGCTTAAGAAGTCGGAGTACATCCCCGACGTGAGCGCCGGTTTCACGTCTCTGACGCTGCGTAACTTTGACGCCGCCGTGCCGCGCAACATCGCCTCGGTCGGCGTCGTGATGAGCTGGGAAGTCTTCGACTGGGGGCGCAAGAAGCATCAGCTGGCCGAAAACGGCAAGATCGTCGAGCAGGCCGAGAACGCCGCGCGCGAAATCGAAGACCAGATTCTGATCGACGTGAGCGATAAGTTCCGCAGGCTACAGCAGACCGGCCTGGCCCTGCGCGTGGCTAAAGTCGGCTGCGAGACCGCGCGGGAAAAGCTGCGCGTCATGGTGGTCGGCTACAAGCAATCGACGATGCTTCTGTCGGACGTGCTGCAATCACAGGCTTCCGTCTCGGAAGCGGATCACCAGTACCAGCAGGCGCTGCTCTCCTTCTGGACGGCCAAGGCCGAGTACGAAAAGGCGCTCGGCGACGATAAGTAGCGGAGGCGAAGAAAAATGGCCGCGGAGACGATTCAAACAGAACACGTAGACGAGCAGTCTTCCGCCGAAGAGCCGGTCGCCCTTGTGGCAGAGGAGAGCGGCGGAGCGGCCGAGCACCACGAGGCGCGGGACAGCGATGACAGGAAGAGACGGATAAGCAAAATTCTGACGCTCGCCGTGCCCGTACTGGTTCTGTTGCTGGCGTTCGGCCTCTGGTATCTCTTCACCTTCAACTGGGACAACTGGGAGGCAGGCAAGACGGTTCAGACCACCGACAACGCCGCGGTGCAGGCGGACGTCATTCCCCTCAGTACGAAGGCCGTCGGGATCGTCGAGGCCGTCAACATTCAGGACTATCAGTCGGTCAAAGAGGGGGACGTACTCGTCACCCTCAGGAGCAGCGACGTGCAGGCGACCGTCGCGCAGGCGCAGGCGGGCATAGGCGCGGCTCAGGAAGCCCTCAACAACATCGGGCTCCAGCAGCAACAGCAGGAAGACCGCATCCGCCAGGCACAGCTCGGCGTCGAGGTGGCCCAGGCCGACCTCAACACGGCGCAGATCGGCCTCGGCAACGTGCAGAATGATATTGCGTCGGCGCGCATCGGCGTCGAGACGGCCTCGGACGACGTGCGCAACGCCGAGGCCGGCATCGAGGCCGTGAGCGCCGACGTCGAGCGGACGACACAGGAGCGGAGCCGCCAGGAGAACTTATTCAAAGAAGCGGCGACGACCAAACAGCGTCTGGAGGTCGCGACCGCCGACTACGAGCGTGCGGCGGCGACGCTGAAGGCGCGCCAGCTCGACAGGTCAAAGGCGCAGGCGCTCGTCAGGGTTCGCCAACAGGATCTGTCGAAGGCGCAGAACCTTGAGCGAGTGCGCGCGCAAGACCTGCGCAAAGCGCAGGAGCAACTGCGTGCGCGGCAGAACGACCTCTCCATCGCCCTGAAGCAGCTCGAAATCCTGAACGGCCAGGAGCGACAGCTTCAGGAGGACTTGAAGGCCAAACAGGCCGGCCTCACCATCGCCGACACCAACCTCGACTACACGAGAATCCTGGCCCCGCGCGACGGCGTAGTCGGCGAAGTCAAGGTCAAGCCCGGCCAGCAGCTCGGCCCCGGGGCGCAGGTCGCGTCTCTGGTCTCCACGGAGATGTGGGTCATCGCGAACTTCAAGGAGACGCAGATCGCCAACATGAAGGAAGGCGACCCCGTGGAGATTGTCCTCGACGCCTTTTCGGGGACGACTGTCAAAGGAAGAATCGCCAACCTCTCCCCCGCCAGCGGCTCCGAATTCTCTTTAGTCCCACCGGAGAACGCCTCCGGCAGCTACACGCGCGTCACGCAGCGCGTGCCCGTCAAAATCGTCTTCGAGCCGAACCAGTCTGTCGTAGCGCGGCTGCGCCCCGGCATGTCGGCGACGGTCAGCGTCAAGACGGGCGGCCACGCCGGCGGACACTGAGGGCAGAGCAGATGACGGCCGTAAGCACAGCGAATCCGAATCCGACCGCGGGCGATGAGCCGGCCGTCTCGTCGCGCGTCGAACGGGATGTGCGCGCCGTCTTCACCCATCCCGCTCTGGGGATTCTCGGGGTCTTAACCGCCGGCCTGATCTCCGTCCTGTCGGGGCTACTCCTCAGCGTCGGGCTCGCGGACGTGCGGGCCGGGATGCGACTCGGCGTGGACGAGGCTTCGTGGATTCCGACCGTCTACAACATGGCGCTGGTCTTCATGGGCATCCTCTCCGTCCACCTCGGCACGATCTTCGGCCATCGCAGAGTGTTGCTCGTCGCGTCCGCCGTCTCCGCGACCGCGTTCTTGCTCGCACCCCTCGCGGCGACTCGTACACAGCTGATGTTTCTGCTGGCCGTCGCCGGCCTGGGCGTCGGCCCCTTCTACCCCTTGATTCTGAGCTACCTGCTCAGGGCTTTGCCGCTCCCGCTGGCCGTCTTCGGGCTCGCCGTCTATGTGATTGACGTGCTCGTGCCGTCTTACCTGGGCAACTGGATTGAAGGGATAATCTCGAACTACTTCACCTGGCGTTGGATCTTCTGGACGCCCGCGCTCGTCATCCCGTTCGTCTTCGTCTTCGTCTACTTCGGCATCCCGCGCGCGGAGGTAAATTATGACGGCGGCGAGAGGCCGAACTTCGCGGGGTTCTTCTACGCCGCGTGGGGTTTCGCCTTCCTCTACGGGGCGATTGACCAGGGCGAGCGTTTGGACTGGTTCGAGTCCGGGACGTTCGCCGGGATGCTGCTGGCCGCGGTGTTGATGCTCGGGGCGATGGCGGTCAGGCGGCTGTGGGTGCCGAACCCCCTGGTGCGTTTTCGATTCCTGAATGACCGAAACCTGATTCTGCTCGGCGCGCTTCTCCTGCTCTTCCGCCTCTCGCTCCTGACGACGAACCTGCTGATCCCGGCGTTCCTTTCGGGGCTCGCCGACTACCGCCCACTGCAAACCGGACGGGTCGTGTGGTGGGGACTGATTCCGCAAATCGTCGTCGCGCCGCTGGTCGTCATCCTTCTCGTCAAACTCGACGCCCGTCTGATACTGGCCGCGGGGTTCGCCCTCGCCGCCGCGGCCTGCCTGATGTTCGGGAGAATCAACCCGCGGTGGAGCGACGTTGATTTCTTCAACCCGCTCATTTTGCAGACGGTGGGGCAGCCGTTCATCGTCGTCGCCCTCGTCTTTTCGATCCTGCTCCTCGTGGTCGCCAAAGGCGCGACCAGTAAGCCCTGGGAGCTGGCGACGACGACCACCTTCTTCCAGACGGTGCGCCTGCTCGGCGGCGCCATCACGGCGGCAGTGGTGAGGCACTTCATCACCGTGCAGAACAAGTTTCACGCGATGGTCGTGACGGACAACCTTCAGCCGGGCGACTGGCGCACGGCGGAGCACCTCCGGGGCTTCGCCAGGCAGGCCGCCGCCGGGGGCGGGGCGCCGCCGGAACAGGCCGCGCAGGCTTCGAGACTCGCGGGCGCCTTTATCAAACAACAGGTGCTCACCCTAACGGTCGCCGACGGGTTCTATTTCATCGGCGAGGCGATGGTCGTCTGCTTGATTCTGGTCGCCGTGCTGCGGGCGATGCCTTTGGCGTCGCCCGCCGAAGGTCAGTGAGGTGAAGATGAAAACAGATAATCTCAACGGGCGGCCGAAGGTCGTCATCGTCGGCGGCGGCTTCGGCGGGCTCTACGCCGCGAAGGGGCTGGCTAACAAGGGCGTGTCGGTCACGCTCGTAGACCGCAAGAACCATCACACGTTCCAGCCGCTGCTCTACCAGGTGGCGACCTCCGTCCTCTCCCCCGGAGAGATCGCCACCCCGCTGCGGCATGTCCTCTTCAAGGCGAAGAACGTCGAGGTCATCCTCGGCGAGGTCACGAGCCTCGACACCAAGACGCGCAAAGTCCTGCTCGACGGCGGGGGCGAACTGGAGTTCGACTACCTCGTCGTCGCGGCCGGCGCGCGCCACTCCTACTTCGGCCACGACGAGTGGGAGCGAGACGCCCCCGGCCTGAAGACGGTCGAGGACGCGACGGAGATTCGCCGCCGCATCCTCCAAGCCTTCGAGGCGGCCGAGCGCGAGGCCCACCTGACCGGCGCTTACCCGCCGCTGCATTTTGCGATCATCGGCGGCGGGCCGACGGGCGTCGAACTCGCCGGGGCCATCGCCGACATCGCGCGCCGGGCCATGTCTCAAGACTTCCGCCTGATTGACCCGACGCGGGCGCGCATCTCGATCTTCGAGGGCTCGCCCCGCGTGCTGGGCATGTACACGGAGAGATTGTCAGACAGCGCGAAGAGGCAGTTGGAGGAGTTGGGCGTCGAGGTCAACACGGCGAGCAGGGTGACGGCCGTCGAGCAGGGGCGAATCAAGGTGGGCGAGGAGTGGATTCCGACGACCGTGACCCTGTGGGCGACGGGGGTCGCCGCCTCGCCCCTCGGCCGGATGCTGAGCGCGGAGACGGACAGGGCGGGGCGCGTGCCGGTTCAACCCGACCTGTCCATCAGGGACGATAAGAACGTCTTCGTCATCGGCGACATGGCGTTGCTGACGGATGCCTCGGGCAAGCCCGTGCCGGGGCTGGCCGCGGCCGCGCAGCAGGAGGGCAGGGCCACGGCCGCCAACATCCTGCGCGACGTGCGGGGCGCGGCGCGCGTGCCCTTCAGCTACTGGGACAAGGGCTCGATGGCGACCATCGGGCGCAACCGCGCGGTCGCGCAGGTCGGCCGGCTGGGGTTCTCCGGCTACGTGGCGCGGATGATGTGGGCCTTCGTGCACGTCGCCCTGCTCGGCGGGGGACGCAGCCGCCTCATGGTGCTGCGCGAGTGGCTCTGGGCGCGCTACACGCGCGAGCGGAGCGCGCGGCTCATCACGGGGAACACTTACGGGAGGTGATAACGACCGATACCATCGTCTAATAGACGCGCTCCCGCGCCCGTGGTCTACTTGCGCCCTTGACCGCGCCGGGGTGAAGAAGAATAAAAGCGCTTGTTACGCCGCCACGACTACGGCGTGAACATGGAAATCCCCGTCCAGAACTTGAGGCAATGACGGTGTGACACCGTCCGCGAAAGGAGTACGCATGTCCACGCTCCACTTCCACCAGACGACCACCTTGACGCCCGAGCAGTACGTCGCCGGGCTCACCGACTTCGGCCCCGGCCGCTCGAAGCTCTTCGGCAACAGCGCCGACGAGTATCTGAAGGTGCACAGCAAGGGCTCACACGAAGCCGACGTCACCGAAGGCTCGGGCGGCATCTGGGAACGCCTGCACTACGACTGGTCTGACCCCAACCACGTCGTCCTCAAGACGACCGACTCCAACCTGTGGGGAGGCGCGTCGGGCCACGCCTACACCTTCACGCGCCGGCCCGACGGCACGACCGACATCGACGCCGTCGTCGTCCGCGAAGGCAAGAACCTCAAGGGGCGGGCGCTCGGCTTCGTGCTCGGGACGGTCGGCAGGGGCGTTCTGGAGAAGGCGTTTAAGAAATCCGTCAAGGCCATCGAAGCCCGGAACGGCGCGGCGAGAGAGGGAAGCGCAACATGAGCAGAAGCGCTTCGTAGGTGCGATGCGCGAAGGCTTCAGGTCACTCCGCTCGTAGGATGGAAAGAACAATGACTATTACGAAAACCGCCGGCGGGTTGGCGCTCGCCCTGTCACTGGTCATCGCATTCGGCGCGGGGGCGCAGACGGTCGGTACGGCAAAGAAGTCCCCGGACTCGGCCGCCACCTCGACCGCCGCCAAGCCGACCATCGTGCTCGTGCACGGCGCCTTCGCCGACGGAAGCAGCTGGCAATACGTGATACCTCTGCTCCAGGATGACGGCTACAACGTCATCGCAGTTCAGAACCCCCTCTCGTCACTCGCCGACGACATCGCCACCACCAAACGCGTGATCGACGCGCAGAAGGGGCCGGTGGTGGTGGTCGGGCATTCGTACGGCGGCCTTGTGATCACCGGCGCCGCGTCAGGAAATCCGAACGTGAAAGCGCTGGTCTACATCGCCGCGTTTGCCCCCGAGGCGAACGAGCCGGTAGGCCCGCTCACGGAGAAGTATCCTACCTCGCTCGGCAAGGCGCTGAGGCCCGACGCGGCCGGCTTTCTCTACATCGATTGCGCTCAAGTTCACGACGTCTTCGCCGCCGACGTGCCGGCGCGCGCGGCGAATGTCGTGTGCGCCGCGCAGAAGCCGGTCAGCAGTTCGGTCTTCGGCGCGACGGTGGACTCGCCGGCCTGGAAGACGATCCCGTCCTGGTATCTGGTCTCCCGCAACGACCACGCGCTGAACCCCGACCTCGAGCGCTTCTACGCCAAGCGCATGAAGGCCACGACCAGTGAGATCGACGCCAGTCACGTCGCGTTCATTTCGCACCCGAAGGTGGTCGCCCGGCTGATCGAGCAGGCGGCAACCGCGACGGCGAAGTGAGGCCCGCGCGCCAACGAGATATGGAAAGCCGACGCAATATGCTGGTGGGGATCGTCGTGGGCATCGTCACCGTAGTGGCGGCCGTTTACGCCACCGGCTTATCAAGGCTATTGCTTAGTCCCTTCGGCCGCTCCGCCGAATACGAGAGCTCGGAGTCTCCCACCGCTCCGGAGCTGGCCGCGGGGGACTGGATAAACTCAGAACCGTTAAGTCTCAAAGAGCTGCGCGGGCGCGTGGTGCTCGTCGAGTTCTGGACTTTCGGCTGCTATAACTGCCGTAACACGCTGCCCTTCGTCAAAGGCTGGCACGAACGCTACCGCGAGAAGGGGCTCGCCGTCATCGGCGTGCACTCACCCGAGTTTGATGAGGAAAGAGTAGTCGAAAACCTGCGCCGGGAAGTTACTTCGCTGGGGATTCGGTACCCGGTACTCACGGACAACGACTACCAGACTTGGAAGGCTTATGGGGTCGAAGCCTGGCCCACCACCTTTCTGTTAGATAAGCAGGGGCGGATTAGATGGAAGCACGTCGGCGAAGGAAGTTATGACGAGACGGAGCGACTAATTCAGAAGCTACTCGCGGAGGGATGGCAAGGGCCGCCCGAGTCACCTTAATCGAAATTGCATCCAGGGATCGCGAGGACGGGTTACGGCCTGTCCGTTTTTTTGCCGGGGGTGATGACGGTGACGCGGCGCCCGAACAACCTCGCGTCCACCGAATACGCCCCCGGCCCGAGGAGGACGAGCGCCGCGGCGTCGATCACCGGGGTCATGTCGATGAGGCCACCCGCGCCGGGGCCGAGCAGCAGGTTCGCGGCGGCGGCGGCGCACGCGACGACAGACAGGTACGGCGTCAGGAAGCCTACGCTCAAGGACGCGGACGCCAGCACCGCACACGCGAAGAGCAGGCGGGCGTAAGACGCGTTAAGGTGACTCGCCGCATTCAGAAGCAAGACCGCCGCCACCGAAATTCTTAGCAGCAGTAACGCGACGCCCGGCCCGCCTTGCGGGAACATCGAGAACAGTCTTTGCACGAAGGTGAGAGTAGAGGCTTTCTTTAAGGCGCGATACCCGAAATGAGGCCACGCCCCTGTAACTCTTTTGGGGGAGTCAGAATTGAAGTTTGAGCGCGAGCTGGATCGAGCGCGGCCCGCCGATTTGGTAGAGAGGGTTGAGACCGCCGTTGGCGCCGCCCGACCCCAGGCTGCTCGCCAGCGTCTGCGTCGAGCGGCCGAACAGGGGGCTGGTCAGCGTGTTGACGGGATTGCCGAAGCTCGGGTGGTTGAAGACGTTGAAGAACTCGGCGCGGAAGCGAAGACTCACCCTTTCGTTGACGTGAAATTGCCGTTGCAATCCGACATCCGCTTGCCAGGCTCCGAAACCACGCAGCACGTTGCGCCCGAAATTACCCTGCTGCCCGGCGGGCGACGCGGTAAAGGCCGCGCGGTTGAAAATCTTGCCTCCGGGGAACTGCGTCCCGTGTAGCTCAAGGGGCACTCCCGGATTGACGTTCGGGCGGGGACTGAGGGTGACGCCCGCTGCATTGAAGACTGCGCCGACAACGTCCACGGGCGGAGCCGATCTGGCAAGGACGAAGCTGTCCAGCGACCATCCGCCTAGAAACGCGTGGAGAGCCTTGTGCAATCCCGGAGAGGGTAGATCGTAAGTCACCCCGGCGGTGAACGAATGCCGGATGTCAAAGTCGGAGTCCCCGCGGTCGAGGTTCGGATTCGCAATCGTGCCGGGCGTGCTGCGGTTGTTGCCGGCGTCCGTCGAGGCAATGTCAATCGAGTGGGAGAACGTGTACGACGCCAACCCCTGCAACCCCTGCGACAGACGCCGCTCAAGCTTGACTTGCAGGGCGTGATAGTCAGAGGTCGCCGAATTGTCGGACAGAGTAATAGACTGAAAATTCGGATTCACGTTAAGCAGCTTGGTCGCACGAAGCAAGTCACGGCCAATCGCGCCGACGTACGTCGCCGAAAGACTCTGCTTGCTTCCGACGGACTGTTCAAACGAGACGTTCCACTGGTAGCTCCGTGGAAGCTTCAAATGCGGGTCGGCTACAAGAAGAGTGTTGACGGGTGGATTGGTGGTAAGGCTCGGTGGAACGGCGTTCTGAGGGCTCAGCGGAAACGCTCCGGGCGCAAAGCTCTTGCTGCCGCTGTAGGGAAAGAAGCTTGAGATTCCTCCCAGTGAGCC
The DNA here is from genome assembly GCA_019242475.1 of Acidobacteriota bacterium. GTDB lineage: Bacteria > Acidobacteriota > Blastocatellia > Pyrinomonadales > Pyrinomonadaceae > QHXN01. The sequence goes on along the minus strand of JAFAVK010000144.1, from coordinate 36,114 downwards.
TTGCCCGAGGTCGTAAAAGACTCCGAAGCCTGCGCGCAGGACGGCGTCCCAATTTCGTATCCCGCGAAGTTGATAAGCGAGTCCGATTCTCGGCGCCACGTTTCCAAAGGTCGTCTCGTAGAGCGGGGTGCCGCGAGGCGCGAGGGTCATCGTCGCCGGATTACTCATGCCCACCACGGTAAATGGATCGTTCACCGCGTCCTTGCCCTTGAGCGGCGGATTGATGTCCCACCTCAGGCCATACGTCAACGTTAATTTCGGTGTGACCTTCCAGGTGTCCTGCCCGTAGAACGAAAAGTTTTGCGACAGCAGCGCGTTGGTTTGAAAGGCACTCGACTGGGCCAACGTGGCGGTTCCCGAAAGCGCCCCGCCGGGGCTGGCCGACATCCCGGAGAATTGCGCGAATTGACGGTAAGCGGCGGGACTGCTGAAAGGCGCGAGCCAGCGATAGTCAACGCCGAACTTCAGTTGATGGCTGCTCTTCGTCACAGACAGATTGTCAACGAGATTGATTTGGCGCTGCTCGTCCGTCCCTTGCTTGCCCTGTATATATTCTCCGGCCCCTCCGACGATAAAAATGAAATTGCTGTTCGCGGACGAATACCCGGAGGGGAAGAAGAGTGTGTCGGGAAGCGGCACGGCTCCGCCGAAATCATCCATCACGAACTTGATGCCGATGCGGTGATTGCTGTAGTTCAAACGCACTTCGTTACTGATTGCCGCTTTGATGAGCTGTGTGAGGCCGACCGTTCCGGTGTGTACAGAGGACGACAACGAATTCGTCGTGCTGAGGACTCTGCCTGAAGAGAAGACAGGGCCTCGCTGGTCTAAGCCGGACGGCGAGAAGTTATAACGGCCGAACAAGTTCAGCTTCGAGTTGAGCACGTGGTCGAGTCGGATGCTGTAGGCGTCGAGCGTGGACGGGTTGGAAAAGCCGGCGTTGAACTGCGCCAATCCCTGCCCGAGTGCGGCGCCGTTGGCGACCGGGAATGCGTTCAGGTATGGACGCATCGCGGCCGGAGCCTGCTGCCGGGACGCGGCGTCCGGGACGGCGGTTTGCAGGCTCGACGGCTGGCGCAGGCGCAGCCCTTCGTAAGAGAAGAAGAAGAACGTCCTGTCCTTTAGAACCGGGCCGCCGAAGACACCGCCGAAGTCATTCTGCCGCTCCGCGGGCTTCGGCAGATTATTGAAGTTCACGAACCAGTCCCTCGCGTCCAGCACGTCATTCCTGAAGTACTCGAACAGCGTGCCGTGGAAAGCGTTCGTCCCGGAGCGCGTCACGATGGAGACCTGTCCGCCGGGCGTGCGCCCGAACTCGGGTGCGAACGAAGAGGTTTGGACGCGAAACTCCTGCATGGCGTCCACAGACACGAGGCTGTTCGTCCCGCCCGAAGCGCTGAGCGCGGGTAACTCTCCGGATGCGGTCTGCTGCATCGCGATGGAGCCGGTGACGCCGAAGTTGGCGCTGACCCCGTCCACGCTGAAATAGTTGGCGTCCGCGCGCTGCCCGTTCACGCTGAATTGCCCCTGGTCGTTGAAAGCCGTGGCGGTCAAGACCACACCCGGCGTGAGCGTAATTAATGTTTGGAAACTCCGGCCGTTGAGCGGCAGGTTCTCGACGAGTTTGCGGTCGATGACGGTGCTGACCGCCCCCGACTCGGTGTTCATCTGATGCGCGCCCGCCTCAACCGTGACCGTCTCGGACACGGAACCGAGCGTCATCTCGAAATTGATTTCGAGAGCATCCTGGACGTGAAGAACCACGTCCGGCTTGACTATCTTTTTGAAGCCGGGCTTTTCGATTTCGACGCGATAGGAGTTCGGCGGAAGATTCGCGAGATAGTATTCGCCCGAGCCGTTCGTCGCGGTTTCGTAACGGGCGTTTGTGCCTGCGCTGACGGCGCTAACTTTGGCGTTAACGATTAACGCTTTTGCCGGATCGGTGACGCTACCGGTGAGCGAGGCGTTTGTCGATTGGGCGCGGACACACGTAACCGAAGCGAGGAGGATAAAAACGAAGGCAGACACCAAGCGCATAAGTCCAATCCTCAAGGCGACTAGAGAGGGCGTGAGCCTATTGTGGTGAGGGCGTGAGACTACTGTCGGGTTCGGCGTTGTGTCAACCCCCCCAAAAAGGGGTGATGTATCAAATCCCCCAAAAGAGTGATGCCCACAGCGCAGGTCACAAAGTAAATCATCTCACGGGTTAAGTATGTTTTGGGATGACCGTACCGGCTGAAATAACGATGAGGTAAGATGTGCGCCGCATGCAGGAAGCAATCCGACGAGGACGACACGTTATCCCGCGCCGCATCGTGCTGGCTTGCATCATGCTGGCTGGTTGTCCTTGTGCGTTCGCGTTGAACCCGACGCTCGACGCCGGTCAGTACGCGCACACGGCGTGGAAAGTCCGCGACGGCTTCTCCAAAGGCAGCATCAGCGCCATTGCCCAGACGCCCGACGGTTATCTCTGGCTGGGCACGCAGTTCGGCCTGCTTCGCTTCGACGGCATCAAGAACGTCCCCTGGCAGCCGCCGGCGGATCAGCAACTCCCTTCCAACGCGATTATGAGTCTGCTCGTTGCACACGACGGGACACTCTGGATTGGCAGCTTGAAAGGATTGGCAAGTTGGAAGGACGGCAAGCTCACACAGTACCCGGAGCTTGCCGAACAATATATTTACAAGCTCCTTGAGGATCATGAAGGCACGCTCTGGGCAGCGGGCGGGTCGGCTACCACCGGAAGACTCTGCGCGATTCGGAATGGCAACGCCCAGTGTTATGGAGAGGATGGTAGCCTTGGCCGTGCGGCGTTCAATTTATATGAGGACAGCAAGGGCAATCTCTGGGTGGGGGTGAAGGAAGGGCTGTGGCGTTGGAAACCCGGCCCGCCACAATTCTATTCGCTGCCCGGCGAGCCGAACGGCATACGGGGTCTGGGTGAAGACGATGACGGCACACTCTTAGTCGGCTGGAACGGCGCAGTCCAGCGATTCGTTGACGGAAAAACTGAAGCGTATCCACTCGCAGGTGCTACCGACCAGTTGAGAGCCAAAAGGATACTCCGCGACCGCGACGGCGGTTTGTGGGTCGGAACACAAGACAGCGGCTTGGTGCATGTCTACCGTGGAAGAACAGATTTTTTCGCGGCCTCTGACGGCCTTTCCGGCGACGATGTTTACACGCTCTTTGAGGATCGTGAAGGCAATATTTGGGTGGCGACCATTAACGGCCTCGACCGCTTCCGCGACTTTGCCGTCGCTACGCTTTCTGTGAAGCAGGGTTTGTCGAACGACGTAGTCGGCTCTGTTCTAGCGGCCACAGATGGAAGCATTTGGCTCGGCACTTACGGCGGCTTGAACAGGTGGCATAACGGGCAGCTTACGATTTACCGCGAGCGTGCCGGACGCACGGCGACAAGTGCGAGCGAGATCGTCGGTAGCGGCCTACCGGATAAGGGGGTTACGTCTCTTTTCCAGGACAGTCGCGGGCGAATCTGGGTCGCCACGCTTAGCGGCATCGGCTACATGGAGAATGACCGGTTTATCTCCATAAGCGGCGTTCCCGGCGGAAACATTCTTTCCATCGCCGAGGACACTGCGGGGAATCTGTGGTTCGCCAACGAGCAGTCCGGTCTTATTCATCTGCTCCACGGAAGTGAGGTTCAGCAGATTCCATGGGCCACGCTCGGACATAAGGATCACGCCAGTACTCTGGCCGCCGACCAATCGCACGGCGGCCTGTGGATTGGATTTCATCTGGGCGGCGTCGCCTATTTTACCGACGGGCAGACCCGCGCGTCGTACACGACCGCCGAAGGGCTGGGCGGAGGCCGCGTCAACCAACTGCGAATCGATGAGGGCGGTGCGCTGTGGGCCGCCACGGAAGGCGGGCTCAGCCGTTTGAAGGACGGCCACGTCGCCACGCTTACCGGCAAGAACGGATTACCCTGCGATTCGGTTCATTGGTCGATGGAAGACGACGCACACGCGCTCTGGCTGTACACGGCCTGCGGCCTCGTGCGCATTGCGCGCTCCGAGTTGGACGCATGGGTCGCCGCAGTGGAAGAAGATGGGGACGCACAGCCGACGATCCATGTCACGGTTTTCGACAGTTCCGACGGAGTAATAAACGTCGTAGGCGCCGGACACTACAGTCCGCAGGTCGCCAAGTCCTCAGATGGAAGATTGTGGTTCGCGGATTTAGACGGCGTCAGCGTCGTAGACCCGCGCCACCTTCCCTTCAACCGGCTCCTGCCGCCGGTGCACGTCGAACAACTCATCGCCGACCGCACGACTTACGAAGCGACTTCTGAGGCGGGCGAACGCGTGCGACTCCCGCCGCTGGTACGCGACCTTGAGATTGACTACACGGCGCTCAGCCTCGTCGCGCCGGAGAAGGTGCTCTTCCGCTACAAGCTGGAGAACTTCGACCGCGACTGGCAGGAGGTGAGCACCCGTCGTCAAGCCTTCTATACCAATCTTCCCCCCGGCAACTACCGCTTCCGCGTCGTGGCCTGCAACAACAGCGGCGTGTGGAACGAAGAGGGCACGTCCCTGGATTTTTCCATCGCCCCGGCCTACTACCAGACCGCCTGGTTCCGTGTGTCGGCCGCGGCAGGCTTTCTCTTGCTGCTCGGCGCGCTTTACCGACTGCGTGTGCGACAGGTGGCGGGACAGGTGCGCGGGCGCATGGAGGAGCGGCTCGCGGAGCGCGAGCGTATCGCCCGCGATTTACACGACACCCTTTTACAGAGCGTCCAGGGGCTGATCCTGAAATTCCACGCGGTCACGACGCATCTACGTCATGACGAGCAGGCTTACGACATCTTGGAGAAAGCACTCGATCAGGCCGACCGTGTGCTGGCGGAAGGGAGGGATCGCATCAAGCATCTGCGCGGCACTACAGAAGCGTCCGCGGTGCTGCCCGCGGCCTTCCAGCGTGTCGTGGAAGAGACGCCGCACGGCGGCGACGTGGCCTTCAAGGCCGTGGTCGAAGGGAGCGTGCGGGAATTGCATCCCCTCATCCGTGAGGAGTCTTACTGCATCGGGCGCGAGGCGCTCGTCAACGCCCTCACACATTCCGAAGGCCGCCACGTCGAAGTGGAGATCACCTACGACCCGAGGCAGTTCCGTCTGCGGGTGCGTGACGACGGGCGGGGCATAGACCCCGCGATTATCGAAGAGGGACGCTCCGAGCATTGGGGCCTGCGCGGGATGAGGGAGCGTGCCCAGCGAATCGGCGCGCAACTGAATTTGTGGAGCCGTGCCGAGACCGGGACGGAAGTCGAGTTGACGGTTCCGGGCGCGACCGCCTACCAAGTCCCCGGCGCCAGAGCGAAGTGGTTCTGGCCTCGCCGCTCCCACGGCACCGACTAGCCGGGCGGCTCAGATTTCGATGATGCCGCGCTTCAAGGCGATGGTTACCGCGTGGGTGCGGTCGTTCGCGCCGAGCTTGGAGAGAATGCTCCTCATGTGGGCCTTAACGGTCTCCTCCGAGATGTTGAGGCGCAGGGCGACGACCTTGTTGGCGTTCCCGGCGGCCACCTCGCGCAGCACCTCGATCTCGCGCTCCGTCAGCGCGTCGTCCGTGTGGTGCTCGGCCAGCTCGACGGCGATTTCGGGAGGGATTCTTTTCTTGCCGCCGTGCACGCTCCGGATGGTCTCGATCAGTTCCTTCCGCACCATGTTCTTGAGCAGATAGCCGTAGGCGCCCGCCTTGAGCGCCCGAACCGCTTGCGCGTCGCCGCTGTAGGTCGTCAAGACGATGATGCGGGCTTCGGGGTAGTCTTTGCGGATGGCGAGAATCGCCTCCGTCCCGTTCATGACGGGCATCTGCAAGTCCATCAGGGTCACGTCCGGGCGGTGGGCGCGAAACTGCTCGACCGCCTCACGCCCGTTGCCGGCCTCCGCGACGACGACGATGTCCGTCTCGCCGGCCAGCACGGCCGCTATCCCTTCGCGTAACAGCGGGTGGTCGTCCACGGTCAGAATCCGAATGGGGTTTCTGGAGTCCATGATTGCCTGCCGATCAATTCCGCGAGGGGGTTTTGAAAGCGGGAACTACTCGGTTCGGCGGGAACGACTTGATAGGCGTCGCGCGAGGAGCTACCAGTTCGTTGCCGAAAACAGACGCCGCGCGGTCTCAGTTTAGACCGCGCGGCGTCTGTTTTCCATCTTGCCGCGAAGACCCCAAGCCTCGCTTAAAGGCTTCCGGCCCGGAGGCGCCGCCGCTCACGGCGACGGCGGCCCGCAGCACTGACCCGTCACGCCACCTGCGACAGGAGAGCCTTCTCGGGCGCGAGGCGGAGTCTCTCGGCCGCCTTCACGAGGTCGGCGAGGGAGTCGGCCTCCATCTTTTGCATCACGCGGCCCCGGTGCGCCTTCACCGTGATCTCGCTGATGCCGAGCCTGAAGCCGACCTGCTTGTTCAAAAGGCCGGAGGCCACCAGCGCCATGACCTCCCGTTCACGAGGGGTGAGCGACGCATAACGGTCGCGCAGCGCCAGCCCCTCCGCCTGGCTGCCGAGTGCGGCCCGGCTGCGCTCGACGGCCTGCCGGACGGCGCCGAGCAGCACCTCATGGTCGAAGGGCTTCGTCAGGAACTCGAACGCCCCGGCCTTCATGGCGCGCACGGCCACGGGGATGTCGCCGTGGCCCGTGATGAAGATGACCGGCATGTCCGTCCGGTCGGCGACGAGCTTTTGCAAATCGAGGCCGTTGAGGTCTGGGAGGGAAACGTCGAGCACGAGGCAACTCGGCGTAAGCGTCCGCGGGCGGGCGAGGAACTCCCGCGCCGACGCGAAGAGTTCCGGCCGCCAGCCCTCGAAGCTGAACAGCAGTTCCAGCGACTCGCGCACCGACACGTCGTCATCGACGATGAAGACGGTCGGTGAATCTTGCGACGCGGTGGGGGACATGGCCGAATCCGCCCTGAGTCCGTGCGTACGACGATTGAATAAGTCAACTCGCACGTCGCGGCCCCGCGCGACGGGGAGCCCGCCGCGTGTGGGCACGGCTCCGGGGATGTGTCTACCCAAACTGACCGCGCTGCCGATTCCCGACAGGACATTCTGCATGACGACCCTCCCGTTCACTCTTAAAGACCGATGCGTTGATACCTGAACTCGTCAGACACCCGAAAAGACCTACGCGGCCGCCCCCTTGCTCTGCCCGAAGAAGGCCAGCAGCTCTTCGTTAACCTGATCCTTCAAAGTCGAGCACAGGCCGTGCGGCGCGCCGGGGATGACCTTCAGCACCGAGCCCTTGACCAGCTTCGCCGAGAGCAGCGCGGAGTCGGCGACGGGGACGATCTGGTCGTCGTCGCCGTGGAGGATGAGCGTCGGCACGTCGATCTTCTTCAGGTCTTCGGTCAGGTCTGTCTCGGAGAACGCCTTGACGCAGTCGTGCGCGGCGGGCAGGCCGCACATCATCCCCTGGAGCCAGAAGGATTCGCGCAGCCCCTCGGAGACCTTCGCGCCCGGCCGGTTGAAGCCGTAGAAGGACATGGCGAGTTCCTTCCAGAAGCTCGAACGGTCTGCGAGCACGTTCGCGCGTATCTCGTCGAAGACCTCCAGGGGCAGGCCGCCGGGGTTCGCCTCGGTCTTGAGCATCAGCGGCGGGATGGCGCCGATGAGCACGGCCTTCGCGACGCGCTTCGTCCCGTACTCGCCGAGGTAGCGCGCGACCTCGCCGCCGCCGGTCGAGTGGCCGACGTGGATGGCGTCGCGCAGGTCGAGCTGCTCGACGAACGTCGCGAGGTCGTCGGCGTAGGTGTCGATGTCGTTGCCGCCCCACGTCTGAGTGGAGCGGCCGTGGCCGCGGCGGTCGTGGGCGATGCAGCGGTAGCCGCGCGCGGCGAGGAAGAACATCTGATCTTCGAACGCGTCCGCCGAGAGCGGCCAGCCGTGGCTGAAGACGACGGGCTGCCCCTCGCCCCAGTCCTTGTAGTAGATGTTTATGTCGTGGGAGTTCTCCCGCCCGACGGTCACGTACGGCATTTATGCCTCTCCTTTTTCGTGATGCGTATTAGCGACCAGCCCCCCGGTCGTTGTTCGGTAGGTGACACTATGCGCGAAGTCGGCCGCGGCACACATCACGAGATAGGATGTTTTCTTACTACCCCACTAGATGTAAGGCGGTAATAACACTATTGAGGTAATAGGCCGGTGGACGAAATTCGGGCGAAGTGGAATTGACCGGGGAAGGGGACGAAAACCGGGCGCGGAAATTCAGGGCTCGGACGGGCGAGGTGACAGAGGGATGATGATCTCGCGCCGCCCGAAGAGGCGCGCGTCGAGCGAATAGGCCCCGGGGCCGAGGAGCAAAGCGGCCGCCGCGGCACTCACCACGAAAAGGAGGAACGGCGCGCCGGGAAGCGCGCCGAGCATTTCAGAGTGGGGCATCGTAAACGCCGCCGCGGCGCCGCCTAACCCCATGACGATGCAGGCGAGCGGGGTCAGAAATCCGACCAGAAGCAGGGAGCCGCAGCCCACGGCCAGCAGGCACGCCGCCGCCGCCCAGAGCGGCAGGTCGCCGCGGCCGGAAAGGTAGGCCATGCCCTGCGCCGCCGCCGTCAGCCCGAGGGCCGAGCGCAACAGCAGGAGCCCGACGCCATGCCTCCCGCCCGGATAGGTTAAAGAGAAGAGTCTAAGCAGCCCGCGCCTCCCCCGGCCTGAGATTCTTAAAGCGCATGAGACAAGGGTAGCCGGTGTTAACGCAATGTGAATCCCCAAAGCTCGGAATCTTTTTATCCCACTATCGTGGTATGGGCGGCGTTCGGGCGTACGTCAGGGTTCAGAGCTGGATGATGCCGCGGCGGACGGCGATGGCGACGGCCTGCGTGCGGTCGGAGGCGCCGAGCTTGTCCATGATGTGCTTGAGGTGAACCTTGACGGTCTCCTCCGAGATGAAGAGCTTCTCGGCGATGTCGCGGTTGCGGTTCCCCTCGGCGACGTGGCGGAGGACTTCCACCTCGCGCTCGGTGAGGTCTTCGTCGCTCATGTGCTCGGCCAGGTGTGCCGCGACGTGTGAAGGGATGCCTTTCTTCCCCGCGTGGACGTGGCGGATCGCCTGGACGAGCTCGTCGGGCGGCGAACTCTTCAGCAGGTAGCCGCGCGCGCCCGCCTTGAGCGCGCGCTGAATCTCGACATCGCCCTCGAAGGTGGTCAGGATGATGACGCGCGCGTCGGCGAACTCCGCGCGGATGCGGACGAGCGCGTCGATGCCGCTCATGTCGGGGAGTCGCAAGTCCATGAGGACAACGTCCGGGCGGTGCAGGCGATACGTCCCGACGGCCTCCGCGCCGGTCGCCGCCTGCGCCACGATGTTCATGTCCGGCCGGCTGTTGACGATGGCGGCGATGCCCTCACGCATCAGCGGGTGGTCGTCAACGCTCAGGACGCGGATGCGCGATCCGTCACTCACTCTGCCCCTCCGTTCTCCGTCCCTGACGATCTCTTCCCGCCGGTCTTGCGCGGGTAGAGTCTGGCGAACCACCTCCGCGGGAATGGGGGCGCCTGATTTTGAAAAGCGACGCGGGCCGGGACGGTCAGCTCGACCTCCGTCCCGGCGGAGGCGCGACTCCGGACTGTGAGCCGCGCCCCGAGCCTCTCCGCGCGCTCGCGCATCCCCGAGAGCCCCCAGTGCCCGTCGCGCCCCGCACGCAGGACTTCGGGGTCGATGCCCACGCCGTCGTCGCTGACGAGCACGCGCAGGCCGTTGGCAAGGTATTCGACTTCCACCGCGATGCTCTTCGCGCGAGCGTGGCGGAACGCGTTGACGAGCGCCTCGTGCCCGATGCGGTAGACCTCGTCGCGGACGGCCGGTTGCAGGGCCTTGGGCCTGCCTTCGACGACGACGCGGAAGTCGGCCTGCTCCCCGGCGGCGAATTCCTGCCTGACCTGCGACAGGGCGTGTTCGACCCCGCGGGAGTCGTCGCCGGCGGAGCGCAAGCCCCGCACGGCGTTGCGCCCTTCCTCGATGACCTGCCCCATCAGACGCTGGACGTGGCCGAGCCGCGCCCGGGCCGGCGAGTCCGCGGGCAGGCCGTCGGCCGCCACGTGGAGCTGCATCGAGGCGCTGATGACGCCTTGCAGAAGCGTGTCGTGCAACTCCTGCGCGATGCGCGTCCGCTCCGCGAGCCGTTCCTCGAAGCGGATGTTGAGCTGGCGCGTCAACTGTCGCAGGTGGTAGCGGTAGAGGGCCAGCAGCGCGAGTAGGAGGGCCAGCCCGGCGGCGTAACGGAACCAGCGCCGCTGCCAGACGAAAGGCGGCGTGCCTTCCGTCGTCGCCACGGCGGCGACCGCGCCGCCCGGGTTCGGGAGGGCGTCCGCGATGGGGGTCGGGACGTAGTCGGGCTCGACGAGGAGCGCGGCGTACTCCGTCCCGAGGTGGGTCTTGTTCCTCCACGTCGAGTCGGGCCGAATCTCCGTGTAAGGCTGTTCGACGTAGGGCTGGACGTACCACGCCCCGCTCCGCGCGTACAGGACTATCCGCTGCCCGGGGCGGGCGCCGCTGACACGCCCTTCGACGGAACCGAACATGTCCGCGTCGCCTCCCCTGTCCGCCAGGGGGATCGTGGTGAATTCGACGGCCGGGATGGCGCCCCCCTGCCGCGGGCGACAACCCCCGAACAGAAGACAGGAGAAGGCTAAGAGGAGGACTGTCCTTCGAAATGTTTCGTGCCGCCGCGCCAAGGGGTGCCTCGCCTGTCGATGCAGCGCGACCGGACGTTGCCGGCCACTTCCGCGCGAGGGCGTTCATTGATGGGCCAAACAGCAAGAGCCGTAGTTCACGAGAAGGGCTTCACTGTACTTGAACGCATCCGCCTCGCCAAGTCTTCACCCGACCGGTGAGGTCAACTTAAGCGGAGGGCCGCGTTGAGCGCTTCAAGCAGGGCGGCCTCGCTGAACGGCTTGAACAGGCACTCCGAGGCGCCGCGTTCGAGCAGGCGCGCGCGGACGCCCTCATCCCTGTTCGCGGTGAGGAAGACGATGGGAATCCCCTGCCGGCGGCGCGTCAACTCCTGCTGAAGGTCGGGGCCGGACATGCCCGGCATGGCTACGTCCAGGAACAGGCAGCTGGTCTGGCCGACGCAATCGGACGTGAGGAACTCTTCCGCCGACGAGAACGCCCGAACCTCGAAGCCGAACTCCCGCAGCAAGTCGGGCAGCGATTCGCGCACGGACTCGTCGTCATCGACCACCGACACAAGTGAAGACGTTATCTTCATAACTCCCAGGCGAAGGATGCCCCAGTCCGTCGGAGAGCGTCTATTGTACTTTGGTATTGAGTTCGTTCCCGCACGGAAGGGAGAACGAAAACGTAGCCCCCGGCCCGTCATTCGGCGTCGCCCGGAGACGGCCGTGGTGGCTTTCGATGATGGAGCGACTGACCGACAGACCGATTCCCATGCCGTCATCTTTCGTCGTATAAAACGCCTCGAAGAGTCTGTTCGCGGCCCGCGGGTCGAACCCGACCCCCGCGTCTTGCACCGTCAGGCGCACGCCTTCGTCGTCCCGTTCGGTTCTTATCGTCAACTGCCTCGGGCGGTCTTCGACGACGCTCATCGCGTCCGAGGCGTTGCGGAGCAGGTTCAGTACGACCTGCTGAAGCTGGACGCGGTCGCCCGTGACACGCGGGAGGTCTTCGGCGAGTTCCGTCCGCAGAATCACGCCGCCTCTCTGGAGCTCACTTAACGAGAGCGCGATGACCTCGCGCGCGGCCTCGTTCAGGTCAACCGGTTCGGTGACGACATCCTGCTTGCCGAAGAGGGCGCGCAGCCGCGTGATCACGTCGGAGGCGCGGTGGCCGTCGCGAATCGTGCGCCGCGCCGTCTCGCGCGCGCCGTCGAGGTTGGGCGGGTCGGCGTTCAGCATCCGCATGCAGGTGCTCGCGTTGGTGACGATGCCCGAGAGCGGCTGGTTGACTTCGTGCGCGATGGACGCCGTCAACGCCCCCAGCGTCGCCACCCTGGACACGTGCGCGAGTTCCGACCGCAGGTTGCCGAGGGCCTCTTCCGAGAGCCTGCGCTCCGTCACGTCCTGCACCGCCGCGATGTACTCCAGCCCGCCGTCCCGGTCGCGGGTCGCGTGAGCGACCGCGTGCAGATACTTAATTGTGCCGTCGGGCATCAGCAGGCGGTACTGCCATTCAAAATCGTCGGCCCCGGTTCGTGCCTGCCCGACCATCTTCTCGTACAGGGTGAGGTCTTCCGGGTGGACTCGGGTGCGCACCAGTTCGAGCGTCAGGGGCGTGCCGGCCTCAAGCTCGTAGATGCGGTAGAGATGCTCCGACCATTTGATCTCGTCCGTCGCCACGCGCCAGGAGAAGCTGCCGATTGAGCTCAGGCGCTGCGCCTCGGCGAGAAACGCCTCGCTGCGGCGCAGCTCCTCCTCGGCGAGTTTGCGGGGCGTGACGTCGGTCGTGAACCCGACCATGCGAAACGGCCTGCCCCGCTCGTCGAAGAACATCCGGCCGTTCGTCGCCAGCCAGTGGAGGCTGCCGTCGGGCCACTGGACGCGAAACTCGACCGCCACTTCTCCGGTCTCCTGTGCGTGCTTGATGGCCTTGAGCAGGACGTGCCAGTCGGGCGCGTAGATCAGCCTCTTCCAGCCTTGATACGTCCCGTCGAAGCTGCCGGGCTGCAAGCCGTACAATGCCTCCTGCTCGGCCGACCAGACGTTGACCCCCTGCTGGACGTACCAGTCGAAGGCTATCGCGCGGGCCGACTTCTGCGCGAGGTCGAGCAGCTCCTGCTTGGCCTGCAACCTCTCGACCGCGCGCTTGCGCTCCGTGATGTCCTCGTGGATGGCGATGACGAATCGGGGGAGGCCGGCGGCGTCCCTCAACAGCGTGAAGATCACGTTCGCCCACACGGAGCTGCCGTCTCGCAGGGTGAAATGTTTTTCCTGGCGGAGGCTGTCGCGTTTGCCTTCGCATAGCTCTCGAAACGTGGCGGCGTCCGTCTCGCGGTCGTCACTGGCGGTTAGCTCGTCGTACGTCTCGAAGAAGCCGAGCTCTTCCTGACTCCTGCCGAGCATCGTTTGGAGCGCGCGGTTGGTTTGGATCGGCGTACCGGCCCGCTGCAAATCGACGAGGCTAATGCCGGTGCCCGCCTCGTCAAAGATCGCCCTGAAGCGCTGCTCGCTTTCGCCGAGCATCGACTGCTGGGCTCGCATCTCTTCGATGGTTCGGTCGCGCTGGTCTTCGGCCCGTTTGCGGTCCTCGATGTCGAACGCGGTCGCGTACCATCGTACGATCCTTCCCTGCTCGTCGAGCAGAGGATTGTAGCGGACGAGGAACCAGCGATATTTGCCGTCCTTACCCCGCGCGCGCTGCTCATATTCGAACCGGAGGGGGCGTTCGAGGGCCCCCGGCGCTCCTCGCGCAGCCGCTCCACGTCGCCCGGATGATAAACCCGAGAGCGAAAGTCCTCTTTCTGCATCTCCGGCAGGGTGACGCCGTAGTAATCCAGCACTGCTTGATTCACCGACAGTAGGCTCCCGTCGGGTCGCGACACTTGTATGAAGGTAGGGATGGTGTTTATTGTCAGGCTCAGATTGCGCTCGCTCGACTGTAGGGCCTCTTCAGCTTTTTTGAGGTCGTCGATGTCAGTCAGAAGCAGATACCAGGCCGTGATCGTCCCTTCCACATTGCGCACCGGGAGGCCGCGAACCTGAAACCATCGGTAGCTGCCGTCGGCGCGCCGGCAACGGTGCTCAATATCGTAGACCTGCCCGGCTTCGATTGACTGTTGGCGCGCCTCGATGACGCGAGGGAGGTCGTCAGGATGAACGGCACCGATGAGGGCCCAGTCCTTCAACTCCTCATTTGTTTTGCCGAAATACTCCAGAGTCTGCCGGTTGAGAAACTGCACCTCGCCCAGCGCGCCCATCGTAGCCACGAGCCCGGGTATGTTGTCGGCGATCTGCCGCCAGGAGAGTTCTCTCACACGCAGGGCGTCCTCTCCCCGCTTACTGTCCTCGATGTCAATACCGGTTCCGTACCATTTAACTATCTCCCCCGATTCGTTTCGCAACGGGTTGGCACGAAACAGGAACCAGCGATACGCGGCGTCGAAGCACCGCAGGCGTGCTTCCATCTCACCCGGCTCGCCTGAAGCCAGAATCGATTGCCAGCGTTCCAGCAGTCCGGGCAGGTCTGCCGGGTGGATCGCAGCCTGCCAGCCGGAGCCACGGACTCGTTCAACGCTCAGTCCGGTGTATTCGCACCAGCTTTGATTAACAAAGTCGATCTGCCCGTCGGCGAGCGCCGTCCACACCAACCCGGCCAGCGCGTTCAGAACACGAGCGATGTCGTCCTCCATGGATGTCCTTTCTACGAGGCAGACGACACGAGGGATGAGCGACTCAAAGACCGTGATTTTACTTTAGTGTCCGTTTGCTGACAAAGAATTGATTCCCCTTCCGACTTCTGGCTTAATCGCTGCCGCCTGTCATTCACACAGAGGTAATCATGGAGAAGCAATTCGAGGAGAAGTCCTGGGCCGAGACCGGTCTCACGACGCGGCTCGGCATCGAGTACCCGATCATTCAGGGGCCGCTGGGAGGTTTGTCTTCGCAGCGCCTGACTGCCGCCGTCTCGAACTTCGGCGGCCTCGGCTCGTTCGGCGCCCACGGGCTCCGGCCCGACGCCATCCGGCAAGTCATCCGGGAGATTCGCTCACTCACGTCGAAGCCTTTCGCGATGAACCTCTGGGTGTCGATGGAGGACGAGGGGGCCTCCGCGTCCGACGAGAGCGCGTTTCGCCGCAGTCTTTCGTACATCTCGAAGCACATCGAAGAGGTAGGTGGCGTCCTCCCGAGCTACACGCCTTACGAGCCGATTCGCTTTGAAGACCAGTTCCGCGTTCTGCTCGAAGAGAAAGTGCCGGCCTTCAGCTTTATCTTCGGAATCCCTCCCAGAGAGGTTTTAGACGATTGCCGTCATCACGGCATCGCAATCATCGGGACGGCGACGACCGTGGACGAGGCGGTCGCGCTCGAAGCGGCGGGCGTGGATGTCATCGCCGCTTCGGGCTTTGAAGCGGGAGGCCATCGCGGCTCGTTCCTGCGTCCTTCGGAAGAGTCTTTGACCGGCACCATGTCTCTCGTGCCCCAGGTCGTGGACGCCGTGAAACTGCCGGTCGTGGCCGCCGGGGGCATCGCCGACGCGCGGGGCATCGTCGCGGCCTTCGCCCTCGGCGCGTCGGGCGTGCAGATGGGAACCGTCTTCCTTTCCTGTGAGGAGTCGGGCGCGAGCCCCGTCCACCGCGAGACCCTGCTCACCCGCGAGGCGGGCACGACGGCTCTGACGAGAGGCTTCACCGGGAGGCTCGCGCGCGGCATCAGGAATCGACTGCTCGACGAGTTCAACAGGGACGGGACGGAGATTCTTCCGTACCCGCTACAACGTGCGCTCGTCCGACATCTCTCTATTCCGGCCGAGAAGGCCGGGCGTTGGGAATTTCTACCGCTGTGGGCCGGACAGAGCGCGCGCGTCTCTCGTTGCGAGGACGTGAGCGCCTTCCTCACCAATCTAGTCACACAGGTGTCTGAAATCGCCGGGGGCGTCCAGCGCTGGAGCGCCGGTACGAGGGTTCCGACCGATACCATCGTCTAATAGACACACGCCTGCGCCCGTGGTCTACTCGCGCTTGTCGTAGCAAGGCGGGCTCATCAACCAATGGCCGAAAATTCATAGGAGGAGTCATGGCAACGACGGAAGCGGCGGTGGCGCCGATGAAGGTGGCGCAGGTTCCCGCGCCGGGGGCTGATTTCCAGATCGTCGAGCGCGAGATTCCGAAGCCGGGCGCGGGGCAGGTGCGCATCAAGGTGCAGGCGTGCGGCGTCTGCCACAGCGACGTGCTCACGAAAGAGGGCGGGCTGCCCGGCATCGAGTACCCGCGCGTCCCCGGGCACGAAGTCGTCGGCCGGATAGACGAAGTCGGCGCGGGCGTCTCCGGGTGGGCGGAGGGGCAGCGCGTCGGCGTCGGCTGGCACGGCGGCCACGACGGCACTTGCCTTTCGTGTCGTCGCGGGGATTTCATCAACTGCCGGAATCAAAAGATCGCTGGCATCAGTTACGACGGCGGATATCAGGAGTACATGGTCGCTCCCGTCGAAGCGCTGGCGGCGGTGCCGGAGAGTCTGAGCGACGCCGAAGCCGCGCCGCTGCTCTGCGCCGGAATCACGACCTTCAACGCGCTGCGGCACAGCGGCGCTTCGCCCGGCGACCTCGTCGCGGTGCAGGGCGTCGGCGGCCTGGGCCACCTCGGAATCCAGTTCGCGAACAGGTTCGGCTACAGGGTCGCGGCCGTCGGGCGCGGCCCCGAAAACGAGGCGCTCGCGAAGAAGCTCGGGGCGCACGTCTACATCGACAGCCGTGCGACGAGCGCGGCGGAAGAGTTGCAAAAGCTCGGCGGCGCGAAGGTGATTCTGGCGACGGCCCCGAACTCGAAAGCGATCTCCTCGTTGATCGACGGGCTGGGGCCGAACGGCAAACTCCTGGTCGTCGGCGCGGACTCGGAGCCCGTCGAGGTCACGCCGGTACAGCTCATCTTCGGGAGCCGGACGATTCAAGGCTGGGCCTCGGGGACGGCGACCGATTCGGAGGACACGCTGCGCTTCGCGGAGTTGACCGGCGTGCGCCCGATGATCGAGACCTACCCGCTCGAGCGGGCGGCCGAGGCTTACGCGCGCATGCTCAGCGGCGACGCACAGTTCCGCGTCGTGCTGACGATGTGAGGAAGGCGGTTGACCGAATGCGAGCCGACATTGTCCCGGGGGCCGCCTTCCCAGACTACGAGCTGCCCGACCACACAGCGAAACGCAGGAAGCTCTCCGAGCTGCAAGGCGAAGACCCTCTGGTGCTCGTCCTCAGCCGCGGGGGGTTCTGCCCCAAAGAGCGCCGGCAGCACGAAGGGCTCGTCCAACTCCACCGCGAGATGGAGGTCGGCTACTGCCGGCTGGTCACGCTCAGCACCGGCAGCCTCACCGAGACGAACGAGTTTCGCAGCGGCGTCGGCGCGCACTGGCCCTTCCTCTCCGACCCGGGGCGCAAAGTTCAAAAAGACCTCGACATCGCCGAGTACACCGACCCGCTCCACAACCCCATGATCCCCCACACGCTCGTCCTCGAGCCGGGTCTGGTCGTTTACAAAATCTACATGGGCTACTGGTTCTTCGGGCGGCCGACGATGGAAGAACTCCGCCGGGACTTACGCGCCGTCACCATGAAATGCCGGCCCGACTGGGACATCACCGCGCCCGAACTCAAAGCGGCCTGGGCCGAAGGCCGCAAGGAACTCTTCAACCCGTACGGCAAAACGTACGCCCGAACTCTCGCCGAACAGGATTAGGAAAATGGCCGAAGATATAAACGGTCAGCGCCGTCGCTTCATCGGCGCCGCGGTCATGACCATCGCGGCGGCTCAACTCGGAATGACGGGTTCGGGGCAGGCACAGTCCAACGAGAAAGCCGCGACAGTCCTGCCCGAGATAAAGCCTGGGACGAACGCGTCTTTCGGCGCGCCGAAGCAGGTTGATGCCGGCGTCTTGAACGTCGGTTACGCCGAAGCCGGCCCCGCGGGCGGGCCTCTGGTCATTCTTCTGCACGGCTGGCCCTACGACATCCACAGTTTTGCCGAGGTCGCGCCGCTGCTGGCGTCGAAGGGCTACCGCGTAATCGTCCCCTACCTGCGCGGCCACGGCACGACGCGCTTCCTGTCCGACGAGTCTCCCCGTAACGGCCAGCCGGCCGCGCTCGCGGTAGACACTATCGCGCTGATGGACGCGCTCAAGGTCGAGAAGGCGATCCTCGCCGGTTTCGACTGGGGGGCGCGCAACGCCGCCGTCGTGGCGGCACTCTGGCCCGAGCGCTGCAAGGCGCTCGTCTCCGTGAGTGGCTACCTCATCGGCAGCCAGGAGGCAAACAAGTCCCCCCTGCCGCCGAAGGCCGAACTCGAATGGTGGTACCAGTTCTATTTCGCCACGGAGCGCGGCCGCGCGGGCTACGAAAAATACCGGCGCGACTTCAACCGGCTCATCTGGCGGCTCGCGTCGCCGAAATGGAACTTCGACGACGCGACGTTCGAGCGCACCGCGGCCTCATTCGATAACCCCGACCACGTCCAGATCGTAATTCATAATTACCGCTGGCGGCTCGGCCTGGCCGAAGGCGAGGCAAAGTATGACGAGCTCGAAAAGCGTCTGGCCGCGGCCCCCGTCATCGCCGTGCCCACCATCACGCTCGAAGGCGACGCCAACGGCGCGCCGCACCCGGACGCCGGCGCCTACGCCAGGAAGTTCTCGGGCAAGTACGCGCACCGCGTCGTCAAGGGCGGCGTCGGGCACAACCTGCCGCAGGAAGCGCCGCGGGAATTTGCCCAAGCCGTCATCGAGGTTGACGGCTTCTGATTTGTTGTCAGCCTGAGTAAGCCCCGCGGACTCCTCTCAAGCCGTCCGCAGGGCTTACATGTTCTCAACACCCAAAGCGTCGCCGCATCTTTTCTCGCCGACACACGGACTTGCCACCAAGGTATTGACCGATACCAAAGTCTAATAGATTCACATTCACGATCGTGGTCTACTCGCCTCCGTCCGTAGCATGCGAACGAATCCGTACACGCAACGTCTACGCTCTGGCAGCGCTGCTTTACCACGAAGGAGGTATCCCGGCACTGGGCCGACAGGGGTAGCCGAAAAGCACTCTATCTCGTGACGCGCACAAGGCCGCACTTCCGTCAACATGCGACCTACTTGAGAGGGCGGCGGGCGGGCGAGTTGATGTTCGGCGGGGAATGAAAAATGTCGAAAGCAATAGAAAACGAGAACCGGGAAGACGATGTGGATTTTGAGACGCTCAAAGTGCGGAGGGAAGGAGCCGTTCTGTTCGTAGAAATCAAGGCCCCGCCCATGAATCTTCTGGGGCCCGAGCTAGTCCGCGACTTAGTCTCAATCATTCAGCGAGCCGAGGCCGACGACTCCGTCCAGGTGCTCGTGTTCAAGAGCGCCGACCCCGACTATTTCATCTCCCACGTGGACGTGACCCGGATCAAGGAGAACCGGGAGGAGGCGGCGAAGCTGGCCGGCGACGCGTCGCTCGGCCAACTGTTTCGCCGCCTGAGCGTGAGCCGCCTCGTCACCATCGCGCAGGTCGAGGGCCGCGTGCGCGGGGCGGGGAGCGAGTTCGTGCTCGCGTGCGACATGCGCTTCGCCGCGCGGGAGTCGGCGGTCTTCGGTCAGTTCGAGCCGTCCTTCGGCGTCATCCCCGGCGCGGGCGGCGCCCAGCACCTCGCGCGCCTCATGGGCCGCGCCCGCGCGCTCGAAGTCATGTTGAGTGCCGAAGATTACGACGCTGAGCTGGCCGCAGCGTACGGCTGGATCAACCGGGCGCTGCCCGCCGCCGCGCTCGGAGATTTCGTCAGCTCGCTCGCCCATCGGATCGCCGGCTTTCCGGCCGCCGGTCGCATGGTGGTCAAGGAGCGTGTCAACGCAATCGCGCTCGCGCCGGCCGAGGAGATTCGTCGCGACTCCGACCTCTTCCTGGAGGGCACGCGCCGCCCTGAGTTCCAGGATCGGAACCAGGCCGCGATGGAGCGCGGCTTCCAGACAAGAGACGCGGAAATGAACCTGCCCCGGCTGTTGGGCGAACTGGAAGGAAACAGCAATGTCTAAGCTGGAATGGAAGCTGCTGACCAGGAGACGTGGGAGCTCTACCTCGCAAGGCATTCCGCCCGGCAAGGAAGCTCTGCTCTGGGTGACGGGTACTGTCACGCTCATCTATGGTGAGCGCGACGCCGTCCTCGTCGATACGTTTCTGTCCGAGCAGCACTCAAAGGAGCTGCTGGATTGGGTCGTCGAGAGCGGCAAGAATCTGACGACCATTTACGTCACCCACGGCCACGGCGACCACTGCTTCGGTCTGAAGCGCCTGCTCGATAAGTTCCCCGACGCGAAGGCAATCGCCGCCGCGCCCGTCGTCGCGGCCATTCAAGACCAGATTAAGCCCGAGTACGTTCGATCCTTCTGGGAGCCTCGCTTCCCGGGCCAGCTCCCGTCGCAGTTGGTGGCGCCCGAAGTCCTCGAAGGAGACATCTTTTACCTTGAGGGCGAAGAGCTGAAGGTCGTCGCGCTCGGCCACACCGACACGCCACACTCGACTGCGCTGTATGTGCCCTCCATCGGTCTGGTCATCTCTGGAGATTGCGTCTACAACAACACGCACCTCTATCTCGCGGAGTGCGACGAAGAGGCTTGCGACGAGTGGCTCCGAGCGCTCGACAAGGTCGAGTCCCTGCGTCCGGCGGCGGTGGTCGCCGGTCACGGCGTGCTCGATCCCGACAGCTCGCCCCGCCACATCGAGGAGACGCGGCGTTACCTCCGCGACTTCGTCGCCTCCCTCGCGAGCACGACGACGGCGAGAGAACTGTACGAGACGATGCTCTCGCTGCATCCGGGCCGCGTCAACCCCGGCTCGCTCTGGGCGGCTGCAAAAGCTTCCAAGCCGTCCGTGTCGAGCACGCCGTAAGCATTTTGGAAGGAGGCAGGCTAATGAGACGGATGACTTTCTTGCCGATGGTGGTCGCAACTGTCGCCGGCGTCGTCGCATTCACGTCGCGCACATCTCCACGCGCCGCCGCCCAGGACGCCGCCCCGATCTACGGCGTCATAATCCCTCCCGGTTACCGCGACTGGCGCATGATCTCCGTCGCCCACGTCGGGGAACCTGTGAACGACCTGCGCGTCAAACTGGGCAACGACATGGCGGTCAAGGCTTATCAGGAGGCGAGGCCGTTTCCTGACGGCGCGATCATCGCCCGGCTCGCCTATCGCGCCGTCACGTCGGAGGAGAACAACAAGGTCTTTCGCGCTGCTGCCGAGCAGCGCGGTCTGCCGGCCGAACAGATAGAGAAACTGTTGGTCGCATCTTCCGTGGCCGGCCCCCCGACGAACGTCCAGTTCATGGTCAAGGACTCGAAGAAGTACGCCTCGACCGGCGGCTGGGGCTTCGCGCAATTCACCGACGGCAAACCCGACGGCGAGGCGGTGCACAAGACCTGCTTCGCCTGCCACGCGCCCGCCAAAGACCGCGACTTCGTCTTCACGAGTTACGCACGTTGACGGGGCGGCGACATTCCGAATTCAACTTCAGTTCGAGAGGAGATCGTCATGAGCGCATCAACAACAACCGAGACCGCATCAACCAGCGTGTACACCACCCCGGCGTTCTGGGAACGCTTGTGGCGCACGGCCGGCATCCAGTTCGTCGTCCTCTTCATCATCGCGTACGTCATCTACGGCTATCAGCCGGGGGTCGGCGCGTCGCCCGACACACTCGCCGCGTTCTACTCCGGCGAGCGCACGCGCATCCTGCTCGCCGCGGTCTTCTCCGGCCTGAATCTCCTCAACCTCATGTGGTTCGCGGCGGCGCTCAGGAGCACCCTGGCGGACGCGGGGGAAGACGGCTGGGGCGCGGCGGCGACCGCCTCCAGCGCGGCGTTCGGAGCGCTGTTCCTCCTGCTCATCTCGTTGGTCGCGGCCCTCGCGTACTCGATTGCCGGCTCCGGCAACCACGCGCTCACGTCGGGGCTGAACGACTTCGCGTGGGCCATCGTCGTGCTGAGTTCGTTCCCGCGCGCGATGCTGATCATGTCCGGGGCGTTCGGGCTCTGGCGGGGCGGGCTGATCTCGGACGCGCTCTTCGCGGTCGGGGTCGCGGCCGTCGTGCTCGGCGTGCTGGGCGGCACCACGTGGCTGGGCGGCGGATTCTGGGCACCGGACGGCGCCTATTCGCGGTTCGTCTCGCCCTTCATCGGCCTCGCGTGGGTCTTGGTCGTGAGCCGGGTGCTCTTGTCGCGAAGCCCCGCCACGCGCGCGGCGTGGTGAGACCGACGCCGGCCCGCGACTTCGGGGGCGGGCCGCCTGGTAGGCTGACTCTGAATTCGGGTGAATGCACGGGAGGAATGACATGGCAGAGCTGAAGTTTGACAAGCAGCTCACCGCGCTTCTCGTCATCGACCCGTACAACGATTTCATCTCCGAGGGCGGCAAGATTTGGGAGAGGATTCGGGCCGTCGCGGAAGCAAATGATTGCGTCCCGCACATGCTGCAAGTCGTGAACGCGGCGCGCGCGGCGGGGCTCCGCGTCCTCTACGCCATGCACCGACGGTACCGCCCCGGCGACTATGAGACATGGAAGTACATTGCCCCGATTCAGAAGGCGGCGTGGGAGCGCAAGGTCTTCGAAGAGGGGACGTGGGGCGGCGAGATTCGTGAGGAGTTCGCGCCGCGGCCGGGCGACATCGTGGCACAGGAGCACTGGTGCTCCAGCGGCTTCGCGAACACAGACCTCGACTTGCAGCTCAAGAAGCACGCCGTCCAGCGGCTCATCGTCGTCGGGCTCATCGCGCACACCTGCGTCGAGGCAACGGTGCGCTTCGCCGCCGAGCTGGGCTACGAGGTCACCGTGGTCAAAGACGCGACCGCGGACTACTCGGACGAGATGATGCACGCCGCCTTCAACCTCAACCTCCCGAACTACGCGAGCGCCATCGTGACCACGGACGAAATCGTCGCCTCGCTCGCTTCTCTCTAGGCGGTCAAGGAGAAAGGCCATGGTCGAGCACATTGTTCTGTTTCGTTGGGCGGAGGGGACGAGCCGGGAAGCCTATTACCCGCACCCGGAGCATCAGCGCGTCCTGCAAAACTTCGTCAACCCGCTTCGCGCCGAAATCCTGGCCCTCGATTACGAGTTGTGAGGCCGGGGCAAGGTGTCAGTGTTCTGCAACGACGGCTGAAAATGCATAGGAGGATTTATGTCAACGGCAAAAGACGCAGCGGTGGACATGAAGCTCGAAGTCGTGACGCTCGGCGTTTCCGACGTAGACCGCGCGAAAGCGTTCTACGAGAGTCTCGGCTGGCGGCTCGACGCCGACATCGCGAGGGGCGACGAGTTCCGCGTCGTGCAACTGACGCCCCCCAGGTCGGAATGCTCGATCTGGATCGGCAAGGGTCTCACGCAGGCCGAGCCCGGCTCGGCGGAGAGCCTGCTCCTCGCCGTGGACGACATCGACGCCGCCCGCGCCGACCTCCTCGCCCGCGGCGTCGAAGTGAGCGAGGTCTTCCACCGCGCCGAGGACAACTCAATCGTCGGCGGGCGCGACCCCGGGGGTCGTTCCTACGCCTCGTTCGCCTCGTTCAAAGACCCGGACGGGAACGGCTGGCTGCTCCAGGAGATCAGAGCGCGGCGTCCCGGCCGCGAGTGGGAGCCGACGCGTGCGCGGGCCGCGGACGTTGCGTCCCTCGCGGAACTCCTCCGCGAAACGGAGGGGCGCCACGGCGGCTATGAGAAGACGCACGCGAAACATCACTGGTCGGACTGGTACGCGCCCTACCTGAGCGCCCGCCAGCAGGGGAGCAGCCCGGAGGAGGCGGCGGCCGCCGCCGACCGCCGCATGGAGGAAGTCCTTCACGTCCCGGCCGCCGTGTGAATGAACGTCTTCTACGGTGACCGCCGGAGGAAGCCATGGACAACGGAACCACAGTCTCTCCGACCCTTCGCGGGCAGACCGTCGTCGTGATCGGCGGAAGCTCCGGCATCGGTCTTGAGACGGCCCGACGGGCGCGCGCCGAGGGGGCCGGCGTCGTCATAACCGGCCGCGACCCGGAGCGCCTCCGGCGCGCGGCGCTCGAACTCGACGCGCCGCGCAGCGCCGCCTTCGACGCGACGGACTTCGAGCGCCTCAAGCGGTTCTTCGACGAGCTGCCGGCGCCGGTTGACCACGTGTTGGTCACGGCCGGCGGGCCGTACTACGCGCGCCTCGCCGACATGGACTTCGAGCGGGCGCGCCGCCACGTGGAGCAGCACACCTTGCTGCCGCTCCACGTCGCCCGCAACGCCGCCGCCGGGGTGCGGCCCGGAGGGACGTTGCTGTTCGTCGGCGGCACAGGCGGCCGCCGCCCGGCCGTCGGGATGGCGCTCGCCTCGGCGCTCACGGCCGCGCTGCCGGCGCTCACGAAGGTGCTCGCGCTTGAGCTCGCGCCCGTCCGCGTTAACCTCATCGCGCCCGGCTTCGTGGACACGCCGCTGTCTGCGACTCTGCTCGGCGACCGGCTCGACGAACGTCGCGCACAGCTCCGCAAGACGCTGCCTATCGGCCGCGTCGTCGGCCCCGAAGACGTCGCCGCGCTCGCCGTCCACCTCATGACGAACACGGCCCTCACGGGCGCCACTTACGACATCGACGGCGGCCAGCAGCTCGTCGAGGTCTAACACTCCGATGGGGCACCCGTAATCGCGCGGCTGGCCGCCCTCGGTCTGCCGTGCGGCCTTCGAATCGCCGCGCGGCTCACCTTGCGGCGCTTAACCTCCCCGCCGCCGCGCCGATTGATACCAAGGTATTGACCGATACCATCGTCTAATAGATTCATCTTCAACTTGGTGGTCTACTCGGCCCCGTCATCGCGCCGCGCCGAATCGAGTGCGCGCGACGGACGGCAATTTTGTGAAGGAGAGCAGACCATGCGAACAGAGAAAATACACCACGCAGTCAAGACCAAGTTCACGCACATCTTCGGCCGCGCCTCGCGATTCCTCTTCGTGCTCCTGGCGGCGTTCATGTCTCTGACGGCGCCCGCGGCCGTTCACGCGCAGCAACCCGCCCGGGCCGGCGCGGCGGTCGCGTCCGAGGCGCTCAAGGGCGACGGCGATGCGATCCGCCCCTTCCGCGTCCAGGTTCCGCAGGCGGCGCTCGACGACCTCCGCCGGCGCATCGCCGCCACGCGTTGGCCCGAGCAGGAGACGGTCGGCGACCGCTCCCAGGGCGTGAAGCTCGCGACGATGCGGGAACTCGCGCGCTACTGGGAGACCAAGTACGACTGGCGCAAGGTCGAGGCGAGGCTGAACGCCCTGCCGCAGTTCGTCACGAACATCGACGGGCTCGACATTCATTTCATCCACGTCCGTTCGAAAGAGAAGAACGCGCTGCCGCTCGTCGTCACGCACGGGTGGCCCGGCTCCGTCATCGAGCAGTTGAAGATCATCGGCCCGCTGACCGACCCGACCGCCTTCGGCGGAAAGGCCGAAGACGCTTTCGACGTGGTGATCCCGTCGCTGCCGGGCTACGGGTTCTCGGGCAAGCCGGCCGCGCCCGGCTGGGACCCCGCACGCATCGCGCGCGCCTGGGTCGTGCTGATGAAGCGGCTCGGCTACACGCGCTTCGTGGCGCAGGGCGGCGACTGGGGGAACGCGGTCACGGAGCAGATGGCATTGCTCGCGCCGCCGGAACTGCTCGGCATCCACACCAACATGGCCGCCACCGTGCCGGCCGACATCGCGAAGGCGCTCCAGTTCGGCGAGCCGCCGCCGCCCGGCCTCTCGGACGACGAGAAGAACGCGTGGAACCAGCTCGACTTCTTCTACAAGAACGGCCTCGGCTACGCGCAGGAGATGACGAACCGCCCGCAGACGCTCTACGCGATTGAGGACTCGCCCGTCGGCCTGGCCGCCTGGATGCTCGACCACGACGCGGCGAGTTACGCCCTCATCTCGCGCGTCTTCGACGGGCAGTCCGAGGGCCTGACGCGGGACGACGTGCTCGACAACATCACGCTCTACTGGCTGACGAACACGGCGGTCTCTTCGGCCCGCCTGTACTGGGAGAACAAGCTCGCCTTCTTCGCCCCGAAGCACGTCGCCATCCCGGTCGCCGTGAGCGTCTTCCCGGATGAGATATACGCGGCCCCGCAGAGTTGGGCGGAGCGGGCGTATCCCAAACTCATCCATTACAACAGGCTCCCCAAAGGCGGCCACTTCGCGGCCTGGGAGCAGCCGCAATCTTTCTCTGAGGAGCTGCGCGCGGCGTTCAAATCACTTCGCCAGTTCGAGACTTCCCGCCAGTGAGAAAAGGGCGCCGCGGGCGTCTCCCCGCGGGTCTGGCACCTGCACGTGCACGTGGACGACGTGGGCTGGTGGTGGGCCGAACGATTTCGCTGGGGACGTGGGACGGACACCACACGGTCACCGTCAGTGATACCGGGGAGGGCATCGACCCCGGTTTTCTACCCTTCGTCTTCGACCATTACCGCCAGGCGGAAGGGACGGGCGGCGGCCTCGGGCTGGGGCTGGCGATAGCACGTCACATCGTGGAACTCCACGGCAGGACAATCATGGCGCACAGCCGGGGGCGCGGAGAGGGGGCGGTGTTCACCGTTCAGCTACCGAGCACGCCTACGTCGCATCCGTAAGGGTCGCAACACGATGAGAAGGTTCGACGCGATCATCATCGGCGCGGGCCAAGCTGGCCCGTCGCTGGCCGGGCGACTGACCAGGGCCGGGATGACGGTGGCCCTCGCCGAGCGGAAGCTCTTCGGCGGGACGTGCGTCAACACCGGCTGCATCAGTCCTGAGGACGAGGAAGTGTCGGAAGCGATTCGCCAGATTCTGACGGGCGATGGGGTTGATACCTGCCAGGATTAGCTCAGACCAGCTACGCTTTAACGGCCTCATACCCTCTGAATTAACGGTACGTCTTACCACAGCTCAGGGTCGCCGGCCGGGCGCGGCGGACGAGCGGCGCGGCGCAGAGCGCGAGGCCGACGAGCGCGACGAAAGTGAGCGAGTGCGCGAGCGCGAGCAGCGCGAAGAAGAGCATGATGGCCGCGCCCGCGAAGCCGGCCCAAGGGTTCTCGCGCGCGCCCAGGAGGCGGCAGGAGACCAGCGCCGTCAGGAGCCAGCCGGCGAAGTTGACGAAGGGGATTCCGTAGTAGCCCCCCGCCTCCTCCCACCTCCAGTAGCCGAGCCGGTTCGCGGCGAGCGGGTCGATGACGAGGTCTGCGGCCGTCGTCAGGAGCGCCGCGAAGACTGTCGCAATCCATCCTCTAAGCTTCAGGCTCGCCGCCGCGTCCGACGAGAACGCGACCAGCACCACCCACGCCGGCCCCATCACCAGGGGCACGCCGAGCAGCTGCGGTCGCAGCGCGTCCGTGTACGCGTAGCGGCCGAAGGGGAAGCCCGTGTGGACGCCCAGCGCCTCGACCGCGAAGCCCAGCGCCGCCACGCACACGAGCGACAGGGCACCCCCCGTCGTCCTTTCGCCGAGCAGGACAATTAGCCCCGCCGTGAGCAGGAAGAGGGAGGCGAGACGGCCCGCGTCCGCGCGCTCGACGCCGAGCCATGCGGTCGCGACGCCGCCGAACCACAAGACGGCGAAGACGGCGAGCGCCGCCCAACGTGCCGCGCGGCGCCAGCGCGGGATGGTCGCGGTGCCCGCCGTCGCGCTCAACGCTCATGCCTCCCGATGAGGTCGGTCGTGATCTGCGCGGAGAGCAGGACGGTGGGCGTGCCGCCGCCGGGGTGGATGCTGCCGCCGACCTGGTAGAGTCCGCCGACGCGCGGGTGCCTGTTCGGCGGTCGCAGGAAGGCGCGCCGCCACCCGTGCGAGTGCGTGCCGTAGATGGCGCCGCCCGGGCTCAAATAGTCGCGCGCGAAACGGCCCGGCGTCCACACGTCCGAGACGACCGTGTCGCTCTCGACGTCGGGAAAGCCGCCCTTCGACAGGCGCTCGAAGACGCGTGCCTTCGCTTCATCCGTCTGCCTTTCGTCCCAAGGCGCGGCGGCGGCCGGCGCGTTTGCCATGACGAAGAGCGTCTCGCAGCCCTCGGGCGCGGTGCTCGCGTCGGTGCGGCTCGGGGCGCAGACGTAGACGGTCGGGTCGTCTGGGAAGCGCCTCTCGTCGAAGAGCTGCGAGAACTCCGCCCGGTAGTCTTCCGAGAAGTAGACGGTGTGGTGCCTGAGCCCTTCGATTCTCCTCTTGACGCCGAGCAGCAGCACGAAGCCGGAGAGCGACCTCTCGGACTGGGCGCCCATCCCGTGACCGTTTCCGCTCAAGCCGCCGAGCAGCTCGTCCGTCAAAGCGGCGTCGCCGTTCATCACGACCACGTCCGCCGCAATTCCCGTCCCGTCCGCCAGCCTGACGCCGCGTACCCGACGATTCTCATGCTCAATCGCCTTAACCCGCGCCGACGTGTGAAGGGTCACGCCGAGCCCGCGCGCGAGCCCGGCCAGGCTCTCGACGATGCGGTAGAGCCCGCCCTCGACGTGCCAGCCGCCGTACGCGTACTCGATGTACGGGATGACGGCGAGCGTGGCCGGCGTGCGGTAGGGCGAGGAGCCGACGTAGGTCGGGTAGCGGTCGAACATCCGGCGCAGGTGCGGGCTGCGGAAGTGTGCCGCGACCGTCGAGTGGTAGTTGCCCCACGCGCGCCGCAGGGGGAGATGCCTGAGCGCCTTGAGCGAGCGCAGGTCGGGCGGGGACGCGGGCGCGCGGCGCAGGAACGTCTCGCGCGAGAGCGCGAAGAGACGCGCGCCGAGACGCATGAACTTGAGGAAGCCTTCGCAGTCGCGCGGCTCAAGCTGCCGCACGGCCTTGAGCCATTCGGGCAGCGACGTGGTGTAGGCGAAGCGCGTGCCGTCGTCGAAGACGTAGTCGGCGAGCGGTCGCACCTGCGTGAGCCTGACGTGTTCGTGGAGGGAACTGCCGGCGGCCTCGAACAGCTCCTCGAAGACCCACGGCATCGTGATGAGCGAAGGCCCCGTGTCGAAGCGGAAGCCGCCGCGCTCGAACGCGTTCATCTTCCCGCCGAGGCGCGGCCCCTGCTCACAGACTCGGACGCGCCAGCCCGAGGCCGCGAGCCGCACGGCCACGCCCAGGCCGCCGAGCCCGCCGCCGATGACGACCGCCCGCCGCCCCGCGTGCACGGACGCTCTCATTCTTTCGCCCCTTCGGTCTGTAAGTGAGCTTGAGTCTCGACGGCCGCGCGGTAGCGGCGCCCCTTCCACTCGACGCCGCGCCCCGACCTGCAATCGAGCCACGACGCGAGCCCGAGCGCGACGAGGACGGCCTCGCCCAGCGGATGAAGCAAGGCCGACCACCAAGGGTGCCCGAACCTCAAGGCGAGCGCCGCGCGCGTCGCGAGCACGCAGCCGGCCGCGGCCGCCAGCGGCCACGCCCACGGCCGGCGCAACGCGAGCGGCGCCAGCGCGAACGGCAGCAGGAAGACGAAGAGGTGCAGCGCCAGGAACGCCCCGAAAGTGTGTGCGCCGCGGAAGGCCGGGAAGAAGTTCTTGCGGAAGCCGGCCCAGATTTCGCCGAACGAGCGGTACATCCTGACCGCCACGACGACGCCCCCGTCAAGGCACAGGCCCCTTTGTCCGCGCGCCCGCCAGACCTGCGCCAGCCTCGTGTCCTCGAACAGCTCTCCGCGCACCGACGCGTGCCCTCCCACCGCCTCGTACGCGTCACGCCGCGCGAGCACGCACGAGCCGTGCGCGAGCCCCAGGGACTCGTCGTCGCGCCTCTGCGCGAGCGGCGCCGGGTAGAGCGTGAAGACGACGAAGTTGAGCAACGGCATCAGCGCCCCCTCCCAGAAGCCGCGCGTCAGGATGCGCGGCCAGCAGGAGAGCAGTGTCACGCCGCGCGCCAGCGCCTCCCCGACGACGAGCGAGACGGCGTCTCGACCGACGAGCCGCGCGTCCGCGTCGAGGAAGAGGAGCCAACGCCCCCGCGCCTCCGCGGCCAGGCGCGCGCACGCGAAGGTCTTCCCGCACCATCCCTCGGGCAGCTCCGCGGGCCGGACGAGGCGCACGCGCCGGTCGCCCCGCGCGTACGCTTCGACGATCTCGGCCGTGCGGTCTGTCGAGTGGTCGTCGTAGACGAGCACCTCCAGCACCGTCTGCCTTTGCGCGAGCGCCGAGTCGAGGCAGCCCGCGACGTTTGCCTCCTCGTCGCGCGCCGGAATCAGCACCGACACCGAAGGCGGCCCCGCCTCCAGCCTCACCCCCGAGTCGCCGACGCGCGGCCACGCGAGCGCGTTCCACAAAGCCACGCCGAACGTCACGCCGGCGACGAGGAGCACGGCGGCGGTAAAGAGGAGGGGCATCAGGCGACGGCCTCTTCCCGGGCGGGCCGCGCCGGCCCTTTCGCGCGGGCCGCGCCCGTCGCTTCGAGCAAGTAGCGCGCGGCGTCCGAGAGGAGCGTCACCTCCTCGCGCGCGCCGAACTGCGTGTGCAGCCGCGCCACGCCGCGCGCCACGAGCCGCCGCGCGAAGAGGCGCGCGCCCTCCACGCCGAAGCCCGCGACTGCGCTCGCGCGTCCGTGGCGCGCGTCCTGCCGCGCGGACTTGCCCGTCACCTCGCTCGGGCGCGTCTCGTCCCACACGTCGTCGCAGACCTGGTAAGCGCGGCCGAAGCATTCGCCGAAGTCCGCGAGCGCCGAAGTCTCTTCGACGCCCGCGCCGCAGGCGAGCGCGCCGGCCGACATCATCAGACGCATGAGCGCGACCGTCTTCAGGTCGCGGCTCGCGAGAGTCTCCTCGTCGGTCGCGCCCGCGCGCGTCTCAAGATCGACGACCTGACCGCCGACCATCCCGTCGGAGCCGACGCAGCGCGCCGCCGCGCGCAGGAGTGCGCCGCCGTCGCCGCGGGCCGCCTCGGAGAGGAGCGCGTACGACTGGTTGAGCAGCGCGACCGCCGCGAGCACGGCGACGCCCTCGCCGAAGACGAGGTGGAGCGCGGGCCGTCTGCGCCGCACGGTCGCGTCGTCCATCGAGGGCAGGTCGTCGAGGATGAGCGAGCTGGTGTGGAGAAACTCGACGGCGCAGGCGATGCGGAGCGCCTGCGCGTGAGAGGCGCCCGCGAGGCGCGCGGCGAGCAGCGCGAGCGCCGGCCGCAGGCGCTTGCCGCCGGGGAAGACCGCGTATTCGAGCGCCTCGTTGAGCCGGCCGGCGGGCGCGAGCGTGCTGGTAGGAAGGCTCCGCCGCAGCGCCGCCTCGACGCCGTCACGCTCTGACGCGACGAACTTCATGAACAGCTCGCTCAAACCGTCACCCGCTTTCCCCCGCCCGCCCGCCCCCGAAGATGAACTCGGCCGACTGCGCGGGCGACTCCACGAAAGGCTGGTGCCCAGCCCCTTTCAGTTCGCGCACGCGCGCGTGTGGCAGAACCTCGCGCCACACGGGGAGCGAGCGCTTGACGGCCCCGAACGTCCGCTCGCCGTAGGCGATTTCGACGGGCGCCTTCAGGCCGCGGACAATTTCCACGCCGCCGACCTCCTCGTAGAGCGCGAGGTAGCGGCGCGCCGCCTCGTGGTCAACCCTCGCGAACGAGGCCGTCAGGTCGGCCGCGCCCGCGCGGCGTCCGCGCAAAGAATGGTTCGTCAACCGGCGGCCGAGCGGGTTCGCGAAGGTCGCCTCGTAAGCGCGCCGCCCGAACTCGCCCGCGTTGAAGAGCCTGAAGTAGCGCGGCAGGTAGGCGAACGGGTCGATCATCGAGACGCGCTCGACCAACGCTTCCAACTCGCGCGCGGCGAGCAGCGCGAAGACCGCGCCGCCGCAGTTGCCGACGAGCGTCACGCTTGATGACTCAATCTCACGCACCGCCGCGACCACTTCCTCGACCACAGCGCCAACAGTCCAAGCGCGCGGTCGCGGCGAGTCGCCGCAGCCCGGCAGGTCGGCCGCGTAAAGGCTCGCGCCTTCGGGAACGCGCGGCGCGAGCGGCGCGAACGTCCGCCGGTCGCCGCCCCAGCCGTGCAGCGCGAAGTAGACTTCGGGGCCTCCGCCGTGGCGCTCAACGAACACGCTCGGAAATCCTCTCCGCGACGAGCCTGCCCGAGAGCACCACCATCGGCATCCCCGTCCCCGGCGTCGTGCTCGCGCCGACGTAGTAGAGCCCCTCCAACTCCTCCGAAAAATTCTTCCGGCGGAACGGCCCGACCTGAAAGAGCGTGTGCGCCGCGCCGAAGGCCGAGCCGTCGTAGAGCCCGAACCTGCGCTGCCAGTCCGGGGGCGTGTAGACCTCCTCGCACGCGAAGCGCGCCGGGTCGAGCGCCACGCCGTGCAGGCGGAGCGTCTCCAACACGCGCGCCTTTATCCGCCGCGCCTCCTCGCGCCAGTCGGCCCCGTTCATGCGGCTGAGCGTCGGCGTCGGCGCGAGCACGAAGACCGAAGAGCAGCCCGCGGGGGCGAGCCCCGCGTCGGTCGCCGAAGGCACGGCCACGTAGAAGGGGAGCGCGCGCGGAACGCGTCCATGCTTCAACAGGTCTTCGAAGGCGCCGCGGTAGTCTTCGGGCAGGAAGACGGAGTGATGGCCCAGCCCCTCGACCTCGCCGGCCACGCCCCAGTAGAAGGTGACGACGCCGGGCGTCATCTTCGTCTTCGCGGCGCGCGACCGCGCGGCGTAAGGCTTGTCGGACTCGACGAGCTTCGTGTCGGTCGTCGGCGCGTCCACGTTCGAGACGACCAGCGGCGCGCTCTCAAAGGTTCCGTCGGCGAGCTGCACGCCGCGGACGCGCCCGTCGCGCGCGATGATCTTCGAGACGCGACAGCGCGTGCGGACTTCGACGCCGACCTCACGCGCGAGCTTCTCGATCCCTTCGACCAGACCGTAGACGCCGCCTCGGGGGAGCCAGAGCCCGTGTGCCATCTCGCCGTAGGGCAGGATGGTGAACATGCCCGGCAGTTGATAGGGCGAGCCGCCGAGGTACATCGCGTAGGAGCCGAGCGCCTCGCGCACGTGCCGGCTCTTGAAGTGGCGGCGCAGCTCGCCGTAGAAGGAGCGCCAGAGGCCCGCGCCCAGCAGCTCCCGCGGCGTGAGCGCGCCGAGCCACTTCGCGGGGTTGTCAACGTTGCGGCTGACCAGCTTGTCGAACGCGACGCGGAACTTCTCGCCCGCGTCGCGCATGAAGTCGAAGACGGAAGGCGCGCAGCCGGGCTCCAGACGCTCGCACTCGGCGAGGAAGGTTTGCAGGTCGGACGAGAGCGTGAAGCGCGTGCCGTCCGTCCAGCGGAAGGTGATGGAAGGCTCGACGGGGAGCAGGCGCACGTAATCTTCCATGCGTTTGCCCGCCGCGGCGAAGAGTTCCTCGAAGACCCAGGGGTAGTTGAGGAGCGAAGGGCCGGTGTCGAAGCGGAAGCCGTCGCGCTCGATGAGGTTGGCGCGGCCGCCGACGCGCTCGCAGGCTTCGAGCAGCGTGACGTCAAAGCCCTTCAGGCGCAGGTGTACTGCGGCGCTCAAGGCCCCGAGGCCGCCGCCGACGACGAGCACGCGCCTGTCATCCGTTCTCTTCATCTCAAGAGGTACGCGAGCGGGATGCGCCAGTACTTGCTCGGCGGGAGCACCTCGAACTTCTCGCGCAGCGGCACGCTCTCGCGGCGCGCGGCGCCGCCGGCGCTCGCGGCGATGCGCTCGTTGAGGCGGCCGTAGACTTTTACGCACGCCTGAATCGCCAGGCGGCAGTCGGGCGAGAAGGCGTCAAGGTGTCGCTCGGCGCTCGCGTAACGTTCGGCGGCGTAGGCCGCGAGGCGCCGGAGCACGCGCGCGAGCGGCGCCTGCTGCCGCGGGTCTTCGGCGTCGAGCGCCTCAATGCCCTCGGCGCGGAGCGCGTCAACGGGCAGGTAGACGCGGCCGCGCCTCTGGTCTTCGGCCACGTCGCGCAGGAAGTTGGTCAACTGGAGCGCGACGCCGAGGTCGCGCGCCGAGCCGAGTGCGCGCGTGAAGCTGTGCGGGTCGCGCGCGCCGTAGACGTGCGTCAGGAAGTAGCCGACGACGACCGCGCTGCCGTAGACGTAAGAACGGATCAGGTCGTCGAGCGTCTTGAAGGGGCGCGGCCGGATGTCGAGCCGCATGGCGTCGAGGAAGGCGCGGTAGTGCCTTTCGGGGATGTCGCGCTCGCGCACGACGCGCGTGAAGCCGGCGAGGTGCGCGGGCACGCCGCGGCTCAAGGCTTCCTGAAGAGACGTGCTCGCGATGCCGGCCTCGTAGTGCGCGCCCCACTCCGCGAGCAGTCGAAGTTTGGCCTGCGGGTCGAGTGGGAAAGTGTCCACCACTTCGTCCGGGTAGCGGACGGCGGCGTAGACGGCCTCGACCTCCTCGCGCTTGGCGCGCGGCAGGAAGCGGCTGACGATGAAGAAGCTGGTCGTGTAGGTGCGCATCACGCGCCGCGCCTCGCGGTTGAGCGCGCGCCACGCCGCGGCCTCGGAGCCGGCGCGCAGCGCGTGGCCGCGCGCGCGGCGCTCATTCCTCGCCCACGCGTCCCGCCCCCAAACGTCTTGCGGCGAACGCTCGCCCGCCGACGGATTCATAAAACGCCGTAACCTTCCTCAGCCGTGTTGCGTCCGGATCATCCTGCTCACGTCGAAGCCCTGGGCGCGGGCGGCTTCGAGCAGGCGAAGGTACGTGGCCTCGTCCAGGCGCGGGGTGCGCGCGAGCACCCAGAGGTACTTGCGGTCGGGCGCGCCGACGAGGGCGTGCGTGTAGTCGGGCGCCAGCTCGATGATCTGGTAGTCGCCCCAGACGAAGGGCAGGAAGGAGAGGAAGCCGGGGGCGAACCTCACCTTCAGGCGCGAATTCGGCCCGCGCCTGTCCGCGCGCTTCGCCTCGCCCACGGCCTCCGTCCGCCGCCCGTCCCTCTTGCGGCAGCGGTTGACGACCCTGATGCGGTCGCCCCCCTTGAGCGTGTACTCGGCCCTCACGTCGCCCGCGCACTTCTCCTCGAAGCGGTTTGGCAGGCGCGCCACCTCGTACCAGAGCCCCGCGTAGCGCGGCAGGTCAACCGAGGGGACGACCCTCAGCCCCTCCTTCTCCTTCCGCTCCGCCTTCACGATCAAGGCCGTGAGCAGCACCAGGAGTCCCGCGGCCACAATTTTCTTACTCATACCTTTCACAAGCCTCTGACCGTTCAATCTTCGTCCGCGCCCAGCACGGCCGCCGCGAACTCCTCCAACTCGCGGAAGCTCTCGGCGTGCAGGTCGGCCGGCAGACGCCCGCGCAGGCCCTCCGCGCGGAAGCCCGCGCCGCCCAGCACCACGGCCGCCCCCGCGCGCCGCGCGGCCTTGCCGAAGCCCGCGTACTCGTAGACGGCGCGGTCTAGCCGCTGGAGCACGGTCGAGGAGACGCAGACCAGCTCGGGGCGGAACCTGTGCACCGCCTCGGCCAGCGCCGAGAAGGGCGTGCTCGTCCCCAGGTCGAAGACGGCCAGCCCCGAGGCTTCGAGCGTCAGCCGTGCAAGCTGCAGCGGCAGTTCGTGGAAGTCGTCCTCGACGCTGCAACAGAGCGCCCGCATCCGGCCGCCGCCCGACTTCCGGAGCGACGCCTGTAAGCCCTGCAAGGCGACGAGCGCCGTGCGCGTCGCCACGTGCTCCTGCGCCACCGTCAGCTCGCCCGCGTGCCAGAGGTCTCCGACCCTCCGCATGGCCGCGCAGAGAAGGGAGTCGGCGAGCTGCCCGACGCTCAGGCCGTGCAGGTGCAGCCTGACGAACAGCGACGAAAGTTCCTCGTCACGCCCTTCGAGGAGCGCGCTGAAGGTCTCCTCGGCGAGCGCGGCCTCGCGCGCGGGTTCGAGCGCTTCGGCCTGCGGGGCCGCCGTGCTGAGCACGACCCTCTTCAAGGCGGGCAGCTCCATGTCCACGGCGGCGGGACGCGCGTGGCATAGGGCGGCCACGTCCTCGGGGCGGAAGCGTCGGTGGCCGCCGGGGGTCTTCTCCATCGGGAGCAGTCCGCTGTCGGCCCAGCGCTTGACGGAGGCCTCACTCACGCCGAGCGCGCGCGCGGCCTCCCTGCTCGTCAGATGCCTGCCTTTAATCTCCCTGAGCATGTCATTCGCCCGAAACGTTCTCCGGGGGGACACCTTAACAGAATGAAATGCTCATGTAAAGAGACCAAATCGCACATTTCGCTCACAAGAAATCGCCTACCGGCACAAAATCGCCACTTGACAAATTTGCCCTCATAATCTAAAACGTGCAAAACGTTCAAGGGCAAACGTCTTGAACCGCCACCTCGCCTCGCGCTCGCGGGAGGTTGGGGCGCGAGGTCTCTTGAGAATGTGAGGGCGCGGCGACGGCTCTTGAAACTTTCACGCGCGGCGAAGGGGTGGAATGTTGACGCGACGTTAGAGGGCTCTTATGGCGGCGGAGCAGTTGATCCTGGTGGACGAGAGTGACCGCGAGCTGGGCGTGGGCGAGAAGCTGGAGGTGCACCGCGCGGGCGCGCTCCACCGCGCCTTCTCCGTCTTCGTCTTCGACCGGCGCGGGCGCCTGCTCCTGCAGCAGCGGGC
>JAFAVK010000129.1 GCA_019242475.1 Acidobacteriota bacterium | reverse complement strand
ACGACTTCACCGAGGTGACCGCGACGATGTTAGGTGGCGGGGGCCTGTGGCCGATGAAGGGCTTTGAACCGGCACCCATTCCCACCGACGTGACGGTCACGCTTCATGAGGAGAACTCGTCCATCAGCCCGTTCGGCCGGCCGGATTCAAATTTAACGCGGATGCACGTTAATCTGATGTATATTCCTTCCTCCATTTCACACGCGCAGCCTCGCCTTTGATTTGTTTCCTCGCCCACGGCGGAGAAAAACCATGAACAATTGGACCAACTGCCGTCACTCTTCCTTGAAGAGGTTAACGATTCTCTGCGTGGGGATTGTTCTTGCTTCAGTTCTCGGCGCGAAGGCGCATGCGCGAAGTGTTAACTACCAATCGCTGACGGCGAACGTCAACGGCGTCAGAATCCACTATCTGAAGGCCGGGACGGGCACGCGGCCGCTTGTCTTGGTTCACGGCTTCGGCGACACCTCACACATGTGGATCCCGCTCTTCGAAGAGTTCGGCAAGGACTTCACGGTCATCGCGCCCGACCTGCGGGGGCTCGGCGATTCTTCGCGACCCGCCGCGGGGTACGACAAGAAGACTCTGGCCGTTGACATCCACGAGTTGGTTGAAAGTCTCGGCTATCAAAAGATCGATCTCGTCGGCCACGACATCGGCCTGATGGTCGCTTACGCATACGCCGCGCAGTTCCCGAGCGAGGTGGAAAAACTCGCGCTGCTCGAAGCTCCGATCCCGGGCGTCGGCGATGTCTGGGAAAAGGTCTACACGACCCCGGCCCTCTGGCACTTTCACTTCGTCAACAGCCCCGTCGCGCTCGAACTCGTAAGGGGGCGCGAGCGCCTTTTCCTCGAACACTTCTGGCAGACGCTCTCGCCGCACCCGGAGACATTTCCCGAAGCCGACCGCCAGTTCTACGCCGAAGCGTACGCGCAGGAAGGTGCGATGCGCGCGGCCTTCGAGATGTTCAAGTTATTCAACACGCAGGACGCGGCGGACAATCGGAAATTTGCGACCGTGAAGTTGCCGATGCCGGTCTTGACCGTCGAAGGCGACAAGGCGATGGGCGGCGCGTTGGAGATTCAGGCGCGACTCGTCGCCGACAACGTCACGTCAATCAAACTCACCGACACCGGGCACTGGCTGATGGAACAGCGGCCGGCGGAGACCAAAGCCGCGCTGAAGAAGTTTTTCACTCCTGCCGCTCAGGCAAACCAGTGAGCGACACGCCCACTACGGCCTGCTTCTCATTATCGCGGGGGATCAATCGCGGGCAAGCCGTCCGCCTCCGCGGGCCGCTGCCTCCCTTCGATGAGCAACAGTGCGACGAACGCACCCGCGAGCGCGAGCGTCGCGGCAATAAGCATGATGACGCGGAAGCCGCTCACGAACGACTCTTCCGCGACGCGTTTGACCGCCCGCCCGGTCTCAGGCTCTAAAGACTCCGGTAAGGAGACGTCGGCCAGACGGCTCGCCTGCGCCTCAAGGGCGGCGCGGGTCTCGGCGGGCATGTCTAGTGGCCGGAGTGCGTCGCTATAATTCCGTGCGAAGACCCCTGCCATGACGACGCCGAAGACGGCGATAGAGATGAGCCCCGCCGTCCGCGCGACCGCGTTGTTGACGCCCGATGCGACGCCGGCGTGCCGTTCTTCGACCGCGCCCATCACGGTCGTCGTGAGCGGCGCGACGCTCGCGGCCATACCGAGGCTCAGCACCAACACCGCCGGGAAGAAACTCGTCCAGTAACTGCCGGCGCCGGGGCCGGGCAGCATGAAGAGTGCGAAGCCCGCGCCCGCGACGACGGGGCCGACGACGAGCGGCCGCCTCGCCCCGTAACGCCGGACGAGCCCTCCCGCCCAGCGCGACAGCACGAACATCGTCAGCACGAACGGAAGGAGCGCGGCCCCCGCCCCGGTCGGGGAATAGCCCTGCACCTGAATCAGGTTGAACGGCAGGAAAAACATCAGCCCGCCGAGCGCCGCGTAGAGGAAGAGCGTCAGCAGGTTCGCCCCCGCGAAGGTCTTCGAGCGAAAGAGGGCAAGGGGCATCATCGCCTGCGCGCCTCGTCTGTGCTCGACGAAGACGAAGAGTGCGAGCAGGACGGCGCCCGCTACTATTCCGGCCAACACGCGCGCGTCTGTGAAGCCGCTCCCGCTCGCCTCGACCAGCCCGTAGACGACCCCGCCCAGTCCCAGAGTCGCGGCCGCCGCGCCGAGGATGTCTACGCGCGCCCCGGCGCCCTCGTCGTGGCTCTCGGGCACGCGCCACCACGTAATCGCAATCGCGACGGCCGCGAGCGGAGGGTTGATGAAGAATATCCAGCGCCACGAGGCGTTCGCGACGAGCCAGCCCCCGAGCACAGGCCCCACGCCCGCCGAGATGGCCGAAAAGCCCGACCACGTGCCGATGGCCCGCCCGCGCTCCTCTTCGGAGAACGAGGCGCTGATAATCGCGAGGCTTCCAGGAACTAGCAGGGCCGCGCCTACACCCTGCACGGCGCGCGCCGTGATGAGTTGGGCGATGCCCTGCGCCAGCCCGCAGCCGGCCGAAGCTATCGCGAAGAGCAGGATGCCCGCGGAGAAGGCGCGCCTTCTGCCCCAACGATCACCTAGAGAGCCGCCGACCAAGATCAGCGCGGAGAGTAGCAGCGAATAGGCCTCAACGATCCACTGCGCCCCGGCGATGTCCGTCCCCATCTCACGCTGGAGCACCGGCAGGGCGACGCCCACGACCGTGCCGT
This sequence comes from Acidobacteriota bacterium, assembly GCA_019242475.1. GTDB lineage: Bacteria > Acidobacteriota > Blastocatellia > Pyrinomonadales > Pyrinomonadaceae > QHXN01. The sequence continues at coordinate 16,823 of JAFAVK010000129.1, read as the reverse complement.
CGATGAAGGTGAGGCTCGACCCCAGAATAGTCGCCGCCAGCACCCACGGAGCGGCCCGCCTCGGGCAAGGGGTCTGCGCCGATCCGACCCGGATCGCCGTCTCGTCACACGGCGCTTTCACAATCGTGGACAAACCCGGCACCTCGCGATTCGCCCTTCACCCGACCGCCGTTTTGGTGGCCGCCGGATGATCTCCTTTGCTTCACCTCTGACAGCTTTCAACAGATCTACTTTTTTCCGCAAGAGCCGCGCGCCCGCACACAGTCTCACCGCCGGCAAGGGGTTCAAGGGGTGTGTCCGTAGCCCGCGGCCAGATGTCGTCCGCGGGTGCGCCGTCCGGGCGCGGCGGAAGGCTTCGACGCTCAAGCGACGCTCCCTGTCCGGAGGGTCGAAGAAGTGGCGGGCGGTGTTCTTCGTCTGGCTCCGGTGCGCGCGCAACGCCGCCCCTTTGCGATCCCGCCAACGGCTCACGTCTAAAAGAAAATCGACGCCCGGCTCGCCCGCCGGGTCATCCTCGAGCGCGAGTTCCCGGTAGGGGGTCGGCGGCGTCCACAACGAGCGCTCGACCTCGTGCGCCGGGCCAGCCTCCGCACGGCCGGCAGCTCCTCCCTCGTGCAGACGGGCGGGTCGCCGCCGCCGCCCTCTTCGCCGAGTGTCGCCGTCACGAGCGCAACGCGGGCCCCCTCCTCGCCGTACCTGCAAGCGGTGCCGGCGGCCGTGCAACTCTCGTCGGCCGGGTGCGCGAAGACGCAGAGGATGACGCGCTCGTCGGTCAAAGTCGATACCCTCCTGACAGGCCGGTCACGCTCATCCTTTCGTGCGTCCGGCGGTATTGCAGGCGACGGCCTCGAACAGAGATCCTTCTACCTGCCGAGAAGAGGTCGGCGTCCGCCTCGCGGATGCGACGCTTCATCTCCACGACCTCGGCTGGCTGATTCTGCTCGACATCCTCGCTGAAGGGAGGGATGCCGTCGATCTCAAAGATGTCTATGGTCGTGCCTTCGGGCGCGGTTTGGGTGGCTGCGCGCAAGAGGCCGCGGTTGTAGGACTGGCGGCGGAGACTGCCGGCGATGCCGAGGATGCGCAGGGGCTTGCTCATTTATGTTCTGCTTTCACTCGAATGGATTTCGGTCCCGGATGCGACCTTATAGGGCCCCTGTCATCCTAGATGACCGGGTTTAGCCTGCGCTCCAGCGCGTCGCCCGTCAGGGCGTGGACGCGGAAGAGGTCGTGACGGCTGAGCCCGAGCAGGTAGAGGCGCTCGGTGCTGATGGAGTCGAGCGCGGCGACCTTAAAGGGGTCGTCGGCGTGCGCAACCCTATCAGCGACGTGCAGGAGCAGCGCCGCCGGGTCGTTCGCGCAGTCCACGTCGTGGTGGGCCTGCACGGCCGCGGCGAGCTGTCGCGGCACCCCGCATGCTTCCAGCGCCCACTGCCCGACCTGCGCGTGGTCGATGCCGTAGGAGGCGGCCTCGTACTCACCCCGTTCTTCTACGTCGAGCCCGGCGAGAGCGGCCGCCGTGGCGGGGAAGAGCGAGTCGAGCAGTACCTGCCCCACGTCGTGCAGCAGGCCGAGCGTGTAAGCCGCCTTCGAGTCGAGGATGCGGGTCTGCTCCGCGATGAGCCGCGCCGCCTCCGCCGCGCGCAGCGAGTGCTCCCATTGCTCGTCCGAGAGGGCCGCGCCTTCCTCGCCCTGAGAGACGCCGCCCTCAATGGCCGCGCGCAGCCCCGTGAGGCCGAGGGCGGAGCAGGCGGCGTCGAGGTTTGCCGTACAGAGGCCGTATGCCGCGTTGGCCGCCCGCAGGACAAGCGCGGCAAGGAGCGGGTCGCACGAGACTTTTTCCGTCAGCTCGTCGAAGTTAAGGCCGGAGGCTTCGAAGCCCTTAGCTGTCGCGGCCGAGGGGCCCGCCGCTATGGCCTTGCGGATGCGCGCCAGCGGCTCGAACTCACAGAAGACGCGCACGACCTCTGGGTCGAACCTCGTGCCCGCGCCTTCGGACAGCCGCGCGACCGCCTCCTCGTGAGTGAGCGCCTCGCGGAAGGGGCGCGGGCTGGTCATGGCGTCGTAGGCGTCGGCCACGAGGATGATGCGCGAGAGGAGCGGGATGCGTTCGCCGCTCAGGCCGTCCGGGTAGCCCGTCCCGTCGAAGTGCTCGTGGTGGTGGAGCACGGCGTCGGCCGCGCCTTCGAGCCCGACGATGCCCGTCAGCATGCGCGCGCCGCGGCGCGCGTGCCGGCGCACCTGCGCCGTCTCGTCGGGGGTGAGCGGGCCGGGCTTGAGGAGAATCGAGTCGGGCGTCCCGATCTTGCCGATGTCGTGGAGGAAGGCGGCGAGCGCGAGCTGTTCGAGCGCCTCTTCGTCGAGCCCCAACTGCCGGCCGACGGACGCGGCGTAAGAGCGCACGCGCCGCGCGTGTCCGTGGACGTATTCGTCCTTCGCCTCAAGCGCGTCGGCGATGGCGCGCACGAAGCCGCGCGTCATCTCCTTCATGCGGCCGACGAGCCGCAGGTTGGTGAGCGCCAGCTCGTGGCGAGACTTGCTTGTCTCGTAGTGTTCGAGAGCACGGCTAACTGTCAGTCGTAACACCTCGTTGTCCCAGGGCTTGGTGACGTACTTGTAGACCTGCCCGCAGTTGATGGCCTCGACAAGCGAGGTCACGTCGGTGTAGCCGGTGAGGATAATGCGCACCATGTGGGGCCGGAGCGGGGCCGTGTGCTTGAGCAGCTCGATGCCGGTCATGCCGGGCATCCGCTGATCGGTGATGAGCAGCGCCACGTCGTGCTGTTCGAGCAGCCGCAGCGCCTCCTCGCCCGAAGAGGCGCTGATTACCGTGTAGTCGCGGCGGAAGAGACGTTCGAGCAGGCGCAGGTTGGCCGGCTCGTCGTCCACGATCATGATCTTGTATGACATGCTGCGGAGAATTCCCCTGGTCGTTAGTTGTCAGTGTGTGGCGGCGCTCAGGCTGCCGCGCGTGATCCGGCCGCGCCGGCGGCGTTGACGGGAAGGACTATCGTGAGGGTGGTGCCGAAGCCTTCACTGCTCTCGACGGAGATCGTCCCGCCGTGGCGCTCGACGATGCCGTAGATGATGGAGAGGCCGAGGCCCGTCCCCTCGCCGACCGGCTTGGTGGTGAAGAAGGGATCGAAGACCTTGTTCAGGTGTTCGGCCGGAATGCCCGGGCCGGTGTCGCTGACCGAGACGACGACGCGCTCGCCTTCGAGTCGCGTCGAGACGCGCACCTCACCTCCGCCGGCCACGGCCTGCGCGGCGTTGGCGAGCAGGTTCATCCACATCTGGTTGAGCTGGCCGGCGAAGCAGTCCACGAGTGGCAGGTCGCCGTAGACGCGCCGGAGCGTGATGTGGCCGGAGCTGTAGAAGCGCGAGAGCAGCCGGATGGTCGAGTCTATCCCCTCGTGGATGTCCACCTTCTTGAACTCGGCCTCGTCGAGGCGCGAGAAGGTGCGCAGGTTCTGCACCACGTCGCGGATGCGCTCCGCCCCGCCCGCGCAGTCCTCAATGATGGAGCGCAGGTCGGCGAGCGTGTGCGCGTAATCTATCTCCGCCTTGAGGAGTTCGGCGCCACGCGAAACGTCGGGGGGCAGGGCCGATGAATCGTAGAAGGCGAGGAGGCGTTCGAGCCCCGCGGCGCACTCGCGCAGCACCTCCATGTTGCCGTAGATGAACCCGGCAGGGTTGTTTAGCTCGTGGGCGACGCCGGCCGCGAGTTGGCCTAACGAAGCCATCTTTTCGCTGTGGACTATTTGCGCCTGTAGGTGTCCCAACTCCGCCTTGCGCCGCTCGAGCTCCGCGTTGCGAGCCTCCAACTCCTCCTTGTAGCGCCGCGCGTCGCGCAGCAGGGCACGCTTCTCAAGCGCCCGCTCTACCGAGAGTTCGAGCACCCCGAGGTCGCACGGCTTCAGGATGTAGTCGTAAGCGCCGAGCCGCACGGCGTCGAGCACGCGCTGCGTGCGGGCGATGCCCGAGACCATGATGACGGCCGTCTCCCGGTAGTGCTCCCTTATCTTGCGCAGCAGCTCGACGCCGCTCAGCCCCGGCATGTTCACGTCCGAGATGACGAGGGCGAAGGGCTCACACGCGAGGAGACGCAGGGCGTCGCCGGCGTCGGCCGCCGTCGCGCACGAGTAGTGCTCGCCGAGGTGGGCCGCGAAGAGGTTTCGCACGGGCGCTTCGTCATCGACCACGAGGATGCGGCGGTCTTCTTGCAATGGAGGATTCATGTCGGCGGATGGGGTGGTAGCCGTACCACAGAGGTGTAGGGCCTCGGCAGTCACGGAACTGTTAGACGGGAGTTATCTGTCGAAGTGTGTGTCGAGGCGGCCCGGTGCGAGACGCACTATCTGCGTTCGGGATGCAAGTGCGTTGCGCACCAGAGAGTCGGGTTCAGAAGGGTTTACGGCCCCTGCCTCCCCACCTTCAGCACCCGATGTGCCACGCCCCGCGGGAGGCGGCCGGTTCAAGACTCAGGCTTTGAGGTTGTGGCGCTCGATCATGCGCTTGAGGGTGTTGCGGTCAACGCCCAGCAGCCGCGCCGCCGCCTGCTTGTTGCCGCCCGTGTGCGACAGAGCGCAGGCCACGTAGCGCCCCTCCACCTCAGCCAGCGTCGGCCACACGCCGGCGTCCGAGGCCGCGAAGACCACCCCAAGCGCTACGTCCTCTTCCCCGCCTTCTCGGCCGCGCACCGCCTCGGGTAAGTCAGCAGGGCTGACCGTGTGATCACAGAGGGCGGCGGCGCGCACGACGGCGTTCTCCAGTTCTCGGATGTTGCCGGGCCAGTCGTAGTCTTCGAGCAACCGCAGCGCGTCGGGCGTGAAGGTGAAAAGGGGGGAGGCTTCGGGCCGGGCTCTCGCCGCGAAGTGACGGACGAGCGGGATGATGTCCTCGCGCCTCTCCCGCAGCGGGGGGAGATGGATGCTGAGGGTGTTGAGTCGGTAGAGCAAGTCCTTGCGAAAGCGGCCGCGCATGACTTCGTCAGCAGGGTCGCGGTTGGTGGCGGCGATGACGCGCACGTTTACGTGTATCGTCTGATTCGAGCCGACGCGGCGCACCTCTCCTTCCTGAAGCGCGCGCAGGAGTTTGACTTGGAAGGCCGAGCTGGTCTCGGTTATCTCGTCGAGGAAGGCGGTGCCGCCGGCGGCCTCCTCGAAGAGTCCGGCGCGGTCACGCTCGGCGCCGGTGAAGGAGCCGCGGACGTGGCCGAACAACTCCGACTCAATAAGCTCGGCGGGAAGCGCGCCGCAGTTAACGGCCACGAAGGGGCGCTCGGCGCGCCGGCTCCGGCCGTGAACGGCGCGTGCGACGACCTCCTTGCCCGTCCCCGACTCGCCCGTGATAAGCACCGGCAAGTCTGTGGGCGCGGCGCGACCCACCAGCTTCATCGCCTCGACGAAGGCGGGGCTCCGACCTATGAGCTTGTAGTCCGTGGCCGATGCGTTGACTTCTTCATCACTGGACTCCCGCCCGGCGCGCCTGAGCGCGGCGTCCGAGGCGGCCTTCACCTGCTCGACGCCGAGGGGCTTCGTCAGGTAGTCGTAGGCCCCGAGGGCCGTCGCGTCGAGCGCGTCCTCGCCCGAGACGCGCCCGGACATCAGAACCACCTGCGCGCGCGGCTGTTCCTGCGTGAAGCGGCGCAGCACCGCGATGCCGTTCTCGCCGCCGAGAAACACGTCGCAGAAGACGAGCGCCCAGCGGCCCGCGCGCATCATCTCGTAAGCGCGCTCGGCGGTCTCGGCCTCGGACACCTCCCAGCCTTCCGAGCGCAACACCTCGGCCACGAACCGGCGCACGCCCGGCTCGTCGTCTATCACCAGCGCCCGCATCAGCCCGGCGTCCCCACGCCCTTCACGCGTCATTAACGCTTCCCCTTCCAGCCCCGTGCTAGAGGTTTTCGCCGGCCCGCGCGCGTTCCAACACGCGGTAGATGTCATCCTTGCTCCAGGGCTTCGTGACGAACGCCTGGACGACGCCGGCGCCGATTTCGCGGATGGCCTCTCCGGCCGTGATGCTCCCTGTCAGGAGCACGCGGTAGGCTGAAGGGTGTGACTCGGCCACCTCGGCCAGGAAGACCTTGCCGGTCGTGTCAGACATTGACTGGTCGCTGATGACAACATCGGCGGGCTGCTCGGCGAGCATCCGCCGCGCCTCGTCTGCGCTCGCGGCCGTGCGCACGTCGTATTCCCGCTCGAACGTCTCGTAGAACACGCCGAGGCAGGCGGTTTCGTCGTCGAGGTATAGGACTGATAATTTCATACGGTCGCCCCCTCCCTCTCCCGCAACAGTTTCTCGAAGGCGTCGGGCGGCAGGGCGCGGCCGTAGAGGTAGCCCTGCGCCTCGTCACACCCCAGCGCGCCGAGCAGGCTCGACTGTGCCTCTTCCTCCACCCCCTCGGCCGTCACGTTCAGCCCGAGGCTGTGCCCCAGTTTCACGACGGCGCCGACGATTGCTTCGTCGTTCGGGTCGGCCGCCACGTCGCGGATGAACGAGCGGTCTATCTTCAACGTGTCAACGGGCAGGTGCTTGAGGTGGCTAAGGCTGGAGTGGCCTGTGCCGAAATCGTCTATCGCGACCCGCACCCCCATCTCCCTCAGCTCGCGGAGCGCGGCGACGGCCGCGTCCCTGTCCGACACCACCGTGCTTTCGGTGACTTCCAGTTCGAGACGGCCCGGCTCGAAGCAGGCTTCCGCGAGCGAGCCCCTCACCACCTCCACCAAGTCCGGCTGCTGAAACTGACGCGCGGAGAGGTTCACGGCCACGCGCAGGGGCGCGAGCCCGCCCTCCTGCCACTTACCACACTGGCGGATGGCGGCGCGCAGCACCCACTCGCCGATGGGCACGATCAGCCCCGTCGCTTCGGCCAGCGGGATAAACTCCGCCGGCGGGATGAGGCCCAAACGTGGGTGCTGCCAGCGCACGAGCGCCTCGGCGCCTACGATGCGGCCCGTCGCCATCTCCACCTGCGGCTGGTAGTGAAGGATGATCTCCCCCCTTTCCAGCGCCCTCCGCAGGTCGCCCTCAAGGGAGAGACGTTTGAGGGCCTCGGCCTCCATGTCGGCCGAATAAAACCGGAAGCAGTTGCCGCCCTGCCCGCGGGCCGTGTACATCGCCGCCGCCGCGCGACTCAAAAGTGCCTCAGCGTCGTCGCCGTCGTGCGGGAAGAGCGAGATGCCGACACTGGCGGTGACGTACACTTCATGGCCGTCGAGTTCTACGGGACGCCCCAGAGCTTCGAGGACGTGCGCGGCAGCCGCCGCGACTTCGCCCGCCTCGCGCACGGGGCACAACAGAAGCGACATCTCGTCGCCCCCGAAACGCGCCACGGTCTCGCCCCCGCCGAAGCAGTCTTTGACCCGCTCGGCCACCGCCCGCAGCAGCCGGTCGCCCGCGGCATAGCCCAGCGACTCGTTAACGGCCTTCAGGCGGTCGAGGTCGAGGAGCATGACGGCCAACGTCTGCCCGTCCCTTCCGGCGGCGCTCACGGACTGACCGAGGCGGTCGTTAAAAAGCACGTGGTTCGGCAGGCCCGTCACGCCGTCGTGAGAAACGGCATGGTTCAACTCCTCCGTGCGCGCCCTGACGAGTTCTTCGAGGTCTCTCTCGTACCGCCGCTTCGCGTCGAGCAGGGCGCGGTGTTCGAGGCCGCGGCGCACGGCGGCCTCCACCTGCCTGAAGTCGAAGGGCTTCGTCACGTAGTCGAAGGCACCGGCGCGCAGCGCCTCGATGGCGCACTCGATGTGGCCCTCGCCACTGACCATGATGACGACGGTGTCGGCGTCCAGCTCCAGCACCCGCGGGATCATCTCCAGGCCGGTGATGCCGTCCATCGTGATGTCGCTCAAGACCAGGTCAAACTTCCCCCCGCGTAAGAGTTCGAGCGCCTGCTCTGCCGACTCCGCCTCGGCGCACTCGTAGTGCTCGGCCAGCAGGCTATACAACAGCCACCTGATCTGCCGCTCGTCATCCACGATCAGAATGTGCGCCCTCTCCCCGTTCGCCAGCATGATTCAAACCTCCCCCTCGAATATCAGGCGGGCCTTCCCAGCACTTCTCTCACCTTGCGCGCCAGTGCTTCGGGCGTGAAAGGCTTCTGGATGAAGTTGACGCCCTCGTCGAGGACGCCGTGGTGAACGACGGCGTCGTCCGTGTAGCCGGACATGAAGAGCACTTTCATCTGCGGCCGGAGCCCCGTCAGGCGGTCGGCCAGTTCGGGGCCGCCGACGGCCGGCATGACCACGTCGGTGATGAGTAAGTGAATCGGCCCTTCGTGACGCTCGCACGCCGCGAGCGCGGCGTCGCCATCCGACGCCTCAAGCACACGGTAGCCGTACAACTCCAACACCTGGCGGGCGAGGCTCCGCACCACCTCCTCGTCTTCCGCGAGCAGCAAGGTCTCTGTGCCCTCAAGGCCGCCCTCGGCGTCAGTACCCGTCCTGTATTCTTCCGCCCCCTCTTCGACGCGCCGCAGGTAGACCTTGAAGGTCGTCCCGCGCCCGACCTCGCTGTAGACCCAGACGTAGCCACCCGACTGCTTGACGATGCCGTAGACGGTCGAGAGCCCGAGGCCGGTGCCTTTGCCCTTCTCCTTCGTCGTGAAGAAGGGCTCGAAGATGCGCGCCCGCGTCGCCTCGTCCATCCCGGAGCCGGTGTCCGAGACGGCCAGCATCACGTACTGGCCGGGCACGACAGCGACGTGGTGTGCGGCGTACCCCTCGTCGAGGTAGACGTTCTCGGTGCCGATGGTCAGCTTGCCGCCGCGCGGCATGGCGTCGCGGGCATTGACGACGAGGTTCATCAACACCTGTTCGATCTGGCCGGGGTCGGCCTTAATGCACCCGAGCCCCGACCCGAGCGCCACCCGCAACTCGATGTCCTCGCCGATGAGTCGCCGGAGCATCTTTTCCATTTCTGTGACGACCCCGTTGAGGTCTATGACCTTCGGCTGCAAGACCTGCTTGCGGCTGAAGGCGAGGAGCTGGCGCGTCAGGCTCGCCGCGCGCTCGCCGGCCTTCCTGACCTCTTCGACGTTGAACCGCAGGGGGTCTCCTTCGTGCAGCCGCCTGAGGGTGAGTTCGCTGTAGCCGTTGATGACGGTCAGCAGGTTGTTGAAGTCGTGAGCGATGCCGCCCGCCAGCTTGCCGACGGCTTCCATCTTCTGGGATTGGCGGAGCTGGTCTTCCAGCTCTTTGCGCTCGGTCACGTCGCGGGCGATGCCCTGCACGCCTACGGGGACGCCGTCCTGATAAATGAGCGCGGTGTTAACCTCTACTTCCACTTTCCTCCCGCCCTTCGCGATGATTTTGATTTCGTAAGCGGTTACGCGCTCTCCCCTCAGTTTCCGGGCAATCATCCGGCGCGCCTTCGCCAGGTCGCCGGGTACTACCGTCTGACTCAGGTTCAACTTAATGGCCTCTTCGCGTGTGTAGCCCGTGACCCGTTCGACGGCCTTGTTGACGGACATGTAGTTGCCCTCAAGGTCGTGCGTGTAGATGAGGTCGTGGGCGTTCTCCACCAGCAGGCGGTAGCGCTCCTCGCTCTGGCGCAGCTCGCGCTCGACGCGCTTGCGCTCCGTGATGTCGCGGGCGATCCACAAGACCGAGTCCTGCGACATGGGCGAAACGTACCCGTCGAACCAGACCTCCGCCCCGTTGATTAGCAAAAGGTATTCGAACCTTTGCGTCCGGCCTTCGCTTAAGGCGCGGCGGATTTGGGCGAGGAGGAAATCGGCCTTCTCCTTCGGGAATACTTCGTGGAACGTCTTCCCGAGGAGTTCGTCCGGCGGCCGGTATCTAACGGAAGGGTTGGTCGGCGCGATTTTCAAATAGCGGCCCTCGGCGTCGAGCACGATAACTATGTCGGTCATCGCCGCGAAGAGCGCGCGCATCTCCGTTTCGGAAGCTCGCAGCGCCGCTTCCGCGCGCCTGCAATCCAACAGCCGGGACGCCTTGGCGATCAGCCGCGCCGGCTCGTAAGGCGCCTCAAGGTAGTCGTCCGCCCCCGCCCTAAGGCCCTCGACCGCACTCTCGCTGTCCCTGCGTACGGCGCTGACCAGGAGTAATGGCGTCGAACTCAGGCGCGGGTGCGTGCGGACTCGGCGGCAAAGCTCAATCCCGTCTACGCCCGGCATGGAGACATCACTGATGATTACGTCGGGGTGTGCGGAGAGTGCCAATTCGTAGCCTCCGGCCCCGTCCTCGGCTGTGATGACTTTGTAGCCAGCCTGTCTGAGCACCGTGCCCATCAGACTCAACTGGTCGGGATCGTCGTTGACGACAAGCGCCAGTGTCTCCGGCTCATACATAAAACATCCTCCCCTTCACGCGGAACCTGTTCAGCCTCCCGGCGAGGGTGAAGTTAAGGAGTATGTCCCCGGCCCGCCGCGCCCGAGATGTCTCTGCCCTTCGTTCACTCAGGCGGAGTCACGTTCTTTGCAAACCTCGGTGTCAGCCCCTCGATGATTCGCTTCACCTCGTTAATTCCGACGGCCTTATCAATGAAGAAATCGGCGCCCGCCCCAATACACCTCTTCCGGTATGGCGGCGAGGTAAGATTCGTCAGCACGACGACTATAGGGGCCAGGTTCTCCTTCTTGATGCTCGTCAGCAGATCAATGCTGACCCCGTCAGGCGTCATGATGTCCATCGTGACGACGTTCGGCCTGAGCGAGCGGATGGCGTCTAAAGCCTCCGACGCCCCTCCCGCCTGTCCGACGACCTCAACGCCCTCCAACACGCCGAGGCATTCGACCAGCAGCCTTCGTAAAATCGCCGAGTGGTCAACGATAAAAATTTTCACGCGCCCTCCCACCCTCGCGCGCGCATTGAGGTTGCCGCGCTCAGATAAAAACCCATGTTCGTATGCGCGAGGGGGCAGCCCGCGCCAACTATGACGTTAAGAGGGTAGCGGCGGCCGGACTTCGCGGGAATCGGCGTAACTCCCGTTCTCGGCTTCCTGTGAAGCTGATTCCGGGGTTCGCCTAACGCCGAAGGGGCTGTCGGTGTTTGTCCTACAAGGCAATGGGCATGAGGCGGGAAGATGATGTCGGAGAGGGCTTTGGGGTGGGTCGTGTGCGTCGGCCGGCGGCCGTCGCTTCATTCGAGCAGCTTATTCTGGATGACGTAATAGGTTATCTCTGAGTTGGTGCGCATCCCCATCTTCTCCAGAATCCTGGCGCGGTACGTGCTGATGGTCTTGACGCTGCGGGAGAGCAGTTCGGCAATCTCCCCGACCGTCTTGCCCGACCCTATCATGCACATGATCTCGAACTCCCTGCCGGAGAGTTTGTCGTGTGGTGCAACCTCGCCGCCCCCTTCAACGTCGGTTATTAACAGCTCCGCCAGCGTCTCGCTGACGTACTTTCCGCCCTGAGCCACCTTGCGGATCGCCCTGGCGAGTTCGTCGGGGAGGCTGTCCTTGGTGATGTAACCGGAGGCCCCGGCCTTGAACGCGCGGCGGGCGTACTGCGTCTCCGAATGCATGCTGAGAATCAGGAAGGGGAGCTTGGGGCGGAGGAGCTTCATCTCCTTCATCACCTCCACGCCGCTCCGGTCGCCCAGCGTGATGTCCATCACCACCACGTCCCATTCCTGCTCGCGGACGAGCCGGAGGGCCTCCTGTGCGCCGCCCGCCTCGCCGAAGGTAACCGCCCCCGGACTATCCTCGAAAAGAATTTTCAGGCCGTTCCTGACAATCGCGTGGTCATCAACGGAGAGAATTCTAAGCATGTGTTCACCTCAGTGCGCAGCGGTCACAACCTGCCGTCAGCTCGTGAGAGGAACTCGGACGATGAGGGTCGTCCCTTTCCCCGGCGTCCCCTTGATTTCGACTCTCCCGCCGACGGAGTGGGCGCGCTCACGCATCCCGAGGAGGCCGAGCGAGCGCGTCCCCAGCTTCTCACTATCGGTGATGCCCCTGCCGTTGTCACTGACATCCAGGACGAACTCGTCATCCTCCTCCTCGACGAGGATGTTGACCCTGGTGGCCCCCGCGTGCCGGAGCACGTTCGTCATCGCCTCCTGAAAGATGCGAAAGACGGTGGTCGCCCGCTCGCGGCTCAGCCCGACGTTTTCGACCTGCGACTCGAAGCGGCAGACGATGCCGGTGTTGGCCTGCACCTGCTGGGCGTGCCATTCGATGGCGGGAATCAGGCCGAGGTCGTCCAGCACGCCGGGTCGCAACTCCGAAGAGATTCTTCTGACGGTGTTAATCGTTGCATCGATCAGGCTCACCATCTCTTCAATCTTCGTGCTCCCGTCGCCGTTCGTGTCCGCGCCCTCGGTGCCGGCTCCGTTGAGTCTCGTGAGGCTCCACTTCAAACTGGTAAGGGCCGCCCCCAGCTCGTCGTGCAGTTCGCGCGCGATGCGTATCCCTTCGTCTTCTTTCGCCTTTCTGAGGCTTTCCGAAAGGGCGCGTAACTGCCGACTGGAAGTTTTTAATTGTTCCTCAGCCTCCTTGCGCTCGGTGATGTCGTCGCCGAGCGCGGCGAGGCCGATGACCTTGCCGTCCGGCCTGCGCAGCGGGGTGTTAGTCCACCTCATCAGACGCCGCGCGCCGGAGCGGGTTTTGATTTCGTTCTCCATGTGGACGGTGACATCGCCCGTCAGCTCCGCCTCGCCCAAAATCTCGCTCACCCTCTTCTTTTCATCCTCGGGGAGAAACATCTCGTACCAGTTGCGCCCGATAGCCTCTTCGCGTTGCCAGCCTGTGAGTCGCAGCAGGTAGTCGTTGCAGAACGTGATGTCGCCGTTTAGGTCTGCCATCACGGCGACCATCTCGATGTTGGTCAGCATGTCGCTAAACCGCCGCTCGCTTTCGCGTAGCGCATCTTCGGCGCGCTTGCGCTCGGTGATGTCGCTGAAGAGAAATATATTGCACAGCTCCCCGTTGATGAGGAACCGCTCCGTCGACATCGTCACGTGCCGAAGCTCCCCCTGCTTCGTCCTGACATTGACCTCCTCGTCCCGTAAGAAATTTTGCCTCTCGCCGATTGCGCGAAGCCGATCCCGGTCTTCCGCCGTGAGGAAATTCAGTTCCAGCGCCGTGCGCCCGATGGTCTCTTCGCGGCTGTAACCGAACGCGGTCTCCCAGCTCTCGTTCACTTCCAGAAAGGTGCGTTTACTGTCGTTAATGATGGCGATGGGTACCGGGCTCGCCTGGAAGGCTTTGGTGAACCGCTCTTCTGAAGCCCGCAACTGATCTTGAGTAAATCTTCGGTCGAGTGCAGTCTGGATCATCTCCGCCAGAGAGTCGATCAGATTTTTCTCTTCCACCAGAAAAGGGCCGAAGTCCGCTTCGGGTCGCTCCTCCAGGTAGCAGACCTCTATCGCCCCCCGCAGGCCGCCGGCCTGGAACTCCGCCGACTGAGTAAAGGGAGACCGGGAGAAGTTCGGGGTCTTGAACTCCATCTCGCCGAGGGTGATGCGCCCCGCCGTGACCTCCGGGTACTGCCAGGCCGGTGGTAGCAACTCGACGATCTCTTGCAGCAGCTCGGGCACGCTTTTGCTTTCGTCTTGCAGGACGCGGGCCGTGTGGTGCAGCGCGGTCAACTCTTTGACGCGCTCGCCTAGTCTGTGAACTGACACTCTCAACCCTTCTTCCGCGCGGCTACGCCTCGCGCGCTGGGCCAGCAACGCGAAGATCAGAAACGACTCGACCAGACACAGCGAGATGACGCCGATGATTCGCCACCTATAATGATCCCAGAATGACGGCTCTTTGAACCGGACGACGCTGCCGGGTGGTAAGCGGTCTTCGCTGATTCCCCAGCGCCGAAGCTCGCGCCAGTCGAACGCCGCCACGTTCGGCACCGTTTCCGGGGCGATGTCCGCCGGCTTCGCGCCGGAGAGGATGCGTAGCCCCATCTCGCCCGTGCGCCTGCCGATGGCCGCGAAATCGATGAGACTCCCGCCGACGATGCCCGCCCCCAAATATGTCTCCGATACGCCGTAGACGGGCGCGCTCGACGCGGGCGCGAACATCGAGAGCGCCTCCGGGCCGGTATACGTGTTGCCGGCGCTGTCCTTTGCGAAGCCGAGGTAAAGGACGAGGCTATTTTTCGGCAGGGCCGCGACCTTGCCCCGCAGCTCATCCATCGTCAGGTCGTCGAGGTATACAAACTCCAATTTGCCTTCGTACTTGCGCAACTGAACCTGCGCCTGTTCCCTCATGGGGTCACTATCGGCCGCGCCGCTGTTGATCACAAAGACTCTCCGTGTCTCAGGATGTAAAGTGAGTGCGACATCCAACGTCTGAGAAACGTCGAGCCTCGACCATACTCCGGTGGCGTGTGGCCACACGCCGCGGAGAGTTTCTTCAGGCTCCTCGAAGAAATAGAAGAGTTTCGGCGTGTCGGTGAAGAGTACCGCCTCGTGTTTCAGCAGGAGGTTCAGCGCGGGCCCCCCGAGCGCGATGACAAGGTCAAAATGTTCCCCCTCATACTTATGCTGCAAGTAGCTGACTATATATTCTTCGTACTTGTCGATTGGGAGTCGGGTGTTCTCCTGAAACTCATAGAAGAATTCCACGCGCGCCTTCGACCCCTCGCGCATCGATGCGCGCATGGCCTGATGAAAACTTACGACGCCGGGAAGGTTCATGTCGTAGGAGGTGACGACCAGAACCCTTTTCGTCGCCTCCTCGGCAGAGGCAGTCGCCGACGACACGAGCAGAAACAGAATTGTGGATATTAAAACGCGCCGGGCGCTGATGCCCCGCGCCGGACGGGGCGGTGTTTCCGGGCGGCGTACTAGAAGACGTGCGGCGGCAAGATGGTGGCCTTCGCCCGGCTTGAAGTGAAAGCTATAAGAATTCATCACCCCACCCTACCGGCTTGTGAAGCCCACCGACATCGCTTGACGTGTCAGTTCGCGGGGCCGACGCTTCAGCCGGCTTCGCCTGTCCGGCAGCAACGTCGCTATCTTGTGAATGAGTCGGTAAAGACGAGTCCGGTACGGCTCACCCGCCTCTAAGTAACCTTTGAAAAGAACGGGGCACTTTTGCAGTGCCCCGCAGGGGTGTGATACCTCACTGCGAAGCTACCAACTTTGCAGCCGAGGTCGGCCCCATGCTCTTTGTCACTATTGCATCTGAGTCGGAGTGTCAAGCCCTGCGCGACTTGACCCGGCAGGCCGCCGGGCGGGTGGCCCTGCGCGCGCTAATGGTGCTGTGGTCTGCCGAGCGGGTTCCGGTCCCGGAGATCGCCGCCCGCCTGGCCTGCCGCCCGAAGACCGTCCGCAAGTGGCTCGGCCGCTTCGCGCGCGACGGCGCCGCCAGCCTCTGTGACCTGCCGCGCACCGGGCGGCCGCGTGCGGACTCGGCCGCGGCGCGCCAAGCTGTGTGGGCGCAGGCGCATCAGCCGCCCTCCTGCTTCGGCTACGTCGCGGCCATCTGGACCATCGCCGCGCTCTCCAGCCACCTGGCCGCGCGCTGCCGGCTGCGCCTCTCGGCCTGGAAGGTGCGCCAGATGCTGCGCTCCCTGCGCTACCGCTTCACGCGCCCGAAGCACGCCCCACGCCGCATCGACCCCGAGCGTGAGCAGGTGCAGCAAGAGTTGGGGCGGCGCATCAGCGTGGCCAGGAGCGTGGGCACGCACATCGTGGTTGAAGACGAGACCGACATCCGACTCTTCCCCGTGCTGCGGCGGATGTGGCTCATCGTCGGCGAGCAGTTGCGCCTTCAGGCTCCGCTCCAAAATCAGAAGCGGACGATCTTCGGGGGCATCGACATCGAGACCGGCGTGGTCTTCTACCGCGTCTTCGGCCGCAAGCGGACGCTGGAGATGATCGGCTACCTCGGCGACTTGCTCTCCGCTTATGGAGGTGAGCCGCTGCTGGTCATCTTCGACCACGCCTCGATCCACAAGAGCCGGGCGCTGCGCGAGTGGCTCGTGCTACACCCGCAGTTAGAGCTGGCCTACCTGCCGCGCTACGGCGGGCACAAGGACAACCCGGTCGAGAAGCTGTGGTGGCACCTGAAGGGGACGACGCTGGCGAACCGCTGCTGCTCGTCGATCAACGAGCTGGTGGCGGCCGTCGAGCGCTACTTCGCGCAGTTGACGCCGGAGAAGGTCTTCCAACTCGTCGCTTGAAAACGTCCCGAACTTCTCAAAGGTTACTTAGGCTTTCAAAGTATTCCCTTTCCGTTTTATCAAGCATGTTTCACCTCGCGTCAACCCTCTTCTTATTCATACGCTGATTGAACAGAACTGACCTAGAAGACCTCCGATACGTTTTATTAGAACTTATACCACTACCTTTTGTACTCTCCGCCAACCTTAGCGGCAAACTCCTTAAGAAATCCTCGGTGGCGAGCATTCTCTTGCTTTTGCCACTCGCCTGAATACTGCCACGTCGGAGAACGCGGTGAGCAGTCGGAACACTTATCGCAATACTCTCTTTTAAAGCATTCGTAAATTTGGTCCAAAGCTAACCCTCTGACGCCATAACTGTGCAGGTCACATAGGACAAGTTTACTATTTGCGGTCTGAAGCCTGAGCAGATGTGACACCGTACTTTGTGAGGTGAGACAGATGAAGAGGTGCTCGCAATTCTTCAGCACTCGGCTCGGGTCAAGGTCCGCAATGCCGGCCCGGACGAGCCCTGCGTTCGGGTCGGCCTCGTCCGACACGTCGATGCCGAGCCCGCGAGCCATATTCTCATAAATCTGCCGATCCGTATTCTCGATGTAGAACTTCGTCTTCTCGCCGGCAATCGCCTTGATTTGATCTCCGAGATTAATGACTGCCCTAGCCCTGATCTCCGCGTCTTTAATGCGACTGATAGCTTCCCGCGCCCAATCAATAGCCTCCCCAGTTT
>JAFAVK010000098.1 GCA_019242475.1 Acidobacteriota bacterium | reverse complement strand
GCGGATCTCGATGTCGGCGTCGCGCGTGACGCGGAAGAGGTGCGACTTGCCGTGGCGCATCTCGGGGAAGAGCGCGTCGGCGTTGGCCGCGATGATGCTCCCGAGGAAGGTGAACTTCCGGCCCGACTCGCCCACGGGGACGAGGCGCGGGACGACCGGCGGCAGCTTGATGCGCGCGAAGCGCTTGGCGCCCTTCTGTTTGGTCTTCCCCTCGGGACTCGCGGCCGGCTCGACCAACAGGCCGAGGTTGAGGCTGAGGTTCTCATGAAGAACTCGTCGAGGTTGGTCGAGAAGATCGAGAGGAACTTCAGCCGTTCAAGCAGCGGGTGCGACTCGTCGAGCGCCTCTTCGAGCACGCGGCGGTTGAACTCAATCCAACTCAGCTCGCGGTTGAAGAGCAGCTCCGCCGGCACGGGGGACTGCGCCGCGGCGCCCGCGCTCCTCCGAAGAAAGCTCGCGCAGGGTCGAGCGGAGCAGGGCCAGAA
Organism: Acidobacteriota bacterium; assembly: GCA_019242475.1. Taxonomy (GTDB): domain Bacteria; phylum Acidobacteriota; class Blastocatellia; order Pyrinomonadales; family Pyrinomonadaceae; genus QHXN01. The sequence goes on along the minus strand of JAFAVK010000098.1, from coordinate 51,392 downwards.
CGTCTTCCAGGTCGCGCGGGTTCACCGCGCCCTCCATCTCAAGCAAGGTCACGGCGACCTCGCTGCTCAGTTCATTGCCGACTGACATGTGTTTGAAACCTTTTGGAGAACGTACCGCCTTCACGGCTCAAGGCAGGTGGAACATATTACGCGTGCCGCGGCGCTTGAAGCGCATCACCCTCTTTCGGCGACGCACGGGCGAAGATTTAAAATAAAGTTCAGGCGTCATTCATCTTGGGGGTTTCGAGCGCCAGAGCCCTGAGCAAAGCCGGAAATTAAGGAGAGCGTAAACTCGTCGTAACTCTCCCTTCACCGCAGACGTGTAATTTCCAGCGGCCCGGGGCCGCAGGGCTGCCTCATTTCAGGGCCTTCTTAACCCGTCCCGGAGGGTAGAGCGGGCCGGGGAGCGGCTGCCTCTGCGGCGCAGCAGGTTGCCCTGCCGGTCGAACTGGAAGAGGTAAGGCCCGTACTCGTCCGACACGTAGCGACGGGCGGCGATTGTCGCACCCGCGAGTTATAGTTCTGTGCCCCTCCCGTTAACGTGGAGTGAAATGAGATGAACATTCTGGAAGCAACGCGGTCGTATGAGACCTGGCTCGCGGCGCAGACGGCGGTCGTGGCGTGCGACCTGCGCAGGAAGAAGGAGCTGATGGCCGACGGCCCCTTCCCCTTCTTCCGCGGCACCTTCTTCCGCTGGGCGCAGTTGTGGCCCGAGCACTGCCCCGAGCTGGGGGACGCGCCCGACTGCGTGCGCATCAGCGCGGCCGACTTCCGTAACGGAACCGGCGAGCCGCTACTGCTGAACGCGATGGGCCGCGAGACGGCCAACGTCCACCTGGGCACGAGGAAAAGCCGCGGGGCCGTGCTCGCGCATCTTCGAGGGCTGGGAGACGAATCGCTGTTCGCCGCGGCACAGCGCTTGGTGCAGATCGTCGAGGCCGAGGGGGAGAGGTTTCGCGCCGAGACCAACTGAGCCCGCCGCCCCGCACCGCCCGCGGGCCACCCGAACGACCTTCCTTACCATCCTCGTTGAGAGCGGCTCGTGCCAGGTGTTTACGGGCTCTCCTCAAGAAAGCTGCTCAAACTCTTTACTACAACAGGAGAGGCGGAAGGCCCGACAAAGACCTTCCGCCTCTCCGCCCCGTCGGCTGGCGACGAGGTCAGGTCGTATCATGCGTTCGAGGGGTTGTCCGAGGTGGCTACGTTATGGTCAATGCTCGCGACTTTGACGTTGCCGTGCGCCTCGGACTTGACGTCTATCTGCCCTTGCCACACGACCGCGAAGGGGGTGCCGGACTCGGCGGGAGTGCTGCCGTGCAGGTTGAAGCCGTCCCTCAGCCTGACGACCCAGAAGGGCGGCGTCTCGTCCTGCCGGCCGTGAGAGCTGTACGCCTGTTGCGCCGCGTTGAAGAGCACGGTGGCGTTCTTGCCGTGACAATAGATGCCGGGCTTGTAGTGCCCGTCGCTGAGGAGACGGCCGAACCAGCCGCCCGCGTAGTCGAGCATTGCGGAGGGCATAACGTCCACCGCCTCGATGTCGAGGAAGATGATGGTGCCGTTGCGCAGCCCGTCGCTCATCGCCTTCGCGATGGCGTCGTCGCCGTCGGCCTCGCCCTGGCTCCTCGTCAGCGTGTTATGCGAGCAGGTGCTTGCGCCCGGCACCTGCTGGCCGACGTAGACGACCACGAGCCCCCACCCGATCTCCTTTAACGTCTGCCGGTGACCCATCCAAGGCTCCCAGCGCCCGGCGGGCTTGTCGCGATGGCAGGGCGAGTTGAGGTAATAACCCGTAAACACGTACGGGTCTTTGAAGAGCCTCCGCATCACTTCGTCTCCGGGGTAGCCGCCCATGTCCATGCCGGGGAAGCTACGGGCTGTCACGGCCGGAACCGGCTGCACGTCGCGCGCGAGCGCCGCGGCGGTCAGCGGCCCCACCTCGCCGTCGGCGAGCAGCCCCTCTCGCGCCTGGAATGAGAAGACCGCAGCGGCCGTCTTCGGCCCGAACTGACCGTCAAGTTCGCCGGGGTCGATGCCGTGCGCTTGGAGCTGCTGCTGGATGCGGAGCACCTCTGGCCCGCTCATGAAGGGCGAAGCCAGGCGGAAGATGCCCGAGGGCGGCGCCACGTTGATGTCGCCGACGATGTCGTACCGCAGCTCCGGGATGAGGAGGCCCATGTCCCAGTGGCGATTTGCGACTTCGAGGTTGACCACGCCGTCCGCGTGGCCGTGTGCCTCGACCGTGCCGCCCGTGCCGTCTGAGATGACGATGTGGCCGATCATCCCCGGATGCGGCAGGCGCAGGAGGAGGGCGCCGGGCGTGTTCGTCGCCTCCCTGACCGTGACCCTCTTCAGGACGGTGTTGGCGTCACGCCCCCACCAGCCCGTGAACGCGTCGGTGTGGCCCGGGTCTTCGCTGTCGTCGTGGCAGCCGTAGAGTTTGCCGATGAGCTGGTAGACGCACCAGGAGACAAACTCCGCGCAGTCCCAGGGGCCTTTCCAGTTGGCGTTGTTCAGCGGCACACGCGCCCCGAGGATGTACGTCTGCCCGAGGTGCTGGTTGGCGAGGTTGACGAGCTCGACTCCCGTCCGCGCGGCCGCGCCGAGCAGCAGCGGGGCGGGCGCGGCCGCGAGCATGGGCGCGGACGAGACCACCGTGGCCGCCTCCAAGACGATGGCCGCCGGGGCGGGGGCCGTCGCCGTCGTGCCGGCGGGGAGGCCGGCCGGGGCCGTCCCGTCGGTCGTCAAAAGGTTCTGCGTCGCCTGCACCTCGGAGGTGTTGTCCTTCGAAGCCTCGTCGCGGCTCTTTTCGCGCGGCTTGACGGTGGAGCGGATGACGATGAACTTGTTGAGGATGTCGAACCAGAAGGGCGCGCCGAGCGAGAGCGCGACCGCCGTTAACGACAGCCCGAAAAGCTTAATCAGGAACCCCAGGAGCGAGTTCGGGAAGTATCGGGGGTCGCCCTCCTCTTTCGGCTCGTCCGGACGTGCCGCCCAGCCGAGGGGCAGGTGGAGCGGCTCAAGCTTGCTCTCTATCTTCTTGACGCGGTCGAGCGGCTTATCCGGGTCGGAGGCATCGGGCGGCGCGTTGACATAGCCCTTCGCCGCTTCGACGGTCGAGGCGCGTAGCGCGGGGCTGTGGATGAGGGTGTTGACTATCGAGACCGAGTCGGCGTTGGCGACCACGGCGACGATGACCGCCAGCACGAGGATGACGAGCTGGGACTTCCGCTTGTACCAGCCGGAGACCCTGTCCATCGAGTCGTTGAACCAGCCCTCCACGTTCAGGCGGAAACGCTGGAGGTCGCCCTCCGCGTTGTTGACGAGCGTCTGGAGCGCCTCCTTCATGTGGCCTTCGGGCAGGTTGTCGATGGCCTGCCGCACGTCCTGAATAGTCTGCGGCGAGCCCACGCCCGAAGGGGCCACGGTGTCGAGCAGCGCGAGCGCGAAGGTGCGCGCGGGGATGTAGGACGGGAGGCCCGGGCTGCCCCGCAGCTTGTCCAACAAGTCCTGCTTGAAGAGGCCGGTGATGAGCGCGTGGCTGTAGAGTTCGTCCGCCGCGTCCTGCTTGCCGTCTTTGGGCTTGGCGGTCGAGCCCGTGAGGAGGTTGCGAATCCCGTCTTCGAGGTTCGTCGCGCGCATCGAGAAGAGCGCGGCGATCCACTCGTTGAGGATTGAGCAGATGAGGCTCAGCAGGAGGTAGACGAACACGAGTCCGATGGCGATGTCCAGAATGTCGGAGCCGAACATGTTGGAATCCTTTCGTTAAGGGGCCTGCCGTTAACGCCGCGCGCGGGCGGGCGTTCAGAGGACGATGCCGAGGAGCACGTGGACGCCCACGACGTGCCCGTCCTGACGGATGATGTTGAGAGAGGCGTCGAGGCGGGCCGCCCCGACGGTGATGTCCGTCGCGGAGATGGTGATGATTGTGGTGTTGGCGTTCTTCTCGAACTTCCACTGAATCTTGCCGCCCGGGCCGAACTCAAGGCTGCCGTTCAGCGCGAAGGTCGTCTGCACCTTGCCGAGGCTCGTCACCTGCTCGAACGCGAAGCCCACCGAGAGCTTGACGTTCTTGCGGAAGACGGCCGTGAAGTTGCCGCGCAGCGAGATGGTCGTGCTGCCGCCGCCCTTCTTCTCCACCTTGAAGTCGAGGTTGCCCGAGAAGTTCTTCTTGTCGAACTTGGCCTGGATGGTGAGCGTCGTCTGCTTCGAGAGCACGTCGCCGTTCTGCGCCCGCTGCTCGTCGAGCGCGTAGGAGATGGCGAAGTCGTCGGAGATTTTCAGCACGCCCATGAACTGGAGCCGGAACGTCTGCCCCTTCTTGTCGTACTCGTACATGAACTGGTTCATGGCGCGGTTGATGGTCACCGACTTCGGCAGCTCGAAGACGTCCTCCGTGTTGTCCTCGCGCTTGTAGGTGAAGGAGAGCTTGAGCGGGTCGTTCTCGTCCTGCTTCCACTCGCCCGCGAAGCCGAGCTGCGACTCTTCGAGCGTGTTCGAGCCCTTGTCGAAGAAGTGGTAGATGAAGCGCCCGCGCATGTCCTGAACGAACCCGTCGATGACCGAGGTCTCGCCGTTGATGGTGACGCTCAGGTCGTGCTTGTCGCTCATGTCCCACTCGCCGCGGAGCGAGAACTCGAAGACGTTGTTCTGGTCGGGGCGGACGTTGAGGACGGCGTTCTGCGCCGCGTAGAACGGGCGGTTGCCGACCTTGTGGAAGTTGACCACCTCCGTGCCCCCGGCGTTCAGCGTGAGCTGGTTGTTGGAGTTGAACTTCCAGACCACGTCGTCGAAGACGACGGTGCCGCCTGCGTCCTTCTTGAGGACGACGTTGTTGCTCGCGTTCGTCCCCCACTTGCCGACGGCCTGCCCGGCCGCGTTCTTCACCGGCCCGAGCACGTCGAGGTCGAAGGTCTCATTTCCCTTAGTCAGTTTGAAGCTCGCCATCGTCTCCTCCTTGGGCCGCGCGGGCGGCCGGGTTGAATGTCATAAAGGGTTCTCGGGCAGGTCGAGGGTGAAATAGAAGCGGAGGCGGTGACGGCCGCTCGCGCGGTCTCCCAGTCCGTATGCCCAGTCGAATTTGAAGTAAGCGCGCTGGCCGTAGTTGAAACGGAGGCCGAAGCCGGGCCCGCCGCGCACGCCCGGCGGCGAGTTCAGCGTCTTGTAGACGCCGCCCACGTCGTAGAAGGCCGCGAGCGAGAGGCTCTCGCGGAAGGCCGCGCGCAGCCGGCCCTCCTCGCCCGTCAGCGGGTTGACCTTCGGCGCGAGCAGGCCGCGCCCGCGCAGCCAGAGTTCGGGCTGCACAGTCCACATGCGCAAGCCTATGGCGTCGTCGGTGCGGAAGCCGCGCACGGTGTCGGGCGCGCCGAACGACGGCCGCTCGAAGAAGGGCGTGTCGGCGCTCGCCGCCGCCACGCGCCCCTTGAGGTCGTAGTCCAGCGCGTAGCCGAGCGCGCCGTGCGCCGCCGCCGTCGCCGAGAACAGGGCGAACGAACTCTCGCCGTCCGCGAGGCCGAGGCCGAGCTTGAGGTGCGGCGTCAGCTCCCAGTAGTGCGGGCGCGCGGCGTGGCGCGCGTCGCGGTAGAGGCGCGCGCCGAAGTCGAGCGTCGTCAGGTTCTGCTTGGCGACCGTGCGCTCGCCTTGCAGGAGCGAAACAGTCTGCCGCCGCGCTTCGGCCGCGAGGTCGAACTGCATCCCGTCGGACGGAGAGCGCAGCGGCAGCACGAAGCGCAGGACGCCGCCCTGTCGGCGTTCGTCGAACTTCTCGCCGTTTATCAAGCGGCTCCGCTCAAAGAGGGTCGAGGCTTCGAAGGCGATGGCGAGCGGGCGACGGCGAGCGCCGAACGGCCCCGTGCCGAAGAACGGCACGACGGCCGAATAACTTAAGCTGCCGATGGCGCCGCCGTCCTCGCCCGCGGTGAAGCCCGCCGCCCCCGGCCCGGCCTTGAGACATTTGTAGCCCCCCACGGCCCGCGCGCCCTGCCCCGGCCGCAGGAGCACGCCGCCGTAGAAGAGGTTGTTGTGGCGCGGGCAGACCTGGAAGAGCGTCGCCTTGAGAAAATCGTCGAACGCGCCGCGGCTCTTCTCGGGCGTCGGAGACGGGGTCGGAGTCGGAGTCGGAGTCGCGGCTTCGGCTTCAACACCGGCCGCGCCGTGCCCGCTCGCGGGGCTTGCTTCCGGCGTGGGCGTGGGCGTCGGTGTCGGCGTTGGGAGAGTCTGCTTGCTCCCGTCCTCTTTGTCATCTTTGACGACGGTGAGCGTCAGCGGCACGACGCCGGCGACCGTGTCGTCCGAGCCCGGAGTCTCCCCCGCGATCACGTAGTGGATGTCTTTGAGCGCGCCGTCGATGCGGTTACGCCTGAAGGAGTCGATGAAGCGGAACTCGTCCGGCACGTCGAGGGGCTTCGGGTCTTCGCCCTCGCACTTGCCCTTCTCCGCGCAGATGGTCAGGACGACCTGTCGGACGTCGCCCGTCTGCTCTGGTGTCAGGTACTTCGGAGTCTTCTTGCTCAGGTCGTTCCGCACAAGCTCCTCGAAGGAGGAGGCGGGCAGCATCGTCTGTAAGACACGGAGTGCTTCTTCGTCCGTCACGTTCGAGATGCGGATGCTGTTGATGCGCTGCCTCAGCACGTTGACGAAGCGCGGGATCGGCCCGCCGACGGCGCCGGCGAGCTGACTGCCGGCCTGCACTTTGACGACGTAACCCCTCTCCAGGTAGTAGCTGTTAACGGCGGGCTGCACCGCCTCGGCAGACCACGGCACGCCTTCCAGCCCGTAACGCCTCATCGCCGAGATGACGATGTGGGCGGCCTCCGCGGGCGCGATGGTGAAGTTCGGCTGCCGTTCGCGGCCGTCGCCGAGGTCGATGGCGTCTGTAAACCGGAAGCAGAGCCGGCCGGAGCTGTACGAAGGGATGCCCGGCTCTACCCCGTTGCGGATGATGATGAGCGGGCTGTTCAAAAGGTCTGGGAAGAGCGACTTCCTCTGCCCTTCCTCGCCCGGAAGGGGTGTGCGTATCGGCTCGCCGGTGAAGAAACGCAGCACGGTGATGCCGCTGGTTTCGACGGCGAACTCGTGCGGCTTGCCGTCAACCGCCTGCCACAGTTGGTCGAAGGCGGCTCTCACCTCCGCGCTGTTCAAGACCGCCGCGCGCCACTTCTCGAAGTGACCGTCCGCATCATTGAAGAACCCGTCCCAGCCGCCGTTGTAGGTGCGCGCCTCGCGGGTGGCGGGGAGCTTGGCTATCTTCGCGTGGAGGGCGGTGATGAGTTTGTCGATCCCCTCTTGCCTCTTGTTGAAAGCTTCCAGCGCGTTCTTGTAAGCCTGCTTCTCGGCCTCGGTCGCGTCGTCGGCCGGCGGGTCGGGCGGGTCGGGCACCTGGCGCTTGTACTTTTCGAGGTCTCCGCGGTACTGCGCCTTCTCCTTCTCGGTCGCGTCGTCATCCGGCTCCTTCGGTCTGTCCATGACCTGGAAGAGCGGCGCGCTGGCGATGAGGTCTGGGTAAGGGAGGTCGGCCAGCGAGACGTTGAGCCTCTGAATCAATATCGCTTTCGCACCCGGAGCGGCGCCCGCGCAGCCCGGCCCCGAGCAGAACTTTGAAGAGAGACTCGGCGCCGCGTCGTCCGCCTTCAGGAAGGGCCGGCCCTTCCTGAAGGACAACTGCACGCCCATGCGGCTCTGGTCTTCCAGGTTCATGTTCTCCGGCTTGACCTGACAGAACGCCGGCACGTCCGCTGCACGTGGGACGGTCGCCCCCGCCGCGCGTGCGACCGCTCCGCGCGGGGGAGAGAAGAGCACGAAGGGAAGGCTTACTACGCAACAGAAGAGGAAGGCCGCCGCCCCGACCGTGCGCAACGCGTGGAGGGCAGGCCGCAGGAGTCCGTGCGCGGGCGGGTAAGACGAAAGCCTCTTTGTGGTAACTGACATGAGCGATCCTTACGTCAGGATTCTTGCTGTTCACTGAGTAATGCGCGGGCAAGCTATTTCATTTCGCGGCATTCGGAGGCGGGCTAAAAAAATTGGCCGAGCGCGAGGTGACGGCGCTCGGCGAAGTAACTTTCGAGGCTCTTGGAGAAAGGGGGTGCGGGTGGGCGACCGGGTCGCGCGGGCGGCGCGCGGGGTCTTCGGTTGAAGCCGGGGCAGAGTCCCGGGTCTCCGGGGCGGTCAGCTTGTCGGGGCGTCGCTCAGAGTCGCGCGTCCTTGTCGCCCCACTTCTTATTCAACGACGGCGCGCAGAGGCTTTCGAGGTTGAAGCTCAGCCAGATGGCCGCGTAGTTCTGCTGCTTCTGCCGCAGCTCGTCTATCCGCTGGTTGAAGAGGGCGACCACCTTGTTGTAGACCTCGTCGGCCGTGAGCCCCTCGATGAGACCGATGTCAATTGCCGAATCGCACTCGAAAAAAAACTCTGCGGCCTCGTCTATCAGCGAGAAGTCTTCGCTGTAGCCGAAAAAGGCCCGGCAGCCGTTCGTGACCATGTCGGGGCCGAGCTGGCCCCCGATGCCGCACGAAAGGAAGTGGACGATCTTTCCGTTGACCTCATCCTTTTCATACTTGCCGACCTCGTAGAGAACCCCGAAGGAGTTGCCCGTGTAGGCTTTGCTTTGCATGCCGTGGCCGGCGCCCGTGATGAGTTGGAGCCCCGTCTCCTTCGCCAGGGCATTAACGCGTTCCCGGAGCTTCGGCGGCGGCACGTCATCGAAGTGAGTGACCTCGTGCGTCGAGAAGTGAGTCTGGTAGACATTCTTCTGGCGGTAGTCTGAGCTGCGCAGCGTGAGTTCGTCGGTGTGCGAGTCGAGGGTCAGTATTTTCATAGTTTTTTTTCGCGGGCCGGGCCGCGCCTCCTTTCAAGCCTTCGGCGGGATTCCTTTGCCGGTCGCCAGGCCGATCATCTCCTGAATCATCGTCATCTCGACCCGCGCGATGGACTGGCCGAGTTTCGAGCCCGCCTCCACCTCGCAGACGGCCCGCTCTCGGTCGATGACGCCGACCCCGTAGACTGAGAGCGAGAACTTGCGCTGCCCGAGGAGGCGGCCGGTCACCAGCTTCGTGCGCTGCTCGTCCGTCAGCGAGTCCGAGGGCAGGAGCGGGGGCGCGTGTTCGACCAGCTCGCGCAGCGTGACCGGCTGCTTACAGCATCCGCAGAAGCCCACGGGCAGTTCCCACTGCCTCTCCGGCACACCGTATTTCGACTGCGGCGGCGCCGCGGTGTTGCCCGCAACATCTTCCCCCGCCGGGTGCTCAAGACCCTTCTGCGGCAGACTCTCTTGGGGAGACTCTTCACTCATTGCGGGCTCCTTTCAGTGTATGCGGCGCGTGTCGGCAGAATGTTTCCCACGGCCGCTTCACGAAGCCTAACTCCGCCTGACGCGGAAATTGTAGGTAGCCACGTCCTCGGCCGCGCCGCCTTCGGGCGTCCCCCTCAGGGCGAGCCGGTACTCGCCGTCCGGGAGGAGCGCGGCCGGGAGGTTCAGGACGACCGCGCGCGAGTTGCCTTGGCCGCTCGCGCGCAGACCTTTGACGGCGACGCCCGTGTCGTCGGCCCCCGTTTGAAGCAGCGCCTGGTAAGTTTGAAAGTCGTCGGAGGGGAGGTCGAGACGCAGCCGAATCGTGCGCGTGTCCCCGGCCAGCGTGAGCTCCGCCGAGCCGCCCGCTCCTCGCACCAACCCGGGCGTAAGGGTGAAGGCGGCCAGCCCCGGCGCCGACGGCGCGCCCTCCGTCTGTTCCCTATTCAACTCGCTCAACTCCGCTTCGAGCGCCGTGCGGTGCCGTTGCTGTCGCCACCCGACCGCCAGTTGCCAGGAGCCGTACGCCACCAGCAGAAGCAGCGCCGCCGCCAATGGCGCGTAGTATGCGGGCCGCATGAGGCGACCGACAAAAGCCGCGAGCCACCCGGCCTCTTTCTCTCGCGTCACCTCTTTCTCTTGCGCCAACTCGGCCTCGCGCGCGGGCGCTTCCGCGGCCGCGGAAGCGGCGACGTACCTTTTCAGAGTGCGCGCGAACTTCAGCTTTTGCCGGCGCTCGGGCGTCAGCAGGAAATGGCTTTGAAACGCTTCCATCTCTTCAGGGGAGAGGGAGCCGCCGATGTAGCTGTCAATCAACTCGTCCTCGCACATGAGCATTTCGTCAAGGTAGTCCGGGCTGGTAAACAGGCGCTCTTCGAGCACATCCCGCCCTCCCGGGTCGAGTCTCCCCAGAAGATACTCTCTTAAGATTTGACGGTCTTCGGCCATTCCGAGCGGACGCCCCTCCTCGCCCCGGTCTTCATTAAGCTATTACATTGTCGGGCGATACATTTCGCGCCAATCCGTTTTTCAGGCAGTTGAGGACGCACTCCTGAAGCGCGGCACGAATCCTGAAGACCCTCAGCCGGAGGGCGTTCATGCCGATGTCCAAGTGTCGCGCGAGTTCGCGGCGGTGGTCGATCTTCAACTGCCTGTCGTCCTGATAGTACTTGAGGACGAGGAGACGGTTGTCGAGCGTCAGCACCTCCATGCAGCGTTCGAGGCAAGTGTATTGCTCATCGTCCTCCCCCGAGTTCTCGTCGAGCGGCGGGGGCACGGCCGGCGTCGAACGCTGTTTTCTCATGTACTCCATGTGCACCTTGCGCGCCACGCCGTAGAAGTAGAGCGCCGGGTCGCCGCTGTAGCCTTCGGCTATCCGCGGGACTTTTTGGGCGACGCGGTCGATGGTCAGGTCGGCCATCTGCTCCGACTCGTGACAGCCACGACAAACGAAGAACTGGACGAGACGCCGCCGAATCTCAACGTATCTGCGCCCCGCCCCCTCGCGGCTGGAGTCAAGCCAGTTGAGGAGCATGTTCAAAGACTCCTCGTTTAAAGCCCAACGGTGGGTCATCAATGACGTTCCTGCTGCTCGTGCGTCTCTCGCAAAGCCTCAACGGCCCGTGCGCCGTCCCCCCCTCAGGACGCGGCGCGGCGCCGACGCCTCACCGTGTAAAAGCCGCCGAGTGAAGCCGCCACGACAAAGAGACCGGCCAGCGCGGCCAGGGCCGCGCCGCGCGGGCCCGGCTCGGCGGACGGTAAGCGGCCGTGGTCGTGGTAGTCGCCTTGCAGAACGAACCCGGCCCAGTAGTACGGCGCGCGCCAGCGCTTGCGCTCGCGCAGGGACATCTGGGCCCTCCTCAAAGCCGCGGCGGGCGACAACCCTTCCCTCAGGACGCCCGCGTAAAAACTCTTCATCAGCTCGGCAGTGGCCTCGTCGTCCACCTTCCAGAGACTTGCGAGGACGCCCCCCGCCCCCGCGTACATGAAGCCGCGCGTCAGGCCGACGAACCCCTCGCCCCTGAAGTCCGTGCCGAGGCCGGTGTTGCACGCGCTCAGCACGACGAGGTCGGCCGAGAGGTTGAGATTATAGATGTCGTACAGGCGCAGGAACCCGTCCTGCGGGCGCCCCTGCTTGTCCACCAACGAAAGCACGATGCCCGACAGTTCCTGGTGTTCGCTGTTAAAGACGCTGTGGGACGCGAAGTGGACGATGCGATAGTCGCCGAGTGCGGGGCTCAGCGCCGTCTCGCGGCTGGCCTGGAAGCCGACGGCCAGGAGTCCGGAGCCGCTCGGCGCGAGCGAGACGATGGACTCGGCCTCGGTCTTGGAAGCGGGCAGGCGCAGCAGCGGGCCTTCGCCTTCGGCCGCCGCGTAGTCGCGTAGACTCCGTACAAGGTCGCGCGTCTGCGCCGGCGCTTCGTCCGTCAAGGCGTTGCCGACCTGCGCGACCCTCGGGTCACGACTCTCGAAGACGGGGTCGGCCAGTACCGCGACCTCGTTGGGCGGGCGCGCCCGCCGCCCCTGCTCCTTCTGTATCAGGGACAGAACCGAGACGGAGGGCGCGTAGACTATCTCGTGACCGAGCACGAGCGGGGGACGCGACGCGGCGTCCGCCGGGTCGCCCGGCGGCGCCGCACCGGGCTCCGGCAGGGCCTGGAACGGGACGTATTGTAGTGCCCCGTCGGGCACGATGAGGAGCCGCCGCCTCCCGAGCCGCGGGACGACGCCGCCGAGCAGCATGTGGCTGAGCAGCGCGGCGCGCTCCGGAAACTGAGTCTGACTCTGCGCGACGCGCTCGCGGAGCGATTCAGGCGCTTCACCCGGCCGCGGCTGCGGCGCCGTGAGCGTTTCATAGAGGCCGCGCGCCGCGGACTCTATCTCAGCGCGGCCGGGCAGTTCGTAACTGCTAATCTCGTGGCTGGTGACGGCCCAGAGGTAGCTCCTGTCGTTGCCGAGCGAGAACTCAAGTAAGAGTGTGTCGTCGTCCAGCGCTTCCTTCTGAATCTGCCCGAGGCCCAGGGTGAGCGGCTGCGTGAGCGCGGCGTAGTGCGGGCTCTCGCTCCGTATCCGAGCCCTCACCTCGTTGTACTCGGCGACCACGCCGTCAACCTCTGCCGCGGCGGCGGCGGCCTCCTTCGCGGTGTGCCTGGCGCTCAGGACTTGCATCTGCTGCTCGGCCTTCCGGTCGAGCGCCTGTTGCAGCTCGCGCTCGCGGCCGAGCAGGGCCGGGTCAACGCCCTTGCGGATGTCTGCCTTCGCCTCGGAGATGGTTTCGAGCAGCGTGCGCGCGCGCGCCCGCTCGCTCGCTTCGAGCGCGGCGGCGTCGAACCCGGCGGCCGGGCGCAGGCGGTGCAGCTCCATCAGGAGGTCGATGTATGCCTCGTACTGCTGATAGATTGATGCCACGTAAGAGGTGCGCAGCTCCTGGCTCGCGACCTTCGTGCGCAGGTTCTCCACGAGAGAGAGCGAAGCTTCGAAGTGCGCGCGCGCGTCGTCGAGGCGTCCGCGCGCCCTCTCGGCCCGGGCCATGTTGTAGAGCGTAGTGCACTCGCCGAAAGGATCCTTCACTTCGCGGTGTAGTCGGAGCGCGCGGTCGTAATGGGACATCGCCCCGGCCGCGTCGCCCTGCTTTTCGAGCAGAGCCCCGATGCGGCCGAGGACGTTCGCCTCCTCGCGCTTGTCTGACCCCGCGCGGGCGAGGCGCAGCGCGCCGCGCAGGTAAGCCAACGCCGAGCCAGACTCGCCCAGCCCGTCGTAGATGAGGCCGATGTCTTTGAGCGCGAACATCTCGGTGCGCCGGTCGTCCAACTCTCGGAAGATGGTGCGCGCCTGGCGGCAGTAGTCGAGCGCCTTCGCCTGGTCGCCGAGCGCGTGGTTCATCTCGCCGAGGTTGAGGAGGCTGGTCGCTTCGCCCCGCCGGTAGCTGACCGAGCGGAAGAGGGCGAGGGCCTGCTCGTAGAACTCCAGCGCGCGCCCCTTCTCTCCCAGCTCGTCGTGCACGAACCCGATGCCGTTGAGCAGGCGCGCCTCCTCGATGGGGTCGCACGACGGCTCGAAGAGGCTCTTGGCCGCGTAGTAGTTATCGAGCGCCAGCTGTTTCTCCCCCTGCGCCGAGTGGAGGTTGCCGGCGGCGGTCAGTGTCAGCGCCTGCCCCCGCTGGTCTCCGCTGGCGCGGTAGAGCGAGAGGGCGGCGTCGTAGGCCGCCGCGGCCTGCGCCGACTCGCTAAGGTCGGTGTGGGCGCTGCCCATGTAGTAGAGCGTCTGCGCCTGACCGCGCCGGTCACCCTCCTCGCGCCAAAGCGCGAGCGCCTGCTCGTACAGGGCTAGAGCTTCCTTCAACTCACCCCCGGAGTAACGCACCTCCCCGAGGTTGTTCAGCGCCAGCGCCTCGCCGCGGTGGTTCCCGGAGCGGCGGCTCAGGCTCAGCGCCTTGGAGCTGTAGGCCGCGGCCTTCGAGGGGGCACCGAGGGAGAGGTGCGCGTAAGCGAGGTTGTTGAGCGCCGCGACCTCGCGGCGCTTGTCGCCGAGGCTCCGCCCGAGGCGCAGCGCCTCGTCGAAGTAGTCGAGCGCCCGCCGGGGCTTGCCGAGCGCGAAGTAGACTTCGCCAAGCTGGTTGAGGACACCGGCCTCCTCGCCGAAGTCGCGCACCTCGCGCCATAAGGCGAGCGCCCCCTCGTACTTCTCGACGGCCCCCAGTCGCGCCTCCGTCTTCCAGACGAGACGCAGGCGCTCGGCCTCGGCGTAAGCGCGCTCGGCGGCCACGCGACGCGCGTCGGCCTCGCCCGCACGGTGCAGTTCGTCGAGACGCACGCTCACGCGCGCGCCGTCGGCCGCGCGCACCGACAGCCGGTACCGGCCGGCACCCTCCGCGACGAAAGAGAGCGGTGTGGGTTCGCCCCGGCGGCATGGAAGATCGACGACCTCCGTGCCGTCGGGCGCGCGGAGCGACAGCTCGGCCTCGCCGACGGACGCCTCCACGACTACTCGGGCGAAGCTGCCGGAGCCCGCGTCAACGGAGCATTCGTAAGTACGTCCGGCGGGCACCTCCGCCTCGACGGCGCGTCCCGGCACAAGCACGTCGTCCGGCGCCGCGGCGGCTTTATCTTCCGACGCGGCTTTCACGACCTGGCGGCCGGCGGGCGCCGTGGGCGCGGGCAGGAGGGCAAACACCCCGAGGAGCGCGAAAGGGAGGAAGTGCGTCGCGGCGCGCGTGTAAACCGGCGCGGCCTTTCGTTGGAAGAATCGCAGACATCTGCGCGCTGGTAGATGGTCGAAGATATATCCGAACCCGCGGTGGATTAACCGGCGTCTCATACAAGGAAATGGCGGATGGCTTGAAAGATGGAGCGCGACGGCAAGACCGGCGTGCTACTCGGAGCCTGTGCAAAGCTCCGAGCGGGGCGGCACCCGTACTTGTTGGCGACTATCTACCACGAATCAACCGCCGAACACAATGATGCAATCGGCTATTTACGTGGGCCGCCTTGTGACTGTGCGAGAGCGCGACGGCGAATCCCGCGTCGCGCTCTCGCACACGCTCCCTCTTTGATGAAACTCTCCGCCGTTAATCCTCTTCCGCGGGGCCGGCGGCCCCTCCTCCGGCCTGCCCCCCGCCGGGATTGAACAGGTCGAATAGCGCGCGGCTCATCTTCCAAAGCAGCGGCGGGTTCTTCATCGGGCCGGGCATGTCCGAGCCCCTGTTCTTCGTCGGCGAGTCCCTGTTCTTCGTCGGCGAGTCGAAGCCCGGCGGCAGCGGCGGGCTGGCGACGCCCGGCCGGGCCGAGCGACGGGAATTCGCCACGTACCGGTTGATGAGTGTGTCCCAACTGGTCTCTTGCGCGAGTTTGAGATCGGCGTATTCCAGCGAAGCGGGCAGCGCCCACGGCAGGAAGATTGAGAGGCCGTTCGAGTACTGGAAGGTACGGCCGCTGGTGCAGCACTTCATGACGAAGCGTTCGGCCGGCCCGCCGCCACTCAGCACGTTCTTGACCCCCTGGCAGGCCGTGCGGATGTCACCCGACAAATCGTCCGCGCCCTGACAACGCTGCTCCAGACGGTCGCAGAAGTCAAAGAGGTCGGCGAACTGGTCGAACTTGTACCCCTGCGACTCCCAGTGCGCGAGGATGAGCGCGTTGAGGGCGGCGTTGTTCACGTCGGGGGTGTCGGCCGGGGGCGGGTCGGGCAGCGCTTTGAGCAGAGTCTCGGCCAGCGTCTGGATGGCCTGCGTGAGGGGCGCGGCGTTCCGCAGATTGCAGACCGACATGTCCACCGAGCGGCCCGCCAGCACGTAGTCAAAGTAGTAGCGGGCGTACTCGTCCACTATCCCGACGGCCATCTCCTCGGGCGTCAGGGCCGGGTTCCGCATGAGCTGTGAGAGCACCTCCTGATACGGCCACCCGAGGTTGGGCTCGAAGCCCTGCGGGCCGACGAGGAGGTCTACGTGCTCGCTCAACTGGAGGCAGACTTCGGCGGAGCTTATCAGGCAACAGTCAATCCCGAGGATGTCGATCTTCGCCTTCACGCCGGGTTGCCCCACGGCGAGCCCGTCCTTGGCGAGGTCGGCTTTGAGCTTGACGAAAATGTCCATCAACTCGGCGAGGGTAAGCGCGTCCTGCTGCGGGCGCGAGGGGTCGCCCTCCTTGAAGGGGTGCTCGTCGGTCATGAGGAAGCCGTTGTCCACGTCGCCGGGGCCGTGGCCGGAGAGCACGACCATGTAGTGGCGCGCGGGGAAGAATTTTATGCCCGCGCGGATGAAGTCGGCTATCACCTGCGGGTCGCCCGCGTTCAGCTCGCCCGCGAACGGCGGGAAGCCCGTCACGTCAAGGCGCAGGTCGTTGATGAGCAGGCCGTCCGGGGGATTCTCGGCGTGAGTGTTTAAGACGAACCGCTGTGTGGGCACGCCCGGCTCGTTCGGGTCGAAAAGTGCGATGAGGTTCACCTGCGGGTTCGCGCCGGCCCGCTTCATCTCCTTCAGGGAGAAGAGCATCTCCTCGCTGAGGTTGTTGTCGCCTGCATGAAAGACCATCACCGTCCATTCTTTTTCTTCAGGCATGATTGAACGCTCCTTCTTTCCACTTGCGAGGGGTTGTTGTTAGTTGGCCGTGCAGCGGTCGGGCGCAGACAGTCTACTCCATCAGGTTCGCGACGAAGGGGGGTCGTTAAACCCGTGTTCTTTTGCGCATGAACATTGAAACGTGGCCCTGAAGGACGAGGCCGGGACGGCTGAGAATACCGCGCCCGCCCGGATATGTCGAACAAACGTTTAAGACACCACCTCACCCCTTCAACCAATATGTCGCCCGGCCGCAAATCATTTCCGTCCCGAAGACTTTGAGGAAGGGGAATAACGAAGTAGAAGGCGAGCAGGAAGTCTATGAGGCGTTCAAAAGACGGCGTCCGGGTAGTGTTTCAACAATAGCCTCTCCGCTATAATCCGCCCTTCTCTGCCATCACACGCCCTGCGGGTTTCTGATCGTGAGACGCAACTCCTCGCTCTTCAAGCGGCGTCATTACGCACCGGACGTCAGCCCGCACCGCGGACGCAGGAGGTGGCGGGCGATGCAGTGCTTCCGCACGTTCCACCCCCCTGAGAGAACGCTGGAAGGGATCGAGGCTCCACATGGGACGAAGAAGGGCAGGTCAAAAGATTTGATGGCAGAGACTCGGCAGGGCAGGCGAAGTTCGTCGAGGGCCTCTTCGGTGTGGCCGCACAGGCGCAGAGATTGTCACGACCTTGCTCGCCTCAAATCAGTCTTCGCAACAGAACCTCTACGTGAGGGCGAGACACTTCCGTCACGCAAGGACATCGAACCCAACCTTGCCGCTCGTTCATCGAGCCCTATGTTAGCACCATCGTTCTCACCATTATTACCCCTTCATCACTGCGTCTCGACCACCCACCGCTGCGCGCCGTCCGGCGAGACCGCGTGCAGGTTTTGGCGCGCGCCCGTGACGTAGACGGTGCCGTCCGCCCCGACCGTCGGCGAGCCGAGCGCGCCGGGGCTGACCTGATACTTCCAGAGTTGGTGCCCGTCGGAGCGCGAGAAGGCGTAGAGCGCCCCGTCCTCCCCGGCCTCGTAAACGGCCGCCGGCCCGACCGCGAGGGGCGCCCCGCCCGGCTCGGGGTAGGGCACGTTGACGTGCCAGAGGAGGCGGTCGCCCTCCATGGCGAAGGTGATCGTGCGCCCCGCGTCGCTCCCCGTCAGCCACGTCGCCAGCCCGAAGAGTCTGCCGCCCGACCTCGCCACCAGATAGTCCACGCGCATGTCCCCCGGCGTCGAGTGCTCGCGCCGGATAATCTCTTCCGGGAGTGAGACGGCCCACTGCACCGTGCCGTCGGGGCGGAGCGCGCGGAGGTGCCCCTGGGCGTCGGAGACGTAGATGTCGTTGTCGGCGGCGGCGCTCGGCGGGGCGCTCAAGAGTGGGCGGGGTGAATGATGCGTCCCGCATCCGGCGAAGGGGAGCCCGCACCCGGCGAGCAGGAGCGCTGTTGCCGCAAGCCTGATCCTGGTACGCATGGAGCATAGCCTAGCAGATGAGGCCGAGAGAGATGGAACGCGCCCGCGCCACTTCGGTGTCCATAGTTGACATGCCCCCTCGCGCGCAATAACGTACGCACACTAACGGAACTCCGATACACACGAATGCGCAGCGAGTGCCCGGTGAACGCTATTCGGGATTGAATGGCCGCCGGGGTTAAGGTTTGTGAACTGTTCGAGGAAGAGTGAAATGAGTATGGAGGCAGACAGAGCGCGGCGCGATTTCCTTCGCGCTTCGACGGTCGCTGGTGCGGCGTTGGTGCTGGCAGGCTGCTCGGGCGGCGGGCAGGCCACGCAGCAGCGGCAGGAGAATCAGAGTCCGGCCAAGAAAGATAAGGAAGGCGAGAAGGGCGGTGAGGTCACCGCGACCGAAGACCTGATGCGCGAGCACGGCGTGCTCCGCCGCGCGCTCTTGGTCTACACGGCGGCGGCCTCGAAGCTCCGCGCGAACGCTTCGGCCGTGCCGCCCGACTCGTTGCAGAAGACGGCGAAGCTCTTCCGCGCCTTCGGCGAGGAGTACCACGAGAAGAAGCTCGAAGAGCAGTTCATCTTCCCCGCGGTTAAGAAAGCGGGCGGCGCGGCGGCGACACTGCCGGACATCCTCGTCGTGCAGCACGACCGAGGGCGTGAGATCACCGATTACATTATCGCCGTCACGAACGGGGCGAAGCTCGGCGGCAACGCCGGAGAGTTGGCGAAGGCGCTGGAGGCATTCGTGCTCATGTACGAGCACCACGCGGCGCGCGAAGACACCGTTATCTTCCCCGCGTGGAAGCAGACGATGACCGAAGGGCAACTCGACGAGATGGGGGAGAAGTTCGAGGACATAGAGCACGAGCAGTTCGGCGAGGACGGCTACGAGGACGCGGTCAAGCAGATCTCAGACATCGAAGGCGGCCTCGGCCTCTCCGACATCTCGCAGTTCACCGCCCCCCCGCCGCCGAAAGTCACGGGCGCGTGAAAGTGTGAGGAGGCCGTCGGGTTCAACGCAAGGGGGAAGTTGATGAAAAGAGTCGCCACGTTTCTCTCACTCTTACTCGCGCTCTCCGCCGTCGCGTCGTGCAGCCGGCAGCAGCCGCAGGGCTCGACTGTGGTGCTCGTCGTGCGCCACGCCGACAAGGCTTCGGACGCGGAGGACAGCCCGCTGAGCGATGCGGGCTTGCAGCGCGCGCAGGCCCTCGCCGTGGTCGCGGCCGACGCCCACGTCGGCGCCATCTACATTACGCAGTTCAAACGCAACCACGACACGGCGCAGCCGCTCGCGGAGCGGACGGGAATCGCCGTCACGGAGGCACCTGTCAACCTACAGAACCCAGGCGACTACGGGCAGAGGCTGGCCCGCGACATCCTCGATAAGCACCGCGGGCAGACCGTCCTAGTCGTCGGACACGGCAACACCGTCGCCTCCATCGTCGAAGCGCTGACGGGGCGTCCGCAGCAGCTCGGCGACATACAGTACGGCGACCTGCTCATAGTCACCGTGCCGCCTTCCGGCCCGGCCGGTTTAATCAGGGCGCAGTACAGCCCCGGCTCGCAGGGCGGCGGCATGATGATGAAGTAGTCCGCATCGGCCTTCTGCTATGAGCGAGCACGACGAGCCGGGTCGCCCTAACTCATCGCAACGGCCGACCACGTTGCGGGAGCTGGCGCTGCTGTTCCTCAAGCTCGGGACGATAGCCTTCGGCGGCCCCGCGGCACACATCGCGATGATGGAGGACGAGGTGGTGCGCCGCCGCGGCTGGCTCTCGCGCGAGAAGTTCCTCGACCTCCTTGGCGCGACCAACCTCATCCCCGGCCCGAACTCCACCGAACTCGCGATCCACGTCGGCTACCTGCGAGGGGGCTGGCCGGGGCTCGTCGTCGCGGGCTCCTGCTTCATCCTGCCCGCGGCCCTCATCGTCACAGGTTTCGCGTGGGCATACGTGCGCTACGGCTCTCTGCCGCAGGCGGGACGCGTCCTCTACGGCGTGAAGCCGGTCATCATCGCCGTCGTGTTGCAGGCACTCTGGGGGCTGGGCAAGGCGGCCGTGAAGACGAGGCTGCTCGCGGCCGTCGGGCTGGTGGCCGTGGTCTTCAGCTTCCTGCGCTTCAACGAACTGCTCGTCATCTTCTGCGCCGGGGTGGTCGTCTGCGTGAGCCGCTGGATAGTCATAAGGCGACGTGGGCACGTCTCGCCCTCACTGCTCGCACTTCTCCTCCAGACCTCCGTACCGGCGGCGGCCTCCGCGACCGCGGCACCCTTCGGACTGTGGCCGCTCTTTCTCTTCTTCCTCAAGGTAGGCTCGGTGCTCTTCGGGAGCGGCTACGTGCTCTTAGCCTTCCTGCGCGGCGACCTCGTCGAGCGCTGGCACTGGCTGACGAACGCGCAACTGCTCGACGCCGTGGCCGTCGGACAGGTCACGCCCGGCCCCGTCTTCACCACCGCGACCTTCATCGGCTACGTGCTCGGGGGCGCGCCCGGAGCGACCGTAGCGACTCTCGGCATCTTCCTCCCGGCCTTTGTCTTCGTGGCCTTGAGCGGCCCGCTCGTCCCGCGCGTGAGGCGTTCGGAGACGGCGGGGGCGTTCCTCGACGGCGTCAACGTCGGGTCGCTGGCGCTGATGGCGGTCGTGACTTTCGAGCTGGGGAGGTCGGCGCTCGTGGATGTGCCGACAATCGTGCTGGCGCTCGTGAGCGCCGTCCTGCTCGTGCGCTCCAGGGTGAACTCGGCGTGGCTCGTCCTGGCGGGGGCGCTCGCCGGCTTCTTACTCGGCGGCGTTACGCGCTGAGTGAACAGGTTTCGGTGCGCGCCTACTTTTCACGCGCGGTGCATTCGACGTACAACTCGAAGTTCCCCGGCGACCCGGGCGGGGCCGACCTCGAAAGGCGTTCGTCCGTCCGGCTCACCAGCGCGCCGCGACAGGCAGTTCGTCCCGATCTACGTCCCTGACTGTCAGACCTCCGGCGGGGGGCACTGAGCCTTCCCTCCATAGATAGTCGCTCAGGGCACGCTGGGCCTGCATCGTCCAGAAAGAGCTGTCCGCGGGCAGACGCCTCTTCGTCATGCGTTCGACGTAGCCGACAGCCTCTTCGTCTATCCGTACCAGTACCTCATGCTCGTCCCCGCCGGGACTGTTCACCTTAAAGCGGCGCTCGCTTGGCTCCCGCGGCTCGCCTTCGGGCTCCAGAATCGTGAAGCCGTTCATCGTCACTGTCTGGATGAGCGGCCCCGTAGTGCCCTCGCGCGTGGCCGCGGCGGGCGCGACAGCGCTCTGCTCCTTCAAGAGCGCGGCGGCCACGGCGCCCCGCAGGATTTCGGGCGTCATCGGCTTGCGCACGAAGTCTGCCGCGCCGAGTTTCATGGCGTCCACCGCCAACTCGATTGAGGCATAGGCCGTGGACATGATGACGCGCGCATCTGGCCTGCGCTGCTTAAGCTGTCTTAGCGTTTCGAGACCGTCGAGCCCCGGCATCCTCTGGTCGAGCAGCACCGCGTCCCACCCGGCGCCGTCCCCGAAGGCTTCGAGCCCGCGCTCGCCGTCGGCCGCCTCGCCCACTTCGTAGCCGGCCGCTTCGAGAGTCAGGCGCGTCACGCGGCGGATGTTCTCTTCGTCGTCGATGATCAGTATTCGTTTGGTCATGTCTTCCACCCCTGCCTTTAATTCCGACTCTTCGACCCGGCCGCCGCCGGCAGCGTGAATGTAAAAGTGGTGCCGCGCCCGACTTCGGAGCGGACGCTGACCTGCCCGCCGTGCGCCTCGACGAGCGACTTCGAGATGGCGAGCCCAAGCCCCGCGCCCCCCGCCGAGGCTCCCGGCACCTGCACGAACTTGTCGAAGATGTGGGGCAGGTATTCGGGCGGGATGCCGCTCCCGGTGTCGCTGACGGACACGGCGACGTAGCCGTCGTGACGTTCGGCGCTGACCGTAATCTCCCCCCGCCTGGTGTGGCGGACGGCGTTGACGACGAGGTTGCCGACGACGCGCTCGACCTGCGCGCGGTCGGCCAACACCGCGGGGAGGTCAACCGGCGCGTCAACGCGCAGCTCTAGCCCTTTGGCCTCGACTTGCGGGCGCAGGTCTTCGGAAGCTTTGACGATTAGGTCGTGCGCGCGCACCGGCGCGAGGTGCGGTCGGCTCTCTCCCGCCTCGATCTTTGAAAGGTCGAGGAGATCGCGCATCAGCTTGTCGAGCCGCGAGCAGTCCTCGCGGCAGGCTTCGAGCACCTCCTGCTGCTTCTCCGTCAGTTCTCCGACCGCACCTTCGAGCAGGAGATGGACGCCCATCTGCACGCTCGTCAGGGGCGTCCGCAGCTCGTGCGAGGCGGTGGCGATGAACTCCGACTTGAGGCGGTCTATCTCGCGCAGGTGCGTGATGTCTTCGAGCAGCGTGACCGCGCCGAGCAGCCGCCTCTCGCCGTCGCGCATCGGCGTCGTGCGCAGGCGGAACGCGCGCTCCGCTCCATCCACGGCGAGCGGGAGGACGGAGGCCGTGCCTTCGCCCGCCACTGGCCGCTGCGAGCGCAAAGCCTCGGCCACCGCCCCCGCAATCAGAGCGTCGCGCGAGACCTCGCCGACGTGGCGGCCCGCGTTCTCGCTCTCGGAGCCGAAAATCTCCTGCGCCGCGCGGTTGAGCCTCGTCACGCGCCCCTCGGCGTCCGTGACGATGACGGGGTCGTAAAGTGAATCAATCGCGGCCTCCGTGGTCTGCTGTGCCACTTGAAGCTGCCCCATCTCCGTGCGGCGCAGGGCGCGCAGCGCCTCTGCCATGTGCCTGTACTCCGCGGCCAGCGCCCCGACTTCGTCGTTAGACGTAACCTCCACCTGGGCGTCGAGGTCACCGGCTGCGATGCGTGCGGTCGTCTCCGTCAAGCGGCGGATCGGCTTTACGACGCGGTCGGACAGAAGGAAGGCCAGCGCGAGCCCCGCCCCGACGAGCAGGCCGGCGATGAGCAGCGTGATGTAGAACCAGCGGTGGGCGACGCCGCCCGCGGCCTCGGACTTGGCGAGCATCGCGCGCTGGTTGAGCTGCAAGAGGCTCTCGCAGTCGGCGCGCAGCTTGTTGAAGCGGGGTTCGAGGCGGTCGAAGTATTCCCGTCGCTCGGCGGACTCTTCATCAGCCGCGGGAGTTGTCGCGGCCTTGCCCCCGGCGGCATTAACCCTCTCCAAGAAGGCGTCGAAGGCGCGGTAGTAATCGTCGCGGTCGCGACGGATTGTCTCTATAACTTCCGGCTCGCCCGGCTCCGTGATGTTGTTCGCCGCCTTCTGAAAGTTGGTGTCGAACCGCGCGCGGTGCTCCCGCGTCTGCGCCGCGGCGCGCTCGCGCGCGCCCAGCAGTGCGAAGACGGCCGCCGAGTCCTGCCGCTCAAGGCTCTCCTTCATCTCCTGCGCGGCCACAACTGAGTCGTAGTTGTTCGCGATGATGCGCCGCGACACGTCGCCCATCTGGCGCAGGCGCCACGCACCCCACCCGCCCAGCGCCGCCAGCGCGGCGACGAAGACCAGATACCCGACTAATAGTTTCGCCCGTAAACTCATAAGAGTAGTGATCGGCGACGGGGCCGAACCGACGCTCGGCCGGTCACTCTTCGACCGCTACTTCCTTCCTCTCTTCAAGCGGCACCACCTGCACGGTCGCGTCGCGCACTTCGGCGAGGAAGCGGTTGATGATCGAGCCGTGCAGGAGGATGTCGAGCCGCGTGCGCGAAGTCTGGCCGAAGACGACGTGGGTGACGCCCTCTCGCCGCGCGAACCCAATCAACGCGTCGGCCACCTTGCGCGCCTTCAGCTTGACGACCTTCGCCCCCAACTCTTCGGCGAAGCGGATGTTCTCCTGGAGCGCGGCGTAGTCCTCCGGCCTGATCCTTCCCATCTCCTCGGCGGGCGTCTCGACGTAGACGGCATACCAGTCGGAGGAGAGGCGGCCCGCGATGCGCGACCCCGTGCGCAGGAGCTTCTTTGCGCCCCCGCGCGAGGCCATCGCCACCATCACCTTCTCGGGGATGACGGCCTGCTCTAAGCCCTCGCGCTCGCGGTAGTCGTGCGCCTTGTTGGCCTGGTCAGTCGCTATCTGCCTGAGCGCCAGCTCCCGCAACGCCGAGAGGTTCCCCTTTCGGAAGAAGTTCGAGAGCGCCTGTTCGATCTTCTCGATGCCGTAAATCTTCCCCTGCCGCAGCCGGGTCCGCAGCGTGTCCACGGACACGTCCACGTTAACGACCTCGTCAGCGTGGCGGAGGAAGTAGTCAGGGACGGTCTCGCGCACGCGCACTCCGGTCGTGCGGGCGACGGCGTCGTTGAGTGATTCGAGGTGCTGGATATTTATCGCGGTGATGACGGAGATGCCGGCGTCGAGCAGCTCTAAAACGTCTTCGTAACGCTTGCGGTTCTTCGAGCCGGGGACGTTGGTGTGCGCCAGCTCGTCCACGACCGCGACCTCCGGCTGGCGTTCGATGACCGCCTCCACATCCATCTCTTCGAGCGTCACGCCGCGGTACTCGACCCTGCGCAGGGGCACGCGCTCCAGGTCGCCGGCGAGCGCGGCGGTCTCCTCGCGCCCGTGCGCCTCGACGAAGGCGGCGACGATGTCCACGCCCTGCCGCCTGAGCGCGTGCGCGTCTTCGAGCATCCGGTAGGTCTTGCCGACGCCCGGGGCGGCGCCGATGTAGACGCGCAGCCGTGCCCGCTCGCCCTCTTTGAGCCTGGCGAGCAAAGATTCTGGTGAGGGTCTGTTGCCGTTCTCCTTCATCCTGCCATTGAGAAGTCTGCCTTTCGGTTCCAAACTTCTTTTAGCCTCTCACCTCCTCATCGGCCTTCGCGCGTCGAGGTCGAGGTTGAGTTCGAGCACGTGGACGACGGGCTCGCCGAGGAAGCCGAACTGCCGTCCCTCGGTATGCGCGGCGAGGATGCGGCGCACGTCGTCCTCGCTCATCCCGCGCTCGCGCGCGACGCGCGGCACCTGGAACTCGGCCGCCGCAGGTGAGATGTGCGGGTCGAGCCCGGATGCAGAAGTCGTCACCAGATCAACCGGCACGGGCACGCCGGGATTCTCGACCTGTAGCCTCTCCACCTCTGCTTTCACCCGTTCCATCAGCTTCCGATTCGTCGGCCCATAGTTCGACCCAGACGACGCGCCCGCGTCGTATCCGGCCGCGCCCGCGGCCGATGGCCGTGAGCGGAAGTAGCCGGGCGAAGAGAAGGGCTGCCCGATCAGCGCCGAGCCGACGAGCGTGCCGTCCGCGCGCCTGATGAGCTGGCCGTTTGCCTTGTCAGGGAAGATGACCTGCGCCAGCCCGGTCACCGCGAGCGGATAGATGAGGCCGAACAGGACGGTCGTGACGAGGGTTATCAAAATCGCCGTGATTAAGTTCTTCGTGACTCTCATACTCTTCTCATGCTCATGCCAGCCCGACGGCGTGAATGATTACGTCGATGACCTTGATGCCGATGAACGGCGCAACTATCCCACCCAGTCCGTAGACAAGAAGGTTGCGCCTCAAGAGCGCCGCCGCGGACATCGGCCTGTACTTCACGCCGCGCAGTGCGAGCGGGATGAGCGCGATGATGACGAGCGCGTTGAAGATGACGGCCGACAGGATCGCCGACTGCGGCGTGCGCAGCCCCATGACGTTGAGGGCGTTCAAGACTGGGAACGCCGCCGCGAACATGGCCGGGATGATGGCGAAGTATTTCGCCACGTCGTTGGCGATGGAGAAGGTCGTCAGCGCGCCGCGCGTCATCAGGAGCTGCTTGCCTATCTCCACGACCTCGATGAGCTTCGTCGGGTTCGAGTCGAGGTCAACCATGTTGCCTGCCTCTTTGGCGGCCTGCGTGCCCGTGTTCATCGCCACGCCCACGTCGGCCTGCGCGAGCGCGGGCGCATCGTTCGTCCCGTCGCCGGTCATGGCGACGAGCTTCCCTTCCGCCTGCTCGCGTTTGATGAGAGCCATCTTGTCCTCGGGCTTCGCCTCGGCGAGGAAGTCGTCCACGCCCGCCTCACGCGCGATGGTCGCGGCCGTGAGCGGATTGTCGCCCGTGATCATCACCGTCCTGATGCCCATCTGGCGGAGTTGGTTGAAGCGCTCGCGCATCCCGCCCTTGACGATGTCCTTCAGGTAAATGACGCCGAGGGGTCTTCGGTTGTCGGCGACGACGAGCGGCGTCCCGCCCTGCTTCGAGACGCGCTCGACTATCTCGCGCAGCTCTTTGGGCACGGCCCCGTCGCCGTTCGAGCCCACGTACCTCTCGATGGCGTCCACCGCCCCCTTGCGTATCTGGCGGCCGTCGAAGTCCACACCGGACATGCGCGTCTGCGCCGTGAACGGGATGAAATGCGCCTCGTGGGGGGCGAGCTCGCGCCCGCGCAGCTCGTAACGCTCCTTCGCCAGCACAATGATGGAGCGCCCCTCGGGCGTTTCGTCTGCGAGCGAAGAGAGCTGCGCCGCGTCGGCCAGCTCACGCTCGGCGACGCCGGGCAGTGGTATGAACTCGGCCGCCTGCCGGTTGCCGAGCGTGATGGTGCCGGTCTTGTCCAGCAACAGCGTGTTCACGTCGCCCGCCGCTTCGACCGCGCGGCCACTCATCGCGAGCACGTTGTGCTGCACGAGCCTATCCATCCCGGCGATGCCGATGGCCGAGAGCAGGCCGCCGATGGTCGTCGGGATGAGGCAGACGAGCAGGCTGACGAGGACAAAGATCGTCTGCGGAACATGGGAGTAGACGGCGAACGGCTGCAAGGTGACGACCGCGAGCAGGAAGATGATCGTCAGTCCCGCGAGCAGGATGGCGAGGGCGATCTCGTTCGGCGTCTTCTGCCGCGACGCGCCCTCGACGAGCGCGATCATGCGGTCGAGGAACGTCTCGCCCGGATTCGAGGTGATGCGCACCTTTATCCAGTCGGAGAGGACGCGCGTGCCGCCCGTCACGGCCGAACGGTCGCCGCCCGCCTCGCGGATGACGGGCGCGCTCTCGCCCGTGATGGCCGACTCGTCAACGGAGGCGACGCCCTCGACGATCTCGCCGTCGCTCGGGATGAAGTCGCCCGCCTCGACCAGCACGAGGTCGTCCTTGCGCAGTTCGGGAGCGCCTACTACCTCGACGCGGTCGCCCGGCAGGAGCCGCTTGGCGGTCGTCTCCGTGCGCGCCCTGCGCAGGTTGTCGGCCTGCGCCTTGCCGCGGCCCTCCGCCATCGCCTCGGCGAAGTTGGCGAAGAGGACGGTGAACCAGAGCCAGAGCGTAATCTGCAACTCGAAGAGCGAGTCGGTCATGCCGTGGACGGGCGACACAAAGCCGCGCACGAGTTGAAGGGTCGCCAGGACGCTGCCCGCCTCGACGACGAACATCACGGGGTTGCGCATCATGGTGCGCGGGTCGAGCTTCCTGAACGAGTCGCCCGTCGCGCGACGGATTATCTTCGCGTCCCAGACAGAAATCATTTTCGATCTCTCAGCCATGTAAGTGACCTCAGAATGTCTGCCCCGCGTTCATCAGTAGGTGCTCGACGATGGGGCCGAGGCTCAGCACCGGGAAGAAGGTCAGCGCGCCGACGATGACGATGACGCTCACGAGCAGCGTCGTAAACAGCGGCGACGTGACGGGGAACGTGCCCAAGGAAGGTGGCACGACCTTCTTGCGTGCGAGGTTCCCGGCAACGGCCAGCATCGGGATAATCATCATGAAGCGGCCGAAGAGCATGGCGACGCCGATGCCCGTGTTGTACCAGTAGGTGTTCGCGCTGATGCCGGCGAAGGCGGAGCCGTTGTTGCCCGTGCCCGAGGTGAAGGCGTAGAGAATCTCCGAGAGGCCGTGCGGCCCGGTGTTGTTCAGTTGCGACGTGCCGAAGGAAGGCGAGACCGAGGAGACGGCCGCGAAGAGCAGAATCACTAGCGGGAAGATGAGGACGTAGAGCATCGCCATCTTCACGTCGTAAGCCTCGATCTTCTTGCCGAGGTACTCGGGCGTCCGGCCGACCATCAGCCCCGCGATGAAGACTGACAGGATGACCATGACGAGCATCCCGTAGAGGCCGGAGCCCACGCCGCCGAAGATGACCTCGCCGAGCATGATGTTGACGAGCGGCACGAGGCCGCCGAGCGGCGTGAAAGAGTCGTGCATCGAGTTGACCGCGCCGCAGCTCGCGTCGGTCGTCGCGGTGGTGAAGAGCGCGCTGTTCGCGACGCCGAAACGCACCTCCTTGCCCTCCATGTTGCCGCCCGACTGAACGGCACTCGCCGACTGGTCAACGCCCGCGCCCGCCAGGATGGGGTTGCCGCGCGCCTCCGCCCAGTAGGCGGTCGCGACGCCGGCGAGGAACAGGACGACCATCGCTGCCAGCACGGCCCAGCCGTGACGCTGCGAGCCGGTCATGCGCCCGAGCGTGTACGTGAGCCCCGCACTGATGGCGAAGATGGCGAGCATCTCCAAGAAATTGGTGAGCGGCGTGGGATTCTCGAAGGGGTGCGCGGAGTTGGTGTTGAAGAAGCCGCCGCCGTTCGTGCCGAGCATCTTAACGGCCTCCTGCGAGGCGACCGGCCCCTGCGCGATGGTCTGCTCCGCGACCACCCGCGTCTCCTTCTCAACTTCGACTGTCTGCGGGTCAACGAGCTGCGCCTTGTCGTAGGGGCGGAAGTTCTGCACCACGCCCTGCGAGACGAGCACGAGCGCGAAGACGAAGCAGAGCGGCAGCAGCACGTAGAGGTTCGCGCGCACGAAGTCCACCCAGAAGTTGCCGATTGTTCCCGACTCACTGCGCGCGACGCCGCGGATGAAGGCGACGGCGAGCGCGATGCCGACGGCCGCCGACGCGAAGTTGTGGTACGCGAGCCCGGCCATCTGCGTCAGGTAGCTCATCGTCGTCTCGGGCACGTAAGACTGCCAGTTGGTGTTGGTCGTGAAAGAGGCGGCCGTGTTGAAGGCCGAGCCGACGAACCCACCGGCGGCGGAACCCGCCGCGTCCACGCCGGGCAGCCCCTGGGGGTTGAGCGGGAGCACGCCCTGGAGTCTCTGAATCACGTAGAGCAGGAGCATCGAGACGAGGCTGAAGAGGAGCATCGAGGCGGCGTACTCCGTCCAGCGCATCTCGCGCTCCTCGTCCACGCCCGTCAGCCGGTAGACGAGCCGCTCGACCGGACGCAGCGCCGGGTGGAGGAACGTCCTCTCGCCGTTAAAGACGCGGGTCATGAAGAGGCCCAGCGGCTTAGTCGCGGCGAGTACTGCCGCGAGGAAGAGGAGGATTTGCAACCAGCCGTTGAGCGTCATCTCAAAACCTCTCCGGGCGCAGCAGCGCGTAAGCCAGGTAGACGAGCAGCAGCGCCGACGCCGCCAGTCCTATGATCGATTCGAGACTCATCCGAACACACCTCACTGCAACTTCTCGCACCCGCGCACGTAGGCGAGTGCGAGCAGGAAGAAGGCAACGGTTATAGTGACGAAAAGTAGGTCGAGCATCGCGCCGTCCCCTCTCAATTGAAGTTGTAGCCGAGTTCCAGCAGGAAGAAGTGATTGCCTCGCGATGCGTTCTGATTACCGATTGAGTACCCGGCATAGCCGGTCGTCTTACGCCCGGCCTTGAAGGTGACGCCGGGCGTGAAGTAGCCAGCCGAGTGCTTGCCGGTGAACCAGTCGGCGGCGAGCGTCACGGTCTTGCTCACCGGCTGCTCAAAGCCGAACTGCCCGCCCGCGCGTTGCGCGTTCGCGGCGACGACGTTGTCACTGAAGTGGTAGCCGCCCGCCGTCAGGCGCGTGCCAGACTTCTGAAACGTCTTGCTGAACTCAAGGTAGGCGTAGTTGCCCGCGTCGTACGCGCGGTTGCGGACGGGGATGAAGAGGTGGTCGCCGCCAGCTATCGCCCAGCCGTTGTCGCCGCCGTCATAGAGCTTGTACTTGACGGTAGGCACGAGCGTCGTCGAGTCCGGCCCCGGCTGGATGTTTCCGGCGACGTTCAGACCGACTTCGACGCGCCCGCCTGCGCCGACCACCACGCGCGGCACGAACGAGGAGAATTTGCTCGCCGCCTCCGCGTCGTTCGGCTTGAGGCTCGCGTCCAGCTCGGCGTAGACCTTGCCGCGGTCGAGCACGTCCGTCGAAGGCACGTTGAAGATGGTCTGCTGCGCGCGTGCCTTCGACCCCATCCCGCAGAGTAGCGTCAGCAGGACGACCGGCACGACCGCGCCGGAACGCGCACGGCTGCTCCGAGCCTCAACAGGGTCTTCGGCCTCGGCCGCCGCTTCCCAACCCCTCTCCACCCTTTTGTCGAGGAGGTCGAGGCAGTGCGCGCCGAAGATGAGTAAGGGGATGGTCGAGAGCAGCAGGGCACTCCCTATGCCGTGCATGGAGAGGCCGCCCGCCTCGTCACCGCGCGCCCAAGCGACGGCCGACAGCAGCGCGCCGACGGACGCGGCGAGTGTCCCGCCGACCAGCCCTGCCAGCGCGCCGACGGCCTGCCACGTCCACCCGCACCGGCGCGTCCAGGCGTATAAAGTCTTCAGTCCGTCTTCAGTCTCTTTCCACTCCCTGAGTACTTCCTGTTCTCTGTCCACGACCTTTACCCCGACTCACACGCGGAGAGGGCGCGGGGCACGCACATACGCGCCCCGCGCCCTCTTCAGTGCGCGAGCCTTTTCGTGCCCTTCTCCGTAAAGCCTACGAGGTTAGCTGACGGGCTCGGACTGAGAAGTGTCCTACGCCGAGGTAGCCTTCACGACGGCCTCCTGGCGATGCGCCCCGTGTCCCTCAAGCCTTAATTCGGCCGTCGGGACGTTGGTTCCCCCGCGCCGCCCTTCACGCTCCCCTTAAGGGCCAACGGCGGGCGACTTCGGCAGACAAATTGTCAACCCGGAGAATGGTACGCCCCTCCGTATAAGAAGGGTGTAAAAGGTTCGTAAACGTTTTATAAGGCGATGTGGCTCGGGCAATACCGCGTGGTCGGGCCGCTCTGCCACGGCGGCATGGGCACAGTCTACGAGGCGTTCGACGAACGTCTGCACGACGACGCCCGTGCGGGAAATTGCACCCCGTGCGGACTTTCCCGCACGGCACGTCTGCCCTGCCTGACCTACGGATGTGACTGACGCTGTGAGGCGTACCGGCGACCGCGCCGGGGCCTTCGGCTTTCATCGTCGGCGGCAGCGAGAAAGCTGTCTATCGTGATCGTCAAACGGGCGGCACGGGTGTAAAAGATCGGCGGTAGAGTCCTACTAAGTTGACGTGATGATGGGCGCACTCTTCTCCGAGCTTGAGGGGGAGCGTTGGCTCGCGGGTTTGGAGATCGAATCATTCATCGAGCGCGCGGCCTACTACGTCTGCGAGATCAACGCCGTCCACCCCTTCCGTGAGGGGAACGGCCGCGCCATCAGGTTCTACCTCGACGTTCTCTCCGCCCGGGCGCGCGGCGACTTGTTCGATAAGTGATTAAAAATAAGTGGCGGAGAGGGTGGGATTCGAACCCACGGTGGCCTTTCGACCACTCCGGTTTTCGAGACCGGTGCACTAAACCACTATGCGACCTCTCCGCAAGAGAGATGATGAATGATGCGTGATGAATTAAAAACCGCTTGTCTTTCAATCATCATTCATCATTTCCTTTTCTCCCGGAAGAACTCCTGCATCAGCGCGCGGCAGTCCCGTTCGAGGACGCCGGCCGAGAGTTCCATCCGGTGGTTCAAAGAGCTTGCGTCGCAGACGCGGAAGACCGACTCGACCGCGCCCGCCTTCTCGTCGCGCGCGCCGTAGACGAGCCGCGCGACCCGCGCCTGCACGAGCGCGCCGGCGCACATCGCGCACGGCTCGACGGTCGCGTAGACGACCGCGCCGGTCAGGCGGTAGTTGCCGACCCGCCGCGCCGCCGCGCGCAGCGCCAGGACTTCCGCGTGCGCCGTCGGGTCGCAGTCGGTGCGCGTCCGGTTGCCCGCGGCCGCGAGCAGCGCGCCGTCCGCGCCCACGACGCAGGCGCCGACCGGCACCTCGCCGGCCCGCGCGGCCGCTTGCGCCGCGCCGAGCGCCTCGCGCATCCAGCGCTCATCCGCTGAAGGGGCGGGCTCAAAGTCCTCTCGCGCCTGCATAGTCAAACAGAGCCGCTTTCAAGAAGCGGCGAACGAAAAACGAATATTAAGGACGCCCCCGCGGCCTGTCAAGCAGAGCCGCTTCGCGGAAGGCAAAAGGCAAAAGGCAGAGGGCCAAAGGCAAAATGGAAGATGGAAGCCGCGCCGTACGGCCGTTCCACTTTTGCCTTTGGCCCTCTGCCTTTTGCCTTCCGCCGCAGGCGGCATGTGCTATCATCAAGCTCTGTCGGGCGAAAGCGGCCAACCTCCTCCCACCGCCCCGGCGGGCTTTTCCAGGCGGAAGCAGAGCGGAAGATGAAGACAGACCTGCGCCCCAGAACGAGCGAGCAGCCGGCGGCACAGAAGACAGTCCAGCCCGCACGCGCCCACGCCCCGGACGCGCCCGAAACCGCCCCCATCCACCAGACCATCACGCCCGAGCAGGCGCTGCACGCCACGCAGCTCCCGCGCGCCGCCGCGGCCGCCGCCCCGTCGCGCAAGCCCACGCCCGCCGAGTTCAACACGGCGATGGCGCACCTCTACCGCGGCGAGGTGACGCGCGCCAACACCTGGCGCAACCGCCTCGACACCACGACCAACTGGGCCGTCGTCACCACCGGCGCGACGCTCTCGTTCGCCTTCTCGCTCCCGACCAACCCGCACTTCGTCATCCTCATCAACACCGTGCTCGTCGGCTTCTTCCTCTTCATGGAGGCGCGGCGCTACCGCTACTACGAAATCTGGTCGGGGCGCGTGCGGCTGCTGGAGACCGGCTACTTCATGCAGATGCTCTCGCCCGACACGGCCCCCGAAGACAGCAAGTGGGCGCAGCTGCTCGTCGCCGACCTGGACGAGCCGCGCTTCAACGTGAGCGAGGCCGAGGCGCTCGGCCGCCGCCTGCGCCGCAACTACCTCTGGATGTTCATGCTGCTCGCGGCCTCCTGGAACCTGAAGGTCTACATGCACCCGTACCCGTCGCCCGACTTCGCGGACTTCCTGCGCAAGGCCGACATCGGCATCGTGCCGGGCGAGGTCGTCCTCCTGGTCGGCATCTTCTTCAACGTCGGCCTCGTCCTCTTCGCCTACTACACGATGCGGCTGCGCGAAGCGACGGGCGAGGTGCTGACCGAGCGCGACTTCCACCCGTTCCAGCGCGTGGGCGAGTGGACGCGCGCGGCCGCCGACAAGCGCCGCACCGCCACCGTCCGCCGCGCCAAGCGCGCGCGCGAGCGCACGCGCTCGACGACGCCCCGCCCCGGCTCGACCACCGGCGAGTGGCGCCGCCCCGACGCCCACCGCTCCCCACCGTCCGAAGACATCCACCGCACGCAGTTCCCGAACCGGGACACGGTGATAAAGTAGTAGGCAGTAGGCAGATGGCAGTAGGCAGTTGAAAGCGCCGCCGTCGAGCCTTTGATTTAATCTCTCAACAAGCGTAACGCTGGGCGACTGCCTACTGCCGTCTGCCTACTGCCTACTGATTCCCATGCTTGAACTCGACGGACAACAGTTGACTCTCGAAGAGGTGGGGCGCGTGGCGCGCGCGGAGGTCGGGGTGCGCCTCGGCGATGCGGCGCGCGGGCGGATGGAGTCGGCGCGGGCGGCGATCGAGCGGATCGTGGCGGAGGCGCGCGTCGTCTACGGCGTCAACACGGGGTTCGGGAAGCTTTCGGACGTGACCGTGCCCGCGGACGAGCTGCGCGAGTTGCAGATCAACCTGGTGCGCAGCCACGCGTGCGGCCTCGGCGCGCCGCTCTCAATCGAAGAGACGCGGGCGATGCTGCTGCTGCGCGCGAACGTGTTGGCGAAGGGCTTCAGCGGCGCGCGCCCGGTCGTCGCCGAGACTTTGCTCTCGATGCTCGGGCGCGGCGTCCACCCGGTCGTGCCGGAGTTGGGTTCGGTCGGGGCGAGCGGAGACCTCGCGCCGCTCGCGCACCTCGCGCTCTGCTGCGCGGGCGAGGGCGAGGCTTTTTATAAGGGCGAGAGGATGCCGGGCGGCGAGGCGTTGCGGCGGGCCGGCGTCGAGCCTTTGACGCTCGAAGCCAAAGAGGGGCTCGCGCTCCTCAACGGGACGCAGGCGTTGACGGCCGTCGGCGCGCTCGCCCTCGAACGCGCGGGGCGCCTGGCGCGCGCGGCCGACGTGTCGGGCGCGATGTCGCTCGAAGCACTGAAGGGCACGCCCGCCGCCTTCGACGAGCGCATACACCTCGCGCGCCCGCACAGGGGTCAGGTCGAGTCGGCCGCGCACCTGCGCGAGCTGATGGCCGAGAGCGAGATCCGCGCCTCGCACCTCGAAGGCGACCCGCGCGTGCAGGACGCGTACAGCTTGCGCTGCATGCCGCAGGTGCACGGGGCCGCGCGCGACGCGCTCGCGCACGCGCGCGGCGCGGTCGAGGTCGAGACCGGCGGCGCCACCGACAACCCGCTCGTCTTCGCGGAGACGGGCGAGGTCATCTCCGGCGGCAACTTCCACGGCGCGCCGCTCGCCCTCGCCTTCGACTACGCGGCCATCGCGCTCGTCCACCTCGGCAACATCGTCGAGCGGCGCATCGACCGGCTCGTCAACCCGGACAAGAACGAGGGGCTGCCCGCCTTCCTCACCGCGCGCGCGGGCGTCGAGTCGGGCTACATGGTGCCGCAGATCGTGGCGGTCGCGCTCCTCAACGAGTGCAAGGTGCTGGCGCACCCGGCGAGCACCGACAACCTCCCGACCGACGGCGGCAAGGAGGATCACGTCTCGATGGGCATGACGGCGGCCCTCAAGCTCCGCCGCGTGGTCGAGAACGTGGAGCGCGTCGTCTCCATCGAGCTGCTCGCCGCCGCCGAAGGGCTCGAACACCGCGCGCCGCTCAAGCCCGGCCGCGGCGCACGCCTCGCGTACGAGCGCGTCCGCGCACACGCCGCGCGCCTCACGCGCGACCGCCCGCTCGCCGAAGAGATCGAGCGCGTCGCCTCCGCGCTGCGCCGCGGCGAGTTCGACGTGTGAGGGCCGGGTTGTTAATACCGACATGCAAATCGGAATAAGGCTACTGAAGCCGGGAGCGCGGGCATCCCTGCCCGCCATGAGCGCTTTAGCGCGAAAGCAGTCAGACTTGACACTGCAACGTTGAGGCATGGCGCCAGACGGCTAAGCGTGCTTCTCGCACGCCTTGGCGGGCAGGGATGCCCGCGCTCCCGGCTAGAGGCGCCCTTATTCTAACTTGCAAGTCGGTATAATTACCTTGAATAGGCGGTAGGCAAATGGCAGTAGGCAGTTAAAAGACAGGAAGTCTTGGTTGACGGATTCTTCCTACAGAATGGAGGCGGTGAGCAATTAATCTCACCGCCTCCATTCTTTAAAACGCCTTCTGCTCTTAACTGCCTACTGCCTACTCCCTCACGCCTTCTTCTTCGCCGGTGCCTTCGGCTGCGGGGCGCCGCCGGTGTCGAGGTTGGCGGGGGCGGGGTAGCCCTTGCCGCGCAGGGCGGCGATGTCGATGACGACCTCCTTCTGCCCCTTGATGGTGTAGGTGATGTGGTCGCTCTTCTCCTTCTCCTTCTCCTTCTCCTTGCCCCTGGCGGGCGTCGGCGTCGGGCTGGCGTCGCCGGCCGGGTTGCCGTGCGCGTCGCGCGCCATCTGTTGGAGCGCCTGCGTGACCTGCGCGCGCTCCTGCTCGCTCAAGTCTTCGAGCTTCACGCCGGACGCTTCGAGCACGCGGCGCAGGTTCTCCTCCGTGTTCGTGCCCTTGTCGTACACGTCGCGGTAGATGTGGAGCTTGCCGTCCTCGACGACGATGGTCTCGTAGCGCAGCTCGACGGGGACGGGCGAGCCCAGCTTAACCTGCTTCGTCTCCTCCTTGTTCTTCGCGTAGCCGGCCACGTCCTCGGGCGTGAGCTGCCCGCCGCCTAAAGACGCCAGCACGACCGAGAAGTCCTGCACCTGCCCGTTCGTCAAACCGACGCAGCCGTGCGAGGCGAAGCCGCCGAGCTTCGCGGGCGCCTTGCCGCCGTGGATGAGCGAGGGCAGGCCGATGGGAATCTTGATGGGGCCGAGCGGGTTGTCCTTGCTCCCCGCCTCGACCTTCTTGCCCGGCTCGAACTTGCCCTTGACCCACGGCTCGTCGGGCGGCGTCCAGGTCGGGTTGAAGATGATGGTGTCGGCCTTCCTCAACCCTTGCGGCAGAGGGAACTCCGGGTAGCCGATGCCGACCTTGTAGGTCTTCAAGAGCTTCCCGTTCTGGAACACGTCCATGCGGTAGGCCGGCGCGTTGACGACGATGCGCGTGTCGGTCGGCACCGAGTTCGGTTTGGCGTCGAGCGCCGCGGCGCCGCCCGCCCAGCGCTCGCTGACGAAGGAGTTGAAGGCGGCGGCCTTCTCCGCCCCGACGACCGCCTGAATCTTCTCCGAGGCGCGCTTCGTCGCCTCGGGCGTCGTGCCGGACTGCGCGCCCGCCTCGTCGAGGTGCGCGCGCTCCTCGCTCGCCACCTTGCGCAGGGACTCGACCTGCGCGTCCGTCAGTTGCAGCTTCGACTTCAGCTCGCCCGCGAACGAATCGTCGGCGAACATCGCGTCGAGCACGGGCAGCGTCACCGGCAGGTTGGCCGCCGCCGTCGTCGCCGTCGGAGTCCCGGTCGGAGACGGTGAAGCGGCGGCCGCGGGCGTCGCGGTGGCCGCCGGCGCCGCGGGCGCGGCCGTGTTCGTCGGCGCGGTCGTCGTGCAGCCCGAAGCTATCGACAGCGCGGCCGCGGCGACAAGCGCCAGCGGCGACCTTAAGATTGTCTTCAACACTTCGATACCCATCTACGTTTAAGACTCCTCGAAACGAAATTTTCACACGCCTTTAATAAGGAGAGAGTACAGGCGCAGACACTTCCGCCAACACGTGGCAACTACCGTTCCCGCGCGCGACTGCCCACACTTTCCCCCGGAAAAACGTGCGCGGCGTCATCTTCGCGCACCGTTTACGGACGACAGGCGTACAGAAAAGCCCTCTGTTTATTTCGGCTTATTGAGCGGCGCGCAGCAGCGGGTAGGGGTTGATGTTCTCGCCCGTCCAGAAGTGCTTGGGGTCTGCGACGCGGTAGATTTGGAAGTGGAGGTGCGTGTTGCCGGGCGCGGCGTTGCCCGTGTCGCCGACGTAGGCGAGGGTCTCGCCGCGGCGCGCGACGTGCCCCTCGGAGAGTCCTTCGGCGTAGCGTTCGAGATGCGCGTAGTAGAGGACGTAGTGCTCATCGGCCGCGGCGAGTTGATAAAAAGTGATGCCGCCCTTCGCGCTGTTGAAGAGCTTGACGACGCGGCCGTCGGTCGCGGCCAGCACGGGCGTGCCGCGCGGCGCGATGATGTCGATGGCGTCGTGCACGCGCCCCTCGCTGCGCGCGTCGTTGAAGGTGTCCTGCAACTGCCCGGGCTTGACGCCCTCGACCGGGATGAGCAGACGCATCGAGGCGAGCGCCGCCGCCGGGTCGCCCGAGAGACTTTGCGCCTGCGGCGTCGCGCCCGGCGAAGGCTCCGGCGTCGGGCTCGGACTCGGACTCATCTGGGGCGAGGCTGCGGGCGTCGGGCTCGCCGCGGGCGTCGGCAGACGCTCCACGTCCTGCGCGGGCGGGCGCAGCGGCGTCGCGGGCTGCGACCAGTAGTGATAACTCAGATACCAGACGAGCGCCGCGACCGAGCCGAAGAGCAGGGCCGCGATCAGGAGCACGCGCGTGCGCGGGCCGAGTGCCATCTTTGCCTTCCAAACCCTTTCGGAGTTGTGCCTGCGCCCGAAGCTTATTGAAGCCCCGCCGCGCGCGCAAGCCCGGCGGCGCAAGGGGTGGCGCGCGGGCGCGGTTTTCTGCTATTACATTCCTGCAATTACGCAGTCAGTCAAATCACACGAGCAGGCCGCGCCGCGCCGCCGCAGCCGCCGGGAAGGGCGCGCCGGCCGCACGGCCGCAGGAGGTATAAGTCAGTGTCAGACATTTTCGACGAACGCCGGAGGGGCCTGGAGGAGGAGTACTTCCGGCGCAAGGACAAGGAGTCGCTCCAGCGCCTGCGCGAGGCGATCAGGGAGGACGCGAGCCGGCGCAGCGCCGAGCCCGTCACGATGGAGTGCCCGCGCTGCACGGGCAAGCTCCACGCCGAAGTCTACGACGAGGTCAACATCGACCGCTGCGACACCTGCGGCGGCATCTGGCTCGACGCGGGCGAGCTGGAACAGATCATCAGCGCCGAGAACGGCCCCGGCCGCTGGTTCCACGCCCTCTGGCCCGGCCGGACGAACGAATAGGAGAATGATGAATGATGAGTGATGAACGATGAATGAAAGGCAAGCGGCTTCTCATTCATCGTTCATCACTCATCATTCATCATTCCATTTATGAGTCAGCAGAAGATGACGGCGCTCGTGACGGGCGCGTCGGGCGGCATCGGCGAGGAGCTGGCGCGGCTGTTCGCGGCCGACGGGCACGACCTCGTCCTCGTCGCGCGCAGCCGCGACAAGCTGGCGCGCCTCTCGGAAGAGCTGGCGGGGAAACACGGCGTCGAGGCGCACGCTCTGGCGGCAGACCTCGCGCGGCCCGAGGCGCCGCGGGAGATTTTCGAAGAGCTGAGCGCGGGCGGCGTGAACGTGGACGCGCTCGTCAACAACGCGGGCGTCGGCAGCTACGGCCTCTTCGCCGAGACGGATTTGCAGTCGGAGCTAGACCTCCTCCAGCTCAACGTCGTCGCGCTCACGCACCTGTCGAAGCTCTTCCTGCCGGGGATGATCGCGCGGCGGCGCGGCTACCTGCTGAACGTCGCCTCGACCGCGGCCTTCCAGCCCGGCCCGCTGATGGCCGTCTACTACGCCTCGAAGGCTTACGTCCTTTCGCTCTCCGAGGCGCTGGCGAACGAGTGCGGGGGGACGGGCGTCGTCGTCTCGGCGCTCTGCCCCGGCCCGACCGAGACGGGCTTTGTCGCCGCCGCCGGCATGGGCGACTCGAAGCTCTTCGACCGCGCCGTCATGGACGCGCGCACCGTCGCCGTCGAAGGCTACCGCGGACTCCTCGCCGGCAAAACGGTCGTCATCCCCGGCTTCCGCAACAACCTCCTCGCGCGCTCCATCGGCCTCTTCCCCCGCAACCTCGTCACGAAAGTCGTCCGCGGGATTCAGGAGAAGCGGAGCCACTAACGCCGTATGTCCCAACCGAGAATCGTCCGCGCGCCGCGCGGCGCACAACTCAACTGCAAGGGCTGGCACCAGGAGGCGGCGCTGCGGTGCCTGATGAACAACCTCGACCCCGACGTGGCCGAGCGCCCCGAAGAGCTGGTCGTCTACGGCGGGACGGGCAAGGCCGCGCGCGACTGGCGCTCGTTCGAGGCGATTGTGCGCGAGTTGAGCAGCTTGGGGAACGACGAGACGCTGCTCGTCCAGTCGGGCAAGCCCGTCGCGGTCTTCCGCACGCACGAGCACGCGCCGCGCGTGCTCATCGCCAACTCGAACCTCGTCGGCGCGTGGGCCAACTGGGAGCACTTCCACGAACTCGAACGCAAGGGGCTCATGATGTACGGGCAGATGACCGCGGGCTCGTGGATTTACATCGGCTCGCAGGGCATCGTGCAGGGCACCTTCGAGACCTTCGCCGCGATGGCCGACCGGCACTTCGGCGGAGACCTGTCGGGG
This sequence comes from Acidobacteriota bacterium, assembly GCA_019242475.1. Lineage (GTDB taxonomy): Bacteria > Acidobacteriota > Blastocatellia > Pyrinomonadales > Pyrinomonadaceae > QHXN01. Next base: position 11,942 of record JAFAVK010000098.1, on the reverse strand, counting down.
CGTCTGATCCTGTCCGGCGGCATGGGCGGCATGGGCGGCGCGCAGCCCCTGGCGGCGACTCTGAACGGCGCGGTCTTCCTCGGCGTCGAGGTCGAGCGCGAGCGCATCGAGAAGCGAATCCGCACCGGCTACTGCGACCGCCTCGCGCTCGATTTAGACGAGGCGTTGCGCATCTGCGAGGACGCCGTCGAGCAGAAGCGCGCCGTCTCGGTCGGCCTCGTCGGCAACTGCGCCGAAGTCCTGCCCGAGATTGCAAGACGCGGCGTCAAGGTTGACGCCGTCACAGACCAGACGAGCGCGCACGACCCCCTCAACGGCTACGTGCCCGCCGGGCTCTCGCTCGAAGAGGCGGACGAGCTGAGACGAAAAGACCCGAGGGCTTACGTCGAACGCTCGACGCAGTCGATGGCGCGGCACGTCGAGGCGATGCTCGCCTTGCAGCGCGCGGGCGCGGTCGCCTTCGACTACGGCAACAACATCCGCAAGCAGGCGTTCGACGCGGGCGTCAACGACGCCTTCGAGATACCCGGCTTCGTCCCCGAGTACATCCGCCCGCTCTTCTGCGAAGGCAAAGGCCCCTTCCGCTGGGTCGCGCTCTCCGGCGAGGCCGGCGACATCCGCCGCACCGACGACCTCGCGCTCGAACTCTTCCCCGAAGACCGCACGCTCGAACGCTGGATGCGGCTCGCGCGCGAGCGCGTGCAATTTCAAGGGCTGCCCGCGCGCATCTGCTGGCTGGGGCTCGGCGAGCGCGCCGAGATGGGCGAGGCCATCAACGAACTCGTCCGCCGCGGCGAGCTGCAAGCGCCCGTCGCCATCGGCCGCGACCACCTCGACACAGGCTCCGTCGCCTCGCCCTTCCGCGAGACCGAAGGCATGCGCGACGGCACGGACGCCGTCGCCGACTGGCCGATCCTCAACGCGCTCCTCAACACCGCGAGCGGCGCCTCCTGGGTCTCCTTCCACCACGGCGGCGGGGTCGGCATCGGCTACTCGCTCCACGCCGGCCAGGTCTCCGTCGCCGACGGCACCCCCGAAGCCGCGCAGAGACTCAACCGCGTCCTCACCAACGACCCCGGCCTCGGCGTCGCCCGCCACGTCGATGCCGGTTACGAAGAGGCCGAAGAGACCGCGCGCACGAAGGGCTTGCAGATTCCGCTGCTCGGCGAAGGCGAAGGGTGAGATAATTGACGGCGAAGGATTACAAGGGAATGAAGAGAGTAAAAATCATCATCGAGAAACACCCCGACGGCTACGTCGCTTACCCGCTCGGCCTGAAGGGCGTCGTCGTGGGCGAGGGCGATAGCCGCGAGGAGGCGCGGGCAGACGTGGAGTCGGCAATACGGTTCCACGTAGAGACGTTCGGCCCGGAGGTTCTGGACGACGACCCTCCGGTGCTCGAAGCGTTTATTGAGGAGATGGGAGTGGCCGTGTAGTGGCTAAGTTTCCCGTTGACGCGCCGAAAAGTCGGGTCATAAAAGCTCTTGGACTGCTCGGTTTCGTCGTCGTGCGCGAACGGGAACATATTGCTTTGGTTCGTGAGAACGCGGACGGCACGCGGACGCCGCTGACCATGCCCAATCACTCACACATCAAGGGCTCGACCTTACGCAACATCTGCTCGCAGGCAAACATCCCGCGGGACGAATTCCTGAAGGCTTACGAGCGAAGCTGAACCGGAGCGATGGCTAAAGCTGAGACGCATGTGCCGGCGGCGCGGACGGTGACGGAGATCGCGGCGGGCGTGCGCGTCGTCGCGATGTTCGAGGCTTTGAAGGGGACGGTGGTGCTTTTGGCGGGCTTCGGGCTGCTGGCGCTCGTCCACCGCGACCTGCAAGATTTGGCCGAGCGGCTCGTGCGCCACTCGCACCTCAACCCGGCGAGCCACTACCCGCGCGTCTTCGTCGAGGCCGCGGCGCACATGAACGACTCGGGGCTGCGCACCCTCGCCGCGCTCGCCTTCGCCTACTCGGTCGTGCGCTTCGTCGAGGCGTACGGCCTCTGGCACATGCGCGCGTGGGCCGAGTGGTTCGCGATCCTCTCGGGCTGCCTCTACCTCCCCGTCGAACTCTACGAACTCGTCAAACAGCCGACGCACCTGCGCGGCCTCGTGCTCTTCTTCAACACCCTCATCGTCGCGTACCTGCTCTACGTCCGGCTCTCGCACACCGGCCGCGCCGCAGAGGAGACCATCCACCGCACCGAGGCCGACAGGAAGGCCGAGAAGAAGGCGCGCAAGGAGAGCGTGCGCGCCGAGAGGGCGGCCCGGAAGGCCGAAAGGTAGTGACGGACGATGCGGCGAGCGCGCTCCGCCAACTACGTAGTCATGCTGCTCCTCGCGGCGCTCGCCGCACAGGGGGTTGCCGGCGGGACTCAGCGCGGGCGTGCGCGTCAGGAAGAGCAGACGAGCTTCAACGTCGAGGAGCCCGTCCGCAAGCCGGTTCCGCTGCCGGAGGCCGTGCTGGGGATACTCGCGCGCGACGAGATGGTGCGCGCGTGCTACGCGCACGAGGACGAGGGCGCGTTCGCCATCAAGGGCTGGTTCCGCGCCGCGGCGGTCAACCTCGGCGGCGCGCCCGGCCGGGGCTACGTCGTGCTGCCGAAGGAGGGCTGCCTGTCCGGCGGGAACCTCGGCACGTTCTGGGTCTTCGCGCCCGAGGGCCGGGGCTACAGGCTCGTGCTCAAGACGCACGCGCTCGCACTCTCACTCGGCCGCGCGCGGCCGCGCGGCCTGCGCGCCATCGGGATCAGCGCCGCCTCCGGCGTCTACGTCTTCGAGGCCGTCTACGAGTACGACGGCACGCGCTACGTGCCCCGCGCGTGCCGCCGCAACTCGACCGAAGAGGAGAAGAAGTCGGGCCGCGGCCAGCTCATCTACTTTACCTGCGGCGACGCGGAGAAGCCGTACTGAACGCTTAAGCCCGAACACTTTCAAACGACACCTTCCGCCCGGCTCAAACCTTTTGGAAGAGGAGACGACGCAGCCTTCGACGCACCTCACGCCCGACCCTTCGGAGGCGTCGGCGGGGCGCGCGAAGCGTGCGGCGCGCTCGCTCGCGCTCGACCTGACGCCGCTGCGCGAGTCGCGCGAGTTCCGCCTGCTGTTCGCGGGGCAGGCCGTCTCTCTCTTCGGCTCGATGATGACGTTCGTGGCGCTGCCGTGGCAGGTCTACAGGCTGACGGGCTCGACGCTCGCCTCGGGGCTGCTCGGCGTCGCGGAGTTCGTGCCCATCTTCCTGATGGCCTTCGTCGGCGGCGCGCTGGCCGACGCCATTGACCGGCGGCGCATGGTGCGGGTCACGGAGGCTTTGCTCGCGCTCGGCACGCTCTTGCTCGTCGCGAACTCTCTACTGGCGGGGCCGCGCGTGTGGGTGCTCTTCTTCTGCGCGGCGCTCTTCGCGGCCTTGAACGGGTTGCAGCGCCCTTCGCTCGACGCGCTCGTGCCGCGCCTCGTCGCGGCCGAGCAGTTGCCGGCGGCGCTCGCCTTAAGAAGTCTGAGCGGGACGGTCTCGATGATCGGAGGCCCCGCGCTCGGCGGGCTGCTCGTCGCGACCGCGGGGCCGGCCGCGACCTACTCGATAGACTTCCTGAGCTTCGCGGCCTCGCTCGCGGCGCTCTGGGCGATGCGCGCGGTGCCGCCGCCCGCGGGCGCCGAACGTCCTTCCCTGCGCTCGATAGCCGAGGGGCTGCGCTACGCGCGGGGCCGGCCCGAGCTGCTCGGCACCTACCTCATCGACATCAACGCGATGTTCTTCGGGATGCCGATGGCGCTCTTCCCCGCGGTGGCGGAAGGGTTCGGGGGCGCGTCGGTCGGGCTGCTGTACGCCGCGCCCGCGGCCGGAGCGATGTGCGTGACGCTCACGTCGGGCTGGACGAAGCGCGTCAACCGACACGGCCTGTGCGTGGCCCTGGCGGCGGGGGCGTGGGGCTTCGCCATCGTCGGCTTCGGCCTGGCGCCGACGCTGTGGGCGGCGCTCCTCTGCCTCGCGCTGGCGGGCGCGGCCGACATGGTCTCGGGGCTCTTCCGCATGACCATCTGGAACCAGACCATCCCCGACCAACTGCGCGGCCGCCTCGCTGGGATCGAGATGGTCAGCTACACGACGGGGCCGCTATTGGGTAACGCCGAGTCGGGCGCGGTCGCGCGCCTCTTCGGCGTGCGTGCGTCCGTTCTCTCGGGCGGCCTGCTCTGCGTCGCGGGCACGGCGCTGCTCTCGCTCCTCCTCCCGCAGCTCATCCGCTACGACGCCCGCGCCGGCCTCGCGCGCAAACGCGCGGAGGAGGAGGCGGCGGCGGGTGATGCCGGTCGTTAGCCTCCCGCCTATTGCCGGCGGTAAGGTTTGCTATGATTACGGCCCAATACCGGTTGAGCAAATCAGGCACATGAGCAGCAAGCCGAAATGTATCATTGTGACGGGGAGGCCCGGTTCCGGTAAGATGACCCTCTCCAAAAAGCTGGGCCGACGACTTTGTCTACGGCTCGAAGGTTTGACGCGCGGAGTTTGACCGAGCCGTTCGGCAGAATAGCAGTCAGGCTCCCGCTCAGGGTTCTAACGGGCGGGGAGGTTGACGGTACCCGGTTACTTTCCGGTTGGGTAAATTCTCCCCCGCGGTATTCGAGGATCACATTATGGGATACGCGCATCGCCTGAAGGGCAAGCACAAGATCAAGCTGAAGGATTTTGACCCGGGAGAAGACGCCGGCCTGAAACCCAAGGAGGCGGAGCAGAAGACGGCACGGCTGCTCGAAGAATTGGCCGAGCTGCAAGAGCTTCTTTATGCGGCGCGACAGCAGAGCGTACTCGTCATCCTGCAAGGGCGCGACACCAGCGGTAAAGACGGCACGATCCGCCACGTGGCAGGCCCGCTGGACTCCCAGGGCTGCACGGTCGCTTCCTTTAAAGTCCCCACGGAAGAAGAACTCGCACACGATTACCTCTGGCGCGTGCACGCCCGAACGCCCCCCGCGGGTCATATCCAAATCTTCAACCGCTCGCATTACGAGGACGTGCTGGTGGCAAGAGTCCATAAGCTGGTGCCGAAGAAGGTCTGGCGCGCGCGCTATGACCACATCAACGCCTTCGAGCGGTTGCTGGCGGACTCCTCGACCATCATCCTCAAGTTCTATCTCCACATCAGCAAAGAAGAGCAGGAGAAGCGGCTCCTCAAACGTGAGGGGGATCCGATTAAAGCGTGGAAGCTGTCTGCCGGGGATTGGGAAGAGCGCGAGTACTGGGACGATTACACCGGCGCCTACGAGGACGCACTCAACCGCTGCTCCACCGCGTATGCGCCGTGGTACGTCGTGCCCGCCGACAAGAAGTGGTTTCGCAATCTGGCGGTGGCGGAGACTTTGCGGGACGCGTTGACGCCGTACCGGGAGGGCTGGCTGGAGAGGCTGGAAGAGGTAGGGCGCGGGGCGCGGAAGGAGATCGAAGAGTACCGGCGGAGCCACCACCCGGCGTGACGACCTCAACGCCGCGGCAAGCCTGACATCACCTTTGAAGTGCGACGCCGACTGAAGCTTCGTCGCGGCACTCCGGCGGCGTCATGAAGCCGAGCCGCTTCCGCGGGCGGGGTGCGGGCCACCTTTGCCGCGTGCGGCTCTCACCCTCTGGGATAGAAGACGAGTGAATCCGACAGGCACCGCGGCGCAGGACGCGGGGAGCACGAGGCCGAAGGCGCGGCGCCGGCTGCTCGCCGCGCTGCTCGCGTGCGCGTTCCTCTTCCGGCTGGGGTTCGGGCTCTGCTCGCAGTTCTGGGCCGACGACGAGCGGCAGGTCTACCTCATCGGGCTGAAGTTCTACGCGACGCGCGCGTGGCCCTACTTCGGCCCGGACGTGGCGAGCGGGGTGCAGGTGCCGGGCGCGCTGCAAGGGCTGCTCGTCGGCCTGCCGCTCCTGGCCGCGCCCTTCCCCGAGTCGCCTTTCCTCCTCGTCAACGCGCTCTCGTTCGCGGGGCTCTGCCTGTTCGCGTGGTACTGCTCGCGCCGCCTGCCGCGGACGCCGCGCTGGTTCGTTTGGGGCTGGCTGCTGACGGCGCCCTGGACGCTCAACTTCTCGACGCACGTCGTCAACCCCTCGTACGTGCTGCCCGCCTCGATCCTCTTCTTCGTCGGCGCCCTCGAAACGATGCCCGCGACGCGCGCGGGCTTAGTCCCGGCGTGGCTTGCGAACCTTTCGATGGGGTTCGCGCTCTGCTGGGTGATGCAGTTGCACCTCTCCTGGGTCGTGCTCGTGCCCTTCCTCGCCGCCTCTCTGTTCTTTCAGTTGAGGGAGGGCGGCGCGAGGGGGCTCGCCTCCTGCGGCTGGCTCGCGTGCGGGGCGGCGCTGTCGGGCTGCCTGCTCGCGCCGACGTTTCTCGCCTACGGGCTGTCGGGCGGGACGGGCGGCTCGGAGGGGATGTTGACGCCCAACTTCGGAAACTTCCTGCGCGTGTTGAACCCGGTCGAGGGCGTGCCGGCGCGCTTCCTCTCTCTGGCGAGCTTCGAGCTGGCGCGCTTCGTCGGGCGCAACACGGCGGAGCGGCTCGCCTTCCTGCGCGAGAACCTCTGGCTCGCGCCGCTCGCGCTCTTCCTCGGCGCGGTCGGGCTCTTGCAGCCGGCCGCCCTCGTCGCGCTGTGGTTCAAGCGGCGCGGGATGCCCGACGGCTGGCCGCAGGTCAGATGGCTCGCGCCCCTGACGGTCGCGCTGCTCTGCGCGCTCTTTCTCTTCTCCTCGAAGCTGCCCGCCTCGCACACGTTCTACGTGACCTTCCCCGTCGCGGCCCTGTACGCCTTCTACTGCTGGGACTCGCTGTTCGCCGACGCGCGCTGGCGTCAGGCGGCGGCCGTCCTCCTCGCCTGCGGCGTCCTCTTCCACGCGGGGCTGGCCCTGCACAACCTCCGGCACGTCTCGCTCTACGTAGACCGCCGCGCCGTGCAGGCGGCCATCGACGAGAAGAATTATCATATACTCGGCGAGCGCCGCCCCGGCTCGCGCTACTGAAAGTCTGTAATTTTCCACAAAACGGACTGCTATTGTGACGAAAGCAATTGCTTTCGTCACAATCTCAATTGCTTTTATCACGATAGCAATTGCTTTCGTCGCAGTAGCAATTGCTATTGAGGCGTTAGCAATTGCTTTCGTCACAGTAGCAGTTGCTATTGTGACGAAAGCAATTGAGATTGAGACGTTAGCAACTTCTATCGCCGCGTTAGCAATTGCTAACGCGGCGATAGAAGTTGCTATTACGTCGGTTTCGTTTGCTATCGTGGCGGTGGCAACTGCTATAAAGACAAAGCCGTGTCCGAGCCGTGTCTCTGTGGCTCATTCCCTCCAACGTGTAAACTGAGACGAGAACATCATGAGACTGACGCACAACAGACTCGCAGCGCTCGCCGCGCTCGCACTCTTTCTTTCCCTCGGCGGCGCCGCGCGCGCGCAGGAGGCGCAGCCCGGCGACGAACAGGTCAAACGCGTCGCGGAGATACAGGCCGCACTGCGCGAGGCGAACCTCGACGGCTGGCTCTTCTACGACTTCCGCCACAGCGACCCGCTCGCCTACCGCATCCTGAAACTCCCGACCGAAGGCGTCACCACGCGCCGCTGGTTCTACTACGTCCCCGTCGTCGGCCAGCCCGTCCGCGTCGTCCACTCCATCGAGCGCTACCGGCTCGACGCGCTGCCCGGCCGCAAGCTCATTTACGCGAGCTGGCAGGACTTGCACGCCGCGCTGCGCGACGCGCTCGCCTCCGGCGGCCTCAAGAGCAGGCGCGTCGTGCTCAAGAAGGTCGCCATGCAATATTCCCCCATGGGCGATATCCCCTACGTCGCGCGCGTGGACGCCGGCACCATCGAGCTGGTGCGCTCGTTGGACGGCGTCTCGGTCGTCACCAGCGCCGACCTCGTCCAGCAGTTCGAGGCCGTGCTCACCCCCGAGCAGCTCGACACACACCGCGAGGCCGCCGACAAGATTCACAAGGCCATCATGGAGGGCTTCGCCGAGATCGCGCGCAGAATCAGAAATAACGAGCCGATGACCGAGTACGACATCCAGCAGTTCATCGCCCGCCGCCTCGACGCGGAGGGGATGACTTCGGGCGGCGGCGACGTTTCGGTCGGCGCGAACACGGCCAACCCGCACTACTCCCCGACTGCCGAACGCAGCGCCCCCATCCGCCGCGGCGACTTCGTCCTCTTCGACATCTCCGAGAAGTTGAAGAAGCCGGGCTCAATCGTCGCCGACCAGACCTGGGTCGGCTACGTCGGCGAGTCGGTGCCCGACGAGTACGTCAAGGTCTTCAACATCGTGAAGGAGGCGCGCGACTCCGCCACCGACTTCGTCCGCGCGGCCTTCGCGCAAGGCCGAAGCATCCGCGCCGCGGAGGTTGACGACGTGTCGCGCGGCGTCATCAAACGCGCCGGCTACGGCGAGCAGTTCACGCACCGGACGGGGCACTCCATCGGCGAAGAGGGGCACGGCAACGGCGCCAACATCGACGACTTCGAGACGAGGGATTCGCGCCGCGTCATCCCCCGCACCTGCTTCTCCATCGAGCCCGGCATCTACCTCGAAGGCCGCTTCGGCGTCCGCTCCGAGATCAACATCTACGTCTCGGGCAAAGACATCGAGGTCACGGGCCAGCCCATCCAGACCGAAATCGTGCCGATACTCAAGGAGAAGTGACTTGCTCAACTTCGCGATTCAGACCGCGCGCGAGGCCGGGAAGATTCTGGCCGACAAGTTCGGGCGCGCCCTTCAGGTCTCGAACAAGGGGGACATCGACCTCGTGACCGAGTCAGACCTCGCGGCCGAGCGCCTCATCGTCGAGCGCATCCGCAGCTACCACCCGCGCCACCGCATCCTCACCGAGGAGTCGGGCGACGTGGCCGAGGCGGGCGGCGAGGATTCCGCGCACAAGTGGATCATCGACCCGCTCGACGGCACGACCAACTACGCGCACGGCTACCCCGTCTTCTGCGTCTCCATCGCGCTCGAACACGAAGGCCGGGTGGTCGTCGGCGTCGTCTACGACCCCGCGCGCGACGAGCTGTTCGCGGCCGAGCGCGGCGAGGGCGCGACCCTCAACGAACGCCGCGTGCGCGTCTCCGAGACGGACGAGCTGAACCGCGCGCTCATCTGCACGGGCTTCCCCTACGACGTGCGCCAGCGCATGGACTTCGCGCGCCACTTCCGCGACTTCATCATGAAGGCGCAGTCGGTGCGCCGCGACGGCGCGGCCGCGCTCGACCTCGCCTACGTCGCCGCGGGGCGCTTCGACGGTTTCTACGAGGAGGGCCTGCGCCCCTGGGACGTGGCCGCCGGCGTGCTGCTCGTCGAGGAGGCCGGCGGCCGCGTCACGCACTACGACGGCTCGCCCTTCCACATCTACAAGCCCCCCATCGCCGCCAGCAACGGACTCGTCCACGAAGCGATGCTCGGAGTGCTTACAGCACCGTGAACCGTAAACGGTAAACCGTGACAAGAGAAAAACAGTTCTCTTCCTGTCACGGTTTACCGTTTACGGTTCACGGTTTTCGATTTACGATTGCGCGGATGATAGCCCCCGGGACAGTCTTGCAGAACCGTTACGCCGTCGAGCGGCAGATCGGCGCGGGCGGCATGGGCGCCGTCTACGTCGCCACCGACCGCCGCTTCGGCTCGACGGTCGCGCTCAAAGAGACCTTCTTCGACGACCCCGCGCTGCGCAAAGCCTTCGAGCGCGAGGCGCGACTCCTCAACCGCCTGCGCCACCCCGCGCTCCCGCGCGTCAGCGACCACTTCGAGGAGGCCGAGGGGCAGTTCCTCGTCATGGAGTACATCGCGGGCGAAGACCTTTCGCAGATGTTGAAGGGGCGCGGCGGCGCCGGCTTCCCCGCGCGGCAGGTGCTGGCCTGGGCCGACCAGCTCCTCGACGCGCTCGACTACCTGCACACGCAGGAGCCCCCGGTCATCCACCGCGACATCAAGCCGCAGAACCTCAAGCTGACCGCGCGCGACCAGGTCGTGCTGCTCGACTTCGGGCTCGCCAAAGGGGCGCCGCTCCAGACGCGCGTCACGCAGACCGGCAGCCTCTTCGGCTACTCCTTCAACTACGCCCCCATCGAGCAGATGCAGGGCACGGGCACAGACCCGCGCAGCGACCTCTATTCTTTGGGCGCGACGCTCTACCACCTGCTCACGGGCGCGACGCCGCCCGACGCACTGACGCGCGCCACCGTCGTGCTCGACGGCGAGCCAGACCCCCTGCGCCCCGCGAGCGAGACGGCCGCGCACGTCCCCGCCGAAGTCTCCGAAGTTCTCTCGCGCGCGATGGCGCTCAGCGCCGCGCGCCGCTTCAACTCGGCCGAAGAGATGCGCGCCGCGCTGCGCGAGTCCGCGCACGCCGTCTCGGAGTCTTCCGACTTAGCGACCGCCTCGACGCTCGTCAACACCGTCGCGTCCGAACAGAAGACGCGCTTGATGGGCGCGGCGGAGACGCGGCCGGCCGCCGCGCAGGAGGCCGCGACGTTACTCGGCGAAGGGGCTTCGGCCGCGCGCACCAGCGCGCGCGGCGCCGGGCCGACCGCGGTCGAAGAGGCGGACGGCAAGTCGGTCGTCACGCGCGTGAGAGGCGCGGACGCCCCGCCCCGGAGAAGTTCGCGCCGCGCCCTCTACGCCGTGCTCGGCGTCGTCTGCCTCGCGCTCGCGGGCGCCGGCATCTACTCGTTCGTGCAGAGCAGTCCGCCGGGTCTGCCGGCCGCGCTGCCCACGCCGCAGCCGACCGCGCAGTCCACCCCGCCCGAGTTCGTCCCGCCTTCCACGCAGCGGGCGGTCGAAGCGACGCCCACGTCCGCCGCCGCGCAGAAGCACGCGACCGCCGCCCCCGCGCCCCGCAGTGCACAGCCCGAACCGGCGGAACGCCCCGTCGTCCCCGCGCCCCGCACGCCTCCGCCCGGCGGCCTGCCTCTGCCGCCCGAAGCCGCCGACGACCCGGCCCTCCGCGGCCGCGACCTCGAAGCCCAACCGCTCACGCGCGAAGAGCTGCGCATCATCCTCCGCCGCGCCGCCGAGGCGCGGCGGAGGGCGCTGACGGAACAGGACAGAATCCTCCGCGAGCAGCGCCGCCAGCGCCGCCTCGAACAGCAGCAGCGCCGCGGCCTCAACGTCAACCCGCCCGTACCCCCGCCGCCACAGTAGACAATATCTCGACTTGGAGCGGTATCAAGTCACCTGAAAGCGCCCTCGGGTACGAAGGCAGGCGCCTTGAAGTGAGCCTTGAAGTCGCGTATTTTGGTTGGCAGAGCGGAGGGTTGGCAGAACGGCTATTGCAACGGTCTTGAAAACCGTCGCCCGAAAGGGCTTGGGGGTTCGAGTCCCTCACCCTCCGCCAAGAAATATTTGTTGAAGAAGAAGCCGCCCGCCCCCTGCAACGAGGCGCGGGCGGCTTTGGCTTTGGGGCTTGATTCGACAGGGGGAGGGTTCGAGTGTCGATGTTAGCGGTTCTTTGGTTGGGAGTGTGGGCGGCGTGGCTGTGGCGGCAGGCGGCGGCGGCGACGGGGCAGCCGCAGGAGCGTTTGAGCTTGCCGGAGCGGCTCTGGAGCTACGTCAATCACACGTGGACGGTCGGTAACTTCCCCTTCTCCGTCGCGACGCTGACGCTCGGGCTGCTGGCGATAGTCTTCGCCGTCGTCGTCTCGCGCTACCTGCGCCGCTTCCTCGAGCGGCGGATGGCGACCCACAAGCACCTCGACCCGGGCGTGCAGTTCACCATCCTCCGGCTCGTCCACTACTTCATCATGACGGTCGGCGCCGTCGTCGCGCTGCGCATCGCTGTGCAGGCCGACTTCACCTCGCTGGCCGTGGCCTTCACCGCGCTCTCCATCGGCATCGGCTTCGGCCTCCAGTTCATCGCGGGCGACATCGCCTCCGGCTTCATCATCCTCTTCGAGCGCCCCGTCCGCGTCGGCGACTTCGTGACC
>JAFAVK010000096.1 GCA_019242475.1 Acidobacteriota bacterium | reverse complement strand
CCAGAACGCGACCGTCGCGACGTGGTACAAGGAGCACGGCCGCCACGAAATCTTCGCCAAGAACAAGGAGGTTGCGCTCCCCGACGCGCCCGTCAGCCTGATCCTGAACGAAGTTGACTTGCAGCGCCCGAACAAGCCCGAGATGGAGGGGCCGAAGACCGCGGCCGAAGAGGCGGCGGCGATGCGCAAGCTCTACCAGGAGATGGTCTTGAAGAAGAAGCTCGGCGCGGACGTGGAGAAGAACACGCCCGTCCAGATCAAGGGCCTCTCGCGCAAGACGACCGAGACGACGAACGCCTAAAGCGTCCCTCTGTGTGCAATAAAGCTAAAGCCCCGCGATACGTTAATAGCGTGTCGCGGGGCTTTAGCTTTTAGGGGCTGCTTACTTAAACTTGTTCTTGCAGACCAGCCACACGGTCGCTGCCGAAAGGAAGAAGGACGCGATGAAGATGTGAATCCGTCCCTCCACGTTCAGCAAGCCGCTAACGTATTCAACTGCCTTCAGCATTAAAGCGAGGATGATAACCAACCCCGCGTCCAGGGAAAGCTCAAAAAGGCTCACCAACCACTCATCCCACTTTTCTTTGATTTTTGTCGACATGATTTATCCTCAAGTTAACTGCGGTCAACTGCGGCCGATGACTTGCCGACGGACAAGCCAAACTTACGAAAGATATTTTAATAAAACGACCCGGAAAGTCAATATTTGCACAGTGGGTCGCTTGAATAAATCAGTTCGTTAAGGTGTAATGTCTGGCGGTCTTAATCCTATGGTTCGCATTCTTCTGACAAACGACGACGGCATACATTCCGACGGCCTCACGAAGTTGGAGGAGGCTCTGCGCGAAGTCGGCGACGTGTACGTCGTCGCGCCCGCCTCGGAGATGAGCGGCGCTTCGCACAGTCTGACCCTGTCGCGCCCGCTCCGCATCCGCAAGATCGACGAGCGCCACTGGACGGTGGACGGCACGCCGACCGACTGCGTCACGCTCGCGCTCAACCAAATCCTCGGCCCCGAAGAGATGCCCGACCTCTGCTGCTCCGGCATCAACCACGGCGGCAACCTCGGCGACGACGCGACCTACTCGGGCACCGTCGCGGGCGCGCTCGAAGCGACCATCCTCGGCGTGCCCGGCCTCGCCTTCAGCCTCGTCGCGCGCGAGAACTTCGACTTCACAGAGGCCGCGCGCTTCGCCGTCACGGCCGCCCGCAAAGTCCTCGAAGAGGGCCTGCCCGAGGGGACGCTCCTCAACATCAACGTCCCGCCGGGCGAGGTCGCGGGCGCGCGCGTCACCCGCCAGGGCATCAAGAAGGCGCGCCCCATCATCACCGAACACATCGACCCGCGCGGCAAGGCTTATTACTGGATCGGCGAGGAGTATTACGGGACGAGCACGGAAGACGGGACGGACTACGCGGCCGTCGAGGCGGGCTTCGTCTCGGTCACGCCGCTCCGGAGCGACATGACCAACCACGGCGCGCTCGACGCGCTCGACCTCTGGAACCGCCTGGGCGCCGAGGCGGCCGCGGGGCAGGAAGAGGATCAGCCGGCGGGGCTCGGGTGACGGCTTGCGTCGAGTCGGGGGAAGAGGTTTTTTGAATTCTTCGTCTTCAAACTGGTCGGCCGCGCAGTCCTCGGGCTACCGCATCCCGCGCCGGCGCATGGTCGAGCGCCTGCGCGAACACTACCGCATCCGCGACCCGCGCGTCCTCGAAGCGATGCTTGAGGTGCCGCGCCACCTCTTCGTCCCCGAGGCTTTGCAGGGGCGCGCCTACGGCGATCACGCGCTGCCCATCGACGCCAACCAGACCATCTCGCAGCCCTACATCGTCGCGCGCATGACCGAGCTGCTCGAAGCGGACAAGTCGAGCCGCGTGCTGGAGATCGGCGCGGGCTCCGGCTACCAGACGGCCGTGCTCGCGCGCGTCGCCGGCCAGGTCTACGCCATCGAGCGCATCGCGGAGCTGGCGCGGCAGGCGCAGACACGCATCCGCTCACTCGGCATCTACAACGCGACGGTCAAGTGCTTCGACGGCACGATGGGCTGGAGCGCGCACGCGCCCTACGACTGCATCCTCGTCGCCGCGGGCGGCCCGCGCGTGCCGGAGCCTCTGCTCGCGCAGTTGAAGGTCGGCGGCCGCCTCGTCCTCCCCGTCGGCGAGTCGCGCGAGTCGCAGCGCCTCGTCCGTGTGCTGAGGACGGAGGAGAGCTTCCAGCACGAGGAGCACGGCGCCTGCGCCTTCGTCCCGCTCATCGGCCGGCACGGGTGGAGCAACGAAAGCTAGATGTCAGATGCTGGATGTTAGATGTTAGTAAAGACACCGGCCTTTAACTAACATCTAACATCCAGCATCTGACATCTATTTTCACGGAGTGACAGTTTGATCGCGAGAATCATCGAAATCCTTTCCGCCTTCATCGTGGCGACGATCTCGACGCTGGGCTACGCGGGCGTCGCGCTCCTGATGGCCGTCGAGTCGGCCTGCATCCCTTTGCCGTCCGAGATCATCATGCCGTTCTCGGGCTACCTCGTCTACAAGGGGCAGTTCAACCTCTGGTGGGTCGGCGTGGCGGGCGCGGTCGGGTGCGTCGTCGGCTCGTGGGTCGCCTACTTCGCGGGGCTCTACGGGGGGCGCCCCTTCATCGAGAAGTACGGCCGCTACGTCCTGCTCTCGCGCCGCGACCTCGACCTCGCCGACCGCTGGTTCGCGCGCTACGGCGAGGTCATCGTCTTCGCCAGCCGCCTGCTGCCGGTCGTCCGCACCTTCATCGCCTTACCCGCGGGCATCGCGCGGATGAACCTGACGCGGTTCACCGTCTACACCTTCCTCGGCTCGCTCCCCTGGTGCCTCGGCCTCGCCTACGTCGGCCAGCTCCTGGGCGAGCAGTGGGACAAGAACGAGACCCTGAAGACCTGGTTCCACCGCTTCGACTTCCTGATCGGTGCCGTCATCCTCGCCGGCGCCGCCTGGTGGGTCTGGCGCCACTTCAAGCACTCCCGCCCCGACCACCCGGCTCCCGGCGCGGTCAACACGGAAAGCGATGAGCGTGTTTGACACTCACCCTCATGCCACTTAGAATACGTCAGCAATCTTCGACGGGGCGTGGCTCAGCCTGGTAGAGCGCTCGGTTCGGGACCGAGAGGTCGGAGGTTCGAATCCTCTCGCCCCGACTTCCTTAAAAAGACTGAGGGCCACTCGATAAGAGTGGCCCTCAGTCTTTTTGTTCTGAAGCCACTCGGCTTCAGGGCTTGTCCACCTGGAGGAGGGCCTGGAAGGGAGGGGCGGGGCTGGGGTAGGGGGGCTCGGGGTCGGCCTGGAGGAGGCGGAAGTTGTAGCCGAGGGCCGAGACGGGCGTGTTGTCG
>JAFAVK010000044.1 GCA_019242475.1 Acidobacteriota bacterium | reverse complement strand
CGGCGCGCGCCAGCGCCGCCAGCAGCACCTCCTGAATCTGCGTGCGGTAGGCCGCAGGGACTTCCGTCAGGAGCGCGCGCGTCTCCTCCTCACTCAGCCCGCAGGTCACCGTCTCGGCCTCGGCCTGCGTGTTCGCCCCCGAGGGGTCGGAGAGGGGCAGGCGAGCGGCGCGCCGGAGTCCCTCCTCCTGCGCGAGCCAGTAGTCGAGTTCGGCCGCCGCCTCCGGGGACTGCGCGTACTCGGAGAGGCGCTCCGACCAGCGCTTGAAGGAAGTCGTCCCGGCCGGCAGCTCGGCCTCGCGGTCGGCGGCCAACTGCCTGCACGCCGTCTCGAAGTCTTCGAGCAGGATGCGCCAGGAGACGCCGTCCACGGCCAAGTGGTGGACGACGAGCGCCAGCCGCTGTTTCTCACCTTCGGCGGCTTCAAAGAGCGCCGCGCGCACGAGCGGGCCGTGCTCGATGTTAAGCTCCTGCTGCATGAGCGCGGCCCGCCGCTCGACCTCGGACGAGAGCGTTGAACCTTCGAGGTCACGCACGTCTTCGACGGTGAAACGTAGCGACTCTTCGACGCCCGCGCCGTAGGAGGCCAGGGGGCCGGACGCATCCGCGCGGAAGCGGGAGCGCAGGGCGGCGTGGCGGGAGACGACCGTGTGGAGGGCCGCGGCGATGACCTCAGTAGTGAGACGTTGGCGCAGGCAGAGTAGGGCGGCCTGGTTGAAGTAGTGCGGGTCGGCCTCGACCTCGTCGAAGAACCAGCGCTGGATCGGCGTCAACGGCGCTT
This sequence comes from Acidobacteriota bacterium, assembly GCA_019242475.1. Lineage (GTDB taxonomy): Bacteria > Acidobacteriota > Blastocatellia > Pyrinomonadales > Pyrinomonadaceae > QHXN01. The sequence goes on along the minus strand of JAFAVK010000044.1, from coordinate 7,400 downwards.
CGCCTATCGCTTCTTCTTCGCACGCCTCGGCCTTCGGCGCGGCCACTTCGGCGACGAGCGCGAGGGCCGAGACCGTCTGGGCGTGGAAGAGCTGCCGGGGGGTGATGCGGACTCCGGCCTGCTGCGCGCGCGCGATGATTTGGATGGAGAGGATGGAGTCGCCGCCCAGCTCGAAGAAGTTGTCCTCGACTCCGACCCGGCTCACGCCGAGCACTTCAGACCAGATGCGGCAAAGCTCCTCCTCGACCGCGCCGTTCGGCGCGACGTAGTCCTGCTCAAGCTCGGGCCGGCTCTCGTCAGGGGCCGGGAGCCGCTTGCGGTCAACCTTGCCGTTCGCGTTCAGCGGCAGCTCGTCGATGAGCATGAAGACGGCGGGCGTCATGTACTCGGGCAGGTGCTCTTTCGTGTGACGGCGCAGCTCGCCGACGGTAAGCGGCGCGTCCGCCGTGGGGCGCCCGACGACGTAGGCCACAAGCCGTTTCTCGCCGGGCGCGTCCTGCCGGACGACGACCACGTTCTCGCTCACCGCGGGGTGGCGCGCGAGCACCGATTCGATCTCGCCGGGCTCGATGCGGAAGCCGCGAATCTTGACCTGCTGGTCGATGCGGCCGATGAACTCGACGGCCCCGTCGGGGAGGAAGCGCACGAGGTCGCCCGTGCGGTAGAGCCTCCGGCCGGGCTCCTCGGAGAACGGATGAGGGACGAACTTCTCGGCCGTCAAAGCGGGGCGGTTGAGGTAGCCGCGGGCGAGGCCGTCGCCGCCGACGTACAGCTCGCCGGGCGCGCCGACGGGGACGTGGCGCATCCAGGGGTCGAGCACGTAGAGCTGTGTGTTCGCGAGCGGCCGGCCGATGGGCACGGTGACGGCGTCCGCCGGCACGCCCTCGACGAGGTGCCACGAGGCGTAGGTCGTGCTCTCGGTCGGGCCGTAGACGTGGAGCAGGCGCGCCGGCGCGCCCACTTCGAGCACGCGCCTGACCCACGCCGGGTCAACGTGCTCGCCGCCGAAGAGAAGGTGGCGCAGGCCGCGGAAGGCTTCGGCCGACTCGCCGGCGAGCTTGTTGAAGAGCGCGGTCGTCAGGAAGAGCGTGGTGACGCCCTGCTCGCGTATCTGTGCGGCGAACTCGCGGGGCGAGAGCGCCACGTCGCGCGTCAACATGACGAGGCGCGCGCCCGACAGCAGCGCCCCCCAGATCTCGAACGTCGAAGCGTCGAAGGAGGAGTTGGAAGCCTGCACGACGCGGTCGGACGCGTCGAGGCGGACGTAGTCCGAGTTGATGACGAGGCGGTTGATGGCGCGGTGCGTAATGACGATGCCCTTGGGCCGGCCCGTCGAGCCCGAAGTGTACATCACGTAGGCCGCGCTCTCCGCGTGTGCGAGCGCGGGCAGGTTCTCGGCGGGGCGGCGCGCGACCTCCGGCCAGTCGGAGTCTAGACAGACGACATGCAGGTCACCCGCCGCCGGCAGAGACCCGCGCAAATGCTCCTCGGTGAGCAGCACGCGCGCGCCGGTGTCGCGCAGCATGAACTCCTGCCGCTCGCGCGGGTAGGTGGGGTCGAGCGGGGCGTAGGCGGCCCCCGCCTTCAGGATGGCAAGCAGCGCCACGATCATCGAGGGCGTCCGCTCGGCGCTGAGCGCGACCAGCTCGTCGGGTTCGACGCCGAGCGCGACGAGGTGTCGGGCCAACTGGTTGGCGCGCTCGTTCAGCTCGCGGTAGGTGAGCGACCGCTGTTCGTAGACGACGGCCACAGCGTCGGGCGTGCGCGCCGCCTGCTCTTCGAAGAGCTGCGGGACGCTCAAGTCGCGCGGGTAGTCCGTGGCCGTACGATTCCATTCGAGGGAGAGCTGCTCGTGCTCGGAGTCCGAAAGGTAGGAGAGCACCTCGGCGCGTGCGCGCGGGTCGCGCGCCATGGCCCGCAGCGTCTCGGCGTAGTAGCCGAGCACGGCGCGGCACTGCGGCTCGCTCAGCTCGTTGGCGTCGCAGTCGAGTTGCAGCACAAGCTCGGTCGAGAGCGGGTTGAGCTGGAAGGTGGCGAGCAGAGTGTAGCTCGTCTCCTCGACGCGGTGGCTCATCCCGCGCACCTCAGTCGTGGCCGAGCGCATGATCTCGGCGGCGGCGTGGAAGTGTACGAAGTTGAAGAGCGTCTCGAAGAGGGCCTCCTGCCCGCGCCCCTTCTGAATGGCCGCGAGCGGGTAGCGGCGGTGCGGCAGCAGCTCGCGCTCGGCCTCGAAGGTGCGGCGCACGATCTCCTCCCACCTCCCGGCGGCGCGGCGCGAGCGGAAGGGAAGGATGTTGAGGAAGAGGCCGCGGATGGAGTCGCCGCCCGCCTCCTCGGGCCGCCCGTTGGTCGAGTAGCCGGTGAGCAGGCTCTCCGCGCCGCTCAACATGTGCATGACGTTGTTGTGTGCCGCGAGCAGGACGGTCTTGAGCGGCGCCGCGGCCGCGGCGGCGAGCCGTTTGAGGCCGTCGAACTCTTCCGCCGAGAGCACCAGCAACTGCTGGAAGATGCGCGAGCCGCGCGCGTCGCGCCCCCCGGCGGGCCAGCGCGGCAGCTTCACCATCTCGGCGTCGCAGAGGAGCGCGTCCCAGAAACGCCGGCACTCCTCGGAGCGCAGCGCCTCCTGTTCGAGTCCCACGAAGTCGCGGAACGAGACCGGGTGGGTCGGCTCCGCCGCGGGCTCGACGCCCGCCGCGAGCTGCTCGTACGTGGTGAAGATTTCGTTGAGCGTCGAGTGCAGGCTCCAACCGTCAAGGATGGCGTGACATTCGGTGAGGGTGAACTGGTACGTCTCCTCTTCGAGCAGGTGGACGTGGAAGCGCAGGAGCGGCGGGCGCGAGATGTCGAAACGGTGATTCTTCTCGCGCAGCGTGAACGCCTCCAACGCGTCCGCCCTCGCCCCGGGCGCGAGGCCGCGCAGGTCGAAGACCTCGACGGGCAGGCGCGCCTCGCGGTGGACGAGTTGGAGCGGCTGGCTGTAGCCGGAGAGGTCGAAGGAGGTGCGCAGCACTGCGTGACGCGCGACGACGCGGTCAACGGCGCGGCGGAAGGCTTCGGCGTCAAACGGCGCCCTGATCTCGAAGCCGTTGACGTTGTGGTAGACAGCCGAGTCGGACTGAAGCTCCATGTGGTAGAGCATGCCCGCCTGAAGCGCCGTCAGGGGGTAAGCGTCCTCCACGTCTGCGGGCAGACGCGCGCGGTCTTCCGCGGAGACGAGGTCGAAGGGGCGGCTCCGCGCGGCCTGCGCTTCGCCCGCCCCTTCGGCGGCGAGTGCGGCGGCCAGCGCGGCCACCGTCTGATGCTGGAAGAGCTGCTGGACGGAGAAGCCGACCCCGCGTTCGCGGGCGCGCGCGGCGACCTGAATGCTGCGGATGGAGTCGCCGCCGAGGGCGAAGAAGTCGTCGTTGACGCCGACGCGCTCCAGCCCGAGCACCTCGGCCCAGACGCCCGCCAGCGCCTCCTCCACGCGGTCGCGCGGCGCGACGTAGCCGGCCCCCAGCTCCTCGCGCGAGACCTCGGGCGCGGGCAGGCGGCGGCGGTCAACCTTGCCGTTCGCGGTGAGCGGCAGGCGCTCCAAAGTCATCCAGACCGAGGGCACCATGTAGTCGGGCAGCCGCTCGCCGGCGAAGGCGCGCAACTCGCCGACGGTCGGCGGTTCGTCGCCGCCGCTCGTCAGGTAGGCGACCAGCCGGCGCTCGCCGCCCGACGCCTCCGCGTGCGCGACGACGACCACCTCGGCGACGCCCGGGTACTGACTGACGACCGCCTCGACCTCGCCCAGCTCGATGCGGTGGCCGCGAATCTTGACCTGCTGGTCGATGCGGCCGAGGTACTGGAGGTCGCCGCCGGCGCGGTAGCGCGCGAGGTCGCCGCTGCGGTAGAGGCGCGCACGCGGGTCGTCGGAGAAGGGGTTGCCGACGAAGCGCTCGGCCGTCAGCTCGGGCCGGTTGAGGTAGCCGCGCGCGACGCCCGCGCCGCCGACGTAGAGTTCGCCGGCCACCCCCACGGGGACGGGCTGACCCTGCGGGTCGAGCACGTAGACTTTCAAGTCAGGAATGGGCACGCCGATGACGCTGCCCGCATTCGCCTCCACATCGGCGAGCGTGACGGGACGGTAGGTGACGTGGACGGTCGTCTCGGTGATGCCGTACATGTTGACGAGCCGCGGGCGCTCGTCGCCGTGGCGCGCGAACCAGGGGCGCAGGCTTTGCAGGTCGAGCGCCTCGCCGCCGAAGATGACCAGCCGGAGCGCGAGCGTCGCGGCGTCGGCCGCGGCCTCTTCCTCCGCCTGCATGAGCTGGCGGAAGGCCGAAGGGGTCTGGTTGAGAACCGTCACGCGCTCGGCGCGCAGTAGCTCGTAGAAGGCTTCGGGCGAGCGGCTGATCCAGTAGGGGACGACGACGAGGCGTCCGCCGTAGAGCAGCGCGCCCCACAACTCCCAGACGGAAAAGTCGAAGGCGTAGGAGTGGAAGAGCGTCCACACGTCGCTTTCGTCGAAGCCGAACCAGTGTTCGGTGGCCGACAGCAGCCGCGCGACGTTCGCGTGTCTGACCATGCAGCCCTTGGGCCGGCCCGTCGAGCCCGACGTGTAGATAACGTAGGCGAGACTCTCCGGCGTCGCCCCGCCCGAGACGTTCTCCGTACTCACGCCCGCGGCCAGCGCCTCGTCGTCGAGGCACAGGACTTCGGCCGCACGCGCCGGCAGCACTTCGAGCAGGTGCCTTTGCGTGAGCAGCACCCTGACGGCCGAGTCATCGAGCATGAAGGCGAGGCGGTCGCGCGGGTACGAGGGGTCGAGCGGGACGTAGGCGGCGCCCGCCTTCAAGACCGCGAGCAGGGCGACGACCATCTCGGCGGAGCGCTCGACGCAGACGCCTATGAGCGAGTCGGGGGTGACGCCGAGGGAGAGGAGGTGACGGGCGAGTTGGTTGGCGCGCCCGTTCAGCTCGCGGTAGGTGAGCGACTGCTGTTCGTAGACGACGGCCGTGGCGTCGGGGGTGCGCGCCGCCTGCTGCTCGAAGAGCTGGTGCAGGCACTTGTCGGCCGGGTACGAAGCGTCGGCCGGGTTCCATTCGACGAGCAGTTGGCGGCGCTCGTCTTCGCACAGCAGCGGCAGATCGCAGACGCGCTGATCGGGGTCGGCGACGACGCCGCACAGGAGATTCTGGAAGTGGCCGGCCATGCGCTCGATGGTCGCCGGCTCAAAGATGTCCGTGCTGTACTCGAAGGAGGCGCGCAGGGCGTCGCCCGCCTCCTCGACCCTGAGGGTCAGGTCGAACTTCGCCGTGCCGCTCTCGACGGCGAACTCGCCGAGGCGCAGGCCGGGCAGCTCAAGCGCCTCCTCCGGCGTGTTCTGCAAGACGAAGACGACCTGAAAGAGCGGCGTGTGGCTGAGGTCGCGCGTGAGCTGCAACTCTTCGACGAGCCGCTCGAAGGGCACGTCCTGATGCGCGTACGCTTCGAGCGCCGTCTCGCGGACGCGTTCGAGCAGTTCGCCGAACCTCGTCTCGCCGGAGAGACGGGCGCGCATCACCAGCGCGTTGACGAAGTTCCCGACCAGCCCCTCGACCTCCGGGCGCGTGCGGCCGGCGATGGGCGTCCCGACCGAGAAGTCCTCCTGCGCGGTGTAACGGTAGAGCAGCGCGTCGAAGGCCGCGAGCAGCGTCATGAAGAGCGTCACGCCGCGCGTGCGGCCCACCTCGCGGAGTGAGTCGGCGAGGGCGGCCGGGAGCGTGACGGTGTGGGTCGCCCCGGCGAAGGAGCGGACGGCCGGGCGCGGGCGGTCGGCCGGCAGTTCGAGCGAAGGGGTGGCCCCGTCCAGTTGCCGCCGCCAGTAGTCGAGCTGCCGCTCAAGCGTCTCGCCCGTCAGCCACTCCCTCTGCCACGCGGCGAAGTCCGCGTACTGTACGGGCAGCTCCGCGAGCGGCGACGGCCGGCCCTCGGAGAAGGCCCTGTAGAGCGCCGCCACCTCGCGCACGAGGACGCCGTTCGACCAGCCGTCCGAGACGGTGTGGTGCGCGGTGAAGAGCAGCACGTGATCCTCGTCCGAAAGCCTGAGCAGCTTCGTCCGCAGCAGCGGCCCGCGCGAAAGGTCGAAGGGCGTCTGTGCCTCCGCGGCCGCGAGCCGACGCGCCGCGTCCTCCCCCTCGCCCTCGGCCGTGCCGCTCAGGTCAACCAGCTCCGGCCCCGCCGGCGCGTGCGGCCTGACCTCCTGCACCGGCAGCCCTTCGACGACCTTAAAGACCGTCCGCAGTGACTCGTGCCGCCTGACGACCTCGTCGAGCGTGCGCCCGAGCACGAGCACGTCGAGCGCGCCGCTGAGGCGGACGGCAACCGGCAGGTTATAAGCGCTGCTGTCCGGCGTCAGGCGGTCGAGGAACCACAGGCGCTGCTGCGCGAAGGAGAGCGGGAGCGGGGCCGACCTGTCTGCCCGCGGGATAAAGTCCGCGCCGGGCAGGTCGAGCCCCTCCTCGGCCAGCAAGAGCTGGAGAAGCTCAGCCTTCTTATCAGACAACTCTAACTCGTCTAAAAGCTCTTTCCCCTGCATCGGGCATCTCCACTGTGGTTGGGTTAGGAGGACGGACGTGTGGGCGCGCCTGCGCGACCCCTTTGTGCTCGCGCACACGGGTGTGCCAGCGGGTAGACCTACCGGATTAGGGCTGCGCTTTCGTCGCCCTCGTGCGGGTCTACAACCTTCGATTGGTTACCGTTGAAGTAAGCGGTTCAGGTTGAGGAGTCTAATTGTTGGGGCAAACCGCGGGAGCCTCAGGACGGCTCGGGAAGTCCACCATGCGAACGCGCGCATTGTACCCGCGCGCGACCGTTTAGGCAAACGGCCGCGCCACTTGTTCGCCGCGCACGACGCGGGGACGCTCGCCCTGCTTCAGACGCGCGAGTCGCCCCCCGCCCGTTTCTGTTGCAGGAGTGCTTCCACGTCCTCGGCCGACATCGCGGCCAGCTTCAGCCTCAGGCGCGCAACCTTCTCTGTCTGTCCCGGCCGCTCCTCGCACGCGACGAGCGCCGCGGCCATCGCCGCCACGGTCGGAGACTCGAAGAATCTCCGCGGCGGGAGTTCGACGGCGAAGGCCGTGCGCACGCGTGAGACGACCTGCATCACCAAAAGTGAATGGCCGCCGAGGTCGAAGAAGTTATCCTCGACGCCCACGCGCTCGACGCCGAGCACCTCTCCCCAGATGCCCGACAGCAACGTCTCCACACTGTTGCGTGGTGCGAGGAAGGCGACCTCCGCCCCGTCGCGCTCGGCCCCCGGCTCGGGCAGGGCCTTCCTGTCCACCTTCCCATTCGGCGTCAAAGGCAGCGCGTCGAGCGTGACGAAGGCCGACGGCACCATGTACTCCGGCAGCAGCCCCCGCAGGTGAGCCCGCAACTCCGCCGCCCCC
>JAFAVK010000065.1 GCA_019242475.1 Acidobacteriota bacterium | reverse complement strand
GGAGGTTTTCAAAGTAATGGCTAAACGATGCGAAGTCTGCGGCAAGGGGCCGCAATTCGGGAACAACGTCTCGCACGCGAACAACCGCACGCGCCGCCGCTTCGACCCCAACCTTCAGTCCATCCGCGTCCAGCGCCCGCAGGGCGGCAACGTGCGGATGAAGGTCTGCACGTCGTGCATCAAGGCGGGCAAGGTCGCGAAGGCGGCCTGAGTTAAAACCCTTCAACTTTTCAAAGGCGGCGGGCGCTTCCCCCGAGGGGCGGCGCCCCCGCTTTTCGTTTGCCCGCGCGGGACGGAAACCGTTTTGACCTACTCGCCCGCGAGCGCCACCACGTCGATCTCGACGCGCGCGTCGCGCGGCAGGCGCGCGGCCTGCACGGTCGAGCGCGCCGGCGGCTCCTCAGTGAAGAACTCCGCGTAAGTCTCGTTCATCGCCGCGAAGTCGTTCATGTCGGCCAGGAAGACGGTCGTCTTGACGACGCGCGCGAGGCTCGAACCGGCGGCCTCCAAGACCTCCGAGAGGTTGCGCAAGACCTGCGCGGTCTGCTCGCGGACGCCGCCCTCGACGAACTGCCCCGTCGCCGGGTCAATCGGAATCTGCCCCGACGTGTAGACGAACCCGCCCGCCACGACCGCCTGCGAATAAGGGCCGATGGCCCCCGGCGCCCCCTCAGTTTTGACGACGCGTCTCTCTGTCACGAAAGCCCCTTTTTATAAGCCCGCAAACAAATTGCAGATTCTAACAGACCCCTTCCCCGGACGGCAAACGTGGAAGCCGGCGGGCTCCCTTCACACCGCGCCGTGGACGCGCTCCACGTCGAGGACGCCGGGGACTTTGCGGATGGATGACATGACCTTGTCGAGGTGTTTGAGGTCGAAGACTTCGACGGTGACCTCGATGCGGCCGCGGTCGTCGGGCGCGACGGCCGCGTTCGAGGCGGTGATGTTGGTCTTGATGTCCTTGATGGCGTTCGTCACGTCGGCGATCATGCCCGTCCGGTTCTCGGTGATGGCGAGGAGCCTGACGGCGTAGGCGGCCTCGCCCGCGCCCGCGTCGGCCCACTCGACCTCGACGACGCGCTCCGGGTTGACCATCAACTGCTGGACGTTCGTGCAGCGCTTCGCGTGGACGGCCACGCCCTTGCCGCGCGTGATGTAGCCGACGATCTCCTCGCCGCGGACGGGGTTGCAGCAGCGGGCGCGCGTGACCAGCAGGTCGTCCACGCCGCGCACGACGATGGAGTCCTCGCCGAGGCGGATGAACTTCTTGACGGCCTGCACGCCCGCCGTCAGCCGCCCGCGGATGGGAGAGTCCTTGCGCTGCTCAAGCTCGGCGAACTTCTCGGGTCCGAGGTACTTGGCGATGACGTTGCGCGGGACGGTCTTGCCGTAGCCGACGGCCGCCAGGAGGTCGTCCACGCGCCCGTAGCCGTACTCGTTCGCGATGCGCTTGAGGGCGCCGTCCGAGTCGGCCAGAACCTTCTTCGCCGAGAGGTTGAAGCGCACGGCCTCCTTCTCGAACAACTTCCGGCCGAGTTCAATCGACTCGGCGCGCTGCTGCTCGGCGACGGCGTGGCGGATGCGGTTGCGCGCGCGCGAGGTCTTGACGAAGTTGAGCCAGTCGCGCGAGGGCTTGGCGCTGGGCGAGGTGAGAATCTCGACCACGTCGCCGTTCTGGATGGCGGTGCGCAGCGGCACCATCCGGCCGTTGATGCGCGCGCCCGAGCAGGTGTTGCCGACCCCGGTGTGGATCATGAAGGCGAAGTCGATGGGCGTCGCGCCGCGCGGGAGCTGGATGACCTTGCCCATCGGCGTGAAGGCGTACACGTCCTTCGGGTAGAGGTCGAGCTTGAGGGATTCGAGGAAGTCGCGCGAGTCCTTCACCTCCTGCGACCACTCGACCAGGGAGCGCAGCCACTGGAACGCCTCGTCGTCGTCGTGCGCGCCGCGCCGGCCCTCCTTGTACTTCCAGTGGGCGGCGACGCCCTCCTCGGCGATGCGGTGCATCTCCTCGGTACGAATCTGTATCTCGAAGGGCTGCCCCTTGGTGCCGATGACGGAGGTGTGGAGCGAGCGGTAGAGGTTGTCGCGCGGCGTGGCGATCCAGTCCTTGAAGCGGCCGGGGATGGGCTGCCAGAGGGTGTGGACGACGCCGAGGGCGCCGTAGCAGTGGCGCGTCTCGTCGGGCGTGATGATGCGCGCGGCGATGAGGTCGTAGACCTGGTCGAGCCCGATCTTCTGCCGCTTGAGCTTCTTCCAGATGGAGAAGAGGCGCTTGACGCGCCCCTCGACGGAGATGAAGGGGACGCCGGCCTCGCGCATCTTCTCCTCGATGCGCTCGGTGACGGTCTTGAGGAACGCCTCGTGCTCGGGGCGGCGCCGCTCAAGCTGCTCGGCCAGCTCCTTGTACTCCTCCGGGTGGAGGTGCTTGAAGGCGAGGTCTTCCAGCTCGCTCCGCAGGCGCCCCATGCCGAGGCGGTGCGCGATGGGCGCGAAGATGTCCAGGGTCTCCTGCGCGATCCGGCGCCTCTTCTCCGGCTTGAGGTGCTGGAGCGTGCGCATGTTGTGGAGGCGGTCGGCCAGCTTGACGAGCACGACGCGCACGTCGTCCACCATCGCGAGGAGCATCTTGCGCACGTTCTCGGCCTGCTGCTCCTCCTTCGACTGGTTGCTGATGTGGGCGAGTTTGGTGAGGCCGTCCACGAGGTGCGCGATCTCCTCGCCGAAGGAGTCACGGATGACCTCGGGCTCGACGAGCGTGTCCTCGACCACGTCGTGCAAAAGACCCGTGGCGACCGAGACCTCGTCGAGGCGCATGTCGGCGAGGATGTTGGCGACTTCCAAGGGGTGCACGAGGTAGGGCTCGCCCGAGGCGCGCGTCTGCCCCTTGTGGTGCAGCGCGGAGAAGAAGTAGGCCCGCCGCAGCATTTCGAGGTCGGCCTGCGGGTGGTTCTGCCCGACCTTCTCGATGATGTCCTCGATGCGAATCATAGGCATTTTCGATTTTAGATTTTTGATTTTAGATTTGCCAGCCGGAACGCACGGGGCGCCCTGCGCAATCGACGATCAACCATCCCAAATCAAAAATTCCGGGTGACGCCCGACGTGAAGTCAGGCGTCACCCGGAGAAAGAAGGGTTCGTGTCCGCGCCGCCCCGCGGGGCCGCGCGGGGCGCGCGCTCGGCCCGCGGCGGCCCTAGCTGGCCGGGGGCGTCGGCGACTTGGCGGCCTCCTCGGCCTCCTTCCGCTTGGTCTCCTCGGCGCTCAGGCGCTTCTGCGTCTCCAGCGCGGCCTCGTACTGCTTGCCGAGGTCTTCCTTGGCCGCGTTGTCGCCGGCCATCTCGGCGAGCTTCCCCTTCTCGCGCAGGAGGTTGGCCTTGTACGACCAGGCGTTCGCGTTGTTCTGGTCGAGCGAGATGGCCTCCTCGGCGAGTTTCAGGCCCTCGGTCGTGCACTGGTTGGCCTTGTCGAAGTCGGCCTGGTTGGCCGGCTTCTTGTAGTGGATGAGAATCTTGTCCGGCTTGTTCTCGGTCGCCTTGTTCTCCTTCTGCTCCGTGATCTCGTAGGAGCAGTTCCACTGCTTGCTCGCCAGGATGGTGAGCGCCTCGGCCTTCGACTTCGGGTTGGGGCCGCTCTTGGCGCGCTCGGCGAGGAGTTGGCTGACCTTCTCGTCGTTCTTCATCTGCCCGTAGAGGAAGACGATGGCCTTGTAGGCGTCTTCGTTGCTCGGGTCGCGGTTGAGGATGTCCTGGTAGGCGCCGACCGCCTTCTCGCCGATGGCGAGGTTCTCGGGCGTCTGGACGCCGGGCTTGTACTGCTGCTGGATGGCGCGGGCGACGAAGAGCGGCGCGTTCTTCTGCGTCGGGTCGAGTTCGTAGGCGGTGCGGAACTTCTCCTCCGCGTCCGGGAAGCGCCCGTCTTTGTAGGCGCGCGCGCCCTCGTTGAGCGCGTTCTTGGCGCGCACGCGGTTGACCAGCGTGCACCCGCCCGAGGCGGCCACGAGCGCGACGAGCAGGGCCGCGATGCTTGTTCGAGAGAGTTTCATTGGATGATTGCTCCGGGCCATGGTCTGAAGCTCTGTCTGTGTGAAGGGGGCCTTACCCGCCGCCCGCGGCCACGCGCGAAGACGCCCCCGCCGCGCTGGCCCGCGGAGGGCGGGCGGCGGCGGCAGCGTCCGTGCGTGCCGCCGGCTACTGTTCCAGCGCCTCCGTCTGGAGGCCGACCGGGTTCGCCCCCGAGCCCTTGACGGTGTCGATGACTTTCACCACGTCGCCGTACTTGAAGGTCTCGGGCGCCTTGATGAAGACCGTCTTCTCGATGCGCTCGTCGGGCGGCAGGTCGGCGCGCCCCTGGAGCCCTTCCTTCCAGACGCCCTGCTCCTTGCGCGTCTTGAACTCGGTGGCGAGCGCCGCGCCGATGGGGCCGGGGTCGTTGACCGCGCCGTCGGCGATCTTGTTGCCCCCGCGGATCAGCTCGACCCCGAGGTCTTTCTTGATGTTGACGACGAGCGTCAAGGGGCTCTGCTTGGCCTGCGCGTTCAGCTCCTCGCTGCGCTGGGGCACGAGCGTCTTGAAGCGCGCGGGCTTGAGGGGCGTGATGACCATGAAGATGATCAGCAGCACCAGCAGGATGTCGATGAGCGGCGTGACGTTGATGCTCGGCAAGGCCCCGCCGCCGCCTGAACTCATACCCATAGGTTTTCAACTCCTCCGTCGGGCCGCCACCCGGCGCGCGTTCGCGCTCGGAGGGCGGCGGCCTCTAGTAGACTCGACCGCCTACGAGGCGGGGGCCGGGGCCGCCGGGGCGGGCGCTCCGCCCTTCCTCTTGTCGGCGACCAGGCCGATCTGGTCGATGCCCGCGTCGCGGATCAGGTTGATCGTCTCGACGACCGCGCCGTAGTTGGCGTTGATGTCGCTGCGCAGGTAGACGATGCGCTCGGTATCGACCTTGCCGGCCATCTTCGTGTCGATCTCGGTCTTGAGCGTATCCTTGTCCACCTTCTTCTTGCCGATGTAGATGTCGCCGTTCTCGGTGACGGCGACGACGACCGAACTCTCCTTGATGATGGCCGGGTCCTCGTCCGGGTTGTTCATGTCGCGCGGGAGCGCGACCGAGACGCCCTGTTGGAGGAAAGGCGTGATGACCATGAAGATGATCAGCAGCACCAGCATGATGTCCACCATCGGCGTGACGTTGATGTCGGAGGTGAGGCCGCCGCCCCCTCCCGATGACATGCCCATAGCTTTACTCCCGTGGCCGCCGTGCGCGGGCTTCGAGCGGGCGCCGCGTGCGGCGCGCGCCCCGGCCCGCCGTAAGGGGCCGGGGCGCCGCGCCGGGACGCGCCCGTGACCAGACAGAGACTCCCTACGACCTGAGCTGCCGCGTGCGGTTCTTCAGGAAGTAGTCGATCAGCTCGGAGGCCGAGTTGTCCATCTCGATGATGAACCCGTCCACCTTGCCGGTGAAGTAGTTGAAGAGCCACACGGCGGGCACCGCCACGGCGAGCCCGAGCGCGGTCGTCAAGAGCGCCTCGGCGATGCCGCCCGCGACGGCGCCGATGCCGGCCGACTCGGCCGACTTCATGCCGGTGAACGCGTTGATGATGCCGAACACCGTGCCGAAGAGGCCCACGAACGGGGCGGTCGAGCCGATGGTGGCGAGGCCCGAGAG
>JAFAVK010000110.1 GCA_019242475.1 Acidobacteriota bacterium | reverse complement strand
CATCCGCTCGCCCTACTACCGCAACGACCCTTACGCCGAGATGACCGGCATCAAGCCCGGCTTCATCAAGCCCGCGCCCATCGCCTGGTTCGCCTCGCACCGACACCGCCCCGACGGCCTGAGCGAGCCTTACGCGTACTCGTACCTCTTCGCCTACGCCCTCGACATCCCCGCGGGCGCGAAGACGCTGACGCTGCCCGACGACGAGAAGATACGCGTCCTCGCCGTCACCGTGTCCGATGAAGGCGACGGGGTCAGGCCCGCGCAGCCCCTCTTCGACTGGCTTGAGCGCGTCAAGCCTTAACGTCTCGAACGAGAGATCGTGATTGATGCACCGACGTTCTCCTCTGTCTTTCATCCTCATCTTCATCTTCGCCGTCTGCGCCGCGGCGCAGGAGGAGCGGCCCGTGTGGCAGATCGGGGAGTTCAACAGCTCCTCGGACGAGTTCGGCTTGCAGCAGGCCGTGGGGCCGTTCGACGCGGGCCGCGGGCGCGCGCAGGACTGGGGCGCGACGCAGCAGGCCGTGGTCGCTTCGAAGGCCGACGCGGCCTCGGCGCGCGTCGTCAGGTTTGAATTGGCGGACGAGCCGCGCGGCCTTTACCGGCTGAGGCTCGGCCTCATCTTGAACTCGCCGCGCGTGCCGGTCGTGCAGTTGGAGGTGAACGGGCACAGGGGTTGGTTCTACCAGCGGCCCGAGAAGGATTTTGAAGAGGGCAACCTCGAAGCCTCCATCTTCCCGCAGTACGCCGTCGGCAAGCTCGACGTTGAGATACCGGCGGGGTTCCTCCGCAGGGGCGCGAACGAAATCTCTCTAACGGCCGTGGCCGACCCGCTCTCGACGGCTTTGCCCGGCGGCGAGGAGACGGCCGACGACCTGCTCCGTTACGACGCGCTCGCGCTCTACGAGGAGTCTTCGACGGCGACGTCGCCCGGCGTCTCGGCGGCCGAGGCGACGCCGACGATCTTCTACAGGCGCGAGGGGGCGGGGCTTTCGGAGGTCGTCTCCGTCCTCGTGCGCTGGTCGGGCTCGGCGCCGAAGGGCAAGGTCACGCTCTCGCTGGGCGGCCGGCACCACACGCAGTTGCTCGCGCCCGCGGGCGACTTCGGCGAGCAGCGCTTCGAGTTCCTCGTCCCGCAGTTCGCCGCCGGGACGCGCGCCAACGTGAGGGTCAACGCCGACGACCGCGACTACGACTTCGCGCAGACGCTCACGCCCCGCCGGAAGTGGACGGTCTACCTGGTGCCGCACGAGCACCTCGACATCGGCTACTCGGACTTCCAGACCAAGCTGGCCGAATTGCACAGCCGCGTCGTGGACGAGGCTTTGGAGATGACGGCCGAGCGGCCCGAGTTCCGCTTCAGCCTCGACGGCTACTGGCAGGCGCAGCAGTTCCTCGAAGGGCGCAGCGAGGAGGAGCGGAGGAAGTTTTACGACGCCGTGCGCGCTCGGAAAATCTTCGTGCCCGCGCAGCACTCCGTCATGCTGACGGGCGCGGGCACGGCCGAGGTGCTGCTCCGCTCCTTCTACGCCTCGCACAAATTCAACCGCGAGCACGGCGGGCCTTGGGACTACGTCAACATCACGGACGTGCCCTCTTACACCTGGTCTTACGCCTCGATCCTCGCGGCCGCGGGCATCAAGTATTTCTCGGCCGCGGCGAACGCCGACCGCGGGCCGACGCTCATGCTCGGCGATCTGCACCGCCGCTCGCCCTTCTGGTGGGAGGGGCCGGACGGCTCGCGCGTGCTGCTCTGGTACGCGCGCCACTACCACCAGATCGGGAGCGAGTTCGGACTGCCGCCGCGGCTCGCCAACGGCTACGAGGGCTTGCGGACTTTCCTCAACGTCTACGAGCGGCCCGACTACGCGCCCTCGGCCGTTTTGCTCCACGGCAGCCAGTGGGAGAACACCTCGCTGCACAAGTCGCAGGCCGACATCGTGCGCGAGTGGAACGCGCGGTTCGAGTACCCGCGGCTCGCCTTCGCGGGTTTCGGCGAGGCGCTGGAGAAGATTTCATCAGGCGTCGCGGACAGGCTGCCCGTGGTGCGCGGCGATGGCGGGCCTTACTGGGAGGACGGCGTGGCCTCGGACGCGCTTCATGCCGCGTTGGAGCGTGAGAACGAGCGGCGCGCGGTCTCGGCCGAGAAGCTCTCGACCATCGCCTCGCTCGTTGACCCGCGCTCACGCCCGCCGCGGGCGGCGCTCGATTCGATGTGGGACAGCATCTTCGTCATGAACGAGCACACGTGGGGCTGGGGGCGGAGCGTGACCGAGCCGCACAGCGAGGACTCGGAGCGCGAGCTGGCCTACAAGCGCCTGCGCGCGTCGATGGCGCGCGACCGGATCGAATACGTGCTCGACCGCGCGATGACGACGATTGCCGGGAGCGTCGAGACGCCGGAGCGCGCGCTCGTCGTCTTCAACACGCTCAACTGGCGGCGCGACGGCCGGGTCGATTTCGATTTGCAGAAGACGCGCGAGATCGTTGACCTCGAAACTCAAAGGGTCGTCCCCTTCGAGGTGCTCGAAGACCACCCGGCCTACCAGCGCATACGCTTCCTCGCGCGCGAAGTCCCCGCGATGGGCTACCGCACCTACCACGTCCGCGACAAGGCGCCGCCACCGTCGAACGCGAGCCCGACCCCTTCGTCCACAACCCCTTCGACGGCCCGGCCCGACACGATTGAGAACGACTTCTACCGCGTCCAGCTCGACGCCGAGAGCGGCTCGATCAAGAGCATCTTCGACAAGCAGCTCGGGCGCGAGCTGGTCGATTCTTCCAGTCCGTACCGCTTCGGCCAGTACGTCTACGTGACGGGCGGCGACCAGTTCCCGAACCAGATGCTCACCTACCGCAAGACCTCGCCCGTCGCGCGGCTCGAAGTGCACAGGGCCGCGGGCGGTCGCGTGGTCTCGGCGGAGAAGACGCCGACGGGGGCGCGCGCCGTCCTCGAGAGCAGCGCGCCGAACACGCCGCGCGTCGAGACCGAAGTCGTCCTCTTCGACGGCGCGAAGAAGATCGAGATCGACTACCGCGTGCGCAAGGACGTGGTCTACCAAAAGGAGGGCGTCTACTTCGCCTTCCCCGTGGCGGTGCGCGACCCGCAGTTCCGCTTCGACGTGCAGACGGCCGTGGTCAACCCCGCGAAGGACATGATGCCCGGCGCGGGGCGCGAATGGTTCTCTTCGCAGAACTGGGCTTCGGTGGGCGACGAGCGTTTGACGGTCGCCGTCGTCAACCGCGATTCTTTCCTCTGGACGTTCGGTGATATCGTACGCGGCACCTGGCCGAAGGAGTTCAAGCCGGCCGGCCCGGCGCTCTTCTCCTACGCGTTGAACAACTACTGGAACACCAACTACGTCGCGGCGCAGGGCGGCGAGTTCACGTTCCGCTACGTGCTGACGAGCGCGCGCGCGTTAGACCAGGTGGCGATGGCGCGCATGGGCTGGGAGGAGACGACGCCGCTCGAACGCACGCTCGTCAAGTCGCAGGATCAGACCTACCCCGCGCGCAAGACTTTGCCGGCGGCGCAGGCGAGCCTCCTCGACGTGGACAGCCCTTCGGTCTTGCTGAGCGCGTGGAAGCGGGCCGAGGACGGCGCGGGCACGGTGATGCGCTTCATCGAGCTGGGCGGCGCGCGCGCCGAGGTCAAGGTCGGCGGGCCGCTCTTGAAAGGTTGGGCGGGCGAAGCCTGCAACGCGGTCGAGGAGTGCGGCCGGCCGGTGTCGGGGGGTAACCCTTTAGAGTTCAGCATCGGCCCGCGGCAAATCTTCACCCTGAAGGTGAGCCCCGGTCGGCAGACAGTTCAGACGCGCTGAATTTTAAACGGCTCCGGGGTGTGGCGGAGGTCAGTCATGCAAGTCAGCGAGACGAAGAGTCGTCCCTTCACTTCGGCGGCGGCCGTGGCGGCGCGGCCGACGAACGCGCGCTACAAGGCGCTGGCGCTGCTCGTGGGGCTGGCGGCGCTCACCTATCTCGACCGCCTGTGCATCTCCATCGCCGGGCCGTCCATCATGAAGGAGTTCGACTTCTCGCCGGTACAGATGGGTTACGTCTACAGCGCCTTCACCTTCGCCTACGCGCTCTTCGAGGTGCCTTCTGGGTGGTTCGGCGACCGCTTCGGCACGCGCCGCGCGCTGACGCGCATCGTCCTCTGGTGGTCGGCCTTCACGATGCTGACGGCGGCGAGCGTGGGCTTCGCCTCGCTCTTCGTCATCCGCCTGCTGTTCGGCGCGGGCGAGGCCGGGGCGATTCCGAACTCGGCGTCCACCGTCTCGCGCTGGTTCCCGGCGGCGCAGCGCGGGCGCGCGATGGGCGCCGTCTGCATCGGCCACGCGCTCGGCGCCACCGCCACGCCCTTCATCGTCTTCTACCTCATCGACCGGCAGGGGTGGCGGCTCCCGTTCGTCGAGTGCGGGCTGCTCGGCCTCGTCTGGTGCGTCGTCTGGTACCACTGGTTCCGCGACACGCCCGAGGAGCACCCTTCGGTGAACGAGGCCGAGGTCGAGTTCATCCGCGCGGGCGCCGCGCCGCCCGAGAAGCGCGAGCACGAGATACCGTGGCGCGTCTTCGTCAGGAGCAGGAACATCTTCTTCCTGTGCGCGATGTACGTCTGCTACGGCTACGGGCTCTACTTCTACATCACGTGGCTGCCGACCTATTTGATTCAGGCGCGCGGGTTCGACAAGGACTGGGCCAGCATCTTCTCTTCGCTGCCGTGGCTGTGCGGGGCTCTGGCCTTCGTCTGCGGCGGTTGGATCACGGACGCGCTCGTCCGCGCCGGCCGGCACAAGCTGGCGCGCAGCGGGCTCGGCGCCTTCGGGCTGACGATGAGCGCCTTGATGCTCGTCTTCGTCGCGCGCGCCGAGGAGAAGTTCGTCGCGGCCGCGCTCATCTCGGTCGCGCTCTTCTTCCAGTTTTTGACGACGCCCGCGGTGTGGGCCACCTGCCTCGACATCGGAAGGCGCCGCGCGGGCGTCGTCAGCGGGACGACGAACATGTTCGGCAACCTCGCGGGGACGGCGGCCCCGATTATCTTCGGCTACGTGGTGCAGACGTGGGGCTCCTGGACGATCCCTTTCTACATCGCGGCGGCCATCATGTTCGGCGGCGTCGTGATGTGGCTTTTCATCGACCCGCGCCGGCCTTTGGAGGAGGCTGCTTAGAGGGATGACAGACAAGGGGACAGGGACGGGGCGCGAGTTCGACCTGCTGACGGTGGGGCGCAGCTCAATCGACCTCTACGCGAACGAGGTCGGCGCGCCCTTCACAGAGATTAAGAGCTTCGCCGCCTACGTCGGCGGCTGCCCGACCAACATCGCCGTCAGCGCGCGCCGACTCGGCCTGCGCACGGCGCTCCTCAACGCCGTGGGCGAAGACCTCGTCGGCGACTTCATCAAGGGCTTCCTCGACCGCGAGGGCGTCGAGACGAAGTACGGCGTGCGCAAGCGCGGCCGGCGCACGAGCGCTTTCCTCCTCGGGATCGAGCCGCCCGACCGCTTCCCCATTGTGCCCTACAGGGAGGGCGGGCCGGACTTCGAGTTGAGCATCAACGACGTGCTCGCCGCCCCCATCCCCGCGAGCCGCGCGCTGCTTTTGACGGGCTCGGGGCTCGCGCGGCAGCCGAGCCGCGACTCCACGCTCTTCGCCGCCGAGCAGGCGCGCGCCTACCACACGCCGGTCATTCTCGACCTCGACTTCCGCGCCGAACTCTGGCCGGACGTGCGCGCCTACGGCGTCGCCGTGCGGTCGCTGTTGCCGCTCGTCGATGTCGTGCTCGGCACGTCCGAGGAGGTCTCGGCGGCCTTCCTCACGGGCTGGACGGGCGAGGCCGTCGCGCGCGTGCTCGCCGCGGGGCCGGAGGCTCTGGTCTTGAAGCGCGGCGCGGCGAACACGCTCGTGCACGTGCGCGGCGGGGAGGTCTTGGAGGTGCCGACCTTCAAGGTCGAGGTGCTGAACGTGCTCGGCGCGGGCGACGCCTTCGCGGGCGGGTTTCTGTACGGCTACCTGAAGGGCTGGGACTGGTACCGCTCGGCGCGGATGGGGAACGCGTGCGGCGCCATCGTCGTCACGCGCCACGGCTGCGCCAACTTCATGCCTTACGAAGAGGAGGCGCTGGCCTTCGTCGAAGAAAGAGGAGGGTTCTAAAGTTTGAGGTTTGACGCGAAAGAGTTTCTGCCGGCCGCCGTGCTGGCGCGGGTGACGGACGTGCGGGTCACAGACCCCGGGCGCTCGATGCGCGCGGCGAAGAAGAGGAAGCGGCGCGGGAGCCTGACGAAGGACGGCCGGCTCAACATCCTCGCCGCCGACCACCCGGCGCGGCGCGTGACGCGCGTCGGCGACGACCCGCTCAGGATGGCCGACCGGCGCGAGTACATGGCGCGCATCCTGCGCGTGTTGATGAGCGACGCCGTGGACGGCCTGCTCGCCACGATGGACATCATCGAAGACCTGCTCGTCATTCACGACCTTTTGCAAGAGTCGGGCGCGGCGGGCTTCCTCGACGAGAAGGTCTTGCTCACCAGCTTCAACCGCGGCGGCCTGCTCGGGAGCGCCTGGGAGATTGACGACCCGAACTCGGGGCCGACCGCGGCGTCGTGCAAAGAGTGGGGCTTGGACGGCGCGAAGATTCTCCTGCGCCTCTGCGACGACGAGAAGGACTCTTTGAAGACGCTGCTCGACACCGTCAAAGCCATCACGGAATTGAACGCCGTAGGGCTGCCGATGTTCTTAGAGTCGCTGCCGGTGGTAAAGGAAGATAACGGGCGGCACGGCGTCTACCGCATCGTCAAGACGGCCGAGGAGCTGGCGCGGACGGCGGGCGCGGCCGCGGCTTTGGGCGACAGCGCGCGCTACCTCTGGCTGAAGCTCCCCTTTTGTGAGAACTACGAGATGGTGGCGAACGCAACGACGCTCCCCATCCTCCTGCTCGGCGGCGAGCCGGTCGGCGACGCGACGCCCTTTCTGCGTGAGCTGTTCGCGGGGCTCCGGGCCGGCCCGAACGTCCGCGGCGCGCTCGTCGGCCGCAACATCCTCTACCCCGGCGAAGACGACCCGCTCGCCGTCATCGAGGCCGTCGGCGGCATCATCCACCAGGGCTGGACGGTCGAACAGGCGCTCGACCAACAGGCCGCCCACCGCGGCCGCGACCTGGACTGGTTGAAGAGCGTCGCGTGAGTCGTAACGCGCATCGCGTCGGCAAGCCGTTTTAACGCCCCTGCCGCGGCTCTTACCCGAACTGCTTCCTTAACTCTTCGACCTGTTCTTCCGTCAGCAGCCGGACGCGCTCGCCGCGGAGGAGGAAGTGGAGGCGGGCGGTCTGCTCAAGCTCTTCGGTGCGGTCAACGGCCTCGGAGAGCGTCGAGCCGGCGCAGACGACGCCGTGGTTGCGCAGCAGCATGCAGTTGTGTCGGGGCGCGGCGTGGCCTACCGCTTCGGCCAGCCCCGTCGAGCCGGGGCGGAAGTACGGGAGCACGGCCAGCGGCGCGACCCGCATGAAGTAGTAGGGCGTGAGCGGCGGCAGGGGATTCTCCTCGTCGAAGTCGTCGAGGCACGAGAGCGCCACCGAGTAGAGCGTGTGCAGGTGCACGACCGCGCGCACGTCCTCGCGCCGCGCGTAGACGGCGAGGTGGAAGGGGAACTCCTTCGACGGCCGGTTCTCGTTCAGGCCCTCGCCGTCGAGACTGACGCACGCGAGCTGTTCGGGCTTCAATCCCTTCAGAGACTTTCCCGTCGGCGTGATCCCCACGCGCCCGCCCGAGCGCACCGAGATGTTGCCCGTCGAGCCGAAGGCGTAGCCGCGGTTATAAAAACTCTCGGCCGTCTCGCACAAGGTTTCCAACACGGCGTCTTCCTTCATTCGCTCGCCCTCTAAAAAATATACTCCGCGGGTCGCGCCGCGGCTTCGAGCGCGCGGCCGTAAAAATCTTCCCCGCCGAAGTTGCCGGACTTGAGCACGACGGGCAGGCGGTAGCGCCCGAGCGAGTAGCAGAGCGGCACGCCCGGCTCGACGTTGCGCCCGACGCGCAGCGCGCCGAGATTCAACCTGCGGCAGAGCGCGCCCGAGGTCTCGCCGCCCGCGAAGACGAGGCCGCCCACTTCGACGCCTACGAGTATCTCCGCGACGAGGTCGGCCAAAGCGTAGGCGAGGCGCTGCCCGAGAGCTTGCACGTCCAAGCCTTCGCCGGCCGCCCAACTCTGCACGCGCGCGACCTCCGCGGGCTCGTCCGTGGTGTAGAGCAGGCAGTCGCGCCCGGAGGCGAGTTGACGGCGCAAGGTCTCGACGAGGGAGGCGCGTTTGAAGTCTTCGGAGAGAAGGGCGCGCGGCTCGACGCGGAAGGCGGGCGCGCCCGACAAAACGAACCGGCGATTCTGCGCGCGCGTGGCGACCGAGCAACTGCCGGCGACGACGAGGCGTCCGCGGCCTCCCGCGTCCGTGCTTGAGAGTGGAGCGGTTTGAGCGTCGAACTCTTCGACCCAGCCACGCTCGCGCCAGACTTTGGGAAGACCCTGGCCGAAGGCGGAGCCGCCGGTGACGAGCCGCAGGTCGGCGGAGGCGCGGCAGACGGTCTCGACGTGCGCGTCACTCAAACAGTCAACGACGGCGATGGAGACGCCGTCGGCGCGCAGTCGCTCGAAGCGGCGCCTGAGTTCCTCGGGGCCGGCCTCGACCGACTCGAAGGGCGCGAGGCCGACGCGGCGCGCGGTCTGTCTCGAAAGATGCCGGACGAGGTTCGGCTCGGTCATCGGCGTCAAGGGGTGCTCGCGCATCGGCGAGTCGCTGAGCAGGCGTTCGTGGACGAAGTGGTAGCCCTTGTAGGTCGTCCGCCCGTTGACGGGCAGCGCCGGGAGCGCGACGGTGAACTCTTCGCCCAGCTCTTCGAGCGCGGCGTCGATGGTCGGGCCGATGTTGCCCTCGGGCGTGGAGTCGAACGTGCTGCAATACTTGAGCTGGAAGGCGCGCGGGTCTCTGGATTTAAGAAGTTGAATGGCGGCGCGCGTGCGGGCGCGCGCCTCGTCCGCGCGGAGGTTGCGTGTGCCTTCGGCCAAGACGACCGCGTGGTGCCCTGCGCTCCACTCTTCGAATTGATTCTGTGCGGGGAGGTCGATGACGAGCAGCGTGCGCAGGCGTTGTTCGGCCAGCATCCCCGCGAGGTCGCTGGCCCCGGTGTCGTCGTCGGCGACGGCGCCGAAAAGAAGTCTGCCGTTCATCTCAAACGGAAAGGCTCAGCGCCTCGCGGATCGCTTCGAGGCTCGTGTGCAGGCTGGTCAGGACGGGGACGCGCGCGCCGGGCTCGATGAGCGGGAGCGTGCGCGCCATCGAGACCTGCGCGAGGACGACCGCCGAGACATCTTTGTCCTGCAAGCGCTCGACGGCCGCCGCGAGTAACTCGTCGTGCGTCGCCGTGTCGCCCGCGAGCAGGGCCTTGTAAGCCTCGGGCGCGACCTCCTCGACGATTTCGATTTCGGCGCCGGCCTCTTTCGCCGCTTCACGTAACAACCTGGACGTGGGGACGAGCGTGGGCGGGAAGGTCGCGGCGACGCCCACGCGGCGGCCCGCGCGCACGGCGCGGCGCGCCATTGGGTAGTCGATTTTGAGGACGGGGAAGGAGAAGTCACGCGCCAAAGATTCAGTCATCTCTTTGGGGACGGAGGAGCAAGTGACCATCGCCAGCTCGGGCTGATATGTCTCTACGGCGTCACCGAGCATCTCCGCCAGGCGGCGTTGTACGTCCGCCGCGCGCCCGGCGGCGAGCAGGCGGAGCAGGCCGTCGTCGAGCAGGTTCGTGATTTCGAGCTCCGGCGCGGCCTCCGCGTAGAACTGCATCAGCGGGCCGATGGCGGCCGGCGAGGTGTGGATGAAGGCGACGCTGCGCTTCGTCTCGGTCATTCGGGCGTTGGGAATTTGAAATTCGGGATTTGAGATTTCAAAACTTCCCCGGCGCTTGTCGGCCGGCGCGTCGAACTGTTAATGTTCGTCGCACATCCGGAAGTCTTCGTCCCGTTTGCTCTCTAGATTCTGAATCATAGCATAGACCCCCGCGCGGGCGAGCCGGGCGCTCACGCGCGCGGGCTGCGCCGTCTCGGGGCGCGCTCTTCGAAGCTTCAACCGAAAGGTCGGACTCCACCGATGAGACTAAACGTTTACGCACTCTGCCTGGCCCTCCTCGTCGGGGCCACGTCGGTTTTGAGCGGTTGCAACAAGGGCGGCGGCGCCGGCGGCAAGCGCATCGGCGTGACGCTCCTGACGCGCGAGCACGTCTTCTACAAAGACCTGGAGGCCGGTCTGAAGGAGGCGGCCGACAAGGCGGGCTACCAGCTCATCGTCACCTCGGGCGACATGGACTTAGCCAAGCAGCAGTCGCAGATCGACAACTTCATCGTGCAGAAGGTGGACGCGATCATCCTCTGCCCGGCCGACTCGAAGGGCATCGCCCCGGCCATCGAGAAGGCCAACGCCGCCAACATCCCCGTCTTCACCGCGGACATCGCGGCGCAGGGCGGGCAGGTCGTCGCGCACGTCGCCTCGGACAACCTCTCGGGCGGCCGGCTCGCGGCCGAGTACATCGCCAAGGCCATCGGCGGGCAGGGCGACGTCGGGATCATCGGCCAGCAGGAGGTGCAGTCGGGGCTCGACCGCGAGACCGGCTTCAAGGAGGAGATGAAGAAGTACCCGGGCATCAAGGTGGCCGCGGTGCTGAACGGCGGCGGCGTGCGCGACAAGGCGCTCAAGGCCGCCGAGGACATGCTGCAAGGCAACCCGAACCTGAAGGGCATCTTCGGCATCAACGACGACTCGGCGCTCGGGGCGCTGTCGGCGGCCGAGTCGGGCAAGCGCAACGACCTCGTCATCGTCGGCTACGACGCCATCCCCGAGGCGGTCAAGGCCATCCAGCGCGGGAGCGCCTTGAAAGCCGACGTGGCGCAGCAGCCGCGCGACCTCGGCGCCAAGACAATCGAGGCCATCAGCAAGCACTTCGCCGGCCAGCCCGTCGAGAAGAGCATCGCCGTGCCGGTCAAGATCGTGGACGCCAGCTCGTTGAAGTAGCCGGGGCGGCGCGACCCGGAAAGGTGCGGACTCCTATGAATGAAACCGTGAGGGAGCGAGAAGTGGCGCCGCGCCCGCGCTACCTACAGTGGCAGACCGTCGCCGAGTACGTCATCGTCGTGGCGATTGTGTTGGAGTCCATCTTCTTCGCCGTCTACGCGCCGCAGTTCCTCTCGCTCCCGAACCTCATCAACATCGCGCTGAGCATCGCCATCACGGGCATCCTCGCCGTCGGGATGACGGCGGTGATTTTGACGGGCGGCATTGACCTCTCGGTCGGGTCGGTGGCGGCGCTCGCCGGCATCGTCGCGGCGATGGTCGCCGGGTCGAGCGCGCCGGGCGCGGTGGCGCTGGCGGCGTTGGCGGCGCTCGGCGTCGGGCTGGCGGTCGGGGTCTTCAACGGCGTGATGGTCGCGCGCTTCCGCGTGCCGCCGTTCGTGGTGACGCTGGCGATGCTCACCATCTGCCGCGGCCTGGCCTTCGTCGTCACCGACGGCCGCTCGATCAGCGACCTGCCGCCGGGCTTCGCCCTCTTCGGGCGCGAGGTCTTCCTGAGCGTGCCGGTGCCGGTGTGGCTGATGCTGCTGGTCTTCGCCGCCGGGTGGTTCGTGCTCAAGCGGATGACGTTCGGGCGCTACGTCTACGCCGTGGGCGGCAACCGCGAGGCGGCCTTCCTGGCGGGCGTGAACATCAAGGGCGTGACGCTGCTCGTCTACGTTCTGAACGGGCTGCTGGTGGGACTCGCCGGGCTCGTGCTCGCGTCGCGCCTGGGCGCGGGCGTGCCGAACGCGGGGAACCAGTGCGAGCTGGACGTGATCGCGGCCGTGGTCGTCGGCGGCACGTCCCTGAACGGCGGGCGCGGCAGTGTCATCGCGACGCTGTGGGGCGCGGTCTTCATCGGCGTGCTGAACAACGGCCTGAACCTCGCCAACGTTGACCCGTACACGCAGCGCATCGCGCTCGGCGTCGTCATCCTGCTCGCCGTGCTCGCCGACCAGCTCAACAAGACGCGCGGCCAGGTGATTGCTTGAGGGCTCAACTGTAAAAGCTCTCCGGTCTTCTTCGATGAAAGGTGCAAAGGGTTCGACGTTTGTTCGTTTGACGGCGGCCGGGCTGTTGCTGCTGGCCGCCGTCGTCGTGTCTGCGGCGCAGACGCTCGCGCCGTTCAGGCCGCCGGCCGTGCCGCTCGTGACGCACGACCCTTACTTCAGCGTCTGGTCGATGGGCGACCGGCTGGCCGACGACCGCACGAAGCACTGGACGGGCGCGCCGCACGGCATGGTCGGCATGGCTCGCATCGACGGCCGCGCGTACCGCCTCATGGGGCAGTCGCGCAACCCCCTGCCCGAGCCGATGCCACAGACGGCGCTCGAAGTCACGCCGACGCGCACCGTCTACCGCTTCGAGGCAGCCGGCGTCGCGCTCGCGCTCACCTTCATGAGCCCTTTGCTGCCCGCCGACCTCGAAGTGTTGTCGCGCCCCGTCACCTACCTGACCTGGGAGGCGAGGGCCACGGACGGGCGCGCGCACCAGGTCTCGCTCTACTTCGACTGCACGGCGGAGCTGGCGGTCAACACGACAGACGAGCGTGTGACGTGGACGCGCGCGAAGGTCGGAGACTTGAATGTACTGAGCGTGGGCACGCAGCAGCAGCCCGTCCTTGAGAAGTCCGGCGACGACCTGCGCATCGACTGGGGCCACCTCTACCTCGCCGTCCCGCCCGGCTCGGGCGCGTGGGAGGTGATCGGCTGGAACCAGGCGTTGCGGCGGGACTTCATCGAGGAGGGCGCGCTGCCCGACACGGACGATTTGCAAATGCCGCGCGCCGCGAAAGACCAGATGCTCGCGCTCGCCGTCGTCTTAGACCTCGGCCCGGTCGGCGCGCAGGCGGTCTCGCGCCACCTCCTGCTCGCCTACGACGACCTCTTCTCGGTCGAGTATTTCAACCGCCGGCTGCGCCCCTACTGGCGCCGCAACGGGGCCGAGGCGGCAGACCTTCTGAAGGCGGCGGAGCGCGACTACCTTTCACTCAAAGACCGCTGCGAGAAGTTCGACGCGGAACTGTCGGGCGACCTGCGCGCGGCGGGCGGCGAGGAGTACGCGCGCCTGGCGGCGCTCGCCTTCCGGCAGGCCGTGGCGGCGCACAAGCTCGTGGCCGACTGGGACGGCACGCCGCTCTTCTTCTCGAAGGAGAACTTCAGCAACGGCTCCATCGACACCGTGGACGTGACCTACCCGTCGTCGCCCTTCTTCCTCCTCTTCAACCCGCAGCTCTTGAAGGCGCAGCTTCGGCCGGTGCTCGACTACGCGGGCTCTGCGCGCTGGAAGTTCCCGTTCGCGCCGCACGACCTCGGCACGTACCCGCTGGCGAACGGGCAGACCTACGGCGGCGGCGAGCGGACGGAGGAGAACCAAATGCCCGTCGAGGAGAGCGGGAACCTCATCCTGCTCGTTGCGGCGCTGGCGAAGGCCGAGGGCGACGCGAAGTTCGCCGAAAGGTACTGGCCGGTGCTCTCGAAGTGGGCCGCGTACCTGCGCGAGAAGGGGCTTGACCCGGAGAACCAGCTCAGCACCGACGACTTCGCCGGACACCTCGCGCACAACACGAACCTCTCTTTGAAGGCCATCCTCGCGCTCGGCGCGTACGCTAAGATGGCCGAAGCTTTAGGAAAGAAGGCGGAGGCGATTGACTATCGTCGTGAAGCGCAGTCGATGGCCGAGCGCTGGGTGCGCATGGCCGACGAAGGCGACCACTACCGCCTCGCCTTCGACAAGCCGGGGACGTGGAGCCAGAAGTACAACCTCGTCTGGGACAGGCTGCTCGGCCTGAACCTGTTCCCGCCGACGGTCGCGCGCAAAGAGATTGCCTTTTACAAGACGAAGCTGAACAAGTACGGACTGCCGCTCGACAACCGGGAGGCTTACACCAAGCTCGACTGGATAGTTTGGACGGCGACGCTCGCCGAGTCGGGCGACGATTTTAAGACCTTCGTCGCGCCCGTCTACCACTTCGCCAACGAGTCGCCGAGCCGCGTCCCGCTCACCGACTGGTTCGGGACGGTTGACGGCAAGCAGGTGGGCTTCCAGGCGCGCTCGGTCGTCGGCGGCGTCTACGTCAAGCTGCTCGCCGACCCCGCCCTGTGGAAGAAGTGGAGCGCGCGCGCGGGACATTAACAAAAACAGGGGACACGGGCGGACATGGATTCAAGCTTCATCGCGGAACACTTCAAGTCCAACGGGGAGGTGGTCGCGCGCAGCGCGGAGGTCTTGCGCGAGCCGGCCGCGGCGGTGGCTCGTGCGCTGGTCGAGGCGCTCGGGGCGGGGCATAAGGTCGTCGCGTTCGGCAACGGCGGGAGCGCGGCGCAGGCGAGTCATCTGGTCGGGGAACTGCTCGGCCGCTTCAAGATGACGCGCCAGCCCTTCCCGGCCGTCGCGCTCGCCAGCGACGCGGGCACGGTGACGTGCATCACGAACGATTTTAGTTACGAAGTGCTATTCGAACGGCAGGTCGAAGCGCTCGCACAGCCCGGGGACATCGCCTTCGGCTTCACGACGAGCGGCCGCTCGGAGAACGTGTGGCGCGGGCTCTTGAAAGCAAAAGAGAAAGGTGCGGTGACGGTGGCCGTGACCGGCGCGGCCGGGTTGGTCGGAGGCGGCGCCGACCACGTCCTCGCCGTGCCGAGCGACGTGACGGCGCACGTGCAGGAAGTGCACCTGATGCTCCTGCACGTCTGGTGCATCTACGTGGACGAGAAGCTCGGACAAGAACAAGGGTGAAGGGAAGAGGTGACGCGGCGGATGTCGGACGGGTCGTTTAAGCGCGGGGGCTTCGGGCGGAGGCGGTTCATCGCCGCGGGCGCGGCGGCGTTCGGGGGGCTGGCCGCGCTGGGCGTCCCCGCGCTCGGCGCGCAAGGCGCCGCGAGGAAGCGCGTGCTTCACATCATGGGCTACTCGCACATCGACGCGGCGTGGCTGTGGCCCTGGCGCGACGGCTCGAACCTCGCGCTCACGACCTTCCGCAGCGCGCTCGACCGCTTGAAGGAGACGCCCGACTTCCGTTACACGCACTCCTCTTCTCAACACTACGCGTGGGTCGAGCGCGCCGACCCGCAGATGTTCGAGGAGGTCAAGGAGAGGGTTAAGGAAGGGCGCTGGGAGGTCGTCGGCGGCTGGCCCGTCGAGCCCGACTGCAACGTCCCCGCGGCCGAGAGCTTCGTGCGCCACAGCCTCTACGGCAAGGACTACTTCCGGCGCGCGCTCGGCGTCGAAGTCAACATCGGCTTCAACCCCGACGCGTTCGGCCACGCCGCGGGCCTGCCCACGCTGCTCGGCCGCGCGGGCTTCAAGTACTACGTCTTCATGCGGCCGCAGGAGAACGAGATGAAATTGCCGCTCCTCTTCTGGTGGGAGGGGCCGGACGGTTCGCGCCTGTTGACGCTCCGCATCCGCCGCGGCTACAGCATGAACGCCGAGCGCATCGCCGACGGCGCGCAGAACAACTTCGCGCCCGGCTTCGAAGACGCCGCGTACTTCCTCGGCGTCGGCGACCACGGCGGCGGCGCGACGAAGGAGCAGATCAGAAGAGTCGTCGAGCAGCGCGCGGACGCGACGCTGCCAGAGCTGCGCTTCTCGACCGTGGCAGACTTCTTCGCGGCGGTCGAGAAGTCTCCCGCCTTCACAGACCTGCCCGTCGTGCGCGGCGAGTTGCAGCACCACTCGCGCGGCTACTACTCCGCCTACGGCGAGGGCAAGCAGCTCAACCGGCGCGCCGAACGCCTGTTGGTTCAGGCCGAGACGCTCTCGGTCGCCGCCGCCTTGCAGCACGGCCACGCCTACCCCGCGCAGGAGTACCGGGCGGCGTGGGAGAAGGTTCTCTTCAACCAGTTCCACGACCTGCTCGCGGGCACCGCCTTGCAGGCCGCCTACGTCGAGTCGCGCGACCAGTTGGGCTTCGCCTCCGACACGGCGCACACGAACCGCGTCGAGGCGCTCGAATCGCTGGCGCGGCGCGTGGACACGCGCGCGGTCAAGGAGGGCGCGGCCTTCGTCTTCAACCCGCTGCCGTGGCCGCGCAAGTGCCTGGTCGAGTACCACACCGAGAAGAACCCGGCGACGAACCCGTGGGTGCCCCTGCCGGCGGGCGTCGTGCCCATCACGCATATGGAGACGAGCGGCGGCGAGAAGGTCGCCATCCAGTGGCGCCCCTCCGACAGCATGACGCAGGTCTACCCGCGCGTCTCGGCCGTCGTGGACTTGCCCGCCTGCGGCTACAAGGTGCTCGAACTCGTCCACGGCACGCCGCCCGACACCTCTGCGCCCTACCCCGAGACGTTCACCATTAACGACAGCGGCTTCGGCATCTCTTCTTTGAAGTCGCAGGACTGCAAGGAACTCCTCGCGGCGCCGGTGGGCCTCGTCGTCATCGGCGACACGAGCGACACGTGGGGGCACGGCGTCGTCAAGTACCGGCAGGAGGTAGGGCGGCCGCAGTTCGTCTCGGGGCAGCAGATCGAGGATGGCCCCGTCACGCGCGTCACGCGCCACCGCGCGCGCTGGAACAGCTCCGAGATAGTTCTGGACATCGCGCAGTTCAAGGCGCTGGATTTGATAGAGCTGCGCTTCCGCATCGACTGGCGCGAGCGCGAGCAGATGTTGAAGCTCGAAGTGCCGACGGCGCTCGCCGCGCCGCGCGTCTTCGCCAAAGTCGCCGGCGGCGTCGTCGAGCGCGGGGCCGACGGCGGCGAAGAGTCTTATCAGGACTGGGTCGCCGTGCAGGGCAGAGCGGGTAATGAAGAGTACACGGTCGGGCTCCTGAACAACCAGACCTACTCTTACGACTGTCTTAACGGCTTACTGCGCACGGTGCTCATCCGCTCGGCGCCGTTCGCGCGCCACGACCCTTTCCAGGTGCCGCACGACGACGCGGGCGCGTGGCAGGATCAGGGGCGGCAGGAGCGCCGCTTCTGGCTCGTGCGCGGCAAGGGGCCTTGGAACGGCCTCGAACTCGATCGGCTGGCCGAGGAGGCGCAGACGCCCGCCGAGTACGTGTTGGACTCGGCGCACGAGGGGACGGAGCCGCGCGAGCGCTCCTTCTTCCGCCTCTCGCCGGGCACCGTGACGTTGCTCGCCCTGAAGCGGGCCGAGGGCGGCCAGGGCTTCGTCGTCCGCGTGCAGGAGCGCGCCGGGCGCGCGTCGGAGTTCGCGCTTGAGAGCGCCGCGCTCGGCGTCAACCACCGCGCGCAGATAAGGCCGTGGGAGATTAAGACGCTGCTGATAGAAGGCGGCGTTGCGGGGCGTCGCGCGCAGGTGAGAGAGGTTAACTTGCTTGAAGTTTAAGCCGTTCGTCTGGCTCGTGCTCGCGTGTCTGCCCGCGGCGCTCGTCGCGACGGCGGGCACCTCTTCGTCGGCGTCGTCGAAGCGGTCATCCGCGCGTCGCGCGGAGGTCGTCGAACTTCAGCCGCTCGCGGCGCAGGTGCGGCGCGTGGCGGAGGCTTTGGAGTTGTTGGGCGAGCCTCTGGGCGCGGACGACATGCGCGCGCTGGAGCTTGCCGCGGAGGATAAGGACGAGGCGGGCGGCGCGGCGGCGATTGAGAAAGTTCTTGACCGCAGGGTTCTCGTCAACGTCCAGATCAGTCCCGAGAGCCGCGTCAGCGTCACACGCGGCGCGGCGCGGGCACAGCTCGTCGAGCAGGGCTGGCGCGTCTTCCTCGTCAAGGTGCGCAACGACGCGGGCGTGACGGCGCAACTGCGCGCGACGAGCCCGAACGCCCTGCCCGTCTACGCGCGCGGCGTCTCCAACATCCCCGGCGGCTTCAGCCTCGACCCGCGCCCCAAGCAGAAGATCACGCCCGGCGACATCGCCGACCGCTGGCTCGAACTCTCGACGTTCGACAAGCCGCCGCTCGAAGCGAAGCTCTCCGGGCTCGGCCTCGAATACCGCGTCGTCCAGCTCTACAGCCGCGACCGCGGGCGGCGCGAGGCGCGACTCTCGTTCGACGTGGGCCAGGGCTCGCAGGACATAGGCTTCCGCAACGACGTGCCCGTCCTCTTCGACTGCCTGCCGTCGAAGGACGTGACCCTGCGCGTGCTCGACGAGAAGGGACGGCCGACCACGGCCTCTTTCGTCATACGCGACCCGCAGGGGCGCCAGTACCCCGCGAAGACCAAGCGGCTCGCGCCCGACTTCTCCTTCCACCCGCAGGTCTACCGCGCCGACGGCGAGAAGTTGAGACTGCCCGCGGGGACGTACACCGTCGAATTCACGCGCGGCCCCGAGTACGTCAGGCAGCGCGAGACTTTGACCGTCGGCGCGGGGCCGCGGGCCGAGCAGTGGAGCTTTCGCCTGAAGCGCTGGATCGACCCCGCCGCGTTGGGCTGGTACTCGGGCGACCACCACATACACGCCGCCGGCTGCTCGCACTACGAGGCGCCGACCGAGGGAGTGCTCCCGAAGGACATGATCCGGCACATCGTCGGCGAGGGCTTGAACGTCGGCGACGTGCTGACGTGGGGGCCTTGCTACTACTACCAGAAGCAGTTCTTCGAGGCGAAGGTCAACCCGCTCTCCACGAAGGAGAACCTCATGCGCTACGACGTGGAGGTCTCGGGCTTCCCTTCGAGTTTCAACGGCCACCTCACGCTGCTCGGCCTGAAAGACCAGGACTACCCCGGCGCCGAGACCATCGAGCAGTGGCCGTCGTGGGATTTGCCGATTCTCAAGTGGGCCAAGGCGCAGGGCGCGGCCGTCGGCTTCGCGCACTCGGGCTGGGGGCTTGAGGTCAAGTCGCGTGAGCTGCCGAACTACGAGATGCCGAAGTTCGACGGCATCGGGGCGAATGAATATGTCGTGGACGTGACGCACGACGCCGTCGATTACATCTCGGTCGCGGACACGCCCGCCGTGTGGGAGCTGAACGTCTGGTATCACACGCTCAACAGCGGCTTCCGCACGCGCATCGCCGGCGAGACAGACTTCCCCTGCATTTACGGCGACCGCGTCGGCATGGGGCGCTCCTACGTGCAGCTCGGCGGAACGCTCGACTACGACGCTTGGGTGAGGGGACTGCGCGAGGGCCGCTCGTACGTGTCGGACGGCCGAAGTCATTTGCTCGACTTCAAGGTTGAAGACGTGGCCGTCGGCACGAACGGAAGTGAGTTGAAGCTCGACGCGCCGCGGCGGGTGCGCGTCACGGCGCGCGTGGCGGCGCGGCTCGACGAGCAGCCGGACGAGACGGTGCGCGGACGCCGCCCCGACCAGACTCCGTACTGGAATTTGGAGCGCGCGCGCGTCGGCAACTCGCGCGAGGTGCCGCTCGAAGTCGTCGTCAACGGCCGCGTGGCCGCGAGCAGAAACATCCTTGCCGACGGCGCGCTGCGCGACGTGGCCTTCGACGTCCCCGTCGAGCGCAGCAGTTGGGTGGCGCTCCGCATCCTGCCCTCCTCGCACACGAACCCCGTCTTCGTCGTCGTCGGGGGCCGGCCCGTCCGCGCCTCGCGCCGCAGCGCCGAGTGGTGTCTGAAGGCCGTCGATCAGTGCTGGAGCCAGAAGGCGCCCCAGATTTCCGAGCGCGAGCGCGCGGACGCCGAGCGCGCCTACGAGCACGCCCGCCGCGTCTACCGCAAGATCGTCGAGGAGTGCGAGGTCGATTGAAGGAAAGTAGACAGTGGACGGCAGTCAGTAGTCAGTAGAAGACACTTTTAACCCCACGATTGTCATGCTCGGCCCGGGCGAAGTGGAGCCTTCTGTCTACTCTCTATTGACTGCTGTCTCCTTTTTTGCACGGGGGATGTCGTAAGCAAAAGTTCGAATGTAAAGTTGAAGTTTCCGCTTGATATGTGCGCGCGCTGTATGTAGTATCGCGCTACTTTGGTGGGCGGGCGAACAATCTACCGCCGACGGCCGTTCCCGAGTAAGCGTCCCAATTTAACATCCTAAACATCGGTCACCCTTTTTCCCGTTCTATCTCAGGAGGAACTATGAAACGTAGTCTCCGTTGGCGTGTGCCAACGCTAATTCTCTGTGTGCTGGCGTCCGTTGTGACCTGCCTGGGGCAGGAGTCGCGCGCCACGCTCACGGGGCGCGTCAGCGACCCGAACGGCGCCGCCATCCCCAGCGCGACCGTCAGCATCACCAGCCAGCAGACGCAACTGACCGAGACCGCCACGACCAACGGCGAGGGCAACTACACGGTGCCCTTCCTGCTCCCCGGCCGCTACACCGTCAAGGTCGAGGCGCAGGGGTTCAAGACCGCCGAGAGCAACACCGTCGAGCTGCACACGGCCGACAAGGCGACCTTCGACGTGACGCTCGAAGTCGGCGGCGTCGGCGAGGTCGTCAACGTCAACTCCGAGGCGCCGCTCCTCGAACCCGACACGGCCTCGCGCGGCCAGGTCATCGAGCGCGAGCGCGTCGCCGAACTCCCCCTGGTCGGGCGCAACCCGCTGAATTTGGCGACGCTCGCCCCGGGCGTCACCTTCAACGGCAACCCACAGTTCAACCGCCCGTTCGACAACGGCGACAACGTCAACTTCTCGATCAACGGCGGCATCAACCGCCACAACGACTTCCTGCTCGACGGCGCCCCGAACAACTCCGTCACCGACGCCAACGCCACCCGCACCGTTTCGAGCAACAACATCGCCTTCGTGCCTTCGGCCGAGGCGACCGAGGAGTTCAAGGTGCAGACGAACTCCTACGACGCGCAGTTCGGGCGGACGGGCGGCGGCACCGTCAACATCACGATCAAGTCGGGCGGGCGCGACTTCCACGGCTCGCTCTACGAGTTCGCGCGCCGCTACCAGTTGAACGCCAACTCATTCTCGAACAACGCGCGCGGGAGGCAGTTGACCGGCCCCTGCGCCGGCCAGGAGGCCAGCCCCCGCTTCACGCGCGACCAGTTGACTTGCACGAACCTCGGCGGCAGCAAGATCGACCAGTACGGCGGCGTGCTCTCCGGCCCGCTGCTCCTCCCGCGCTTCGGCGAGGGCGGCCGCGTCTTCGCCAACGGGCGCGAGCGCACCTTCTTCCTCTTCAACTACGAGGGCTACAAGGAGCTGACGCCGGGCCAGGGCTTCTCGACGGTGCCGACGCTGCTCGAACGCAACGGCGACTTCTCGCAGTCGGGCATCACCATTTACAACCCGCTCTCGACGGTCTGCAACTCGGCCGGCGTCTGCACGCGCACGCCCTACCCCGGCAACATCATCCCCGCCGCGGGCAGCCCCGGCTGCGGCGTCACCATCGCCTGCATCAACCCCGTCGGCCAGAACATCGTCAACGCCTTCTCTCTGCCGAACACGGGCACGCCGACGACGCGCTTCAACAACTTCTATTTGAGCCAGGGGCTCGGCACCGACGACTTCCACTCGTGGGTCACGCGCGTTGACCACCGCATGAGCGACCGCCAGAGCTTCTTCGTCCGGTTCGTCGAGAACCGCCGCGACCAGTTCGCCTTCGGCGGCAACAACCGCGTCGGCCTCGGCATCGACCAGCAGGGGCCGCTCGTGCGTAAGAACTACGGCGCGGTCGTGGACTCGACCACGACGCTCTCGCCGACCTCGATTCTGAACGTGCGGCTCGGGTTCACGCGCTTCCTCCAGGCGGCCTTCCGCCAGTCTTCGTCGCCGTTCGACGCGACCTCGCTCGGCTTCGCGCAGTCGTTCTCCAACGCGCGCCCCATCTCCATCGTGCCGCGCATCACCTTCAACGACCCGGCGGGCGGCATCCCCGAGTTCGGCTCGCGCAACCCGAACTCGAACATCACGAACACGTGGAGCGTGCCGGCCTACCTGACCCACATCGCCGGCAACCACACCTTCAAGCTCGGCGGCGAGTACCGCCGCTTCCAGATCAACCAGTCGGGCGGCTCGTTCAACTTCGGCGGCGGCGCCTTCTGCTTCAACGGGCAGTTCACGGCCGCGAACCCGAACAACATCCGCGGCGGCGGCGGCGGCGCGGCCTTCGCCGACCTGCTCATCGGCGCCCCGGCGGTCAACCTCTCGCTTCAGTGCAACGGCAACGCCGGCGTCACGCAGCTGGAGAACGTCTCGCCGACCACCTTCGAGTGGGGCTACTACGCCGGCTACGTCCAGGACGACTGGAAGGTGACGCCGAAGCTCACGCTCAACCTCGGCTTCCGCTACGACTACGAGCAGCCGCCGGTCGAGCGCTTCAACCGCCAGAACCGCGGCTTCGGCTTCGGCCAGGCCAACCCGCTCGCGGCGGCCGTCAGCGGCGCCAACACGACCGACTGCCCGGCCTGCGCCCACCTGACGGGCGGCCTCCTCTTCACCGCCGTCGGCGGCAGCGACCGCGGCGCCTTCGACCCCGACCGCAACAACTTCCAGCCGCGCGTCGGCGTCGCCTACCAGTGGAACGAGAAGACGGTGCTGCGCGGCGGCTACGGCCTCTTCTACTTCCCCTCGGCCGAGTACGGCGGCTCCACCGGCTTCAGCATCATCACGCCGTTCGCCGGCACGGTCGGCGGCGGCGTCAACGGCGCCGGCCAGTTCATCCCGCGCACGGACGCGCTGAACAACCCGTTCCCGTCAGGGCTCTCGCAGCCCACGGGCTCTTCGCTCGGCCTGGGCACCGCGCTCGGCGGCTCGCTGACGTTCACCAACCCCGGGCGCGACATCCCCTACATTCACCAGTTCTCGGCCGGCGTCCAGAGGGAGCTGCCCGGTCGCATGAAGCTCGACGTGTCCTACGTCGGCAGCCGCAGCCGCGGCATCCTGACGGGCGACGCGCAAGGGTCGGGCGGGCGCAACCTGAACGTGCTCTCGGCCGCGCAGCTCGCGGCGTTCCGCGCCGACCCCGCGTTCTTCAACGCGAGCGTGACGAACCCGTTCGCCGGGCGCATCCCGGGTAACCCCGACCTGAACGGCGCCACCATCCCGCGCCGCCTGCTTCAGTTGCCCTACCCGCAGTTCGGCTCGATCATCGTCAACGGCGAGAACGTCGGCAAGCTCTGGTACAACTCGCTCCAGGCCAGCCTCGAGAAGCGCCTGAGCCGCGGGCTCGTCGGCGTCATCTCCTACACCTTCTCGAAGAACATCGGCGCGCTCGGCTTCCTCAACGACCAGGACACCGAGCCGACGAGGTCGGTCGTCAACTTCGACAGCCCGCACGTCTTCGTGGCGAGCGGCGTCTACCAGCTCCCGTTCGGGCGCGGGCAGCACTTCGTCCACGACGCGGGCAAGGGGCTGAACATGCTCGTCGGCGGGTGGGAGTACAACGTCATCGGCAGCTTCCGCTCGGGCGTGCCCATCGACCTGCCGGGCGGCGTCGATCTCATCGCCGACCCGCGCATCGACAACCCGCAGCTCAGCAACCAGAGCGTGCCGGGGACGACGGCCACCTACTTCAACAACTGCGTGCGCCAGACCAACGGCACGAGCCTCCAGTTCGTGACCAACTCCGCCGGGCAGCGCGTGCAGCAGGCGTGCACCAACCCGGCCTGGGCCATCCGCGCCGCCAACACGCTGCGCACCATCCCGTTCCGGCTCGGCGACCTGCGCCAGCCCTCGGCGTGGCAGTTCGACATGTCGATGAACAAGTCGTTCGTCTTCACCGAGAGCATGCGCTTCCAGTTCCGCGCCGAAGCCTTCAACGTCTTCAACACGCCGCTCTTCGGGAGTCCCGACACGAACCCGACGAGCCAGACCTTCGGCGTGCTCAACCCCAACAACGGCCAGCGCAACATCCCGCGCCAGGTGCAGCTCGGCTTCAAGTTCATCTTCTAGAGACGGCCTGAGCCTGACAAAAGGAGGAGGGCACTCCCGCCGGCGGGAGTGCCCTCCTCCTTTTTGTCCCGCCTCCGCCCTCTACCTGCGCCCGAGGACGATGCGGACTTCGCGCTCGCCCCCGCGCGCGCCGAAGCTCTCGCGCGGGACGCGCAGCACGCCGCCTATGTAAGTGTAGGACGAGGACGATAGTGACCGGCCGTCAACCTCGACCCTTAAGGGCCGGCGCGCGAGCCACGCGCCGAAGTCGCCCGCCTCGGCGAGCCGCACGACCGTCGCCCCGCCGCCCCGCGTCACGGAGACGACCGCGGCCGGCGAGAGGTACTTGTCCAGAAGGCCGAACACCGCGACATCGCCCTCGACCGTCGCGAGCGTGAGCAGCTCGTAGCCGGCCGCGTTCAGGCCGAAGGGCATCCGGGTGCCCGCGTCCGGGTGTGCTTCGAGGAGTGTGACGCTGCGGTCGAGCGTACGGTAGGCCGCGACCGTCGCCATCGCACCCCCGCCCGACCAACCGAGGTCGTCGATGTCGAGCACGCCCGCCTCCCCGGCGACCGTCTTGTTGACGTTGAAGGCGGCGACGACGCAGGCCCGCAGGCCCGGCCGCGTCACGGGCGCGAAGACCTTCAGCGGGACGGGCTCAATCGAAGGGTCGGAGAGCAGCAGGTCGCGCGTCACCTGCGCGGGCTCGTCGGGCATGAGCAGGCGGCCGTCCGCGAGCGCGAGCCGCTTGAGAATCTCGGGGCGCTCCTGGCCCGCCTCGTCGGTGAAGTAGACGGGGCCGCCGCTCACGGCGCGCGCCGCGGCGTGGTACTCGGCCGCCGGGTCGTGCGACTCGAACATGTCCCAGTCGGGGTAGGCGAAGTTCGCGAGCCAGAAGGCGTTGTACGCGTTCTGGAAGACGTGGTCTTTCGGGTTGTGCTTCAGCTCCGGCTGGTAGTCGTCGCTGCTGCGCGCGACGTTCGACGTGCGCCAGTTGTAGACGTTCTCAAGCGTCATCTCCATGCAGTTGATGAGGCCGAGGCCGGGTCGAGGCTGTGCGCTGTCCGTGAAGAACTTCTCGGCCGCGCTTTGCAGGTTGCGGTGCGCGCCGCCGCCCGCGTCGAAGAGCGGCATCAGCCCGTCGGTGAACTTGACGGTGTTGCCCTGCCCGTCCACCTTCACGAAGTCGTAGCCCCAGCCCTTCAGCCTTCCGTACCAGTCCTCGTAGAAGCTCTCGCCGCGCCCCTCGCGCGGGTCGGGCAGGAGCTTCCCTTCGAGCCCCTTGAACAGCCCGTGCCCGCGCGCGGCTTCCGAGTCCGGCTCGACGCCGTTCCAGTATCCCTGGAACGTGTGCCACACGCCGACGTGCGGGACGTTGTACTCCTCGCGCAGGCGGCGCGCGAGCGCGGCCATCCCGCCGGGGAACTTCGACGGGTCGGCGTCGAACGCCGTCAGCTTCTGGTCTTTGACCGAGAGCCAGCCGTCGTCAACCAGCACGAAGCCGAGCGGAATCTGCTTCTCCCGCATCGAGCGCACGCTCGCCAGAATCTTGTCGGCCGTCACCCCCTGGCCGTACGCGTTCCAGGAGCACCAGCCGAGCCGCTTGAAGACTTCGGGGTAGCCCTTCTGCCAGCGCAAACGCCCGTACTGTCCGGTCGCGGCAAAGGCCGTCTCGTAAGCCTCGCGCGGCAGCTTGTAGGGGTCTGCGCCCGCGGCGTAGGCGAAGAGCGGCACGCGCCGCGGCGCGAAGTCTGGCTCGTAGCTCGAAGCGGCGACGCGAAACTCCGGCCGCCACTCGATCTCGGAGACGCCGACCTCGCCCAACATTCCGCCGCCCGCGAGCGGGACGAGCAGGTGGTACTCCGGCCCTTCGGTCTGTCGCCACAGCATGAGTTGATTAGCCGGGCCTAAGAATCTGTAGTCGGAGAAGAAGACGGGGGCCGTCCAGTAGATTTTGAAACGCTTGGTCGCCATCCCGCGCGCGAAGCGGTCGAGACTTGAGACGAGCTGCACGCCCTCGCGCGGCGCCAGCGCCGGCCCTTCGTAATCGAGCCACGCGACGACCGTGCCCGAGTTCTGGTAGCGGCGGACTTCGAGCACGGCGGCCTTGATTCCGCGCGCGTCCCCGTTCGGCTTCAGACGGAAGCGCTGCCGCTCGAACCGGCCGGCCGCGTCCGTGCCCGCGTCCTGCCCGGCCGCCTCCAACTCGCCCGAGACGGCCGCGCCGTCCGCGAGCCGCAGCCGCACACGCATCAACGTCATCACGAGCCCCTCCCCGCGCCTGAGCTGCAACTGCCCGCGGTTGAGCACGATGGTTGATTGTGCGTTCGTCTGAGCAGAGGCCGTCGCCGCCAACAGAAAGAGTGCGAGCAGTAAGAGTTGTTTACGCATGTGTGGAGACATTGGCGATCAGGGCATTAGTGCGTGACGTTCGAATCCTTCTCCATCCCTTCGTTGAACGACGGCGGCGCGGCGGTAGGCGTGATCGCCCACCGTTTATTCGGCTCGGGGCCGAGCATGAAGTCCAAAACGCCGCCGCGCTCGATGGCCTCGTAAGGTATCCAGGTCTTCTCGTACGGCCGGCCGTTCAGACGCAGCTCCTGCACGTACGGGCTCTTCGGCGCGGCGCCGCGGCCTTTAATCGTCAACACCCGGCCGCCTTTCAACCTGACATCAATCTCGGGGAAGACGGGGCTGTTGACCGAGAACCCGCTGACGCCCGGGATGGACGGGTACAGGCCGATTGAAGCGAAGACGACCCACGAGGAGGTCGCGCCGAGGTCGTCGTTGCCGGGGATGCCGCCGGGGTCGGGCGTGAACAGCTCGGTCAGCACGCGGCGCGTCGTGGCCTGCGTCTTCCACGGCTGGCCGACGTAGTTATATATCCACGGCACGGGGAAGACCGGCTCGTTGCCGATGAAGAAGTACGGACGATCCGGCCCGGCGTTCAACTCGGTGAAGAAGCTGTCGAGACGTTCGGCCACCTTCCCGTTCCCGCCGATGCGTTCGATGACAGCGCGCAGGTTGTGCGGGATCATCCAGGTGTACTGCGCGGCGTTCCCTTCGACGTAAGACTTGTGACTCTCGGGCCGCCACGGCAGCTCCGGCTTGTAGAGCATCTCCTTGAAGTCGAAGCCCGGCAGCCAGGAGCCGTCGGCCCAGCGGCCGCGGATGTAGCGCGTCGAGGGGTCGAAGAGGCGCGTCCAGAGCTGCGCGCGCCGCATCATCTCGGCGTGCGTCTGCTCGTCACCCTGCGCGCGCGCGAACTGCGCGAGCGAGAAGTCGGCGGTCTCGTATTCGAGCGCGACGGACGGCGAGCCGCGCAGCCCCTTCTGCTCCATCGGGATGTAACCGTACTTGAGGAAGTCGGCGAGCCCCGGCCTGACGGGGTAAGTCTTGGATTTGGCCTCCGGGTCTTTCGCGCCGTGCAGCATCACTTTCAAAGCGGCGCGCGCGTCGAAGTCGCGCGCGCCGAAGGCCCACGTAGACGCGATGATGGGCACCGCCGGGTCGCCGTACATCGCGCCGCTCTCGTCGTTGGCGACCGGCCATTTGGGGAGGCCCCCGCCGCCCTGCTCTGCGTCGTTGACGAGCGACTGCGCCATGTCGCTCGCCTCTTCGGGGAAGAGCCACGCTATCAGCGGCGACTCCGAGCGGTAGATGTCCCAGCCCGAAAAGTTCGTGTACTGCGTGTGCCCGGGCGACTTGTGCAGGCGGTCGTCGAAGCCGACGTACTCGCCGCCGGCGTCGCCGAAAGTGGTCGGGTGCAGCAGCGCGTGGTAGAGCGCCGTGTAGAAGACTTTCGTCTCGGCCTCGGCGCCGCCGCGCACCTGCACGCGCCCGAGCGCCTCGTTCCAACGCGCCCGCGCGCGTGTGCGCACCGCTTCGAAGTCCCAGCCCGCGTTCTCCGCGCGCAGGTTCGCGCGCGCCTTCTCGACGCTCACGTAAGAGAGGCCGACCTTCAAGCGGACGGTGCCGCCGGAAGAGTTGTCGAAGGTGACGTAACCGCCGGTCTGCTTGCCGCCTTTGGCCGGGCTCACGCCGGGCAGCACGCGGTCGCCGTCCCAGGAGCCGAACGAGTTGAACGGGCGGTCGAACTCCGCGGCGAAGTAGAGCACGTAGCGGTTGCGCGTGCCGCAAAAAGCACCGCTCGCCACCATCCCGCTCATCCGACGGTCGCCCTCGGCGTACCACTCCGCCTCCTGCACGCCCGAAGCGTTGCGGCCGACGTTAAAGAGCAGAGTCGCGGGTGACCCTTTGGGAAAGTCGAAGACGGCGAAGCCCGTGCGCGTCGTCGCGGTCAGGCGGACGCGGACGCCCGACTCCAAAGCGACCTCGTAGAAGCCCGGCGAGGCGTTCTCCCTCTCGTGCAAAAACTTCGCGACGTAGTCGGCGGGCGCGGCGGCCGGCGACTTCTCGACGCGCCCCGCGAAGGGCATGAGGGGCACGTCGCCGAAGACGGGGCAGCCCGGGCCGCTCAGGTGCGTGAGGCTGAAACCGCGGATGGCGGTGTCGCGTCGGACGTAGCTGCCGCGGTCTTCGGGGCCGAAGCCGTTCTCGGTGTCGGGGCTGAACTGCACCATCCCGAAGGGGAGCGTCGCGCCGGGGAAGGTGTTGCCGCTACTGTTTCCGCCGAGGTAGTCGGGCAGCGGCGAGTTGGCCGTCCCGACGAAAGGGTCAACGTACCGCGCGGCGTCGAACGGGCGCGCCGCGGGCGTCTGCGCGTTGACGGCCGGCGCGAGAGAGAAGAGGAGTGTTAAGAAGGCGGAAAGCGGTCTCTTCATCATCAAGTTTACTGAATCTCGATGGCCTTGCCCGTCACCGTAAAACCGCCGTTGACGACGCCCGTCGTCAACGCGTCGGCCGCGCCCGTGAAGCCCGGCTGCTTGCCGCCGACCGAGACGCGGAACTCGCCGGGCTCAAGCAGACGGCGCCCGCGCTCGTCCACGAGCGAGAGGTCGCGCGGCGTTAAGGTGAAGTTGACCCGCCGCTTCTCTCCCGGCTTGAGGCTGATGCGGCGCACGCCTTTGAGCGCGCGCGCCGGCACCGGCGCCGAGCCTTCCGCGTTGGTCACGTAGAGTTGCACGACCTCGTCGCCCGCGCGCGCGCCCGTGTTCTGCACCTCGACGCTCAGCTCGACGTTCCGGCCCGCCCTGTAACGCTTCGCGCCGAGCTTCAGGTCGTCGTACCTGAAGGTGGTGTAGGAGAGCCCGTGGCCGAACGGGTAGAGCGGCTCGCCCTTGAAATAACGATAAGTCCGACCCTGCATCCGGTAGTCTTCGAACGGCGGCAGTTGTTCGACGGACTTGTAGAAGGTGACGGGCAGGCGGCCGGCCGGGTTGTAGTCGCCTAAGAGCACGTCGGCCAGCGCCGCCCCGCCCTCCTCGCCGGGATACCAGGCTTCGACGATGGCGGGCACGTTTCCTTGCGCCCAGTTGACGGCGAGCGCGCCGCCGTTCAAGAGGACGAGGACGACCGGCTTGCCCGTCGCGGCGACGGCCTTCAGTAAATCCTCCTGCGCGTCCGGCAGGTTGAGGCTCGTCCGGTCGCCGCCGCTGAAGCCCTTGACCTGCACGTCCATCTCCTCGCCTTCGAGCGACGGCGCGAGCCCGAGCGCCAACACCACCACGTCCGACTCGCGCGCGGCCTTGAGCGCCTCTGCGCGGAGAGAGTCGTTGAGCCCCGGCGGCCCCCAGACCAGCTTGGCCGTGGCCGAGGCGTAGCGCTCGTAATATTCGACGCGGAGCTTGTAGGCGCGGCCGGCTTCGAGCGTGACCTCCTTCGTCAAAGACTTCAGGCCGCCGTCGCGCCAGTTCTCGACGAACAGCCGGTCGTCGAGGAAGACGCGGACGCCGTCGTCGGCGCGCGCGCCGAGCTGGTAGGTGCCCGACACGGGCGGGACGAAGTAGCCAGTCCAGCGCGCGGAGAAGTTGTCGGTGTTGATGCCCGCGACGGGCGCGTCCGTGAACCAGTCGAAGTTGAGTTGTTCGTCAACGCGGGTGGCGACGGGC
Source organism: Acidobacteriota bacterium (assembly GCA_019242475.1). GTDB lineage: Bacteria > Acidobacteriota > Blastocatellia > Pyrinomonadales > Pyrinomonadaceae > QHXN01. The sequence goes on along the minus strand of JAFAVK010000110.1, from coordinate 9,926 downwards.
GCCCCTTGCAAATCTTTGTTGTCGAAGTATTCGGCCTTGAGCCCGCGCGCGGTCTTCTCTTTATCTTGGAAGAGCGCCGACGCCGGGACGGGCAGAATCGCGTCGCCGGTGAGCGTAGTGCCGAGCGCGTAGTTGACGCGCGTCTGCGGCGAGAGCTTGCGGCGGATGCCTTCGAGCGGCGTGACCCACTTGGAAGGGATGCCGTGGTAGTTCCCCAACAACACTTCGAGCGAGTCGGCGTTCGGGCCGATGACGGCGATACTTTTCAAATCCTTCCTGAGCGGCAGCGCGTTCCTCTCGTTCTTGAGCAGCACGATGGACTCACGCGCCGCGCGCGCGGCCAGCTCGCGGTGGACGGCCGAGTCGTTCACCTCAAGCGGGATGCGCGCGTAAGGGTTCGACTCGGCCGGGTCGAACATCCCGAGGCGGAAGCGCGCCTCGAAGAGTCGTTTGACCGCCGTGTCGATCTCGGCCTCGGTGATGAGCCCCTGTTTGAGCGCGGCCGGGAGCGCGCGGTACTCGTAGCCGCAGGTCAAATCCGTTCCCGTCTTAACGGCCGCGGCGACGCCCTCTTCTTCCGTCTGCTTGAAGTTGTGCTTCTTGTAGATGTCTGCGACGGCGTCGCAGTCGGAGACGACGTAGCCTGTGAAGCCCCAGCGCCCGCGCAGAATCTCCTTCAGCATCCGCGGGCTCGCGCAGAGCGGTTCGCCGTTGAGGCTGTTGTAGGCGCACATGACGGAGCCGGCTTTGCCCTCGACGACCGCCGCGCGGAAGGCGGGCAGGTACGTCTCTGCGAGGTCGCGCTCGGGCGGACGCGCGTCGAAGGTGTGGCGGAGGGATTCGGGGCCGCTGTGGACGGCGTAGTGCTTGGGCGTGGCGATGGTCTTTAAATACTTCGGGTCGTCGCCCTGCATCCCTCTCACAAACGCGACGCCGAGGCGCGAGGTGAGGTAAGGGTCTTCGCCGTAGGTCTCCTGGCCGCGGCCCCAGCGCGGGTCGCGGAAGATGTTGATGTTCGGCGACCAGAAGGTCAGGCCGTAAAAACGTTTGCGGAAGTCGCGCCGGACGGCGTCGTTGTACTTGGCGCGCGCCTCGTCGGAGACGGCCGTGGCGACGGACTTCACCAACTCTTCGTCCCACGTCGCGCCCAGCCCGATGGCCTGCGGGAAGACGGTGGCGTGGCCCGCGTAGGCGACGCCGTGCAAAGCCTCGTTCCACCAGTCGTAGGCGGGGACATTAAGTCTCTCAATCGCCGGCGCCTTGTTCATCATCTGCGCGACCTTCTCTTCGAGCGTCATCCGCGAGACGAGGTCTGCGACCCGCTGTTCGATGGGAAGCCGCGGGTTGAGATAGTCCGGCGTCTGCGCGCTCGTCTGCGCGTTGACAGGCAGCCCTGACATCAAGAGGGAAGCCGAAAATAAGAAAAGAATCAGTTGGCGTATTGTCCGGCTCATAAAGAAATAAGACTGGCCGTTGCTGGGAGCGGCCTACTGCTCACTGCCCGCGCGACTCAAGTATGACAGCCTCGAAGGGCGCGAGGCTCAGCTCGCCGGAGACGCCGCGGGGCTCTGTGCGGGGCAGGCTGCTGAGCGCGAGCCGGTAGACGGACGGGCCGGTGCTCGTCGGCGGGGGCGGCCGGAACGTTTGGCGCTCGTTCGACATGTTGAGCGCGACGACGACCTGCTGCCCGCGCGCGACGCGCTGGTAGGCGTAGACGTGCGGGTCGTCGCCGACGCTCGCGTAGCTGCCATCCAGGAGCGCGGGGCTGCGGCGGCGCAGCTCGACGAGCCGGCGGTAGAAGCTGAGGAGGGAATTAGCATCGCCCTCCTGCGCGTCTACGTTGCGCTCCCTGTAGCTCGTGGGGACGGGGAGCCAGGGCTTGCCGGTCGTGAAGCCGGCGTTCGCGGTCGCGTCCCATTGCATCGGCGTGCGCTCGCCGTCGCGCCCCTTGTTGGCCGGCCAGTAGCGGCGGCCGACGGGGTCGCGGACTTCGTCAATCGTCTTCGGCTCGGTCGTCGTCATGCCGATCTCCTCGCCGTAATAGAGGAACGGCGAGCCGCGCAGCGTGAGGAGCATCGTCGCCGTCAGCTTCGCGATGAGGTCGTTGTGCTTGCCGTCGCCGTAGCGGTCGTAGTGGCGCGGGTTGTCGTGGTTCGAGAGGACGTAGGTCGTCCAGCGCCCTCGCAAAGCCTTCTCCGACGCCTCGATGACCGAGCGGAAGACGCCCGCGTCGAGGTGCGTCCGCGCCGGCTCCATGATGAGGAAGAAGTTGAAGGGGAGGTGGACGCCGTTGTCCGAGGGGCCGTAGTAGCGCATCAGCTCCTCCCACTTCGGCACGTACGCCTCGCCGATGAGCACGCTCTCGGGGTTGACCGAGTCGTTGAAGGCGCGCAGGCGTACCATCACGTCCTGCACCTCGGGCAGGTCGCGGTTGTACTTCTTCTCCTGCAAGTGTTCGCCCGTGGTCGTGCCCGGCCGCAGCTCGGGCAGGACGGGGTTGTCACGCAGCTGCGGGTCTTCGAAAAGGTAGTTGATGGCGTCGAGGCGGAAGCCGTCGGCGCCGCGCTTGAGCCAGAAGCGCACCGTCTCGAACATGCGCCGCTCGACCGCGGGGTTGCGCCAGTTCAGCTCGGGCTGCTGCGGGTAGAAGTAGTGGTAGTAGAACTGGCCCGTCTGCTCGTCCAGCGTCCAGGCGACGGGGCCGAAGGACGATGACCAGTTGTTCGGGCGCGAGCCGTCGGGCTTGGGGTCGCGCCAGATGTACCAGTCGCGCTTCGGGTTTGTTCTGGACGAGCGCGACTCTTTGAAGAAGGGGTGCTGGTCGGAGGTGTGGTTGAGGACGAAGTCGATGACGACGCGAATCTTCCTCTTGTGCGCCTCTTTGATTAAGCGGTCGAAGTCGGCGAGCGTGCCGAACTGCGGGTCAACCGCCTCGTAGTCGCTCACGTCGTAGCCGAAATCCACCTGCGGCGAGGGGTAGAAGGGCGTGATCCAGACGGCATCCACGCCGAGGCGCGCGAGGTATTCGAGCTTCGACGTGATGCCGTTCAAGTCGCCCACGCCGTCGCCGTCCGAGTCTTTGAAACTCCGCGGGTAGATTTCGTAAAAGACGGCGTGCTTCCACCACGGCGTCTTCCCGCCCCGCGCCTGCGCCCCGGCGGCCTGCGGCAAGAGGAGCAGTACGAGGAGCAGTAGCAGAGAATTTGAACTTTGAACTTTGAACTTTGAACTTTGCATTTAGCTCGTCTGTTCGAGTCGCCGTTCGCGCGCGGCCTGGCCGAGGATGACGGCGCCGTGCAGGGCGCTGTCGCCGCCGAGCGAGGCTTGCAGGATGTTGATCCGCTCGGGCGGCAGCATCCGCACGCGCGCCCGCACGCGCTCGCGCAGAGGCCCGAAGAGCTGTTCGCCCGCCTCCGAGACGCCGCCGCCGATGACGACCGCCTCCGGCGCCAGAATGTTGAAGAGGTTGCCGACGCCGACCGCGAGGTAGTGAATCATCTCGTCCCACACCCGCGAGGCGACGGGGTCGCCCGCGCGCGCCGCCTCCGCCACCGCGCGCCCCGTGACCTCGTTCGGGCTTAGAGACGAGAGGGAACTCGCCTCGCCCGCCGCGAGCCTTGCGCGCGCGCGCCGCGCGAGGGCCGTCCCCGAGCAGAGCGCTTCGAGGCAGCCGCGCCCGCCGCACCCGCACTCGGGGCCGTCCGGCAGAACGGTCATGTGCCCCACCTCGCCCGCGCCGTCGTAGACGCCGTGCACCAGCTCGCCGCGCACGATGACGCCGCCGCCGATGCCCGTGGACTGCGTGATGTAGACGAGGTGTTTGTAGCCGCGGCCGGCGCCGTGGCGGTGCTCGCCGAGCGCGGCGGCGTTGGCGTCGTTGTCGAGCAGCGCGGGCACGCCGAGACGTTCTTCTACTATCCTGACGACGGGGAACTCGTCCCAGCCGGGCAGGTTCGGCGGCGAGAGGATGAGCCCCGCCTTGCGGTCGAGCGGCCCGCCGCAGCCGATGCCGGCGGCCGCGAGGTGCGCGCCCGTCTTCCCGAGCATGCGCTCGATCTCGGCGAGCGCCTCTTCGATGATCGCGTGCGGCCCGCGCTCGCCGGTGCGCGCGGGGAAGCGTGTCTTCTCTAAGACGCGGCCTTCGAGGTCGGCGACGGCGAGGGCGATTTTAGTCCCGCCGATGTCGATACCGGCGACGCATTGGTCTGGCAATGTCTGGTTACCCTTCGACGAGGATGGCAAGCGCTTACGGCCGCTAGTATTCCACGTCCGCGGAGTTTGTCAACGGGTCTGCCCGAACCCTCTTAAGTGAGAACCGCCTGCGGTAGCGGGCGGCCCTTTGCAAAGCGCCACGACGGGGTGGCAAAGGGCCGCCCGCTACCGCAGGCGGTTCTCACTTAGTAACTTCGGACGGCGCTAAGGCTTCTGCGCCTTGATCGACGCGACCCTGGCTTCGATCTGCGCGCGCAGGCCGGGGTTGAGTTCGAGCGCGCGGCGGAAGTCGCCTTCGGCCTCCGCCTCCTTGCCCTGGCGCAGGAGGGCCAGGCCGCGGTTGGCGTAGGCCAGCGGCAGCCCGCCGTTCAGGCTCAAAGCCTTCGTGAAGTCGGCGACCGCGCCGGCGTAGTCGCCGGCCGTGAGCTTCAGCACCCCGCGCCCGTGGTAGGCGTCGCCGTAATTCGGTTCGAGCCGCATCGCCTGCTCGTAGTCGGCGAGCGCCCCGGCCGCGTCCCCCGTCACGCGCCGCGCGTCGCCGCGCGTGTAGAAGACCCTCGCGTCGTGCGGGTCGAGCTTGATCGCCTGCGCGTAGTCGGCGAACGCACCCGTCACGTCGCCCTTGTCGAGCCGCGCGTTGCCGCGCCCCGCGTAGCCGACGGCGAAGCGCGGGTCGAGCCGCAGCGCCTTGTCGTAGTCCTCCAGCGCGCGCGCCTTCTCGCCCTTCAACAGCCAGGCCGTCGCGCGGTCGTAGTAGCCCCAGGCGCCGGGCTTGATGTGGAGGGACTGGTCGAAGTCGGCGATGGCGCCGTCGTTATCGCCCTTCGCCATCCGCACCACCCCGCGGTTCAGGTAGGCGGCGGCCGCGCTCGGGTCGAGCACGCGCGCGCGCGCGAACGCGTCGTCCGCCCCGTCGGCGCCGGCCGACCAGTTGCTCCGCCCCGCCCCCTTCTTCGAGAGGCTCGTACTCAGGTCGATGACGGCCGTGAAGTCGGAGATGGCCCCCTCGAAGTCGCCGCGCGCGTAGCGCTCGGCCCCGCGCTCGTGGAACTCTCGGGCGGAGTCGGGCGACTGCGCCCGCGCGCCCGCGGCGAACAGGAAGACGAAGAGAACGGCTGACAGCTTGGTTTTCATCTTACTCCTCCCCTCGAAGACACACGTCCCCGGACGCGCCCCTGGGGAGGGCGGCGCGCGTGACGATGAATTTTGTTTGTGCGGGAAGACGCACCCCCGCGGGAGTTCGTTAACCGCCTCGTTGTAGGGGCGGCCGGGGTGCGCTAAGATGCAGGTTGTCGAGACGAGACATCTTCAGCGCGCCCCGGCGTCGTCTGAAATGTTAGTCGCGCGGGGTGGTCGCCATCGCAAGTGGCGACCGCCCCATTCTTATTTGCGGCCGGAGGGCCTGAAAGTTCCCAAGGACTGACGGAGCGCCCCGTGAAATGAAAACACCGCGCGCGGTCGATTCAGGGCGCCTATCTCAACCGCCGGATGAAAGAGCTGCTTATGAAAGTGTAAGACGAAGGGGCGGGTTAAAAGTTCCACGTCCTCGGTCGCCCTCACGCAGAGTCAGTGACGCGGCGAGGGAAAAGGTTTCAGCGTTGAGTGCTCGGCGGCGAGTTCGTCCGAGAGTTCGTATCATTCGAGGGCGAAGCGTACGGAGCGCGTGTCGCGCTCCCTGCCGGTCGGCACCGCGAGCGGCCCGTACAACTCGGGCCGGCGCGCCGAGAGCCAGCGGCGCCCCGAAGAGGTCGGGATGACTTCGGCGTCGAGGTCGGCCAAGACCATGTCGTCGTCCGCCTTGCACGTCTCGACCAGGACTTCTCCGTAAGGGTCGAGGATCATCGCGTTGCCAGTCCGCACCTCGTCGTCATCCACGCCGACGCCGTTGCTGAAGAGGAGGAACATCCCGTTGTCGTGCGCGCGCGAGGGCAGCCAGCGCATGAGCCAGCCGCGACCCTTCGGCCCGCGGAACTCCGCCTCGACGGCGGCCGGGTCTTCGCGCCGACGCTCCCACAGCGCGGGGTCGATGGCGCCCATCGCGCGCGGGCTGCGCGAGCGGCACCCGCCGGTCTGGTGCGGGGCGAGGAGAATCTCCGCGCCCGACAGCGCCGTGACGCGCGCGTTCTCGACGATGTTGTTGTCGTAGCAGATGAGCACGCCGACGCGCCAGCCGTGCGGCGTGTCGAAGACCGTGTAGGAGTCGCCCGACCTCATGTGCGGCCCCTCGAAGGCGTGGAGCTTGCGGTGGCGCTCGACGCGCCCGTCCGGCATGGCGACGACGTAAGCGTTATAGAGCGACCCGTCCGCGGCGCGTTCAATCAGCCCCGCGCCGACGGTCATCCCGTGCTCTTTCGAGAGCGAGAGGAGCGCGGCGGTCGTCGGGCCTTGCGGGAAGGGCTCGGCCAGCGCGTCAACGTCTGCGCGCGCGAGGTTGCGGACGTGCCAGTAGCCCGTGACGCACATCTCCGGGAAGGCGATCAGCTCGACGCCCTGCGCGGCGGCACGCTCGACGAAGCCGCGAATCTTTTCGAGGTTGGCCTGCTTGTCGCCCGGCGCGTGTTGGAACTGGACGGAGGCGGCACGAATCTTCTTCGTCATCGTGGCGCGAGTATAAAAGTCGTCGGGCCTTCCGGTCGAACGGCGTTCGACCGGCGGCGGTGTTGACGACCCGCGTCTGCCGGCCGTACCATTCGACATTCCTTGCGGTTTCGGCCTCGCGCGCACGTCGCCCCCGACCTTTTCGTCAACGCCTTCGGGAGTGGATATGCCAGACCACACACGCCGTCTCAAGTTGGCGACCTTCTTCGCGCTCGCCGCCCTCGCCTGCGCTTCGTCGGCGCGCGCGCAGGTCACGTCGTCTTCGGCGGCGCGCGCCGCGGCGAGGGCCGACGCGGAGATGCGCCAGCGGATGCTCTGGGACTTGGAGAAGCTGAAGAAGGACAGGCCGGCGCGGGCGCCCGAGCCGCGCCCCGACTACAGGGAGGTGGCGGAGGAGTTCCGGCAGTTGCAGCTCGTGAACTACTCGCTGGCGGGCCTGGCCGACCCGAAGCTCCCGCTCGACCTCGCGCGCGTCAGGAAGGAGTCGGCCGAGGTCAGGAAGCGCGCCGGGCGCTTGAAGGGGTACCTCTCGCTCCCCGAAGCGGAGGGCGCGCCGAAGCAGGAGAAGGCCGCGGAGATTTTGACGCCGGAGTCCCTGCGCTCGGCCGTGGGACGGCTTGACGGGCTGGTGAACAGTTTCGCCTGGAACCCGGTCTTCCAGCAGCCGGACGTGGTTGACCTCGAACTGTCCACGAAGGCCAGCCGCGACCTCGCCGGCATCATCGGCCTCAGCGAGCAGATACGCAGAAGCGCCGAGGAGCTGGGCAAGGTCACGCGGAGCGTCGCTAAGAAGTAAGGTCTGATTCAACGCAGAGGACGCGGAGGCGCAGAGTGAGCGGAGGAAAGATATTGCGACCCTCCGCGTCCTCTGCGTCTCTGCGTTGGGCGCCCGGTCGTGTACACTCAAGTCAAAGGAGAACGAGGGCCGGTTAACAGACAGGTGAAAGATTCTCGATCAAACGGGGCGGGCGCCGCGCCGAAGGTTCTGTCGGTGGCGGGGCTGCGCAAGGCTTACGGCGGCACGGTGGCGGTGGACGGCGTGTCGTTCGAGGTGGCGCGCGGCGAGATCGTGGGGCTGCTCGGGCCGAACGGGGCGGGGAAGACGACGACCATCAACATGATCCTCGGCGTGCTGGAGCCGACGGCCGGCACCATCCACGTCGAGGGCTTGGACGTGGGGCGCGAGCGCTCGCGCGCCCTGGGCTGTACGAACTTCGCGGCCGTCTACGCGCCGCTGCCCGGCAACCTCACGGTCGCGCAGAACCTGCGCGTCTTCGGCATGCTCTACGGCGTCGCGCGGCTCTCGCAAAGAATCGAAGAGCTGCTCACGGAGTTCGACCTGCTGCCCTTCCGCGACGCGAAGTGCGGCGTGCTCTCCTCGGGCGAGCAGACGCGCGTGGCGCTCGCCAAGGCGATGCTCAACCGGCCGCACCTGCTGCTGCTCGACGAGCCGACCGCGTCGCTCGACCCGGCCTCGGCGCAGGAGACGCGCGCGCGCATGCGCCGCTTCGCCGCGGGCGGCGAGTGCGGCGTGCTCTGGACTTCGCACAACATGTACGAGGTCGAGGAGGTCTGCGACCGCGTGCTCTTCGTCTCGAAGGGGCGCGTGCTGCTCGAAGGCGACCCGAAGACTTTGCCCGCGGAGCACGGGCGCGACTCGCTGGAAGAACTCTTCATCGCGGTGGCGCGCGAGCCCCTGACGCTCATGCAGAGCGAGGTCGCATGAAGGCGGGGCGCGCGGCGGCCATCTTCCTGCGGCAGCTCTACCTCCTGCGCGGGAGCCTGGCGCGCGTGCTGCCGCTCTTCGCTTGGATCACGGTGGACATCGTCCTCTGGGGCTTCATCACGCGCTACCTCAACACGGTCGCCGCGCCCGGCTACAACTTCGTCCCGGCCCTGCTCGGCGCGGTGCTGCTCTGGGACTTCTTCTCGCGCGTGATGCACGGGGTGACGACCGCCTTCCTCGAAGACGTGTGGGCGCGCAACTTCCTCAACTTCTTCGCCTCGCCGCTGAAGATTTCCGAGTACCTCGCGGGCCTCGTCCTCTCCAGCGTCGCGACGAGCGCCGTCGGCCTCCTCGTCATGCTCGTGCTGGCGTCGGCCGTGTTCGGGCTCTCGTTCGCCGGCTACGGGCTGCTGCTCGTGCCGTTCCTGCTCGTGCTCTTCCTGTTCGGCATCGCGCTGGGGGTGGTCGGGGCGGCCGTCGTGTTAAGGTTCGGGCCGGCGTCGGAGTGGTTCGTGTGGCCCCTGCCGGCGCTGGTCTCGCCGTTCGCGGGCGTCTTCTACCCGCTCTCGACGCTGCCCCTCTGGATGCGCGGGCTGGGGCGCGCCCTCCCGCCCTCGTACGTCTTCGAGGGGATGCGCGCCGTCGTCGCGGGCGGGGAGGCTGCGTGGGCGCCGCTCGCGTGGGGCGTCCTGCTCGCCGTCGTCTACGTGCTGCTCGCCTGCTGGCTCTTCGTGCGCGTCCACAGGCACGTCGTCCGCACGGGCCTGCTCGCGCGCTACAGCGCCGAGACCGTCTAGCGGGCCTCGATTCGTGCGCGCGGGCGTGTGTTAGAATTCCGGAAGCCCGGCCGGCACCGGGGAAAACCTGAAAACGGGGCGGCGCGGGCGGCGGAAAACGTTGATTTCAGGCGGGGTAGGGCAACGACGCGCGGCGCGCCCCGCATCACAGTCGCGATAGACCCGGCAACAGGCCAAAGGCTCCCCAGCCGCGGGCCACAAACCCCTGCCGGGCGAGCTTTTCGAACTCGACAAAAGGCGGGCGCGTCAGCGTGACTTTCAAAGTGGAGAGTTGTGAGTTGAGGACGGGCGACCTTCTGCTGGGCCGGGCGTTCGAAGACGTGACGAGACCCGAGTTCGAGATCGAAAGCGCCGAAGACTACGAGCTGACGCAGGCGGCGTCATCCGGGGACATGGCGGCGTTTGAGGAGTTGTACGCGCGCCACTCCCGGCGCGTCTACTCCTTGTGCCTGCGGATGACGGCGAACACGGCCGAGGCGGAGGACTTAGCTCAAGAGGTCTTCATCCAGCTCTACCGGAAGGCCGGGTCTTTCCGCGGCGAGTCGGCGTTCACGACCTGGCTGCACCGCCTGACCGTCAACCAGGTCTTGATG
>JAFAVK010000094.1 GCA_019242475.1 Acidobacteriota bacterium | reverse complement strand
CCCGGCCGGCATCCTCCAGTCGCCCTTCTTCAGCGAGAAGGCCGACGACGCCTTCAACTACGGCGGCATCGGCGCCGTCATCGGCCACGAGATGACGCACGGCTTCGACGACTCGGGCGCGAAGTTCGACGCCGACGGCAACCTCGTCATGTGGTGGACGCCCGAGGACTTCAAGAAGTTCAACGCGCGGACGGACTGCGTCGTCAACCAGTTCAACGGCTTCGAGGTTCAGCCCGGCGTCAACCAGATCGGCCAGCGCGTCGTCGGCGAGTCGGTCGCCGACCTCGGCGGGCTGACGGTGGCCTACGCCGCCTACAAGAAGTCGCTCGAAGGCAAGCCGCGGCCGAAGAACATCGCGGGCTTCACGCCCGAGCAGCGCTTCTTCCTCGGGTGGGCGCAGGTCTGGGCGCAGAACATCCGCCCCGAGGCCGCGGTGCAGAGGGCCAAGACCGACCCGCACCCGCTCGGGCGCTTCCGCGTCAACGGCCCGCTCTCGAACATGCCCGCCTTCGCCGAGGCGTTCCAGTGCAAGGTCGGCGACGCGATGGTGCGCCCGCCCGACAAGCGCTGCCAGATTTGGTAGGAAGAATTAACAGGGATGGACAGGCTGGTTAGGATAAAGCAGATTGAAATTTAAAATCCTAACCAGCCTGTCCATCCCTGTTAATTCCCTCACCCGCTGTTCTGCTCTCCGACCGAATCATCGACGATGAGCTTGCCGTCTCTGATGGCCTTCACGGCTTTCCAGGAGAAGGTCTTCGGCTCCGCCTGCGTGAGGCCGAGCCGCTCGAAGAGGCCGAGCCGGCCGTAGACGACCTCGTTGACGACGCGCTCCTCGTGCGGCGCGCCGTACTCGGGCTCGCCGCGGCTGCGCAGGTCGAAGACGTGGCCGAGGAAGCGGCCCGACTCGGTCAAGACCTCCATGTACTGAAACTCGTGTGCCCTCATCCAGACCCCGGCACCCCCTCCAAAAGCTTCGAAGCCCTCCTGTCCGCGCGCCCGAGCCCGAGCGCTTCGGCCTCAGACCTGAGCTTGACCCGCTCCGTCACCGACTCGACCTCAGACCACGGCACGCGCGTCTGCCGCGTCCCGAAGACCCACGCGGCCAGCCCCTCGAAGCCCGACGGCAGCCTCCTCGTCCAAGCCCCCGGGCCGACGAGCAGCGCCGTCACCTTCAGCTCGCCGCCTGGCTCACCAGACAATTCGAGGTCGTCCACCATGCCGCACGGCAAGTTGTTCGAGTCCACGACCTCGTGGTCTAAGACCTGACGAACGAAGTCTAAAAAGTCGTCCTTCATCCCTGCCCTCCCCGCGTGGCGATCAGAAGGGGCACGGCCAGCAGCGCCGCCAGCGTGACGGCGACGAGGAAGAACCAGCCGACCGCTTCGGCGAACCAGCCGTTGACGTGCTCCTCGCCCATCACGCGCCGGTCGCCCGCGATGACCAGCACGGGGAAGTACGTGAAGGGGAGGATGACCACGGAGAAGACTATCGAATACTCGACGACGCTCACGGGGTCAACGCCCGTCATGATGACGAGCGCGGCCAGCACGAACGTTATGATCCAGGTCAGGCTGAACCGCGCGGCCGTGCGCGCCGGCCTGAACTTGCCCCACGGCCAGCCCAGGAACTGCGCGAGGTTGTACGCGCCCGAGAGCGCCGTCTCGATGGCGGCGCCCGCGAAGGCAAAGAACATCCCTCCGATGGCCGCGAGCAGCCCCCCGCGGCCGAGCGTCATGGAGACGGCGAGCGCGGCCGCGCCCGGCAGTTGCGGCTCCAGGTGGCGCGGCCGGAAGACCTCCGCGCCGCAGACCACCAGCGCGACCGCCAGCAGTGACCCGAGCACCGACCCGACGATGGAGATGATGCGGTTGAGCGTCACGTCCCCCGGAGTCCAGCCGTCCTCAATCGCGCCCGACGCGTAGAAGTAGGTCTCGTAAGGCAGCAATACCGAGCTGAAGATCGCCACGACGAAGTAGGCGTAGAGCAGGTACTCCGAGGACGACCCCAGGTGCGGCACGCTCGGCACGAACCCGGCCGCGACCTCACCCCAGTCGGGCTTGAGGTAGTAGGCCGCCGCGAGGTACGTGCACATCAGGAGCCCGAACAGGCCGAAGAAGCGCTCGATCCACTGGAACGAGAGCACCCAGACGGCCACGAGCAGGAAGACGAGCGCCGCGAGCGCGAGCCAGCGGTAGGGCCAGCCCGAGAGCAGTTGCCACAGCAGCGCGATGCCGCCGATCTCGGCCGTGCAGGTCAGGAGGTTGACGAGGTTCGCGGCGACGAGCGTGACGAGCCCGGCGTTGAGGCCCGCGCGCTCGCGGATGAGGTTGAAGACCGGCTGCCCCTTGACGGCCGCGACGCGCCCCGCCATCTCGCAGAAGGCGATGATGCCGACCGTGCCGAGCGCGACCACCCAGAGCAAACGGTAGCCGAACTTCGCGCCCGAGTTCACCGAGAAGACCAGCTCGCCGACCTCGACGAAGCCGCCCATCGCCGTCAGGATGCCGAGGAAAATCTCACCCCAGTTCTTCATCACCTTCGGACGCCGCTACTCCTTCAAGCCTTCCTCCAACTCCGACAGCTCCGCGAAGAGGCCGGACAGATTGTTGCGCGCCGACTCGGCGGCCCGCCCGTCCGCCCCCGCGTCCTTCAGCGTGTTCAAGGCCCCGTCGAGCCTTCTTGCAAGGTCTGCGGCCTGCATCACCTGCGTGGACAGTTCGGGCTCGAACTCTTCCGGGGTCAGCTCGTCGCGCGTCTGCTCGACTCCCTTCCGCATCTGTACCGCCTGCGCCTCGACGTACGTGCGTGTGAGGTTGCCGGCCAGCGCCTGCTCCGCGACGAGGCGGCCGACCCCGGCCTGCGACTTGAGCCCCGAGACCTCGTTCTTCAGGCTGTGCCTGTCGGACTGTGACTTCTGCGAGCCGGCGAGCGAGGCGCCGCCCGCCCCCAGAATCAGGAGCAGGATCGCCACCGCCAGCCAACTAGACCAAGACCTCGCGCGCTTGTGCATGAAGAGTAGAACTCCCCCGGCGCGACCCAGAGATTTGGAAAATCGAGTTTTGGCGCGTGCAACGTGCGTGCCGCCTTGCGCCCCGCCGTACGGCCGCGCGACGTCTCCCCGCCCGATGATGCGAAACTAAACACGGGCCGGGCCGTCTGCTCATTATCAGTACAGGCCGGCACCGCACCGTTTGCGCCCGCGACGACGCCCGCCGTCTCTCAAGCGGCGGCGTAAAACGCGCGCCTTCTTGCGTTTGGTCTTTCGCCGCGGCCGTGCGCGGGTTGCTGGCATGGGCGTTGCCGTTGTCATGTCCGACCGGAAGGAACGGTAGGTCGATTCTGAAACTTCTGAACCTAAAGGGAGGGTTTGTAAAATGCTCTGGACGATTCTGGTTATTCTGCTCGTGCTCTGGTTGCTCGGATTGATCGCGCACATCGGCGGCGGCCTGATCCACCTGCTGCTCGTCGTGGCGCTCGTCGTCTTCGTCATCAATCTCTTGACGGGCCGCCGGACGGTCTAAGCGGGCCGGCCGGTTCGACAAAGTTCCTTGCCCCAGACTTGGGCACACTCACAAAAGATTCGGCGCTCCTTCCACGTGGAAGGAGCGCCGAATCTTTTCTGTCTCTGCTGCCTTAACGATTGAGCGCGCTCATCGACTGCTCGGGGTAGCGTTCGCCCGCGACCGCCGCTTCGCTCAAGACCTCCTCGATGCGCGCGAGGTCTTCCCCGCTCAACTCGACCTCCGCCGCGCCGACGTTCTCTTCGAGGTACTTGCGCCGCTTCGTCCCAGGGATCGGCACCACGTCCTGCCCCTGCGCCAGCACCCACGCGACGGCGAGCTGCGAGGGCGTGCAACCCTTCTCGGCCGCGACCTCGCGGACGCGCTCGACGAGGCGCATGTTCTGCTTAAAATTCTCCTCGCGGAAGCGCGGGAACTGTCGGCGCCGGTCGTCCTCGGGCAGGTCTTCGGGCTTCTCGAAGCGCCCCGTCAGGAAGCCGCGCCCGAGCGGGCTGTACGCGACGAACCCGACGCCCAGTTCCCTGCACGCCGGCAGAATCTCCGCCTCCACGTCGCGCGTCCAGAGCGAATACTCGCTCTGTAAAGCGGCGATGGGATGAACCGCCGCCGCGCGCCTGACGGTCTCGGCCGAAGCCTCGGACAGACCGAGGTACCGCACCTTCCCCTCTTCGACCAGACGCGACATCTCGCCGACCGTCTCCTCGATGGGAGTGTTCGGGTCAACGCGGTGTTGGTAGTAGAGGTCTATCACTTCGACGCCGAGCCGCTTGAGCGACGCCTCGCACGCGGAGCGCACGTACTCGGGCCGCCCAGAGACGCCGAGGAAACTCCCGTCCTCGCCGCGCACGTTCCCGAACTTCGTCGCCAGCACGACCTGCTCACGCCGGTCGCTGATCGCGCGCCCGACCAGCTCCTCGTTGCGGCCGACGCCGTACATGTCCGCCGTGTCGAGGAAGTTGACGCCCAGCTCCAGTGCGCGGTGGATGGTCGCCACCGACTCCTCGTCGTCGCGCCCCGAGTAGAACTCCGACATGCCCATGCAGCCCAGCCCCATCGCCGAGACCTTCAGGCCGCTCCTGCCCAACTCTCTCTGCTCCATCAAAGCCCCCTTCTGATTACGCGGATTGTTTGTTTGCGCGATTATACGCCAACGGCCGCCGTTTGAGTTACTATCGACGCCCGAGTAGTTACCGAAGCTTATGGAGAAGCTGAGTCGGAAAGATTACGTCCGCGCGTCGGCCTTGGGCGAGCACGTCTTCTGCGCGCGCGCCTGGTGGCTGAGGCGCGCGGGCGTCCAGCCGACGCGCGGCGGCGAGGCGCGCGCGGCCGGCACGCGCTGGCACGAGAGCCACGGCCGCTCGGTGGCGCGCGCCAAACGCCTGCGCCTCGTCGCGGCCGTCTGCGTCTACCTAGCCGTGGCGCTGGCGGCGTTGATGCTCTACCGCTGGTTGGTCGGATGATCTGGCTGGCGATTCCTCTCTTCCTGCTCGTCGCCGCGGCCTTCCTCGCCGCGCGCGCCGCCGCGCGCGAGTCTAAGCGCGCGGGGCTGCCCGCGGGGACACTTCTCTACAGCGACACGGGCCGCCCCGTCGGCCGCGTCGCGGGGACGGAGGTCGGCCGGGACGGTCAGAAGCAGGAACGCCCGCTCGTCTCCGAGACGCTGGAGCTTGTAGGAAGACCCGACTACCTTATCGAAGCGGAAGGCGGCGTCGTCGTGCCCGTCGAGGTCAAGTCAACGGCCTGCCCCGCGGGCGGCCGTCCCTACGACTCGCACCTCGCGCAGCTCGCCGCCTACTGCCTGCTCGTCGAGGACGTGCTCGGCGCGCGCGTGCCCTACGGCCTCGTCAAATACCGCGACCGCGAGGTGCGCGTCGAGTACACGGACGAGTTGAAGGGGCGTGCGCTCGCACTTATCGAAGAGATGAAGGAAGACATTAACGCTTCGTCAAACGGCGAAGAGGTTCACCGCAGCCACGACGACCCGCGCCGCTGCGCAGGCTGCTCCCTGCGCGACGTTTGCACCGAATCTTTAGTGATGAATGATGAGTGATGAATGATGAATTTAAAGCCCTTTGCCTTTCATTCATCATTCATCACTCATCACTCATCACTCAGTTTGAAAGGATTCCTGAAGATGAAACATGTGCTCGTCCCTTCTCTGACCTTCTGCCTTTTGACGTTCGGCCTGCTGCTCGGGCACGCACGCGCCCAGGGCTCTTCCACGCCCCCGAAAGGCGGCGACTCCTCGACGCCTCTGCCGCGTCCGGCGGACGTGAGCAGCATCGACGGCATTATCGCGGCCGTCTACGAAGTTATCTCCGGCCCCGCCGGGCAGAAGCGCGACTGGGAGCGGATGCGCTCGCTCTTCGCGCCCGGCGCGCGTCTGATTCCGACCTCGCCCGTGCGCCCGCCCGGCTCCGCGCCCGACGCCCCGCTCACCGGCGCCGAAGCCTACGCGCCGCACGTCTTCGACCTCGAAGCCTTCATCGAGCGCGTTGACAAGAACACGCAGACGCAGGGCTTCTTCGAGCGCGAGTCCGCGCGCCGCGCAGAGACCTACGGCCACATCGCGCACGTCTGGAGCACCTACGAAGCCCGCCACAAGGCCGACGACCCGAAGCCCTTCATCCGCGGTATCAACAGCATCCAGCTCGCGAATGACGGCAAGCGCTGGTGGGTCGTCACGATCTTCTGGGAGGCCGAGACTCCGAAGACGCCCGTCCCCGAGAAGTATCTTAAGAGTCAGGACTGACGCCCTCTTCTCGCATCAGGCGCTCTGCGTCATTTGAATTTTCAACACAGAGGCACAGCTTGTTAAGTTATCAACTTCAAGCTGTGCCTCTGTGTCTCTGTGGTTAATGAGCCTATTCATAATTTTTATGTTGGCTTCAACCGCCCCGCCCGCGATTTGCGAAACCCGCCCGCTCCGGTAAAATTTCGTTTTCATCAAAACGCACCGAAGGGCACTCTTCTCGGCATGGCAGACAAAAAGGTTCTGGCGATCATCGTGGGCGGCGGGCCTGCGCCCGGCATCAACGCCGTCATCTCGGCCGCCGCCATCGAGGCCATCAACAACGGCTTCGAAGTCCTCGGCGTGCAGGACGGCTTCAAATGGCTCATCCGCGAGGACGCCTCGCACGTCCGCCGCCTGAAGATCGAAGACGTGTCGCGCATACACCTGCGCGGCGGCTCCGTCCTCGGCACCGCCCGCGACAACCCGACCAAGTCCGAGAAGGCCACGCGCGCCGTCATCGACACCCTGCGAAGCTTAGGCGTCAACCACCTCGTCACCATCGGCGGCGACGACACCGCGCTCTCTTCGAGCTTCGTCGCCGAACGCTCCGGCCACGAGATCAAGGTCGTCCACGTCCCCAAGACCATCGACAACGACCTGCCGCTCCCCTCGCACATCCCGACCTTCGGCTACCAGACCGCGCGCCACGTCGGTGTCGAGCTGGTGCAGAATCTGATGGAGGACGCGCGCTCGACCAAGCGCTGGTTCGCCGTCGTCGCGATGGGGCGCAAGGCCGGCTTCCTCGCGCTCGGCATCGGCAAGGCCGCCGGCGCCACGCTCACCATCATCGGCGAGGAGTTCAACGACCGCGAAACCGTCGCCTTCTCCGACATCTGCGACATCGTCGAGGGCGCCATCATCAAACGCCGCGCGATGGGCAGACACTTCGGCGTCGTCGTCCTTGCGGAAGGTCTGATTGAGAAGTTAGACCCCGCGGAACTGGCCGAACTTCAGGACGTGGAGCGCGACGAGCACGGGCACATACGCTTCGCGGAGGTTGACCTCGCGCGCCGCGTCAAAGTTGAGGTGCAGGGCCGCCTCGCCGCGCGCGGCCTGCGCGTGATGATTACCAACAAGAACATCGGCTACGAGCTGCGCTGCGCCGACCCGATTCCCTTCGACGCGGCCTACTGCCGCGACCTCGGCTACGCCGCCATCCGCTTCCTGCTGCAAGGCGGCTCCGACGCGATGGTCAGCGTCCAGGGCGGGCGCATGGTGCCCATCGCCTTCACGGACATCCGCGAGCCCGACACCGGCCGCACACGCGTCCGCATGGTCAACACGGACAGCGAGGGCTACCGCGTCGCCCGCGAATACCAGATCAGACTCGAACCGTCGGACTTCGAAGACTCCTACTGGCTTCAGAAGCTCGCCGGCGCCGGCAACATGACCCCCGAAGAGTTCCGCAACAAGTTCGGTTACTTGAGCGGCCACGTCTCGGCATAAAGGAATGATGAGTGATGAATGATGAGTGATGAATTTAAGACAGTTCTTAATTCATCACTCATCATTCATCACTCATCACTTAAACATCATGGCGATTAAGAGATTAGGAATCCTCGTCGGCGGCGGGCCGGCGCCGGGCACGAACGGCGTCATCAGCGCCGTCGTCATCGAGGCGATCAAGATGGGCTGCACGCCCGTCGGTTTCCACGACGGCTTCGAATGGCTTTCGCAGCGCTACACGGACGAGCAGCACGAGATGTCTATCGACGAGTGTTCGCGCATACACCTCGACGGCGGGAGCATCCTCGGCACCTCGCGCACGGACATCACGCGCGACCAGGAGAGTTTAGACAACACCGTCGCCGCTTTGCGCAAGCTCGGCATCGAGGCGCTCGTCACCATCGGCGGCGACGACCTCGTCCGCAGCTCCGCGGCCGTCGAGCGCGCCACGAACGGCTCCATCAAGGTCGTGCAGGTTCCCAAGTCAATCGACAACGACCTCTCGCTCCCGCTCTCTGTCTCGACGCTCGGCTTCGAGACCGCGCGCCACGTCGGCGTGCAGCTCGTGCAGCGCCTGATGGAGGATGCGAAGACGACCGGCCGCTGGTACCTGGGCGTGACGATGGGGCGGCCGACGGGACACCTCACGCTCGGCATCGGCAAGGCTGCGGGCGCCACCTGCACCATCATCCCCGAGGAGTTTCGCCGCGACCGCGTCTCGCTCTCCGACATCTGCGACGTGGTCGAGGGCTCCATCATCAAGCGGCGCGCGATGGGCCGCTCGCACGGCGTCGTACTCCTGGCCGAGTCGCTGGTCGAACTCTTCGACCCCGGGCAGGTGGCAGAGCTTCAGGACGTTGACCGCGACGCGCAGGGGAACATCCGCGTCACGGAGATCGACCTCGGCCGCAAGGTCAAGAGCGAGGTGCAGGCGCGCCTTGAGCGGCGCGGCATCAAGGTCACGCTCGTGGACAAGACCATCGGGTACGAGCTGCGCTGCGCGCCGCCGATTCCTTACGATGCCGAGTACGCGCGCGACCTCGGCTTTGCCGCCTTCCGACATCTGCACGGCGGCGGCTCCGGCACGATGATTATGATTCAGGGCGGCGAATTCCGCCCCGTCCCCTTCTCCGAGCTGGTCGAGTCCGAGACGGGACGCGGCCGCGAGCGCCCCGTGGACGTGGACACCGAGAGCTACCAGGTCGCCCGCGACTACATGGTGCGCATCGAGAAGAAAGACTTTGCCGACGAAGCCTGGGTCGCCAAGCTCGCCGAGGCGGCGGGACTCGGCAAGGACGAGTTCGTCGCCCGCTTCGGCTCGCACGCCTGAAAATTAAGGAAAATTGTGAGGTAAGGTGCCGGAGGAGCGCGAAATTACCGCTCGCGCGCTCCTAAAACCGTTTTTCCCATGGAAACAGGGGCCTTCCGCATCGGAAAAGATGGCTCGCGCAGCAAAAAAGATAGCTCGCGCAACGCAACAGACGCCTTCCGCAATGAAAAAGATGGCTTCCGCAACGAAACAGACGCCTCGCGCAACGAATCAGGAGCCTCGCGCAGGAAAACAGATGCCTCGCGCAACGAAACAGACGCCTCGCGCACTGCAACAGACGGCTCGCGCAATGAATCAGGAGCCTCGCGCAGCCGTACAGATGCCTCGCGCAGCCGTACAGACGTCTCGCGCAACGGTAGAGACGCCTCGCGCAGCGCTACAGATGGCTCGCGCAGCGAGACAAACGCCGTCCCCCTGCCCGACCACACGATTTCGGTATACAAAGTTGAGCCTCTGAGGGTGAATTATCACACTCAGAGGCTCAACTTTCACTTTCCGGCTGAAAAACTATTCAATTACGGCCTTCGATATTCACCGCAGAGGCGCGGAGTCTGAGGAAGTCCACCCCCTTTAAGCGTCCTCCCGCCGCGCCCCGCGCCCCCGCGATGAAGCTTGCCCGCGCCCCGGCTCAAACCGACGAGCGCGAGTCGAAGTCGTATCAATCCCAGTCCGCGCCCTCTAACCTGAAGGCCGTCACGCGCAGGGATTACAACGCACGTGCCACGCGGCACGGCCGTCGCTATACACCGCGGCGTGCGCGTCCCTTTAGGAGAGGTACGGGCTTTTCGTCAATGATTAGACAGTGAAGTCGCTGGTCTACGTGCTCTCTACGTCTTCGACTGCAAAGACAATATTGTTACGCCCGGCAAAGGGCCGGACAAAAATGTCGTGCCAGGTGCGAGACGTGAATTTGAAAGCAATTTTGTAGGAGGGTCGTCTGGTTTCGACGATCTTGTGGGTCTCGAATGAGTTCTCCACAGAACAGAAACCGATGCGCGGAGCGCGCAAACGGTTAGGAAGCGCGACAATTATGTCGAGGCCGCGACTTGGCAAGACATATTTGTCGCGCGTAAACTCAGCAAAGTTCGGGCGCCGAGCCGCCCGCGTGTGATTCAGAACGAACAAGGTTCTTCATGGAAAACGTCTTAAATCTTCCACCAAATCTTCCGCAGCTTCTCAGGCAGGGCCAGGCCGACGCGCGCGAGATGGCGACGCTGTTGGAGATCGGGCAGACGCTCGCCGACGCGCGGCAACTGCGGCCCGCGCTCGGGCGCGCGCTCGAACTCCTCGGGCGCACGCAGGGCGTTACGCGCGCCTTCATCATGCTGCACGACGCGGACACGGACGAGCTGCACGTCGAGGCCGGCTTTAACCTGGACGACGAGACGGCGCGGCGCGCGGTCTACCGCGTGGGCGAGGGCGTCGTCGGGCGCGTGGCTGAGACCTGCAAGCCGGTCGTCGTGCCGCAGGCGAGCCGCGAGCCCTCCATGCTCCAGCGCGTCGCGGGGCGCGAGCGCGCCGCCGGGAGGCAGGAGGTCTCGTTCGTCTGCGTGCCTCTGGCCGTGGGACGGAGCGCCGTCGGCGTGCTCGGCGTGGACGTGCCGTACGCGGAGGCGCGCGACTTCGAGCAGTTGACGAAGTTCGTGTCGGTCGTCGCCTCGATGGTGGCGCAGGCGTTGAAGGTGGAGCGGCTGGTCGAGTCGGAGCGTGCGCGCCTGGCCGACGAGAACGCGCACCTCAAGCAGGAGCTGCGCGAGCGCTTCGACTTCGGCCACATCGTCGGAAGCAGTAACCCGATGCGCCACGTCTACGAGCAGGTCGAGCAGGTGGCGCGGACGAACACGACCGTCTTGCTGCGCGGCGAGAGCGGCACGGGCAAGGAGATGGTCGCGCACGCCATCCACTACAACTCCCTGCGCGCCGGAAAGCCCTTCGTCAAGGTCTCCTGCGCGGCGCTGCCCGAGACGCTCATCGAGGCCGAGTTGTTCGGCCACGAGCGCGGCGCGTTCACCGGCGCGATGGCGCGCAAGAAGGGGCGCTTCGAGTTGGCCGACGGCGGCACGCTCTTCCTCGACGAGATCGGCGAGCTGAACGCCTCGACGCAGATTAAATTGTTGCGCGCGATACAGGAGCGCGAGTTCGAGCGGCTGGGCGGCACCGAGACCATCAAGGTCAACGTCCGCCTCGTCGCCGCGACGAACAAGGAGCTGGAGCACGCCATCCAGGCGGGCGAGTTCCGCGAAGACCTCTACTACCGCCTCAACGTCTTCAACATCTTCATGCCGCCCCTGCGCGAGCGGAAGCCCGACGTGCTGCTCCTCGCCGACCACTTCCTTGAGAAGTACGCGCGCGAGCACGGCAAGCACATCAAGCGCATCTCGACGCCCGCCATCGACATGCTGACCAGTTACCACTGGCCCGGCAACGTGCGCGAGCTGGAGAACGTCGTCGAGCGCGCGGTCGTCGTCTGCGACTCGTCGGTCATCCACGGCCACCACCTACCGCCGAGCCTCCAGACGGCCGAAGGCTCGGGCACGGTGACGCGCCTCTCGCTCTCGGCGGCGGTCGAGGCGTACGAGCGCGACATCATCCAGGACGCCTTGAAGTCGGCGCGCGGGAGCCGCAAGAAGGCCGCGAAGCTCCTCGACACGACCGAGCGCATCATCGGCTACAAGGTGAAGAAGTACGGCATCGACTGCGAACGCTTCCGCTGAAAGGTCGCGCACGACTTTCTCCACACAAGCAACAGCCTAAATTAAAAGTCAGGGCGTAGAATGCGGGCCGTGTCTGTCGAAGCGCCGGTCAGGCTCTACATCTTCGACGCGGACGGGACGCTGCGGCGCACGACCGTGGAGGGACTGCCTTGTCCGAACAGACCCGGCGAGTGGGAGTTGATCCCGGGCGTGCGCGAACGCCTCGTTGAAATTGATTGGGGTAAGGCGCGCTTCGGCGTGGCGAGCAATCAAGGGGGGCGTCGGTCTCGGCTATCTTTCGCTCGCGGCGGCGCGGCGGCTGCTGGAAGAGATGGTCGTGGAGGCTTTCGGCGTGCGCGCGCCTCCGCCCGGCTCAATCGAAATCTGCCCGCACGCGCCGCACCTGGGCTGCCCCTGCCGTAAGCCGCAGCCCTTAATGCTCCAACGCCTGATGCGGCGCTTCGGCGCCGAGCCCCGCGAGACGCTCTTCGTCGGCGACATGGACAAGGACGAGGGCGCCGCCCGCGCCGCCGGCACGCGCTTCACGTGGGCTCACGAATTCTTCGGACGCCCCGAAGTCACGTAGCGTCCGCTTCGACTTCCCCTTCTGGCGCGTCCGCGTCCGACTCCTTCACCTCTTCCTCTGAGCTTGGCGGCGGGCCGATGAGTTCGAGGGCGCGGCAGGCGGCATCCATCTCGGCGGACTTGATGGTGCGCCCCTCTCCGCGGACGCGCTCGCCGTCGAAGACGGCCTCGACGTGGAAGGTGCGCGCGTGCGGCGGGCCTTCGGTCTCGACCACCTCGTAGGTGGGCGAGAGGTGGCGCTCGGACTGTAGGCGCTCCTGGAGCAGCGTCTTGAAGTCGGCGGCCGCCGCGGACTCGGGCGTGGCCTCCTCCAATTCACTTCCCAGGGCGCGGCGCACGAAGCCCTCCGCCTCCGCGTAGCCGCCGTCGAGGAAGACGGCCGCGAGCAGCGCCTCGAAGGCGTCGGCGAGCAGGGCGCGCTTGCGGCGGCCGCCGGTCTTCTCCTCGCCGCGCCCGACGCGCAGGTGCTCGCCCAGGGAGAGGCGGCGCGAGACGCGCGCCAGGGTCTGCATGCTGACGAGCCGGTGCTTCATGCGTGAAAGCTCGCCCTCCGTCACCTCCGGGTGCGAGCGGAAGAGCGCATCGGCGACGACGAGGCCGAGGACTGAGTCGCCGACGAACTCCAGCGCCTCGTTGTGGAGCGCCCGCGCCTCGCGCTCGCCGCCCGCGCCCACTGTCTCGTGCGCCCACGAGCGGTGCGTGAGCGCGCGCTCCAACAGGTGCCGGTCGCGGAAGACGTAGCCGATGTTCTCTTCGAGCGTGCGCGGGTCGGGCGCGGGCGGGGCGGCAGCTTCTGCGGCTTGGGCGGGGCTCTCTGCGACGGCGCCGGGGCTCTCCTCGTTCGTCATGGGCGGGATTGTAACAAAAAACGCCGGGCGCACCGTCCGACTTTCGTCTTCGGGTGCGCCCGGCGTTCGGAGTCTGCTTACGACCGATCCTGCTCCGGCGCCCTCCGGCCTCGAAAGGCCGCGGGCGTTACGGGCGGGGCGGCTTCGGCGCCGTCGTCGCGGGCTTCGGGGTCGGGGTCGGGGTCGCCGCGGGCTTCGCGGGCGGCGTGGTGCCGGCCGGCGTGGTCGGCGTCGTCGTGCCGGTGCCGGTGCCGTCAGCGGCCGTGGTGGACGGGGCCGGCGGCGGCGGCTCCATGCCCGGCATCATGAGCGGCTTCGCCAGGACGCCGGCGACCAGTTCGTTCATGCCGTCCTCCTTACCTTCGTGCAACTGCTTGTAGAAGGTGGAGAGCTTCGACCGGCGGCTGTCCTTCACGGCCGCCGCGGCGTTGGCCGGCGTGAGCGCCAGGGCGCGCGCGTAGGCGTCAACGATGCGGTTCGTTACCGCGTTGATCTTATTAAAGAGCGCGTCGCACTCTGGCGTCGCCTCCTTGCCCTCGCACTTCGCCTTGTAGTCGGCGGCCAGCGGCGTGAACTCGTTCTTGAAGTAGGCCGCCGCGAGGTACTCGTAGGTCGTCGGCTCCTTGGAGAAGGAGCTGTTCGACTGCGCCGCCTTCTGAAGGTAGGTGGCCGCCTCGGCGGGCGAGTTATCGAACGTGAAGATGCCGAGGTAGTAGTTCAGCCCGGGCACGGCCTCGGCCTGGCTCGGCAGCGGCGCCCACACGTCCGAGGTCTTGCCCTGATCGATGAGCTGGATCGCGCGGCGCGCGGCGTTGGCCGCGTCGGCGTTGGTGCTCGTGTTCTTCGCCTGCACGTTCTTCAGGCCGGCGGAGACGAGCATCAGGTAGCCCTTCGGGCTGTCGGGGTTGGCGTCGATGTAGGGCTTGCAGATCGTGAACGCCTGGGCCGGGGTGTCGTTGACGGCCTTGGTGCAGTTGAACTCAACCGTGGCCTTCTCATACTTCGTCACCCAGCCCTGGATGAACGAGGCGACCTTCTTGTCGGCGTCGTCCGGGCAGGTGCCGTACTTGCTCAGGTACTCCTTGCCGGTTTCCGCGGCGGCCTTCTGCTGGTCGGGCGTCCCCTTGTAGCTGGCGAGAAACTTCTGATAGAGGGCGCCCTTAGCCTCCGCCTCCGCGGTGCAGGGGCCGGCGGCGGGCGTCTGCCCGGCCGCGTCCTGCGCGTAGGACGGGAGCGCGAACATCGTGGCGAGCGCGGCAAAGACTAAAAGTCGTAACACGTTTTTCATCGGTCGCAAATCCTCCGTGCGCTGAACCTGACTAATTGTTGGGAGATTTAAATTCGGTGCGTTGCGCCCGTCTAATACCGGCGTCGCATTCGAACCTCAGATGCGCGCCCGTGACGGCCAGTTGCCGCCATCGGCAACTGTGCGCGCCTGCTCCACGTGGGGGAGCTTTAAGGCCGTTCGTACTAACCTTGAACGATTTACGCGCCTGATACTGCATCAACCGTACGAAAAGTGTCAAGCCGAACGCCCTCAGAACTAAGGGTAGGCAATCCACAGTCCGAAGGCCCACCGGAAGCGGGCGCGGCGCGCGGCCGAAACGGGAACGCAACCAGAAAAGAATGTGAAAGAAGAAGGCCCGGTTTCGACGACCGGGCCTCCCTTTTTGGCTATAGAATTAATGACTCCGGGCTTCCCTATTCGGGCCTGTCCGAGACGCGGCGCGGGCGCTCGGCGCCGCCCGTGACGGGCGTGGGCGCGACCGTGCTGTTGTTCGTACGGGGCGCGGCCGTCGTGGTGGCGGCGGGGCGCTCGTAAGGCTTCGAGGTCTTCTGGAGGGCGGGGCGCTGCGTGCCCGAGGCGTTCTCGTCGGCCGTGCTCACGACGTAGGCGTCGCCGTCCGCCTTGTTGGCGTTGGCGCCGGCGTTGGCAGCGGCGGCGTCCGTGGCATCGTCGTCATCATTCTCCTCGTCGGAGACGACCGCGGCCTTGCGCGGGTCGATGTGCGGGCGCGGCGCGAGCATGTCGTTGGCGAGCATCGGGCGGCTGTCCGGCTTCGGCGCGAAGCGCGCGTCGTAGGCGAGCCGGCGGTAAACGTCGCCGGCCACGACGGACGCCTTCGGGCCGCTCACGCCGGAGTTGCGGAGGATGACCGAGACGGCGAGCGTCGGGTCGCCCACGGGGCCGTACGAGGTGAAAAGGCCGAGCTTCGAGCCCTGCCCGGTGCAGGTGCCGGTCTTGCCGGCGATGGTGAACGGGGCCGCGGAGCGCTTGGCCGTGCCGTAGCTGG
The DNA here is from genome assembly GCA_019242475.1 of Acidobacteriota bacterium. Classification (GTDB taxonomy): domain Bacteria; phylum Acidobacteriota; class Blastocatellia; order Pyrinomonadales; family Pyrinomonadaceae; genus QHXN01. The sequence goes on along the minus strand of JAFAVK010000094.1, from coordinate 107,682 downwards.
TGGCGCCGATCATGCCGGGCAGCATGAGGCGGAGGTTCTCCTGCGGGATGTCAACGGCGCGCTTGACCTCGGGTTTGAACCTCACGTTCTCCTCCGGCGTGCGCGGGAGGTGCGGGACGAGGAGCTTGCCGCCGTTGCCGATGGCCGATGCCACGCGCGCGAGCTGGATGGCCGTGACCTCGATGTCGTCGCCGTGCGAAGACATGTGGTTAACGGCGTAGCCCTCTTTGAAGACGGGCAGCTTACCCGGCGACTCGGCCGGGAAGTTGATGCCGGTCGGCTCTCCGAGTCCCAGCTTGTGCGCGTACTCCATCATCTTCGGGAAGCCGACTTGTCCGCCGACCCGCTGGAAGTATGCGTTGTTCGAATAGGCGAGCGAGTCCGTGAGGTCGAGGCTGAAGCTGCTGGTGCCGATGTTGACCGTCTGGACGGGGTCGATGACGTGCTCGGTCAGGCCGGCGAGGCCCGTCACGAGCTTAATCGTCGAGCAGGGCTTGAAGCCGCGGCGCAAGGCCCAGTCCTGGTTGACGACCGTGTAGACCTGACCCGTCTTCGGGTTCATCACGACGACCGTGCCGGCCCTGTCGCCGAGCGCGTCGAGCGCGGCGCGGCGGACGGCCAGGTCTTCGCCGGTCGTCTCGTCCTTCGCGATGTTGGCGGCCGCCTCGTCCTTGAGCGCCTGGTCGGCGGCGCGGCGGCGGGCGATGGCGAGCGCGATCTGGCGGGCGCGCTCGGCGGCCTCGCGGCGGCGGCGCTCGGCCTCGGCGCGCGCGGCGGCCATGCGCTCGCGCCTGCTCATCTTGCGCGAATCCCGCGCCGAGGAGCGCTCCTCGGCGCGCCCCTTCTTACCCTTCCGGTCGTCCCTCCCGCGGCGCGCCTCGGCCGCGCGCTCGCGCTTCGACGAGCGCGACTCCTTACGCGAAGAGGCCGCCTCGCGCCCGCCGCGCTTCGAGCGGGACGGGGCGGCGGCCTTCGCGGCAGACTTCCTGGCGGCGGGTTTCCTGGCCGCGGCGTTGGCCGAAGCGGCGGCGAAGAGCAGGAGGACGGACAGGGCGAGCGCGACGCGGGGGAACCTGAACTTTGGGGTCATTGAGCCTTCCTCGCTTAAAAAGCAAAGCAGAAGAGGCCGAATCGGTGCGCCGACATCACGAGGGGAGCGCCCGACCCGACCGGGTCATACCGCTAAGATGCACTTAACAGAGTTTTGATTGCGCGCAAATTTTGGCGGGCGCCGTCTCTGCGCCGCCGCGGGTGCCGGACTCGAAGAATCGAAAAAGCCATGCCCAAGCCTCTGCCGTCCAAGGTCTGCTGCCACCTTCAAAACTTCAAGTCGCACCGAGTAAGTTATTGGAGAGTACCGAAGCGGTCTCCCGGAGGGGTTTGCGCTGGAGACCTCGGCGACTATAACATCTGTCCAAGCCGCAGGGCAACTACCTTTTGCACGACGTTTGACGAAAGCTCCCGCGCGGCGAACGGCGGGCGTCCGGGGCACCTCCGACGAATGGGACTGCCGAGACTCTTCTACAGCTTCCGCACGCGGCTGCTGCTGGTGATGGCGCTGCTGCTCATCGCCACGCTCGGCGTGCAGTACTACTTCGGCCGCGTGCGGTCGCGCCAGCGCGCCGTCATCGTCGCCGGGCAGGAGCAGGCGCTCACGGCCGCCATCGCGCTCGCCAACGAGAGCATCACCTCAAGCAAGTACATGTTCCAGCTCGACAAGCCGGGCGCCCAGTCCCTCCTCGAAAGGCAGAAAGGGCGCGTCGTCAACGTCCTCGTCGTGCGCGACGGCGACGGACGCATCGAGGACAGTCTCGACCCCGAATACCGCCCCGCGACGCTGGAGAGCGGCGAGGCGCACTACGACTTCATCTCCGACACCCGCAACGTGCAACTGCCGAACCTCGTGGACGCGGGCGAGGCGTCGGCGGGGTTCAGGAGGCTGCGCCCTTCGCTCGGGGTCACGCCTCAGCCCGTCTCGGGCGAGCCGCGCACCTTCGCCATCCCGCTCCAGACCGACGACGGGCTCGTCTACATCGTCATCGTGCTCGGGACGAGCCCCATGAGCGACGTCTCTTCCTACGAGACCCTGCGGCAGCTCGGGCCGACGCTCGCCATCATGCTCATCTCCACGCTCGGGGCGGTGGTGCTCGTCTGGCGCTTCACGCGCCCCTTGAACGCGCTCTCGCGCGGGGCGCAGCGCGTCGCCGCGGGCGACTTCTCTTTCCGCGTCCCCGGCGCCGACCGCCGCGACGAGGTCGGCCGCCTGACCGCGACCTTCAACGAGATGATCGAGCAGCTCGGGCGCATGCGGGAGCTGGAGACGCAGTTCAAGCAGACCGAGCAGTCGGCCGTCATCGGGCGGCTCGCCTCGGCCATCGCGCACGAGATTCGGAACCCGCTCAACTACATCAACCTCGCGCTCGACCAACTGCGCATCCCGCTCGCGCCCTCCGACCCGCAGAAGCGCGCGCTCGTCGAGAAGCTGACGCTGCAACTCAAGGCCGAGGTCGCGCGCATCAACACGCGCATCACGGAGTTCCTGAAGTACACGCGGCCCGCGAACCTCGACCTCAAGCCGCTCGACCTGCGCGAGGCCGTGCGCGACGCGCTCTCGATGGTCGAGGTGCAGGCGGCCGAGATCGGCGTCGAGACCCGTTTCGAAGAGGACGGGGCGGTGCCGCCGGTGCTGGGCGACCGCGAGGCTTTACGTTCGCTCTTCACGAACCTTATCATTAACGGCATGCACGCGATGGAGGGCGGCGGGGGGCGCCTGACGGTGAGCCTCTCGGCGGAGAACGGGCTGGCGCGCGTCCGCGTCTCCGACACCGGCGTCGGCATCGACGCCGGCCACCTGCCGAAAATCTTCGAGCCCTACTTCTCGACGAAGGAGACGGGGACGGGGCTCGGCCTCGCCATCGTCAAGAAGGCCGTGGACGAGCACGACGGCTCCATCCGCGTCGAGAGCAAGTCCGGCGAAGGGACGACGTTCACGGTCGAGATACCAATTAGGAGGGAGTGATGAGTGATGGGTGATGAGTGATGAGTTAAGAACCGTCTGCCTTTAACTCATCACTCATCACCCATCACTCATCACCCATCGAATATGTCACGCAAAAGCATCCTGGTCGTTGACGACGAGAAGTCGCAGCGCGAGATTCTGGAGATGATCCTGTCGGGCGAGGGCTACGACGTGACGACCGCGGCGTCGGGCGAGGCGGCGCTGCGCATCGCGCGCGAGCGGCGCTTCGACCTGGCGCTGACCGACCTCAAGATGACGGGCATGGACGGCATCGAGCTTTTGTCGAAGCTGCTCGCCTTCGACTCCTCGATCATCGTCATCCTGCTCACCGCCCACGGCTCCATCGAGTCGGCGAAGGAGGCGCTCCGGCGCGGCGCCTTCGACTACCTCGAAAAACCTTTCGAGCGCGAGCAGCTGCTCGAAACCATCCGCCGCGCGCTCTCCAGGCTCGACGCCTTAGACCAGGAGATCATCTCCGCCTCGGCCGAGATGGAGGCCGTCAAGAAGATGATCCTCAAGGTCGCGCGCTCGAACTCGACCGTGCTCATCCGCGGCGAGTCGGGCACGGGCAAGGAGCTGATCGCGCGCGCCATCCACACGCAGTCGCCGCGCGTCTCCGAGATGTTCCAGGCCGTCAACTGCGCCGCCATCAACGAGAACCTTTTGGAGTCGGAGTTGTTCGGCCACGAGAAGGGCTCGTTCACCGGCGCGCACGCCGAGAAGAAAGGTCTGTTTGAAATCGCCGACCACGGCACGCTCTTCCTCGACGAGATCGGCGAGCTGGACGTGTCGATGCAGGCGAAGCTCCTGCGCGCCTTGCAGGAGCGCGAGATTCGGCGCGTCGGCGGCACGCGGCCCATCAAGATCGACGTGCGCGTCGTCGCGGCGACGAACCGCGACCTGCGCGCGATGGTCACCGACGGCCGCTTCCGCGACGACCTCTACTACCGCATCAACGTCCTCTCCATCGACGTGCCCCCCTTGCGCGAGCGGCGCGAAGACATCCCCGTCCTCATCGACTTCTTCCTCAAGAAGCACACGCGCAACACCTCGCGCCTCATCCGGGGCCTGACCCCCGACGCGCGCAAGGTGATGCTCGACTACGCGTGGCCGGGCAACGTCCGCCAGCTCGAGTCGGCCATCGAGCGCGCCATCCTCCTCGCCGAGGCCGACTACATCACGGTCGAAGACCTCCCGCTCGAAGTCCGGCAGGAGACGCGCCCCGCGGCCGAGGGCGCCAGCTTCAAGCTCCCCGCCGAGGGCCTCAACTTCGAGGACGTGGAGCGCAACCTCATCCTCCAATCGATGGAGCGCACCGACTACAACATCACGAAGGCGGCCAAGCTCCTCGGCCTCACCTTCCGCACGCTCCAGTATCGTCTGGAGAAGTTCGGCATCAAGCGCCCCGAACGCCACGGCGCGCGGGACGAAGAGGAAGAGCCGGGCGGCGAAGAGTAGCGCGCCGGATTTAATTTAACCCGCCCCGAGGACGTGAGATGAAAAGGCTCCCCCTGCTCCTTTCCCTGCTCGCCTGTGCGCTGCTCGGCGCGACACAAACACACGCGCAGACGCGACCCGCCGCGGGCTTCCGCGGCGCCTGGAACTACGCCGTCTACGCGAAGGACAAGTCGGAGCTGCCGCCCGCCTACCAGGACATGAAGCTCGAAGAGGTGCCGCAGTTCGCCATCGACATCACCATCAAACAGACCGGCGGCCGCCTGCGCGCCAGGTGCGGCATCGTCGCGCACTACCTCGCGCGGGTCGAGGACTGCGACTTCACGGCGAACGTCCGCGGCGGCGCGGCGCAGTTCCGCCTGACGAGCGGCTTCGGCGGCTCGGCCACCATCAAGCTCACGTTGACGGGCGAGGGCCTGCGCTGGCAGACCGTCCGCCGCGCGGGCGTCAGCTACTACCCCGAGGACGTGACGCTGCGCCGCCTCAAGCCGGGCGAGACGCCGCCCTACTTCGAGAAGGACGACGCGCGCTGAACTCTTTCCTTCAAACGCAAGCGGCCGGCGCCGCAACCGTTCAGACGTTGTTCTAACAGACAATGCCCCGGAGAGATTCTATGAGACTGCTAACGACGACCCTCCTCATGCTGGCGCTCGGCGCGGCGGCCGGCTGCGCCGCGGGCTCGGAGCGTTCGGCCGAACCGCTTGCCTCTTCGTCGAGCACCACGGCCGCGCCCCAACAGAGCGCAGGCAACGCGGCGCAGGGCGGGGGCGGAAGCGGCCAGGCGGACATGAAGACCGTCTCGCTCGAACGGACGGAAGACCCCGCGGCCCCGCCGCAGCAAGGCCCGAATGCCGCCCCCGCCGAGCGCAAGATCATCCGCAACGCGACGCTCACGCTCGAAGTCGAGAAGCCCGCGCAGGCCATGCAGCGCGTCGCCTCCATCGCCGAGTCGCGCGGCGGCTTCGTCGTCACCTCCGACTCGCGGCAGCAGACGGGCTCGAAGGGCGAGCGCGCTTACGAAATCATCACCGTCGAGATGCGCGTCCCCGCGGCGCAGTTCGACGCGACGCTCGCGGACATCCGCGCCGCCGGCGGCAGCGTCACCGCGCAGAAGATCACGGGCAAGGACGTGACCGAGGAGTACATCGACCTCGAAGCGCGCCTGCGCACGCAGCGCGCGCTCGAAGACCAGCTCATGCAGATCATGAAGCGGGCGGACGCGGTCGATGACGCCATCAAAGTCCAGAGCGAGCTGACGAAAGTCCGCACCGAGATCGAGCAGGTGGAAGGGCGCCGCCGCTTCCTCGAAAACCAGGCGAGCCTCTCGACCATCACCGTCACGCTCCAGCCGCCCGCGCCGCTCATCGGCACGACGGGCTTCTTCCGCGGCGTCGGCGCGGCCTTCGGCGAGGGCGTGGACATCGCGGCCACCATCACGCTCTTCTTCATCCGCCTGATTCTGGCGCTGATCCCCTTCGTCATCTTCATCGGGCTGCCGGCCTACTTCATCCTGCGCTACCTCGTGCGCCGCGCGCGCGAGCGCCCGGCGCCGCCGCCCGCGCCACAGTACCAGCCGCCCCCGCCGCCGCAAGAGTTCCGACAGCAGCCGCCCGCCGTGTGAGGCGCGCGAGTTTTTGAGATAAACTCTGAGACATGCGACGACAGAATCTTCTCCTGAGCTTCTTTATCTGCGTGCCCTTCGCCTTCGCCTCCTGCGGCGGCGGAGGGTCGAACGCGAACGGCGTCGCGGCGGTTACGCCCACACCCGCCACGGCCGCGCCCAGCCCCGCGCCGCAGGCGCAGCCCGTCACCGCGACGGTCGAGGAGGTGAGTCTCGACGCGGGCGGCGCGGGCGAGGCCAGCGTGCGGCTCGACATCGCCCAGGGCTACCACACGCACGCCAACCCGGCTACGGACAAGTTCTACATCGCGACCGAGCTGCGCGCGGAGCCGCAGGAGGGCATCACGCCCGGCAAGCCCGTCTATCCGCCCGGCACGCCGCGCAAGCTCGGCTTCGCGGACAAGTCGCTCGCGCTCTACGAGGGCAGCGTCGTCATCAAGCTCCCGGTGAGCGCCGACAAGAACGCGACCAAGGGCCGCCACACCCTCCGCACGAAGCTCAGGGTGCAGCCCTGCAACGACGAGGCGTGTCTGCCCCCGCGCGACATCGACGCCCCCATCCCCGTGACCATCAACTGAAAGACGAGGGCGGGAGGATGAAGGAGGCGGGCTTCGACTTCGCGCGCGCGTGGAGGCGCCTGGCGTACGCGCTCATCGCGGCGACGCTGGCGCTGCTCTACCTGCGCCACACGGACGTGGCCTTCGTCACGGCCGCGCTCGGCGCCTCGGCCTGGTTCCTCAACGTGCGCACCGGCATCAAGCGCAAGCACGACCTCGTCAAGGACGGCGCGCGCAACTGGCGCCCACGCGCCGAGGTCGAAGCGCAGGATGCGGCAGAAGAAGAGGAAGAATAAAGGAGACGTGAACCGTAAACCGTGAACCGTGACAAGAGGAAAAGCAGTCTCTCTTGTCACGGTTCACGGTTTACGGTTCACGAGTTTTAAAGAAAGGACAACTGACCGTCGTCGCGCTCCGACTCTTCCGCGTGGCGGCGTTTAGTCTTTGGGGATGTGTCGGAGCCGTCGAGGGCGCGGGAGACGGCCTTGAGGTTGAAGCGGAGCAGGCGCGGGGTGAGCCGCACGCACGGGATGCGTCCGTCGCGCGCCAGGCGGCGCACGGTCGATTCGCTCACCTGCAAGACCTCGGCGAGCTGGCGCGCCGTCAGAAACTCGTCGCGCGCCTCTTCCCTGTTCGGGTGCGCGTCCTTCACTTTACGTCTACTTCTTCGGGTGGAGCGAGAGCGCGATGCGGTAGATGGCCGCGCCCTCGATGTTAATCTCCTCCGCGGCCGGCTCGGCGCCGTCGGCCTTCGCCGTCAAACGGTAGCGCGCTCGCTCGGGCGGGAGCCGGAAGGCGAAAGAGCCCGTCGAGTTCGAGACGCGGTCGTCGAGCTTCTTGAACGAGCCGTCGGCCTCGACCCGCGCCAGCTCCACCTTCGCGCCGCCCACGCTCCGGCCGTTGGCGTCGAAGACGCTCCCGCGGATGTGCGCGATGGCCCCGTCGTCCACCGGCAGGAAGAGCCTGTCCTTGAGCGTGACGGTCTTGCCGGCGCGCACCTGCACGTCCTCCATCCGGCCGACCTCCAGGCCCGCCTTGCGCAGCGTCAGGCCGTACGTGCCGGGCGCGAGCCCCTGAATTTCGAACTCGCCCTTCGAGTTCGTCTCGCGCCGCGCGACCTCCTCGTCGCCGCGGCGGACGGTGACGGACACGCCGCCGGGCGTCGCCCCCGGCGCGACCTTCACGCGGCCCGCGATGGCGCCCGTCGTCGGCTCCTGCTGCTGCTTCTTCGACTTCTTCTGCGCCGCGGCCGGCGCGACCGAAGAGAGCGCGAACAGCGCCGCGCACGCGGCCGCCAGAAATTTTCTCCCGAGCATCTTCACGACAGTCTTCCTCGAATCGCCCGCGCGCGTCCAAGCGTGGCGGCGCGGATTATAACACGCGATAACGGGTTGGTTGATGCGCCGCGGGTGGGGGTTGTTGCCCGCCCCCGGACAAGCTGAGCTCAGGCTCTGGCGCACTAACGCGCCGCGACGTATAATCCACGCGCCGGCCACTCCTCAGCCGCGTCACGGGCGCAGCCTTGTAGGTCTTTTATGTCAGGACACATCTTCAAACTCCCCCCGCGCGCCGCGCTGTCGGCGGCGTCTCTGTTCGCGTGCCTTCTCTTTCTCACGCACGCGCCCGCGCCGCGCGCGCAGGAGCAGCAGCAACCGCCGCCGCGCCCCACGCCCGAGGCCGTCGAGCTGGGCGAAGACGACGTGCTCAAGATCGACACCGACCTCATCCTCGTGGACGTGTCGGTGACGGACGCGGAGGGGCGCGCGGTGAAGGGGCTGCGGCCCGAAGACTTCAAGCTCTACGAGGACGGCGAGGAGCGCCCAGTGGCCTTCCTCAACGTCGAGCGGCGCGCGGGGGCCGAGCGCCCCGTGGCCGTCGTCTTCGCGGTGGACGTGTCGGGCAGCATGACGCCGGAGGAGATGGAGCGGCTGCGGACGGCGATGACGGCCTTCTCCGAAAAGCTCTCGAACCGCCCGGCCTCTTTCGCCCTGATGAGCTTCGGCATGAACGCGCACGTCGTGCAGAGTTTTACGAGCGACCCGCGCAAGCTCGAGCGCGCCCTCGGCAAACTCGCGCGCGAGGAGAGCGGCCTCTCGACCCACGCCTACGACGCGGTGGACGACGCGGTGCGTCTGCTCCAACGCAGCGCCCCGCGCACGCTCGACCGGCGCATCTTGAAGAGGGCCGTCGTCGTCGTCACCGACGGCTTTCCCGTCGGCGACACCGTCCACCCCTCGACCGTCATCGAGCGCGCCAACCAGGCCGAGGTGAGCGTCTACACGGTGACGCTTCCCTCCTACACGCGCCTGCTCGCCTCGAACGCGCCGGAGCGCGCGCCGCTCCCGACGCCGCTCGACGTGTCGGGGCTGGTCGAGAAGACCGGCGGGACGAACTTCTACGCGACGGCGAAGGACTACGACCCGCTCTTCAAGGCGCTGGCCGAGGAGGTGACCTCGACCTACGTCCTCGCCTTCTACCCGCCCGACGAAAAAAGGCGCGACGGGCGCCTCCACACGATTCGTGTTGAAGGCCCGCGCGGCCTCAACGTCCGCCAGAACCGCACGACGTACGAAAGCCGTAAACCGTGAACCGTAAACCCTGACAAGAAGCAGACGGCCTGCCCCCCTCTTGTCAGGGTTTACGGTTCACGGTTTACGGCTCTTAGTATTCGTCCTCGTCCTCGTCGTCCTTGTAGTCGTCTTCGTCGAGGTCTTCCTCGGCGATGTCGAGTTCGACGGGGTCGAGTCCGACGATCTCCAGCTCGGTTGCGCACTCGTCGCAGGTGACCGTGTCGCCCTTGTCGGCGTCGAGGTCAACGTGGACTTCGGCTTCGCAGTCAGGACACGTTCCTACCGGCACTGTTCCTTCCTCCAGGTTTCATCGTTGACGGGAGGCACGCCCGATCTGCATGGGAGAGTCCCCCGCGCCCGCCACTCCGAATCTCCGCCGACAATCTAACTGCGCCCGCACGTTTTTGCAACACCCTTTGACTACGACGATCTGTAGAGGATGATGACCCTCCGTTCGAACCGGGAAGGCGTGCCCCGTAAGGGACTACGAAGGTTCACGGCGTACGCACGGCGGACGATGAAAGCAGGGGTTTCGCGCCCGGGTTCGCCTGTCTTGACCTGCCGAGTGCCTTCAAAGCATCTCGCTAACTTTCTATCATTCATCACGTCGAGGGCGTTGAGGCCGGCCCTCAACACCTCGCCGTCGTCGGCGCTGATGCCCGCCTTCATGCAACGCCTCTTGATGCGGGAGATCAGTTCGGCGTCGCCGTCACGGACGGCGAGGCTGTTGCTGACGACCTCGCCCGTCTCGACCGGCTCCGGCTGCGCCCGGGGCGCCGGCTCCTTCTTCCCCAGCACGGTCGCGGACTTCTCGAAACGGCTGCTGACGGCCCGCTCCTCCGCCTTCAAAGACGCCCCGAGGGCCTTCCTCATATCTCTCTTAGCCATAGTCACGCCCCGCTCGTAGAGGTTTCAGATTTGACCGCGGTGGGATGCAGGAGCGCCAGCACCTCTGCGGCGAGCGCGTCCACTTCCGCCACCGCGGGTGCGGCCTTGCTGCCGAAGTCGTGGACGGTCTGGCCGAAGACCGCCGAGTGGCGGTAGACCTGCCGGTGGTGGAGGTAGGTGCCGCAGAGGTCGATGCCGAACTCCGGCAGAACCTCCAGCGCCTCCTTCACCAAGCTCGTGTTCGGCTGGCACTGGTTGATGACCAGTCTGGCCGTCAACTTCTCGTTGAGGTCGCCGATGTTCTCGATGACCTGGCGGATGCCGACGGCGGCCCACAGGTCGAGCGGCGAGGGGATGATGGGCACGAGGGCGAGGTCTGCGATGAGGAGGGCGCTCTGAGGCACGGGCGAGTCGGCCGCCGGCGGGCAGTCGATGACGATGTAATGGTAGTCGTCGATGAACTTCTGCACCTCGCGGTGGACTTTGACGCCGGCGGCGCTCAGCCCCACGACCGGGGCCGGGAAGGGTTTCTCGTCGGCGGAGGCCGCCCAACGGGTGGCCGTGCCCTGCGGGTCGGCGTCCACCACGAGCACCTTGTGGCCGCGGCGCGCGAGCGCACCGGCGAGCTGCATGCTCAGGGTGGTCTTACCCGAGCCGCCTTTCTGGTTCACGACGGTGATGATCTTCGCGGGCATCAAGGGCCTCTTCTGAGGGTCTGCATCATATACATCATCCGCCCGATTGTTAAGGATAAAAATCACCGCCCCTTTGAGCTGCGAGGCGGCGGCGCGCCTCGGCGGCCTCTGGCGCGCGCGGGTGGCGGCGGAGGATTTCGCGGAAGGCGGCGCCGTCGTAGCGGTAACTATTCGAAGCGGGGTCGAAGTCGAAGACGACGCCGAGGCGGCGGTAGCGGTCGAGCCCGTTGTAGTTGAGGTAGTAGCTTGAGACGGGCGCGCCGCCCGCCTGCATCTCGGCGGGGTTGAGGCGGCGGCGCGCCTCGCGCGTCAGGCGTTCGGCCGCTTCGGCCGCGGCGTCGCCGAGGATCAGCAGCGCGGCCGGGCGCAGCGTCGAGCGCGGGAACGTTTCGAGCAGCAGGCGTGCGCGCGCGAGCCGGTCGAAGTCCGCGGAGCCGCGCACGAGCCGCAGCAGGCGCGCGTCGTCGCCCGCGCGCGCGGGGCGGACGACCGCTTCGGACTGAAGCCAGCCGCCCGTGCGGCTCGTCACCAGCACGCGCAGGTAGGTCACGCCGCCCGACGCGCGCTCGCCCGCGACGGCCACGAGGCGGCCGCGGCCCAGACGCCGGATGAGGTCGGCCGTCGGCCGCGGCGCGTCGCGCAGCGCCGCGAGTCGCTCATCCACGACGACGGCCGCGCTCCCTCCGGCGGGCGCCCGTCGTTTTCTCTGCGCCTCGGCGGCAGAAGGGATTAAGAGCAGGACGAACGCCGCGGCGGCGAGTCGTTTGACAAAAACTGACGGTCGAAAATGATGAGGCATGGCCTCCCTCCTTCGTCGGGACGGGTTGAGGTTAGCCCTTGGCGGAGGGGTTAAGCGGCGGAACGAAAATGTTGAAAGGCTCTACGCCTTCGCGTCTCTAACGCGGCGCGCGGCGGCGCGGGTTCGCGGCGAGGAGCGCTTCGAGCTTGGCGTGCGCGGGCGCCGTCTTGCCTTTCGAGACTTCGGGGCGGCCCGCGTGGTGGAGATGCGTGACGGCGACGGCCAGCGCGTCGGAGGCGTCGAAGGGCGCGGGCGGCTCCTTGAGCTTGAGCAGCACGCGCATCATCTCCTGCACCTGCTGCTTCTCGGCCGCGCCGTAGCCGACCACCGTCTGCTTGACGAGCCGCGGCGCGTACTCCGCGATCTCGACGCCCGCGCGCTCGGCCGCGAGCAGCACCACGCCGCGCACGTGCCCGAGTTTGAGCGCCGTCTGCGCGTTGACCGCGAAGAACGCCTCCTCGACGGCGCACACGTCGGGGCGGAACTTTTCGACGAGGGCCTCGACGCCGTTGCTTATCTTCAGCAGCCGCGCCGCGAAGCGCTCCCGCGGGTTGGCCTTCACCGTGCCGAAGTCAACGAGTCGGTAGCGACGCGCGTCGCCCTCGACCACGCCCCACCCCGTCGTCTCGCTCCCCGGGTCTATCCCTAGAACTCGCACGCGCCTTTATACACCAGCCACGCCGTGTGCGCATCAACAATCAGGCGGCCGGGCGTCTGTCAGCGCTTCAACTCCGTCGGTGTGCCCTCGACCTTGAAGCGCCCTTCGACGAAGGAGGTCGTCGCCGCGTCGGCCGTGCCGGAGAAGCCGGGCTGCTTGCCGCCGACGGTCACCCTGAACTCTCCCGGCTCGACGACCGCGCGGCCGTCGTCCTTGATGACGGCGAGCTGGCGCGGGTCGAGCGTGAAACTCACCACGCGCTTCTCGCCCGGCTTCAGGTGCAAGCGCTCGACGCCCGCGAGCGAACGCAAAGGCACGCGCACCGACGCCTCCGATTCCGTCAAGTAGAGCTGCACAACCTCGTCGCCCTCGACGCGTCCGACGTTCTCGACCGTCGCGCTCACCGTCACCTTGTCGGTCGGCGAGACGCGCGGGGACGAGACGGTCAGCCCCGAGTACCTGAACCGCGTGTAGCTCAGGCCGTGGCCGAACGGGTAGAGCGGCTGACCTTTGAAGAAGCGGTACGTGCGCCCCTCCATCGCGTAACTCTCGAACGTGGGCAACTGCTCGACCGACTTGTAGAAGGTGACGGGCAGACGCCCGGCCGGGTTGTAGTCGCCGAAGAGCACGTCGGCCAGCGCCGCCCCGCCCTCCTCGCCCGGATACCAGGCCTGCACGATGGCGCCGACGTGCGCGTCGGCCCAGTTGACCGCGAGCGCGCTCCCGGACATCAAGACGAGCACGACCGGCTTGCCCGTCGCGGCGACCGCTTCGAGCAGCGCCTGCTGGCGCGCGGGCAGGTTGATGTCGGTGCGGTCGCCGCCCTTGAAGCCGGGCTCGCGCACGGTCATCTCCTCGCCTTCGAGCTGCGAAGAGAGACCGAGGACGAGCACCACCGCGTCGGCCTGCTTCGCCAAGTCTACGGCCTCCGCGTAGGGCGAGCCGGCCGCCTGCGCGGGCGGCTGCCACACGAGCTTCGCCACGGCGCCGATGCGCCCCTCGTAGTATTCGAACTTCAGGTCGTAGCTCCTGCCCGCTTCGAGCGTGACCTCGCCCGTACGTGTCGTTGGGGCGTGCTCCGTCCAGTCCTCCGCGATCAACTTCCCGTCGAGGTAGACGCGCAGGCCGTCGTCCGCGGTCGCGCCGAGGCGGTACTTGCCTGAGACGGACGGCACGAGCTTGCCCGTCCAGCGCGCGGAGAAGTCGTCGGCCGGGAGGCCGGGCGCGGGGCCGTTCATGCCCCAGTCGAAGTTCACCGCCTCGTCGTCGCGCGTCAGCACGGGCGCGCCTTCGAGCTTTCGGTTTGAGAAGAACTCTGCCTTCAGCCCGCGCAGCGCGGAGGCCGGGACGGGGACGACCGAGACCTCCGTCAGCGTCGTCCCCTGCGCGTGCAGCACCTTCGTTCCCGGCGAGACGTGCTGGCGGATGCCTTCGAGCGGCGTGGTGGCGCGCGACGGCTGGCCGTTGTAGTTGCCGAGCATCACCTGCACTTCGTCGGCGTTCGGGCCGATGACGGCGATGCTCTTCAAGTCCTTCCTGAGCGGCAGCGTGTTCTTTTCGTTCTTGAGCAGCACGATGGACTCGCGCGCGGCTTCGAGCGCGAGCCGGCGGTGCTCGGGCGAGTCGTTCGCCGAGAAAGGAATCTGCGCGTACGGCACCATCTCCGGCGGGTCGAACATCCCGAGCCGGAAGCGCGCCTCGAAGAGACGCTTGACCGCCGTGTCGATCTCGCTCTCGGCAATCAACCCCTGCTTCACGGCGGCGACGAGGGCGCGGTAGGTGTCGCCGCACTCGATGTCGGTGCCCCTCTTCACGGCTATCGCCGAAGCCTCCTCGGCGGTCTTCACGAACTGGTGCCGCCGGTAGATGTCTTCGATGGCGCCGCAGTCGGAGACGACGTAGCCGCCGAAGCCCCACTCGCCGCGCAGGAGGTCGCCGAGGAGGTGCGTGTTGGCGCAGGCGGGCTCGCCGTTGATGCGGTTGTAGGCGCACATGACGGAGGCCGCCCGGCCTTCCGTGACCGCGGCGCGGAACGCGGGCGTGTAGGTCTCGCGCAGGTCGCGCTCCGTCGCCGCGGCGTCGAAGCGGTGGCGCTCCGGCTCCGGGCCGGAATGCACGGCGTAGTGTTTAGGAGTCGAGACGACCTTCAGATACTTCGGGTCGTCGCCCTGCAAACCCTTCACGAAGGCGACGCCGAGCCGGCCCGTCAGGTAAGGGTCTTCGCCGTAGGTCTCCTGGCCGCGGCCCCAGCGCGGGTCGCGGAAGATGTTGATGTTCGGCGACCAGAACGTGAGGCCGTGGAAGCGCTCGCGGTTGCCCTGCCGCTGCGCCTCGTGGTACTTGGCGCGCGCCTCCGTCGAGATGACCGAGGCGACGCGGCCGACGAGCGGCGGGTCGAAGGTCGCGCCTAGCCCGACGGCCTGCGGGAAGACCGTCGCGACGCCGGAGAAGGCGACGCCGTGCAGCGCCTCGTTCCACCAGTCGTACTCGGGGATGCCGAGGCGCGGGATGGCGGGCGCGGCGTTCATCATCTGCGCGACCTTCTCTTCGAGCGTCATCCGCGAGACGAGGTCTGCGACGCGCCTGTCGATGGGAAGCGACGGGTCGAGGTACGGCGGCCTCTGCTGCACCTGACCGACGGCCGGTGCGACGAGCAGAAGACAAAGGTTGATGACGAGCGCGAGCGAGACGGCGCGGCGAAGACGTTTCATGTTTGCCCTTTCGACGTGATGAAGGTCTGTACCACCTACTGACCCGGTGACCCTGACACGCGGTAGAGCCCGGCCCCGTGCCAGTTAATTTCGGGCGCGAACTCTCCCTTGAACTTCCCAAGCTCTTTCTTGAGCCAAAGGTCGCGGACGCGGCACGTACCCTTGAAGCCGAGGTCGGAGAGTTTGACCGACACCTTCGAACTCCCGGGGCCGTCCGCGGGTGGCCGCGGCCCGTCATTCGTGTTGAAGACGGCGAGGTACCTGTCGCGCGAGCGCGGCACGTCTGCGACCCAGGCGACGAATCCGCCGTCGCGGAAGAGCTGCCGGTTGCCGTTGCTGTTCTGGTCAACCGCCAACACCTCCTCGTCGGTGAGGAGCGAGAGCGTGAAGTCGTCCATCTTCGTCAGGTCGCCGCCGAAGATGAGCGGCGAGCGCGCGACGGCCCAGAGCGTCAGCAGCGTGTACTGCTCGTCCCTCGTGAACCTCGTCGCCCTGCGCCCCATGTCGATGCTGCCGAGCGGGAGCATGTCGGCGTCCGGGAAGTGGCCGGGGCCGCGAAACTCCGTCCACTTGTGGAGGCGCTCGAACTGCTCAAGCAGAGACGGCCACGTGTCCCAGAAGTCGTCGCTCACGCGCCACATGTTCGCGTGCGTCTCGACGTGCGCGCCCGCTTCGAGCGGCGTCTCGCCGGGCGAAAGGCTCAAGACCATCGGACGGCGCGTGCGGTCGATGGCCGTGCGGACGGCCTCGATCTCCGCGCGATGGTAGGGGCGGCTGATGTCGTCCACCTTGACGAAGTCAACGCCCCACCCGGCCAAAAGCTCGAAGACCGAGTCGTAATACTCCTGCGCGCCGGGCTTCGACGTGTCCACGCCGTACATGTCCGTGTTCCAGGGGCAGGTGCTCGACGTGTCGGCGATGTCGGCCGCGCGGAAGCGCGTGCCCAAAACCTGCGTGTTCTGCTCGACGGCCTGGCGCGGGATGCCGCGCATGAGGTGGATGCCGAACTTGAGCCCCCTGCGGTGGACGTAGTCGGCGAGCGCCTTGAACCCGGCGCCGCCCGCGGCCGTCGGGAAGCGGTTGACGGCGGGCCACAGGCGCCCCCACTCGTCCATCGACAGCTTCGCGCCCTTGCGGTAGTCGTAGCCCTTCGCCTCCGGCTCGTACCACTGTATGTCCACGACGACGTACTGCCAGCCGTAGCGCTTCAGGCGCTCGGCCATGAAGTCCGCTTGCGCGCGGGCCTGCGCCTCGTTGACCGTGGTGGCGAATGAGTCCCAACTGTTCCAGCCCATCGGGGGCTGCGGCGCCCAGCGTTGGAACGTGGGAGTCTGAGCCTCGACGCCGCGCGCCGCGGCACAGACCAGGAGCAGGGCGACGAACAGCAGGGGCTGGAGTCTCGGCCGCGACGGCGTCGTGTGTGCCTGTCGGAGCATGTGTCAACGTCCCCTCTTCATGTCTCTATTGGCCGACGCGGGCAGCAGCGTGAGGAGGTACACGTCGTTTTCGCGCATGGGCAGATCGTGTACGAACGGCGCGGAGGCTTTGACCTCGACGCGCGCGATCATCACGGGCGTTCCGTCGTTGCGCCCGGCGAGCGCGCGCAACTGCTCGCGCGTGAGGGCGGGCGGCGAGCCCATCTTGAGATAGTCCGTGTACACGTCGTTCACGCCGTAGCCGACGCGATAGACGCTCAGCGTGTAGCTGCCGGGCGGCAGGCCCGAGAGCGAGACGCGCACCCCGCCCAAATCTTTCGACGGCAGGTCGCGCTTGAAGTAGCCCTGGTCGCTCTCCTCCGTCTTCGGCGGCGTGTAGTTCCAGAAGAGCGCTTGCACTCCGCCGCCGCCGCGCGTGACCCAACTGTCCGCGTCGCCGGAAGCAAGCTCCTCCCCGCCCAGGCGGTTCAGAAATTGGTAGGCGTAGAAGGAGGGCTTGCGCAGGCCCTGAAAATTTATCAGTCCGAAGCCGCCGTGGAAGGGCGAGGGCACGGGGCCGTTCTCCTCGAAGATGTCTGTGAACGTCCAGTAGGACATCGAGTCGGCGTGCCCTTCG
Organism: Acidobacteriota bacterium; assembly: GCA_019242475.1. GTDB lineage: Bacteria > Acidobacteriota > Blastocatellia > Pyrinomonadales > Pyrinomonadaceae > QHXN01. The sequence goes on along the minus strand of JAFAVK010000094.1, from coordinate 90,657 downwards.
GCGCCCTTGAGGCGCGAGACGATGTAGGCGGCCGAGATGTAAGCGTCGTGGACGGGGTCGCGCGGCGAGTAGGACGTGCTCCACTCGGTGTAGTGGAGCGGGAGGTTCGGCAGCGCCGACGCCTCGATCTGCGCGCGCACGCCGCGGACGCCCGAGACAATCGCGTCCCGGGCGGGGTCGAGGAAGAGCTGCTGGTTGCCCTCAGCGTCGAGGCCGCGGCCGCTCACGCCGTAGTCGTGCGTGGTGATGAAGTCGAGGGGGACGCGCGCCTCCGTTGCGTGCTTAATCATCTCCGGCACCCACCCGCGCCCCGCCGTGGCCGGCCCGCCGACGCGGTAGTCGGCCGAGACGCTTTTGACGGCGCGCGCTGTCACGTCGTAGAGCTTGAAGTATTCGTCCCGGTCGCCCGACCAGAAGAGGTCTTTCAGGTTCGGCTCGTTCCAGACCTCGAAGTACCAGCGCCGCACCTCTTCCCGTCCGTAGCGCTCCGTCCAGTGCTCGACGAGCGCGCGGACGAGCGCCTCCCACTTCGCGTAGTCGCGCGGCGGCGTGATGTTGCCCTTCCACCAGAAGATCGTCTTCTCGCCGCTCGCCATCCTCTGCGGCATGAAGCCGAACTCGACGAACGGGCGCACGCCCGCGTCTAGAACGGCGTCATAGACGGCGTCGATGTACTGGAAGTTGTAGACCGGTCGTCCCTGCCTGTCTTCCGAGTAGACGCCCAGCTCGTCCTGAAGCAGGCCGTGGAAGCGCACGTACTCGAAGCCGCACTCGCGGCGGACGAGCGCGAGGTCGCGCTGCCAGTCGGCGCGCAGGCCCTCGGCGGCGCGCCCCGCCCCGACGACCAGATGCGGGAAGCGGTCGCGCGCCCCCTCGACCCGTCGATAGTCGGCCGAGATGACGCGGGCCGGGGCGACCTGGGCGTGCGCGTGTGCGTGCGCGCAAAGAAGCGCGCACGCGCAGAGCGCCGCGGAGAGGAACCTTCTGAAGTTCGTGCTCATGAAGTTTGCCGGGGCGGATGAAAGAAGGCGGGCGCAGGCCGTCCAAAAGCCTGCGCCCGCCCCGACGCTTGAAGCCTGCCCGTCGTCTTATGCGCCGGCCATGTCGGCCTCGTCCATGTCGAAGTTGGCGGAGACCTTCTGCACGTCGTCGTGGTCTTCGAGCGCCTCCATCAGCTTGAGCATCTGGCGCGCCTCCTGGCCTTCGAGCCGCTTGTACTCCTTCGGCACCATCTCGACCTCGGCGACCTGCGGCTCGATGCCGGCCTTCTTGACCGCTTCGAGCACGGCGTCGAAGTCGTCGGGCGCGGTGATGATCTCGAAGTTGTCGCCGTCGTCGCGCAGGTCTTCCGCGCCCGCGTCGGTGACGATCTCGAACAGCTCCTCCTCGGGCTTCGCCTCCTTCGCGACGACGATGTAACCCTTCTTCTCGAACATCCAGTTGACCGCGCCCGCCGTGCCGAGGTTGCCGCCGTTCTTCCCGAAGATGTGGCGGATTTCGGCGACGGTGCGGTTGCGGTTGTCCGTCATCGAATCGACCATCACGGCCACGCCGCCCGGCCCGTAGCCCTCGTAGGTGATCTCCTCATAGCTGACGCCCTCCTCCGCGCCCGTGCCGCGGCGGATGGCGCGCGCGATGGTGTCGTTGGGCATGTTGGCGCCCTTGGCGTCGGAGACGGCCTTGCGCAAGCGCGCGTTGGCGTCCGGGTCGCCGCCGCCCGTGCGCGCCGCGACCGAAATCTCCTTAATCAGCTTGGTGAAAACCTTGCCGCGCTTGGCGTCCAGCGCGCCCTTCTTGTGTTTGATTGTGTGCCATTTCGAGTGTCCGGACATCTTGAAGAGTTCCTTGATTGAGTTTGAAAGTCGAACCAGAAGCGGGTCGGAAATATACCACAACGCCCGCGCTTTGTTCACCCGCCCGCCGCGAGCCGCAGGAGGTCTGCGGGCCGCGCGCCCGCGACGCGCACGAGCTTCGTCTTCGACGCGTGGCCGCCGACGATCTCGACCGCGCGCGCGGGGACGTCGAGGCTCTTCGCGAGGAAGCGCGCCAGCTCCGCGTTGGCCGCGCCCTCGACCGGCGGGGCCGCGACGCGCACTTTGAGCGCGCCGTCGTGGACGCCCCCGGCCGCGGTCTGCGACGCGCGCGGCGCGACGCGCACCGCGAAGGTGAGCGTGCCGTCACGCTCTTTGAATTCGAGCACGCCGCCTCACATGAAGAAGTTGACGGGCCAGCCCCGCAGGAGGGTCATGCGGATCGCGGCCTGGAAGAGCCAGATGATGATGAAGGCGACGATGGGCGAGATGTCGAACACGCCGATGGGCGGCACCGTCCGGCGCAGCGGCAGGAGCAGCGGGTCGGTCACGTTCACGAGGAAGCGCATCACACGGTTGCCGTAGCTCACCTGCCCCCACGAGAAGATGATGCGGATCATGATGAGCAGCGCGTAGAGCGAGAGCGCGCCGTAGAGGACGTACCCCAGGAGCGCCACCGCCCCGCCCGCGCTGACGCCCGTCACGCTCAGGGAGATGCCCGCCACGGTGTCGAGCACGCTCGCCGTCAGCATCAGCACGAAGTAGCCGAGCAGGATCGAGAGCAGGACGACGACCAGCGGCGCGCCGTTGGGCTGGATGCCGAACCCCGCTAGCGCGCGCCGCACCGGGTTGACGAAAGGGTCGGTCAGCCTCCGGACGAGGATGACGGGGCGGCTGAAGGGGTTGAGGTCGGCGTAGTTCAGGATGAAGCGCACGATCATCAGCACGATGACCGAGACGATGACGGCGACGACCAGATACCAGATGAACTGGAAGGCCGCGGCGAGGACGCGTATGGCGCTGTTCTGCTGCACCTGGATGATCGAATCAAGAGCCTGTAAGAACCCGAGTGCTTTCATCGTCTCTTCGCGCCCCGAAGGGTTAACGGGCCGCTCCCCTCTCCCCGAAGACGGCCGTGCCGACGCGCACGAGCGTCGCGCCCTCCTCGATTGCCGCCTCGTAGTCGTGACTCATGCCCATCGAAAGCTCGCCCGCCTCTCCGCCGAACGCGCCGCGCGCCTCCCACTCGTCGCGGAGTTCGCGCAGGCGCCGGAAGAAGGGCCTGACCCGCTCGACCTCTTCGAAGAACGGCGGGAGCGTCATTAGCCCCTTGCAGCGCACGCGCGAAGAGCGCCCGAACAATTCGAATAACGCCGGCAGCTCCGCTTCGGTTGCGCCGCTCTTCGTGGCCTCGCCCGCGAGGTCAACCTGCGCGAGCACCTCCAGCCTCTCGCGGCCTTCTTCGACGCAGATGCGTTCGAGCCGCTCGACCAGCGACGCACTATCGACCGTATGAATCAGGTCGAAGAGCCGCACGGCCTTACGCGCCTTGTTCGGCTGGAGGTGGCCGATGAGGTGCCAGCGCAGCTCGGGCACATCCCTCAACTCGGCAATCTTCCCTTCGGCCTCCTGCACGCGGTTCTCGCCGAACTCTCTGAGCCCCGCCGACTCGGCTGCCTCTCGGACGAGCGCGGCCGGGTGCGTCTTGCTGACGGCGACGAGTTTTACCGCCGCCGGGTCGCGCCCCACGCGCCGCGCCGCGCGCTCGATGCGGGCCATGACTTCCACGGCCCGCGCGCGCAAATCAGACCCGTCTGGCCTCGCCTCAGAATCCATTGTTGCGATTCCGTTGTGAACGCCTTCGACTATAACAAGCGCGCGCCGAAGGCCGCAACCGACCCGTACGCGACCCCGCCAAATGGTGCCCCTTTTCGTACACGATACCGCGTGCGCCGACACTTTATCGTGTGACGGCTCCCCTCAAATGTTAGGAGCAGGGGACTTTTTTCGGCGCTTTGGCCGACGCGGCCAGTGGCACGGCGCTTGTTTCTTTATCCGGCGGGCTTCGGGTTTGAAAATTATAAGCAATCAGTCGAGGGCGACTCAGGAGGGTTTACAGATGAAGGTTAACGGCAAAGGCTTAGTGGCGAAGGCGTCGATGGCGGCGCTCGGGTTCTTCCTGCTGGTGCCCGCGGGCACGGCGAGCGCGCAGGACGGCTGGTGGAACAGGGATCGGAACCGCCAGCGCCAGCAAGAGCAGCAGCAGCGTCAGGATCAGCGCCGCCAAGAGCGGGAGGCGCGGCGTGCGCAGGCGCAACGCAACAACGGCTACTACGGCCGCGACCCGCGCGACCAGGACGGTGACGGCGACTACGACCAGCGCGATGCTGCCATCATCCAGCAGCGCCAGCGCAACAGCGGCTACGGCAACTACGGCACCTACGGTAACCGCGGCACTTACGGGAACCGCGGCACTTACGGGAACCGTGGTTACGGCAACTACGGCTACGGCAACTACTCGCAGTCGCAGCAGACGGCCCTGAACGCCGGCTACAACGAGGGCATCAAGGAAGGCCGCAGGGATCGCGGCCGGGGCTACCGCAACCCGAGCGACTCCAGCGTGTACCGCAACGCCGACAAGGACTACAACTCGCGCTACGGCGACCGCTACGAGTACCAGCAGTACTTCCGCCGCGGCTTCGAGAATGGCTACAACGACGGCCTCAACGGCTACTAAGCCGTCCGGAGGTTAGAACAAGGGGGCACGAGTAAGCCCGGACGGTTCACCGCCCGGGCTTACTTTTTTTCCGTCCGGGGGCTCGCTTGACACCCCTCGAACGCCGCCTTTAATATCTCACTTCCCGCACGCGGATGTGGCGGAATTGGTAGACGCGCTAGCCTCAGGAGCTAGTCACGGCAACGTGGTGGAGGTTCGAGTCCTCTCATCCGCATCACAATCAACAGACGGTCTACGGGCCTTACTATAAACCGTTATTCTGCCGGGCCGCCTCTTCCCTGATAACCTGCGACTTACTCTCCTTGCTGTTGAAGCCGTTCATCAGCTCGACGGCCGCCTCATACTCAAGGTTATCCCTGATGATCTCGGAACGGCCTTTCTTCCCTACCGCCAGGGTGTCGTCCACCCGTTTTAATCGGTACTTGATTGAAGGATCACCCTCGAACTTGGCCTTCTGTCCGGGCATCGGATGTATCGTGTAGATAAACATTTGTCCCCCCGGATAGATGATATTCAGTACGTTCGGTAATGCGCAAGGGGGGACGGCTAAGTTGGGGATTTAGAACTGGAGCTTTGCGCCCAGTTGAACCGCGCGGGGGCTGCCGACTGGTACATGGGAATGTGGTTGAGGAGGGACGAATCGTCCGAGGCCGTGTCGTTCGAGCGCGCGAAGGTCTAGGCGGCGAAGCCTTCGAGCCCCCTCGACAGGCGGCGTGTGAAGGGGCTTTTTTACGTTCGCCTATCTGGTCGAGGCCGCGCGCGCGGGGATGCCCGACAGCTCTTCTATCCTGCCTCTCACGGCGGCGGTGAGTGTCTGCACTTCTTCAGGCGTGTAGTTGGCGGCGCGGAAGGCGTCCGCGATCTGCCGCTCGGAGAGCTGCGAGAGCAGCCCCGCGATCCAGCGCGCCTCATCGACCCTGATGTCGTCGAAGAGGTCTTGCCGCTTGCCCTTGTAGAAGAGGTAGACTTGCCCGCCCTTCACGTCTTCGAGGAAGCCGTCCTTCGAGTAGTCTGCGGGGTCGTTGCGGTTGCGGCGGATGCGCCACAGTCCCGGCACGTCGAGCTTCACGCGGCCGAAGGTCGCGCCGAGGTCGCTCACGATGTAGCGCAGCTCGCCGTCGCTTCCGTCCGCGCCCGGCACGTACAGGATTTTGTTGTTCGTGTCCTTGATGTCCCAGTTGTTCACGAGTGACATCATGACGACGAGGCCCTTCAACTCCTTCGTGTTGACGAAGGGGTTCTCCGACCACTTCCACTCGTCGAGCCGACGGACGCCTTCCGGCCGCGCCTCGAAGCGGACGTTACTGAAGCCGCCGCCCTGGCATCTTTCTATGTCCTTGCCGGGGTCTGGCGCGCCCTCGATCACCACGCACGGCGCGAGGTAGTTGACCTCCGTCATGTAGCCGACGGCCCACACCAGCCGCACGGCCGCCGTCTCGGCCTGCGCCTCCTTGCCGAGCTTCGCCACCCAGACGCGCCCCGCGCCGTCGCGCACGCGGAACTTCTTCGAGTAGCCGCCCGTCTCCTCTTTGACGAAGGTCACGCGGCCGAGGTCGGGCCGCATCTCACGCCCGCCCGGCCCCAGGAAGAGGTCGCGGGATGCGATGTCGTCGGGCGCGCGCCAAAGGACGGGCGTGCCCGCCGGGCCGGGCTTCTTCTCCTTCTTGTCCTGGGCCGAGGCGGGCGACAGAAGGCCGAAGAGTATCAGCGCCGCGACGGCCAACTTCAGGAACTGTGTGCGGTCGAGCATGGTCTCCGTCATTCCCCTTCATAAATGGGTGCCGGCCAACAGCACGGCGGCGCCCCCACACCACCGATGCCGCCGGCCGGCACGCTTTCTGAGTTCTGGCCCTAACACCCTTACCGCCGGCCGAAGATGCCGCCGAGGATGTTGCCGATGCCGCTGCCCGTGCGGTAGCGGCCGTTGTTGTACCCGCCGTACTGCCTGTAGCCCTGGTCGTAACCCTGCGTGAAGCCCTGGCGGAAAGCCTGCGAGGAGGCGTTCTTGTAGTAGTGAGACCTCTGCGGGCTGTAGCTCTGGCCGCGCTGTGCGTCGCTGGCGCCGGTGTTGAGCCCGTACTGGTAGCCCTGGTTCACGGCCGCCTGGTTGTAGCCACCGCCGTAGCCGCCGTAGCTGCCGTAGCGCCCGTTGTTGCCGTACGTGCCGTACGTGCCGTAGGAGCCGTTGCGCTCGTAGCGGTCGTCCACGCCGTTGCCGTTGCGGTCGTAGACGTTGGTGTTGCGTTCGCGTCGCCAATCACGGTTACGCTCGCGCCGGTATCTGTCGTTGTCGTGGTCGCGCCGGTACTGTGCCTGAGCCGTCGAGCCCATCACCAGGATGCCCGCCGCCAACATGAGCGCCGCGAGCGCCCCGCTCCTCAGATTGAATGATTTAGTCATGTTATTGCTTACCTCCGAGACCTCTGTGGGGCAACCTCCGTGCCACCCGTACACTAAGAAAAAGCATGATGTTGTGCGGCAGAAGTGAGCGCGTAAATGATGCACCCCTGTTCGATTATCCGGACAGCGCCGGTGCCCTGCGTGCTGCCGGACTGACAGGCCGCAAAGCCCGCCCGACGTCATTCATTAGAGAAACATAGCAAAGCCCGGTCATGCTCCGATACGGCATGGCGGTTGCGATACAGACCGCCGGTATTAACCTTTTGAACTCTCTCCGGCGGCGTGACGGCGGCCGTCTTGTGAGAACGTCGTGATTCTAAATTTCTACTGCGAAGGGGAAAGTCGAGATATGAAAAAGGTTCTTCTCTTGTGCGCGCTCTGCATGACCTTCGGGTTGGCGTCGGACGCGTTGGGGCAGGGTCGTTACAACCGCAACGAGCGCCAGGCCATCAGGCGCGGCGTCCGCACGGGGCAGCTCACGCGCGACGAGGCGCGCGCCCTGCGTGAACGTCGGCGGCAGATACGGCAGGAGCGGCGCGTCTACCGCTCCGACGGTACGGTGACGCGCGCCGAGCGGCGCGACCTGCGCAGCGACCGGCGCGCTCTGCGCCGCAGCATCCGCCGCGAGCGCCGCGACGACGACCGCAGGCGCGGCAACGGCTACTACCGCCGCGGGGCGGGCTCGCCGAGCCACCCGGTCTTCGGGCGCCGCAACCGCTAATAGACAACCGGTTCAAGACGGGGAGGTCGGCCTTGTGGGCGGCCTCCCCGTCTTCCATTCTCTTCCCTCCAGCTCACGCGCCCGGGCGACCGCGAACGGTTGCCGCCTCCCACCCGTTCACCTAACATCGCCTTCGAGGTTACGCCACAGAGACTACAGGGAGGGTAGATTGATGAGAAGAAGTTTCGTTTCAGCGCCGCTCGTCATCGGGCTTTCGCTCTGCGGCCTGACGTGTCAGAAGTCGGCGCCGACCACGGGCGGGAGTACCGGCGTCAACGTCAACAACTCCGCGGGCGGCGCGCGGGCGGGCGCCCAACAGCCCGCGGCGCCGCAGACGCAGTTGAAGGTCGGCGACCGCGCGCCCGACTTCGAGCTGACCGACACGGAGGGGCAGAAGGTTCGCCTGAGCGACTTCCGCGGCAAGAAGAACGTCGTGCTCGCCTTCTACGTGCTGGCCTTCACCGGCGGTTGAACGAAGGAGTTGAAGGCGTATCAGGCTGATATCGCCAAATTCGAGCAGAGCAACACGCAGGTCTTGGGCATCAGCGTTGACAGCTTCGCCGCCAACCGCCGCTTCAAGGAGGACATCGGCGCGACCTTCCCGCTCTTGAGCGACTTCAAGCGCAAGACGGTGCGCGACTACGGCATCTTCGACGAGGAGAATCAGGTCGGGACGCGCGCGACCTTCACCGTCGATAAAGACGGCATCATCCAGCACATCGAGCAGGGCAAAGACGCCATCGACCCGACGGGCGCGTACCAGTCGTGCAGCGCGCTGCCCGGGTAAGTCTCGGAGTTTCAGACTGCCGTCTTTGTCGAAGTGAGTTGACGACCGCGCGCGCGGCGGCGGGCGCCGTCTACTGCGGGGCGCCGCCTTTAGGCTCGGGCGGGTACCATTCGAGCAGGCGCACCTCGACCGGCTCGCCCTTGAGCGCCGCCTTGAACTCCTCGGGGTTCTGCCCGCGGTAGTGGTACGGGAAGACGACCTTCGGCGCGAACGCCTTGACGCACCCGGCGGCCTCCGCGGGCGGCATCGTGTAGGGCAGGTTCATCGGGACGAAGGCCACGTCGATGTTCTTGAGCGCGCGCATCTCGTCCGTGCATTCGGTGTCGCCCGCGATGTAGACGCGCTTACTTCCCAGTGTGAGGACGTAGCCGTTGCCGCGCCCCTTCGGGTGGAAGAGCTGGCCGGGCGAGGGGCCACGCTGGAGGTTGTACATCGGCACGGCCTCGATTGAAATGCCGGCGACTGTCTTCGTCTCGCCGTTGTTGATGACGGTCGGGCTCTCGATCTTGTCGGCCGCGGCCGAGGGCGCGACGACGGGCGCGCCCGCCTTGCGCACCTTCGCGATGGCAGCCGGATCGAGGTGGTCGGGGTGGATGTCCGTGACGAGGACGAGGTCTGCCTGCTTGGCCGCGGAGTAGTCGCCCGCGCCCGTCGGGTCTACGTGAATCACCCTGCCGCCGTACTCCAACTGAAAGCTCGCGTGCGTGATGGCGGTGATGCGGATGTCGCCCACCTCCGAGACGGACGGTCGCGCGGCCGCCCCGTCAGACTTCTGAGGCGCCGCGCCGTTCTGATTCTGCGCGGGCGCCGCCCCGCAGGCCGCACACAGAGACAGGGCCGAAGAGAGGAGCAGAAGCCCCCCGACCTTCGCCGCCCGCGCCCTCGGTTCGGAACCAAACGCCAAAGTCTAACCTCTCTTTTTATCCGGCCTCGGGGTGAACTTCTGACCCTCCGGCAGTTTCTTAGGCGGGATGGACGTGCCCTGCTCCGGCCGTTTAGGGTTTCGCTCCGCGATCTCCTTCTGCACCGACTCCCTCAGACGTTTTTTCGCCTTCCTGTTCATGACAGGATTATACAGCAGTCAAGCGGCCGGCCGCATGAGTCGGCTTTATCCTAACCCTGTTGTATGATGTCGCCGCTCTCCGTCTCTCGCCCTTCGGAGTTTCTAATGCCAATCACTCAAGAACAGATCGACAAATTTAACGACTGGGTTAGCCGCAAGGGGATTAAACGGCAGTGCTATTCGTGCGGGCGGATGGATTGGGGGATTGTCGATATCGTCGCGGCCAACTCGGAGACGGGGGCCGGGACGGTGCCCATGGTTTTAATGGCGTGTCAGCACTGCGGCTACATCAGATTTTATTCGGCGGTCACCGCAGGACTCTAGCGGGAGTCTTTCCCGGCCCGGAAGCCCTGCGCTGTGTCGATAACTCATCGGGCGCTCCGCTGAGAGACGAAATCCACGAGTTTAATCCAGTCTATCTGGTGATCTGTCATAAAGCCCTTCATAAAGTCCTCGGTCATCTCGTTGACCTTGGCGTGATAGGCTCTTTTAAAGTTTTCGTCCTTCTCCTGCGCCTCTTTATCAATCGGCACGATGATTTCGCGGTAGAGGTGCGGGTCACCCGAGATAAATTCCCAGAAGTCCTGGCCGCAGTATTTGAAGTAGGTCTTATCCGGGTCGGCGTCTTTCTTTAAGGGGTTGCGGTCTTTCCCGTAGATGCACCCGTTGACGGCCACAATCTCCTCCTTTACTCCCGCCGCGCGGAGTGAAATCCGGGCCGCCTTGAAATTGTCCTTCATGCGGTTTATCTGGTCGCTGTTGCCCCAATGCGGGCCGGACTTGATGCCGACGACGAAGTAGCTGTCGTCCCTTCTGAATTCTAAATCCAAGCTCTTTCTCGCCGACTTAAAGCCCCCGTAGAGGCGCGAGGAGATGAAGATGGCGAACCCTTCCAGGAGGTTGCCGAAGATGGTCTCTTCCTGCGAGGACAGAAAGGCGTCTACGATGCCTTTGACCAGGTCTCCGGCCAGCTCGACGTTTTTGGCCTTGAAGAGGTAAGGATTTTTCCGCCTGAGCACGCTTTGCAGGCTGAGCGATTGCAAGTCCGCAAGGCGCTTGTTGTAGAAGGGGGTAATGACGTGCTCGGCCAGGTACTCGTAGTAGTCCTGATAGGGTGACTGGGTCATAAGAGCGAAGGCTGGGCGGGAACCCGCAGGGCCTCCTCGACATTCGCGAGGGCGAGTTGGTAGTACTCGTCCTTCAGCTCGATGCCGACGGAGTTTCTGCCCAACTCGACGGCGGCCACGCAGGTCGTGCCCGAGCCGACGAACGGGTCGAGCACCCAATCGCCCTCCCTGGTGAAGAGCTTGATGAACCACGCCGGCAGTTCCTTCGGGTAGGCGGCGCTGTGCCCCTTGTTGCCGCACTCCGAGGCCAGGTGCAAAACGTTGGTCGGGTAGACGAACTCCTTGCCGACCCAGTTGGAGACGTTCTTGCCGAACCCGCTGCCGACCTTCGAGTTGTCGCGCACCTTGTCGGTCTCGCTCAGGTTCTTCAGGCGGGTCTTGGCCCAGTCGCCCATCGGCACCATGACCGCCTCCTGGTACATGTCGAACTTCTTCTCCTTGTTGAACTGGAGGCAGCGCTCCCACGCGTCGCGGAAGCGGTTCGGCCACTTGCCCGGGTAGCAGTTTTTCTTATGCCAGATGAACTCTTCGGTCCAGAGCCAGCCGCGCTTCCGCATCTCCAGGATTAGCTCGATGATGTAGGTGTGCCGCTCCCCGCCGGTCGCCTTCTCCTTGATGTTGAGGACGAACGTCCCCGTCGGCTTCAAGACCCTGTAGAGTTCGTCCGCGATGGGGAGGAACCATTCGACGTACTCATCCGGCCTGTGCCCCCCGTAGGTCGAGGCGCGCTGGTCCGCGTACGGCGGCGAAGTGACGACGAGGTTGATACTGGAGTCTTGAAACTCTTTGAGGTGTTCGAGGCACTCACCCGGCAGGACTTTGGCTTGGAGGCCGGGCTGTTCCTTTAGTTCGTACATCGGAAGATGAAAGGGGCTCTCGTCTGTTACCGGCACCTCTATATACCACACCTATTACACAGTGCGTAAATCGCCGCGGAGCGGCGAGGTGAGTGAGTGTAGCCCGGCCTTTCAAGGCCGGGACGGCGACCTTCTGCCGGCCTCTTCCCGGCCTTAAAAGGCCGGGCTACATTCGAGCGCCGCTCCGCGGCGGATTTATGCACAGCCTTCAATCAAGGTTAGGTGCCACATCAAACGCGCTTGGTCTTTCGAATCTATTTGTGTTTGGGCTTGTTGGGTAATTTGCCAGGCAAGTCTAATTCATCATCAATCAGCACGTCTGTAGAGACTCCCGCGAGTCTCGCGTATTTCAAAAGCACGGGCAGGGGTGGTTCCCCTCTACCCGTTTCGTATTCTGAAATCCTGTTCTGCGTGAGGTCTAGTTCAAGCCTTCTAATCAGCTCGTTCTGAGATAGACCTAAAGCCATCCGAATCTGGACAAGCTTTTCTGACAGCCTGTCAGGTTTCAGGCGCGCGCCTCTAGCCATCAGGAGTTTCCTCCCGACAGCTTGCAACCAACCGAAGTTTCGGTTAGAGTGTCGTTGCGCAACTGATTCGCCGTGAGTAGAGACCTCTCTTGCTCAACGGCGATGCTCATTTACTCCACTCTTGAGGATGAGCTACGCATTCGACCGTTGCCTTATCTTCAAAGACACAAACGCGCGGAATATACCACAGGAGGTGCGGGATGGGGATTCTGGTTAATTGATGCTGGCACGCCTTGCGAGGAAGGTTGTGCCGCGCCGCCGCCTCACCGCGGCGGATGGGAGCTGCTGAAAGGGCACGGCGGCTCCTTTTTCTATGCAAGGCGGGTGTGCCGCGGCCGTGCGTCGCATGCTGTGGGCCGGATAATGAAGGGCGCGAGGGATTGAAACTCCCTCGCGCCCTTCAGGGTGTGGTTTAAGGTTTGTCGCCCGGACATTGCCGGGGCGGTTGGGGTTTTACTCTTTGGGGGTTGCGGGTGTCGGCGGTTTGTTGGTCTTGTTGCGGCGGGGGGCGCGTTCGATGCGTTTGGCGCTGAGCCAGGCGGCGAGCAGCGCGGGGTTGTTGTGGACTTTGTTGCGGAAGATGGGGTCGAGCTGGTGGAGGGTGTCCATGCCGAGGTCGATGGCCGCGTCAATCGAGACCCCGGCCTCCTGCCTCGCACCCTTGCCCGTGTTCTGGCTGGTGAGCGCCGCCTCGTAGGCGGCGAGGTTTGTTTCCAAGTCCTGGTAGACCCTCTCCTGCACCTCGCGCCGGATGAACTCGGCCTTGTGCTCCACGGCCACGGCCAGGGCCGCCCGCGCGGCCGCGACCAACTCCTGGCCGTCCAGCTTGTACGGGAGCGGGAACTTCTCCTCGATCCCGGGTATCACGCCGGACATCGAGCGCGCAGTCCGGCGAAAAATCCCCAGGTCTTCGTTAATCGCGGCCTTCGCCGTCGCCTTGCTGATCGTGCCCTGCCGCGCCGTGCCCTCCCCCTCGGACTCCGCCGAAGCGAAGCCGTCCAGGTCGTTGATGACGCCGCCGATGGTGTCGAAGAGGTCGCGCCCCAGCGTGCCCGCCGGGAAGAGGTTGTCGTGCGCGGCGTCGAGGTCACGCACGCGCTTGAACATGTCGAGCGTCCGTTTCTCTTGGTCGTCCATGGTGAAGTTTCTCCAGGTTAGCTGTTGATGAGGTGAGGTGCATCGGGGCACCATTCGCAACCCGCCCGGGTTCGCTCTTCAAACGGCGAGAAGAACCTTCACGCCAGAATGACCGGAAGATATGAGGAAGAAGAACGTTCGACGCTCGCCGGGAGCAGTTTTACAGGCGCCGCAGACTACCTAGACCGTGCCGGAACCGCTTGTTGAGGCCCAGAGCATATCACAACCGCCGCCGAAACGGATTCACAATCTGCCGGAGACGCCTTCTGTATTACCGGGCTCTATTTTGCGGCCTTCGGGAGTGATTCGACGCGCGCCGGGGCCGTCTCCACAGCCGCCGGGGCGGTCTTTTACATTAATTTTATTTATGCTGCGGCTGTTTGTATAAATCCTACAGTTGTCGGGATGAACTCTACGTCCGCCGGCGTACACTTTGCATAAATTTTATTTATCCTACACGTGTTTGTATAAATCCTACAGTTGTCGAGGTCATCTCTACAGTTGTCGGAGTCATCTCCACACTTGTCTGGATGAACTCTACACACGCCGGGGTCATCTCCACACCTGTTTAAGTCGTCTCGACAGCCGCAAAGCGCATCTCGACAGAGGCCGGCGGCCGCTCGACAGGCTCAGGCGTGCCCCCTCTATGCACGCTCAAGGCTTTCTCACATGCAGCGGCAGGGCATCGTCTTGGCGTCGCCGACGGGCATGAAGTGGGCGCCGTCCCAGCGGTACTCGCTGACCTCGTTGTGGTCGCAGCGGCCGGCGCGGCCGTAGACGCGCTCGATGCGCACCTTGCCGTCGTCGAGGTCTACGTAGTGGTCGAGGTCGCAGCTCACGGCGTCGGCGACCGCGAAGGTCGAGAGCAGGGCCGCGCGCCCGTCGCGCAGGGTGTAGACGCGCGCCTCGACCGTGTGCGGCCCGCCGACCGCGCCGTGGCTGAGGACGACGACCGCCTCGCTCTTGCCGTCGCCCGTCAGGTCGCCGTAGTAGGTCGCCTCGGCCACGCGCAGCTCCCACTGCACTCCCGGCGCGGTGTTCTTCGCGTAGTAGCCGCCGATCAGTTTGTAAGACTGCCCCCCGAGCGTGTACGTGTAGTTCTCGAAGTCAATCGCATCGATGCCGACGACCGACGGCGAGGCGTGCGCGGGCGCGCGGCGCCTGCCCCGCGCCTGCCCGTCGGCGCACGCGTGCGCCAGCGCCGCCAGCAGTACGACCATGAAGAATCTTTGTGCTCTCACTACTCCCCCTTGTCCAAGGCTTCAGTTGACCGCCTCGGAGGTGGCGTCGGGCGCGGGCAGTCCGTTCTGGTCTACGAGGACGAGCGTCAGCTCCTGCTCGTCGGCGAGCGAGGAGTCGATGAGGGTCTGGACGCGGTAGCGGCCGGGCGCGGGGAACTCGACGTTGAAGAAGAAGCTGATGTTGTTGGCGACGCCGCCCGCGGCGACCTCGAAGGGCGAGGGCTCGGCGAGGACGACCGGCTGCTGCCGGTCTGCGGAGAGGATGCGCACCTCCGAGAGGTGGCGCCCCTCGCCGCGCCACTGCGTCACGACGGCGAACTTCATCACCGTCACCGGGACGTGCTGCACCAGTATCTGGTGGAAGACGCCCATCAGCGAGAGCTTGTTGCCGACCTCCAGACGCACGTCGTCGCAGAAGATCGTGTAGGCCAAACGCAGCCCGCCTTCGTTCCCCTTTGCCATCATCACCCCTTTAACAAACCGAAGAGTGCGCGTAACCCCGCCGCGGCGGGGCCACACATGTTTTAATAAATCCCCGGCACCAGGCGCTTCGTCTCGGACGCGTAGGCCGCGTACTCTTCGCCGAAGTGTGCGCGCAGCGCCTCCTCCTCGACGCGGATGCGGTAGAGCGTCGCGCAGAGCAGCGGGAGGAAGACGAGCGCCGCGCTCAGCCAGTTCGCCAGCGCCAGCCCGAAGCCGAGGTAGCGCACGAGCAGCCCCGTGTACGAAGGGTGGCGCACCAAGCCGTAGAGCCCCCGCCTGACGACCCTCTGCCCTTCGAGTATCGACACGTTGGGGGTGAAGTACCTCCACAAGGTGACGATGGCCGCCCAGCGGAAGGCCGTCCCCGCGACGAGCAGCGCGAGCCCGAACGCCGCGACGTAAGGCTCCCCCGCTCGGACGCGCCCGTCGTCCGTGAAGCCCAGAACCACCGCCGCCGGTATCGAAAGGAGGCCGGTCACGTCGAAGAGCCTGTACGACCCTCTGTCCAGGTTCTCGGCCGTCCGCACGCGCCGCCGGCCCAGGACGAGCCTCTGCGCGGCGAGCGTCACGCCGTAGAAGGCGACGGCCAGGATTGGAATCCAGTCGAACCTCATGTTTCAGCCGAGCATCTCCTTCAGCCCCTCCTCGTCGATGACTTTGAGGCCGAGCGCCTGCGCCTTTTCGAGCTTGGAGCCCGCCTCCTCGCCCGCGACGACGTAGTCGGTCTTCTTGCTCACGGTCGAGGTCACGCGCCCGCCGCGCGCCTCGATGAGCGCCCGCGCCTCGTCGCGCGTCAACGTCTCAAGCCTGCCCGTCAGGACGAACTGTTTGCCCGCGAAAGCCTCGTCCGCCTGCGCGCCGACCCCGCCGCCGGCAAGCTCAGTCCGCACGCCCCTCTGCCGCAGCCTCTCGCAGAGCTCGACGTTGCCCTCGTCGTCGAACCAGTCGCGGACGGACTCGGCGACGGTCAAGCCAATCTCGTGTATGTCGTCGATCTGTTCGACCGTGGCCGTCCGCAAGGCTTCCAGCGAGCGGAAGTGTCGCGCGAGCAGCGCCGCCGTGCGCTCGCCGACGTGGCGAATCCCTAAGCCGTAGACGAGCTGCGGCAGGTCGCGCGTTTTGCTCGCCTCGATCTGCGCCAGGAGGTTCGACGCAGACTTCTCCGCCATGCGTTCGAGCCCGGCCACCTCTTCGAGCTTGAGGTCGTAGAGGTTCGCCACGTCGCGCACCATCCCCTTCTGCACGAACTGCTCGGCCAGGGCGTCGCCCAGCCCCTCGATCCTCATCGCGCGGCGCGAGGCGTAGTGCAGCAGGCGCGCCTTCAACTGCGCGGGGCAGTCCGCGGCGACGCAACGCGAGACGACCTCGCCCTCCGGGCGCGAGACGACGCCGCCGCAGACGGGGCACTTCTTCGGGAAGCGGAACGACTTCTCTTCCCCTGTTCGACGTGACGTGACGACGCTCAAGACCTTCGGGATGATCTCGCCGCTCTTCTCGATGTTGACCCAGTCGCCGATTTTCACGCCGAGCCGTTTAATCTCGTCCTCGTTGTGCAGCGTCGCGCGCGCCACGACCGTGCCCGCGAGCTGCACCGGCGTCAGGACGGCGACCGGCGTGAGCGCGCCCGTGCGCCCGACTTGAACAATAATCTCCTCGACCTGCGTCGTCGCCTGCCGCGCGGGGTACTTGTAGGCGATGGCCCACCGCGGCGCCTTCGCCGTCGTGCCGAACTCGTCCTGCAAGGCCGTCGAGTTGACCTTGACGACCACGCCGTCAATCTCGTATTCGAGCCGGTCGCGCTCGGCCTCCATGTCGTTACAGAACTTGATGACGCCTTCGATGTCGGGGCACTTCGCGCGGTGCGGGTTGACGGTGAAGCCAGCCGCGGCCAGCCATTCGAGCGCCTCCCAGTGCGTCGGGAAGGGCTTGCGCTCGCCGCGCAGCACGTCGTAGGCGAAGAGGTCGAGCCTGCGGCGCGCGACGACCTTCGGGTCGAGCTGGCGGATGGTGCCGGCGGCGGCGTTGCGCGGGTTGGCGAACTTCGCCTCCTCCGCCTCCTCCCGCTCGGCGTTGATGCGCTCGAAAGCCTTGCGCGACAGGTACGCCTCGCCGCGCACTTCGACCTCGGCCTCGCCCCCGGCCGCGCCCTTCAGACGCAGAGGCACGCTGCGGATGGTGCGGACGTTCTGCGTCACGTCCTCGCCCACGCGCCCGTCGCCGCGCGTCACGCCGCGCGCGAGCACGCCGCCCTCGTAGTGAACTGAGAGTGAGAGGCCGTCGATTTTAAGCTCGGCCACGTACTCGAAGGGGCGGCCGTCGGCGAGCTTGCGGCAGCGCTCGTCGAAGGCGCGCAGGTCTTCGATGTTGTAGCTGTTGTCGAGCGAGAGCATCGGCCGCCGGTGGACGTACTCCTCGAACCCCTCGGCGGGCCGCCCCCCGACGCGCAACGTCGGGCTGTCCGGCGCACGGAACTCCGGGTGCTCCTCCTCCAACGCGCGCAGGCGCTCGACCAGCGCGTCATACTCCACGTCCGAAATCTCCGGCCGGTCGTGGACGTAATAAAGCTCCTCGTGCCTCAGCACCTCCTCGCGGAGCTTCTTGATTTCGCTTTCGATGCTCTTGGCTGCGGTCGGCAATGTCGTATCGATGATGACGGGAACTGGATTCAGGCGCGGCTATATTAAAGTAGAAGCCTGCGGTTCAACAAAGCTCGTTCAGAAAAGCGTCAACACCCCGATTATCTCGTCACCTTCAAGCGCCTCGATTTTATCGTGGTGTCGCCTGATGATTGCCTCTACCGCCTGTGTCTTACAGTTACCCAGACGTATCCAGATCACTCTCGGCGGGAACCCGCGCAGCAGGCAGAGGTCACTGAAGTCGGCATCTTTAGTAACAATCAGAAAGCCCTCCCGCTTGGCTAACTCCCACACTACTTCATCGTCTGCCCGGTCGAGCCCTAACAGATGAAGGTGGGTGGAGTCAGGGTAAAGGTCGGTAAGGCTCTTAACCAAGCGCGGCGACAGGTGATGATCAAATAATAACTTCACACCCGTTATCTGTGTTTCGGAAGTACGTCGGCGGCACCCGTTTAGTCTTCGACTACCAGCAAACGCTTCTCGCGGTCGGCGGCGAAGGCGAGGCAGGCGAGGATGTCCTCTTTCGTCAGGTAGGGGAAGTCTTCGAGAATCTCCTCCTGCGTCATGCCGGCGGCGAGGTATTCCAGCACGTCGTAGACGGTCATGCGCATGCCGCGGATGCAGGGTTTGCCGCTGCGCTTGCCGGGCTCGATGGTGATGATCTTGCGGTAGTCCATGCGGGGATGATAGCAGAACCGGGGGAACGTTCAACCGTTACCTGCCGGGAGGAGACCGGCTAGCGAGACTCACAATTCAAGCCCGGCACCGCCCCTCTCACAAATTCAATGAACTTCGGGTTGAAGTCCTGGCACCGCTGTTTTTCACTAACAAGATAGTTAGCATGCCTCTCGACAATCCCTCTCACCGTTTGTTCCCAGCCCTCGTCGCCCTCCTGCATCAGATAGATCGTTTCAGCGGTAAAGAGCGCGTGAGACGCGAACCACTCGTATTGTTCTTTTTCGTCGCCGACATACTTTCCATCCGCGAACTGGGGGTGCTCGACGGAGAGCTTGAGGTGTTCCTGCAATACGCCTAGCGTCGCTACACGCTCTTGCTCGTCGCTATTCAACTTAAACAACACTAGCCCGGTGACCAGTGTCACCGCGGCGGCGGCCCCTGCGACGATAGTCATGGCGTGCGCCCACTGCTGTAGCCGCTGGTTAGAATCTGTCATATTGCCCCCCGACCTCGCAGGTCTGGGTGATGAACGCCGACGGCGCTGTAGCCGCTGATTAGAATCTGTCATATTGCCCCTCCTTCCGTGGGGACTATTTGTTGAGCAGGGCGATGGGCTCGCGTGCGCGTTTCGGGGCGGCGTCTTCGTCTTCGAGGGCGGCGAGGCGGTGGATGACGCGGCCGAAGTATTTGATGCCCTGGATGAAGTCGTCGAGGCGTATGTTCTCGTCGGGCGCGTGCGGGTTGGAGCCGGAGTAGCTGATGCCGAAGGAGACGACGGGCATCGGCGGCTGGTTCGCGCCGCAGACGGCGCCGACCGGGCCGCTCGCCGGGTCGAGCGGGTAGACGAGCGGCTCGCGGCCGTACAACTCGCCCGCGCTCTCGATGGCCGCGCGCGCTACCATCGAGGAGGGCGAGGACTTCGCGTAAGGGGCCGAGCCGAGTTCAATAATCTCCACGTCCTGAAAGCCGCGCTTGTCGAGGTGCCTGCGCAAAAGCTCGACGATCAGCCCGGGCGTGAGGTCGGGCACGAGGCGGAAGTCGAGGCGCGCGGTGGCCGCGCCCGGAAGCACCGTCTTCGCGCCGGCCTCCGTGTGGCCTGTGCGGATGCCGCAGATGGTGCAGGTCGGGCCGAAAATCAACTCCTTCGCCAGTTCCCTCCCCGTCATCCCGTGCAGCCAGGAGCCGATGCGGAACTCGCGGCGCAGGCCCGCCTCGTCCAGCTCGATTGACTTCAACATCTGCCGGTCTTCGGACGTGAGCGGCGCGACGTGCGAGCCGAAGCCGTCGATGGTGATGACGCCCTTCGGCGAGAGCACCGTGGCGAGCGCCTGCACCAGACGCCAGGCGGGGTTCGGGACGATGCCGCCCCACTTCGAGTGCAAATCCGTGCGCGCGCCGTAGCAGCGCAGCTCAAGGAACGAGATGCCCTTGAAGCCGAGGTTGATGACGAGGCGTTCGCGCGTGTCCCTGTAGCCGTCGTCCCAGACGCAGCCGTCGGCGCGCAGCAAGTCAGCGTTCTCGGCCGCGAAGCGGTAGAGGCTCGGGCTCGCCAATCCGTCCTCGCCCTCGACGACGAAGCGGAGGCAGACGGGCAGCTTGCCGTAGGTCTTCTGGTACGCCTCGACCGCCGAGACGCGCGCGACGAGGTCGCCCTTGCTGTTCGAGGCGCCGCGCGCGCGCAGGCGCCCGTCCTCGACGACCGCCGCGAAGGGGCCGGAAGTCCACTCGGTCAACTGCCCCACGGGCTGCACGTCGTAGTGGCCGTAGACGAGGAAGCAGCGCGGCCCCGCGCCGCACTCGCCGTAGATGATGGGGAAGCCGCTGCCGATCTTGAACGAGCGCGTGCCCGCGCCCACGCGCTGCAACAACTGCTCGACCTTCTCCGCCACCGCGCGCATCCCCGTCCCGCGCGCCGCCACCGAGGGCATGCGACACAGGTCTTGCAAACGCTCCGTGAAGGAGCGCGCGTGCCGGTCAACGTAGCGGTCGAAGCGTGTGAATGACATATGCAAAAGACGTGAACCGTGAACCGTAAACCGTGACAAGTGGAAGACGGTTTTTATCTTGTCATGGTTTACGGTTCACGGTTCACGAAAGAATAGATATCTCGGCGCCGAGCTATCGCGCTCGAAGGCGGCGCAGACGAGGCCGGAGGCGAAGGCCGCCCGGAACTCCGCGCGGACGCGGAGCAGTTCGGCGCGCGCCGTGGCCGGGTCTTCGCGGACGAGCGCGCCCCAGTTCGGGGGGATGGCGACGGCCGCCGCGGGCTCGCCCGGCGGTTCGGGCGCTTCGCCGCGCGCGAGTGCCTCGACGCGGGGCGAGTCGAGGTTCCACTCGGCGACGAGGCGGTCGCTGTCGAGGCCGAGCGGCTCGCCGAACTTGCCCGTGACGGTCGAGTAGTCGGTGCCGTAGTAGTTCTCCGCGTAGCTGCGCACGACGACGCCGAGCCGTTTGAGGTTGAAGTGCGCGTTGCGCGACTGGACGGGGTCCCACGTCCAGCGTATGAAGCGGCGCCCCTCCGCAACAACGCGCGCGCGCTGCGCCCACTTCAGGCGCGCCCCGACGCCGCGGTTCTGGTACTCCTGCGCCACGGCCATCATGTGCGAGTAGCCGTAGGTCTCCTCCGCGCCCGTCTCGGGGCTCCGGCGCACGGCGATCTGATTGAGGACGAAGCCGACCAACGCCGCGCCGTCGAACGCGCCGAGCGTGAAGCCGCCCGCGCTGCGCGCGACTATGAGGTGACGCCGCGGCGACAGCTCAAGGTCGGGCAGCCCGAACGCCTCGCGCTGCAAGCGCACGCACCGGTCGAACTCCTCGACCGTCGTGCATTCGCGGATGTCGATCTCATCGCCCACGTTCAATTCCGCCCCCGACCTCTTCCCCCGCCAGGGCGCCCCGGTCGTCGCCCGCGCGGGAGAGTCCGAGATAGCCCTCGGCCAACTCCACGAAACGCCCGCGCTCGGCCGCGTCACCGAAGGCCCGCGCGCGCACGATCACGCCGCCGCCGTGGCGCGTGTAAATCTCCACTGCGTCCGGCGTCTCCAAGACCTCCCCGACGACCTCCCACTCGTACGTGACCTGCGTCTTGCACTGCCTGACGCAGACGCCGACCGGCGTCAACTCGACCTCGCAGACATTCGTGCCGAACCGCCCGTGCTGCTCCCGAACGATCTTGCGCAGCCTTTTGCGCATCGACTTCCAGTAGGTGAGCTGCTGGAAGCCTATCATGTACAGCATCACGGCCGCGCTCACCGCCAGCGTCCAAACCCCTATGTAGACCGCGGCGGCGAGGCCGACGACCGCCCCCGCGGCTAAGGAGTAGACGACGCCCCGGACGCGCGCGGAGCGGACGCTCTTTGAACGCGCGAGAAATCGCTCGCCGGCATTCACCAGGTCGTCTTCCGTGTAGTCGAATTTGACGTACATCGCCTAAACGACGATCTTCTCGTACCAGCCTTCGGGCACGCTCTCGATGCTTCTCCCGGCCGCAAGCTCCGCGATGTCCGGCGCGAAGTTGACGAGCGTCAGGCGGCCCTTGCCCCTGTAGCGCGGCTCGACCGAGTCGCGCAGCTCGCGCGTGTAAGCCTTGACGCCGGCGCCGGTCTTGAAGAGCACCAGCCGCTCGGCGTCGCCGTGCTTGAGGAGCCACGCGACCTTGCGCATCGAGACCATCCCGCACTCGCCCCAGAAGTGGAAGCGCGCGCCCGCGCGCGGCCGCCCCCCTTCGCCCTCGTTCAAAGAGACGAGGTCGGGCTTGTAGCGCAGGCCCACCGGCAGCTCGATCTCGAGGTTCGGGTAACTCCCGACGAACATCGCGTACCCGAGCGCCTTCATCAGCACGTGGCCGTAACTCTCGCCCCGCCGCTGCCACAGACGCACACGCCTTCCGGCCAGCTCGAAGTCGTAAAGCATTCAACAGCCGTGACCTCCGGAGGGAAAGGCAGTAGATAAACCCCTGCCCCGCGAGTCCGCCCAAACCTCAAACTAAGACCGGGAAACGCGATTGTATCTTGTCGCCCGCCGCCGTGTCACCTGAAAGGAAGTAGACAGTAGACAGTAGTCAGTAGAAAGACAATGCGGCGCACTCGACCTAAAGGCTGAAGCGCGCCGCATTGTCTTTCTACTGACTACTGTCTACTCCTCGTTTCAGTCTGCGAAGGCGACGGAAAGCTCTCGGAGGGTGGCGGAGTCGGAGGCGTCCTGTTTGACGGACTCCTCGCGGTTGACGTGGCGGTAGAGGATGTCGCGCTGCTGCGGGCGGAAGCCGGCCTCGCGGATGAGGTAGCGGAGCGTCTTCTCGTCCGCCTCGTTGTGCGCGCCGGCCGCGGAGACGACGTTCTCCTCGATCATGATCGAGCCCATGTCGTCGGCGCCGAAGCGGAGCGCCACCTGCCCGAGCCGCAAACCCTGGGTGAGCCAGGAGGACTGGATGTGTTCGACGTTGTCGAGGAAGAGGCGCGAGACGGCGAGCATGCGCAGGTAGTCCATCCCCGTCAACTCCTCCTTGATCTTCCGGCCGAGCGCCGTGTTCTCGCGCTGGAACGTCCAGGGGATGAAGGCCGTAAATCCCCCGGTCTCGTCCTGCAAGTCTCGAATCCTTTGCAGGTGCCGGACGCGGTGGACGGTCGAGTCGCCGATGCCGAACATCATCGTCGCCGTCGTCCGCAGGCCCACGCGGTGCGCGGCGCGCATCACCGAGAGCCACTCGTCGGTCGTGCACTTGGTCGAGACGCGCTTGCGCACCTCGTCGTCGAGAATCTCGCCGCCGCCGCCCGGCATGCTGTAGAGGCCGGCCTCCTTGAGCCTTTGCAAAATCTCCTCGTAGGAGAGCTGCGAGATGAGGTGGATGTTGTGTATCTCGGGCGGCGAGAAGCAGTGGAGCTGGAAGTCCGGATACTTCGCATGCAGCGTGCGCAACAAATCTTCGTACCACTCAATGCCGAAGTCGGGGTGGAGTCCGCCCTGCATCAGCACGCCCGTGCCGCCGAGCGCGATGGTCTCGTCGATGCGCTGGCAGATGTCTTCGAGCGTGCGGACGTAGGTGTCGGGCTTGCCCGGGCGGCGGTAGAAGGCGCAGAAGGTGCAGACGACGTTGCAGACGTTCGTGTAGTTGATGTTGCGGTCGATGATGTAGGTGACGACGCCGCCGGGGTGCTTGCGCCTCCGCACTTCGTCGGCCGCGACGCCCGTGCGCGCCACGTCGAAGGATTCGAGGAGCGTCCCGCACTCCTCCGGAGTCATGCGCCCGCCCGCCAGCACGCGGTCGAGGATGGGTTGAATGTCTGTCGTAGTCATTTGAGTTATTGCAAATGAGTTATTGCAAATTTCAAATTTGCAATTTCAAATCCGCATCTTGCCAGCGGCGCCGGCCCCCGGCCCTGTGTTTACGCCCTTCTTCGTTCTGTCGCGCGCCGCCACGAGTTACTAATCAACACCCGTGCCGAGGAATTTCAGGGGCCTTAAGTTCTGAATGACGCCGTGCCTGTGCGCGAGTTGAAAGAAGAGTTCGAGGCCGGCGCGCATCTCTTCGTCGAGGCTGAAGGAGATGTTCTCGGTCAGATAGCGGACGAGTTCGGCCCGGGGCCGCCCGAGTCCCCTCTCGTACTCGGCGGCGATCTCTTCGACGGCGGCCAGCCCCTCGTCGCGCGCGGCGGCGAAGTCCACGGCGCGGACTCTCTGGGACGCGCCCGCGTCGGCCATCCACATGGCGAAGACGAAGCCGAGCCCCGTGAACTCGCGCCACAGCGCCGCCATGTCGTAGACGCGCAGGCCGCGGCGGTCGAACGTCATCGCCGGGTCGCCGATGACGAGCGCCGCGTCGTGGCGTTCGAGCATGTCCGAGAGCTGCGGCACGAACGGTTCGAGCCGCGGCGCGCGCCCGACGAACTCGCGGAAGATGACCTCGACGAGCGCGGCCGACGTGCGCGACTCGATGCTCAAAGCGACCGACTCGACCTCTTTCAAACTCTTCCCGCGCGTGACGAGGACGACGCTGTGCACCTCGCGGCGCGCGCCGACGCAGACGCCGGGGACGACGGCCGTCTCGGGCAGGCGCTGGTACTCGATGACGGGCACGAGCGCCGCCTCGACCTGTCCGCGCGCGAGCATGTCCGCGCAACGCGCGGGCGCCGTGTCGGTCACCAGCTCCACCTCGCCGCGGCGCCGTCCCCGCGCGAAGCTCCAGACGAGCGGCGCCGTGTTCAAATAGCTCGACGCGGCCACGCGCGGCGCGCCGCCCGACACAGGATTTATCTCCGCTTCTCTCTTCAAATCTTCTCCGTAATCCCCCGGCCCGATGCTAACCCACACCCGCGCGCCCCCGCAACAACCCGCCCGGACGCGACTTCGTTGACAGCCAACGTGCCCGACCGTACCATTCACGAAGTCATGCACATTTACGACATCAGCGTGGCGATTACGCCGGGCGAGACGCCGACCTACCCGGGCGACCCCGGCATCGAGGTCGGCTCGTGGAGCGCGATTGCGCGCGGCGACCGCGCCAACGTGTCGGTGCTCAACTTCGGCGCACACACCGCGACGCACATCGACGCCCCCGCGCACTTCATCGAGGACGCGCCCGGCATCACCTCCCTGCCGCTCGAAGCGCTGTTCGGCGAGGCGCGCGTCGTCGAGCTTCCCGCGGACGCGGACGCGGTCTTTGAAAGCCACGTGCGACCCGAGTCGCTTCAGGGCGCGACGCGCGTCCTCTTCAAGACGCGCAACTCCGCCTTCTGGGAAGACCCGCGCGGGCAGTTCCGCGAGGACTTCGCCTACGTCGCGCCCGCGGCGGCGCGCGCGCTCGTCGCGGCCGGCGTGCGGCTCGTCGGCATCGACTATCTTTCGGTCGAGAAGTTCGGCTCCGACAGTTTCGAGACGCACCTCGCGCTGCTCTCGGCCGGCGTCGTCATCGTCGAGGGGCTCGACCTGCGCGCGGTCGGCGCGGGGCTCTACGACCTCTGCTGCCTGCCGCTCAAGGTCGCGGCCGGCAGCGGCGACGGGGCGCCCGCGCGCGCCGTCCTGCGCACGCTCGACTGAGCGGGACTCAACACAGGGGGAGAGATGATCGAGAAGGTCAACCTGTCCGAAAAGTTCGGCCTCTTCACAGAGCACTGGAGCCCGAAGATCGCGGGCGAGGTGAACGACGCCTACGTCAAGCTCGTCAAGTTCCGCGGCGAGTTCGTCTGGCACAAGCACGACACGGAGGACGAGATGTTCTTCGTCGTCAAAGGCGAGATCACCATCCGCCTGCGCGACGGCGACGTGCGGCTCGGCGCGGGCGAGTTCGCCATCATCCCCCGCGGCGTCGAGCACAAGCCCTTCGCGGACGAGGAGGCGCACGTCCTCCTCTTCGAGCCCAAGACCGTCCTCAACACCGGCGACGTGGTCAACGAGCTGACGCGCCCCGAGCTGGAACGCGTCTAGTCGTTTCCAAAACCCGCGCGGCAGTTGCGACGTATACCAGCGCATGACACGAGCGGAGTTCGCCGCCGCACGCGCGCGGACGGCGCGGCGCAGCATCCCGGAGTTGATCGGACTGCTCGAAAGCGAAGACCTCCGGACGCGCTTCGTCGCGGAGATGTGCCTGCGCGACGCGACCGACACCTGACTCTCCTTCCGCCCCGCGGCTCCGCGGGCCGAGCGCGAACGCGCCGTCGAAGAGTGGCGCGCTTGGTGGGACGAGCACCGC
Source organism: Acidobacteriota bacterium (assembly GCA_019242475.1). GTDB lineage: Bacteria > Acidobacteriota > Blastocatellia > Pyrinomonadales > Pyrinomonadaceae > QHXN01. Next base: position 64,765 of record JAFAVK010000094.1, on the reverse strand, counting down.
AAGACTTTCAAGAAACGCTGGCAGGAGGAAGAACCCCCGCATGACCGACGGACAGAGTGAAGCAAAGGCCGGGGCCGTGGACGTGAACTCGCGCGGTTACCGCGAGCGCGTCTTCGAGATCGTGCGGCGCATCCCGCCGGGGCGCGTGATGACCTACGGGCAGCTCGCCGAAATCCTCGGCGAGGGCTACACGGCGCGCACCGTCGGCTTCGTCATGCACTCGGCCGACCAGACAGTCCCCTGGCAGCGCGTCATCAACGCGCAGGGCGCCTGCTCGACGGGGCGCGTCATCGTCCCGCCCGACCTCCAACAGCGCATGCTCGTCTCGGAAGGCGTCGTCTTCAACGAGAAGGGGCGCTGCGACCTCGCGCGCTACCGCTGGACGCCCGAGGAGTACGAGGCCGGCGGCGAGGTCGGCGGCGAGGAGCAGCCCAGCCTCTTCGGCGACTAACGCGGAGGAATACTCATGAGCGACCAGCAACCACAGGCGCGCGCGCCCTACGCCATCAGCGACCCGAAGCTGACCGTCTCCGGGCAGATGGTGACGACCGCCTTCGAGCTTCCAGGCTTCCGCGTCCGGCAGAACCTCGGCGTCGTGCGCGGCATCGTCGTCCGCTCGCGCAACCTCTTCGTCAACATCGGCGCGGTCTTCAACCAGCTCGTCGGCGGCAACATCACCGCCTGGACGAACCTCTGCGAGGAGGCGCGGCGCGAGGCTTTCGAAATCATGATTCAGCACGCGACCGAGATCGGCGCCAACGCCATCATCGGCGCGCGCTACGACGCGACCGAGATCGCGACGGGCGTCACCGAAGTCCTCGCCTACGGCACGGCGGTCGTCGTCGAGCCGCTCGAAGGCACGGGGATTTACGGCTCGTGAGCGGCGGCGGGGCGACCTCGCAGGAGCTTTCGGCCGAAGAGCTGGCGCGGCTGCGCGAGACCTTCGCGCGCGTGCCTTACGTCGGGCTGCTCGGTTTCGAGTTCGTCCGCGCCGAGCGCGGCGCCGCGACTTTCGCCCTCGACGTGCGCGAGGAGCTGACGCGGATGGGCGGCATCCTGCACGGCGGGGCGGTCGTCTCGCTGCTCGACACGGCCGCCGCCTTCGCCGTCCACACCGTCATCGACGCGGACGCGCGCACCGTCACGGTTGACCTCACCGTCCACTTCCTCCGCCCCTCTTCCGCCGGCCGAGTCGAGGCGACGGCGCGCGTCCTGCGCCGCGGCCGCCGCGTCTGCATCCTCTCGGTCGAGGCCCGGGACGAGGCCGCCGAAATCGTTGCAACCTCCACAATGACTTACTTCATACAAACTTAACCTCACACCCGGCTGAATCCGGCCGTCAAACCGGCCGCCGGAAAGGCCGCGGACGATGTTCAAAAACTGCACACTTACCCCTAAAAACCCGTAGACAAACATGTTTGCCTTGTGTCAAAATGTGTTTGTCACTAGACCTGCCAAAGGGTCTAGCACCTTCTTTGTATCCACGGAACCCGCGTCCACCCTTTTCCCGTTCCGACTGGGATTCCCGATGCTCTCGCTCTACAGCGCCCTGCTCGCACAACACTCACGCCAACTGACACCCGTCCGTTGCGCGGAGCCTACCATTGTGCAGCTTCACCGGTATTTCGAGGACGTGGTGCTGGAGAACAACCTGGCGGCGCTGGTGGTCGAGAGCCTTCTGCCGGAGGCGCAGCGCTCTTTGCGCGACGTTGCGCGCGTGCGTGAGGTGGGGCGCCTGGCCCGCTACGCCTTCTTCTTCGCGGCGCCCGAGGACGGGCTCTGCGCGGTCGATCTCTCCGACGGGTCGGAGCGCGAGCCGATCCTCCTGAACAAGCCGGACGGGTGCGAGTCGTACGAGCGCTTCGTCGTCATCGCCGACGCGCGCTTCTCGGCGCTGATGGCCTCGGTGCGCACCGAGGACGAGGAGGGGCAGGAGGCGGCCGGCGACGAGGTCATCTGGTCGTTCGAGCCCGACATCGTCTACTCGGCGCTCGAATACCTGATGGCGCGCGTCACGGCCGAGCAGCCCGACCGCGCGCACCTCTTCTCGAAGGCCGTCCGCACCTGCGTGCCGAAGACGACCTCGCTCCAGCTCACGGTCTCTGTCACGACCAAGCTCGCGCGCCTCCTGCAAGAGCAGGCCGTGCGCGAGATCGCCGTCAACCGCATCTCGACCGCCATCCGCAGCACGCTTGAGCTGCCGAGCGTCCTCCAGACGACCGTCAACGAGGTGGGGCGCGCGCTCGGCGCGGAGTCGAGCGCGCTCAACATCGAGGGCGAGCACGGCCAGGCCTCCCTGACCAAGTTCTACTTCCGCGACGGCGCGGACGAGGAGGACGCGGGCGCCGAGCTGCTCAGCGACCTCGAAGCGCTCGGCGTGCGCCTGCGTGGGCGGATCAAGTCGTACGTGCACGACGGCTGTATCAACGCGGACGAGTCGGACGCGTGCCCGATGGCGGCCGTGCCCGTCATCTACCACGACCGGACGATGGGCGTGCTGATGGTCACGTCGGACGACCCGCAGCGCCTCTGGCAGGAGAACGAGGTGATGCTCCTGCGCACGGTGGCCGACCAGGTCGCCGTCGCCGTCAACCATGCGCGCCTCTTCCAGCAGATGCAGCACCAGGCCCTAACCGACGGCCTGACGGGCTGCTTCAACCGCCGCTTCTTCGAGATACAGCTCGAACGCGACCTGCACCTGGCGACCCGCATGCGCCAGCCCGTCTCGCTCATCCTCCTGGACATCGACTACTTCAAGCGCGTTAACGACACGCACGGGCACGACGCGGGCGACGCGGCGCTGCGCATCCTCGCCAACGCCCTGCGCGAGGAGGTGCGCGGCGTGGACACGGCCGCGCGCTACGGCGGCGAGGAGTTCGCCATCATCCTCCCGCAGGCCGGGCACGAGGGCGCGAAGGTCGTCGCCGAGCGCCTGCGCTCGCGCATCGAGCGCACAGAGGTGCCGGGCGTCGGCTGCATCACGGCCTCGCTGGGCGTCGCGACCTTCCCCAACGACGCCAGCTCGCGCGAGCTTTTGGTGACGAGCGCCGACCGCGCGCTCTTCCTCGCCAAGCGCACGGGGCGCAACCGCGTCTGCTCGACGGAAGACCTCCCGCCCGAAGACATCTTCTCCCCCCCTTACGAGCCCGTCCTGCCCGCGCGCGAGACCTCCGAGGTCTACAACGGCCTGCCGTCCGAGGCGCCCGCCGACGTGCAAGAGTCCTGCAACCCCTCGTAATCTTTTTCAGTAGGCAGTAGGCAGTTAGCCGGTCGAGAAAGAAGTTAAATGATGCGGAGGCGGCGAGATTCATTTCTCGCCGCCTCCGTTTCGTTAACTCTTCTTGCCTTCAAATGCCTACTGCCGCCTGCCTACTGCCTACTACCGCGTGGGGCGTTTGTCTTCGGGGGCGAAAATCGCGCATCATAGGCGGCGGAGTAAACGTAAAGGACAGTCGAAGGCTTTATATAGTTTGACGGCCCGGCGGCGGCCGGCTCTGCGCTCATGGACGACCTGCGAAAATTCGCACTCTACTTCCGCCCGTACAAGAAGTCCCTCTTCGTCGGCGTCTTCTGCATCCTGGCCTCGGTGGTCATCGGGGTGCTGGAGCCGGTCTACGTCGGGCGGGCCGTGGACTCCCTGAGCGCCGGCCCGACCTGGGCGACGATCACGCGCTTCGCCCTCATCATTATCGGCATCCGCGTCGTGAGCGGAATCTTCCTTTACCTCCAACGCAACATCCTCATCGGCATGTCGCGCCACGTCGAGTACGACCTGCGGCAGGACTTCTACGCGCATTTGCAAAAGCAGCCGCTCACCTTCTTCCAGGAGCACCGCACGGGCGACCTGATGGCGCGCGCCACGAACGACCTCGCCGCCGTCCGCCAGCTCGCCGGGCCGATGGTGATGTACACGCTCCAGACGGTCTTCGTCGTCCTCGTCATCCTCCCCCTGATGCTGCGGATCAGCGTGCGCCTGACCCTGCTCCTCTTCGTGACGATGCCGCTCGTCTCGCTCACGGTGAAGTATTTCGGCCAGCAGGTGCACGTCCGCTTCGAGAAGATTCAGGAGTTCTTCTCGCACATCACGGCGCGCGCGCAGGAGAACATCTCGGGCGTGCGGGTCGTGCGCGCCTACGCGCAGGAGGACGCCGAGGTCGAGGCTTTCAAGACCTTCAACCGCGAGTACGCGACGCGCAACCTCGCGCTCGTGCGCATCTCGGCCGTGATGCGGCCGCTCATCCAGTTCGTCATCGGGCTCGGGATGGTGCTGATCGTCTGGTACGGCGGCGTGCTCGCCGTGCGCGGCGAGATGACTAAGGGGCAGTTCGTCGAGTTCACGCTCTTCCTGATGAAGCTCATCTGGCCGCTCATCGCGCTCGGCTACGTCGCCAACCTCTACCAGCGCGGCACGGCGAGCCTCAAGCGCATGAACGCCATCTTCGCCGTCGAGCCCGCGATTAAGGACGCGCCGACTGTTAAAGAGCAGCCGCCCGTCCGCGGCCGCATCGAGTTCAGGCACCTGACGTTCGCCTACGGCGAGCACTCGCCGGCCGTCCTGAAGGACGTTGACCTGACCATCGAGGCCGGGCAGACGGTCGCCTTCGTCGGGAGGACGGGCTCGGGCAAGTCCACCCTGATGAACCTGCTGCCGCGCGTGGTCGAGCCGCCGCCGGGCACGGTCTTCATCGACGGCGTGGACGTGCGCGACTACCCGCTCGCGCAGCTGCGCGCGGCCTTCGGCTACGTGCCGCAGGAGACGTTCCTCTTCAGCGACACGCTGGACGAGAACGTCGCGTTCGGCGTCCCGAAGTTTTCGCGCGCCGAGGTGGAGTGGGCGGCCGAGATCGCGGGGCTGGCCGACGACGTGCGCGACTTCCCCGAGTGCTTCGACACGTTGGTCGGCGAGCGTGGCATCACGCTCTCGGGCGGGCAGAAGCAGCGCACGGCCATCGCGCGCGCCGTCATGCGCCAGCCGCGCATCCTCATCCTCGACGACGCGCTCTCGGCCGTGGACACCTACACGGAGGAGAAGATTCTCGGCCGCCTGCGCGGCGTGATGCGCGAGCGCACCTCGCTCATCGTCTCGCACCGCATCTCGACCGTCCGCGACGCCGACCTCATCTGCGTCCTCGACGAGGGGCGCGTCGTCGAGCGCGGCACACACGAGGAACTGCTCGCCGCGGGCGGCGAGTACGCAGACCTCTACGAGCGCCAGTTGCTCGAAGAGGAGTTGGCGGCGAGCTGAACGACGCGACTTTGAGGGAGGAGCCCGAAAGCCATGATGAACCGACCGGCCGCCGGCCCCGACTTGGGGCCTAACTTCAGGCTCCGCGTGATGCGCATACTCTGGGGGGCGTTCCTGATAACCGTCGGCCTGTTCGTCCTCGTCACGCGCCTCGTCCGCCCCGGCGCCGGAACAGGGGCGGTGATGGGCGGGGGCAACACGACGGTTCTCTACGCGCTGGCGGCCCTGGCGCTCTCTATGGTCGCGGCCTCCTTCGTCCTGAAGTCCGCCTTGTACAAGCGCGCGGCCGAGCGGCAACAGCCGGACATCTTGCAGGCCGGCTTCATCCTCGCGCTGGCGCTCTGCGAGTCGGCAGCGCTCCTCGGGCTGGTGGGACTCTTTATCACCTGGAACGACTACTTCTACCTGCTCTTCGCCCTCGGCGCGCTCGGCGAATTGCTCCACTTCCCGCGCCGCGAGCAGGTGATGGCGGCCTACTTCAAGCCCGGAATGTGAGCCGCGTCGAGGAAAGGTTTTAGACGAAAGAGATGTCCGCGACAGTCCAACAGTTTCACGAGGAGGAGGCGCTCAAGCAGTTCGACCGCGGGATCGCCCGGCGCCTGCTGCGCTACCTGCGGCCGTACCGGCGCCTCATCGTGCCCGCGCTCGTCCTGACGCTCGGCGTCAACGCGCTCGGCGTGGTCGAGCCGAAATTCTTCCAGTACGCCATCGACTGGTACATCAAGCCCGCGGCAGACCAGCGCCAGAATCTACCCGCCGAGGCGTGGCGCGTCCTCTACGACAGCTTCGTCCGCGGGCTCGGCCTGCTCGCGCTCGCCTTCTTCGGCGTCAAGCTCCTGACGATGCTCGTCTCGTACCTCCAGACCGTCCTCCTCCAGTCGGTCGGCCAGCACGTCATGTACGACCTGCGCGCGGAGCTTTACGACAAGCTCCAACGCCAGGAGGTCGCCTACTTCGACCGCAACCCCGTCGGCCGCATCATGACGCGGCTCACGTCCGACGTGGACGCGCTCAACGAACTCTTCACCTCGGGCGTCATCGAGGGGTTGGGCGACGTGTTGAGGGTCTTCGCCATCGTCGCCTTCATGGCTTGGATGGACTGGCGCCTCACGCTCGTCGCGCTCGTCACCGTGCCGCTGCTCTTCGCGGCGACGACCTGGTTCCGCAAGCACGCGCGGCGCGGCTACGACCTCGTGCGGACGAAGCTGGCGCGCATCAACTCGTTCTTGCAGGAGCACATCTCGGGCGCGCAGACCGTCCAAATTTTCAACCGCGAGGCGAAGTCCCTCCGGCAGTTCCACGACGCCAACGACGACTACCGGCAGGCCAACATCGAGACCATCTTCTACTACGCGGTCTTCTTCCCGCTCGTCGATTTTATCGGCTCGCTCGGCGTCGCGCTCATCATCTGGTACGGCGGCTGGCGCGTGATGCAGAACACGCCCGCGCGCGAGGTGCTCTCCATCGGCGCGCTCGTCGCCTTCATCCAGTACTCGCAGCAGCTCTTCCAGCCCATCCGCGACATCTCGGACAAGTACAACGTCTTCCAGGCGGCGCTCGTCGCCTCGCAGCGCATCTTCCGCACGCTCGACCTGCCCATCGCCATCACGACGCCCGAGAGCCCGCAGATGAAAGGGCGCGCGCGCGGCCGCGTCGAGTTCCGCCACGTCTGGTTCGCCTACAAGGGCGAGGACTGGGTCTTGAAGGACGTGTCGTTCGTGGCCGAGCCCGGCCAGACCATCGCGCTCGTCGGCCACACCGGCTCGGGGAAGACGACGATCACGAACCTCCTCATGCGCTTCTACGACGTGCAGCGCGGGCAGGTCTTGCTCGACGGCGTGGACGTGCGCGAGTGGGACTTGAAATCTTTAAGGGAGAACTTCGCCGTCGTCTTGCAGGACGTGTTCCTCTTCAGCGGCACGGTCGAGGGCAACATCCGCCTCGGCCGCGAGGACGTGTCGGACGAGCGCGTCCGCTGGGCCGCGCGCGAGGTGCACGCCGACGGCTTCATCGAGCGCCTGCCCGAGGGCTACCAGTCGGAGGTGCGCGAGCGCGGCGCCGGCCTCTCGGTCGGACAGAAGCAGCTCATCTCCTTCGCCCGCGCGCTCGCCTTCGACCCGGCGCTCCTCATCCTCGACGAGGCGACCAGCTCCATCGACACCGAGACCGAGCAGCTCATCCAGCGGGCCATCGAGCGCGTCCTGCGCGACCGCACCTCCATCGTCGTCGCGCACCGCCTCTCGACCGTCCAGCGCGCCGACCAGATTCTCGTCCTCCACCACGGCGAGCTGCGCGAGCGCGGCACGCACCAGCAGCTCCTCGCCCGCCGCGACCTCTACTGGCGCCTCTACAAACTCCAGTACGCCGACGACTCGCGCCGCGACGTCCTCCCCGACCCGACGCTCGGCGAGAGCATGCAGTACGGAGACTGACCTCCGCGCGCCGCCGACTAAACGGTGCGGCGCGCGCGGCGCGATGTGTTAGAATGGTCGGCCTAACCCGCGGGGCGCACTATCAAACTCGTCGCAAGCTAACTCTCAAACCCGAACTCTCGTCAGAATGGAGGCGACATGGACGTTCTTCTCATGAAGATGACGCCGGACATGCCGGGCACGTCAACGCTGGCCGACTTCCGCGACCAGATCGAGCTGCTCTCTTTCAGCCACGGCGTCGCCATGCAGATCACCGGCGACATCTCGAACACGGAGAGAACTTCACGCAAACCCAACCATCAGGATTTCACCGTCAATAAGTACCTCGACCAGGCATCACCCAAGCTCAACGAGGCTTGCTGTATGGGCAGTCCATTCAGCGAGGTGGCAATCACGATAGGCCGCAACGACGGGGGTAAAGTCCTGCCGCTCCTACGCTACACGCTGAAGAATGTGGTGCTCTCGTCCATCTCGATAGGGGGCGGCGGCGGCGACCGCCCGGTCGAGACCGTCACCATGAACTACAATCAAATTCACTGGGACTTCATGGGCGCCGGGAAGTCCGCCACAAGCGCGGGGTGGGACGTGGCCCAGAATGCGGCCACCTGACTGCTGCCGGCGTTGGGGTGCGCCCGCCGGATTTCGGCGGGCGCCGCTTTGAACGAGGACGAGAAGGATGGTTGATTCCATGAGCCTGACTGAGCAGCACGCCGCCGGCCCCTGGCCCGGCCTCCCTTTCGACGAGTGGCGCGAAACCCTGGCGACGCTGCACATGTGGACGCAGGTCGTCGGCAAGGTGCGGCTGGCGCAGGCGCCGCTCGTGAACCACTGGTGGCAGGTGCCGCTCTACGTCACGGCGCGCGGGCTGACCACCTCGGCCGTGCCGTACGGCCGGCGGACTTTTCAGATCGACTTCGACTTCAAAGACCACAGGCTCGTCATCGAAACCCACGACGGCGACGCGCGTTCGCTGCAACTCGCGCCGCGCACGGTCGCGGACTTCTACGGCGAGTTCACGTCTTTGATGAAAGAGTTAGGGTTGGAAGTGAAAATCTGGACGACGCCGGTCGAAGTCCCCGACCCCGTCCCCTTCGAGCAGGACGTTGAGCACAAGTCTTACGACCCGGAGTACGCGAACCGCTTCTGGCGCGCGCTCGTGCAGTCGGAGCGCGTCTTCCAGCAGTTCCGCTCGGGCTTCGAGGGCAAGTGCAGCCCCGTCCATTTCTTCTGGGGCAGCTTCGACCTCGCCGTGACGCGCTTCTCCGGCCGCCGCGCGCCCGAGCACCCGGGCACGCCCGGTGTCCCCGACTCCATCACGCGCGAGGCGTACTCGCACGAGGTCTCCAGCGCCGGCTCCTGGCCCGGCGGCCCGGCGCTGCCCGAGCCGATCTTCTACTCCTACGCCTACCCCGAGCCCGAGGGCTTCAACGCCGCGCGCGTCGGCCCCGGGGCCGCCTACTACAACAACGACTTCAAAGAGTTCGTCCTCCCCTACGACGCCGTCCGCACGTCCGACGACCCGGACGCGGCGCTCCTAGAGTTCCTTCAGGCCACCTACGAGGCCGCCGCGACCCACGCCCACTGGGATCGCGCGTCCCTTGAGCGTTAAGTCGGTAAGAGCTTAAACGGAGAGTTCGCGTAGGCGCAGAGGGCGCGGAGAGAATCAAACTCTCCGCGCCCTCTGCGCCTACGCGAACTCTGCGTTTAGGTTTTAAGTCGTATTCACTTATTCCCGTGACGTTCCAGACGCTACCCGCTGCGGCGCGGGTTGAGCGGAATCGCTGCCGCGGTTCTTGAACTGCATGAGCCCTTCGACCGAGGAGTAGATCGAGAGATACATCTGCGTCTCGCGCGGAATCAAACTCTTCCACGCCGTGCCGCCGCGGCGCAGGTAGAGCGGCAGGCGCGCGGGGTTCGAGTTGTAACCGGCGGCGGCCAGCTCCGCGCGCGTCGCCGTCTTGTTCGCCAGCGCGTCGAGCACGTCCGGGTCGAGCGCGAGGCCGTTCCAGGTGTCCTGCATGTAGAGCAGCATCGCTTCGAGCGCGTTGCCGTGGTTGCGCATCCCCGCGACGAAGTCCGGGTTGAGCCCCACGCCCGGGTGCGCCTGCCTCACCAACTGGTAGGTCGAGGCGATCATCTGCACCATCCCGCCCGCGCCCGCCGAGCTGACCGAGTAGCGGTACGTGTCCAGCTCGTTCAGCCCGTAGAGCGCGTAGACCTCTTCGAAGAGGCGCTTGCGGTCTTCGCGGCGGTAGCGGTCGTGGTCAACGTGCTCGACGAGGCAGAGGCGCTCGGCGATGTCCACGGTCTCGGGCGAGATGATCTTGCCCTTCTCCTTGAGGCGCTGCGCGGCGAGGTCGAGCATGTTGCGCACGTACGTCTGCCCGTGCTTCGACACCTCGGGCGAGACGAGCGCCGGGTGCGCCGAAGAGTAGTAGGCCATCTCGCGGAAGCGGCCGAACTTCTCGATGGGGTACTCGACGACGAGCGGCGTCAACTGCTTGCCCGTCGCGGCGTCGGAGAGGGCGACCGCCGTGTTGACGTAGTTCGGGCGGACGACCTGCACGCGCACGTTCAAACCCTGCGCCGTCGTCAGCACCACGTCCGTCCCCGCCTTGAGGAAGGTCTCCTTCGGCAGGCTCAGCGTGTGAATCTTCGAAGAGCCCTCTTCGAGCGCGGCGAGCGTGACGAAGGCCGTGTTGGGCGTCGAGGAGGTGAGCGTCAGCCGCGACTTCAGAAGCCTCTGCGCCTCGGCCGCGCGCTCGCGGAACTTAGAGAGCGAGGGCGGGTGCGCCGGCTGCAAGGGCGCGGCCGGCGCGACGTACTGCGGCGCGGCCGTCGTCGGGTTGGGCGCCGGAGAAGCGGACGGCGCGGGCGGCGCGCCTTGCTGTGTCGTCCCGACCGGCTGTTGCGGCACGCGCACCGGCGCCGGCGCCGAAGACTGCTGCGCGGTGTTGACGACGCGCGGACGCGTGAAGGCCGGCGAAGGGTCGGCCTGCTGCGCACGCGACACGAGCGCGGGCGCAAACACGACGGCCGTCAGACTCAGGAGCAGAAAAGAGCGGTTGTTCATCGTCTTAACTTCAGGGCTGAAAGGCTAGTCCGCACTGGGGGGCGGCACTTGCTGCCTTAAGATTCTCCCCACGACGGCGAGGTTGTCAATACCGCTTTCGGCCTTCGCGTCAAATTGGCAGCCGTGGACGGTAACAAGTCAACGGGCAAAGGGTAAGGGGGAAAGGGGAAAGGGGAAAGGGGAAGGGTGAAGACCTTCACCCCTTACCCTAAGCCTTAAAACTCTCGGAGGCTGCCGGCGAGGGCGCCGGCGGCGGAGGCGGCTAAGTCCTGGAGCGCGCCTTCGCGGCGGTGCTGCGCGAGACGGAAGCGCGCGGCGAGCGCGTAGCCCACGTCGAAGCCCGCGTCCGCGTCCAGCTCGTACAGCTCGCGCGCGAGCGCGTCCTGCGCGACGCGCTCGACCAGCGGGCGCAGCTCTTCGGCCGCCGTGTCGAGCCCTTCGACGAAGACGATCTCGGTCTCGCTGCCCGAACGTGCGCGGCGCCTCGCGTGCTCGCGCAGGCGCGCGCGCGCCTCTTCGTGCACCTTGCCCGCGGCGACCACGACCGTGTGCGTCGCCTGCGCCTCGGCTTCGCCGTCTATCGCGCGCCGCGCGTGCGCGCCCGTGAAGTCGCCGTCGCGCAGGACGAAGCGGAAGGGCTCGCCCGAGACGTGCGCGATTAACTGCGCCTCGCCCTCGGCATCAGTCGGTAAGGACGAGGTCTGCCCCTCGGGCACGCCCAAACTGGCGAGAATCGAGCGCAGACTGTTAACCAGCCACGCGCCGTCCTTCAACAGCGAAGAGGCGAGCGGCGTCGGCGTCACGAGTTCTTCGGCGCGCTCGTCGGCCACGGCCGAGCCGCACACGCTGCACACGGCGTTGCTCGCCGTGACGATGGAGAGCGCCTCGGTCGAGGGCAGGCGGAAGAGCGAATGGCCGTCCTTGCGGCAGCTCACCTGCACCTCGCGCCGCACGAGCCCCGCGCCCGCGAGCCTCGCGACCAGAGACTCCTGCTCCGGCCCGCGCCCGCCCGCGACGAACTCCGTGGCGCGGCCGTCGTCGTGAGCCTCGCCCAGTCTTTGCAAAAAACCGCGTGCGGCCGCGTCTTCAAGAATCTCGACCCCGCGCGCACGCTCCGGCGTGACGGCCGGCGGCCGCGGCGCCGCGTCCGAAGATTCTTCGGCCCTGCCCTGAACGAAGGCGCCGTGCGTCTGTCCCTCGCGCGCCTGCCACTCGATGTGCTGCGCGGCTTCCGAGCCGCCTCCCGCCCCCGCGGACGCGCGCGCCGCCTCCTCGTACGCCTCCGCGACGCTGCGGCAGAAGGCTTCGAGCCGCTCGGACGGCGCGACCGTCTCGGCGTCGTAGACTATGCCGGCGCGCAGCCCCGCGCCCCCGCCGAAGCCGTCCCCGAAGATGAGGTAATGCACAAAGTCTTCAAAACAAAAGACATCGCCGCGCACGTAAGGCTCCTCGCCCTCGGCCGCGGCGCGCTCTTCCAGCGCCCGCTCAAGCTCGCGGGCGTGCTCTGGGCCGGCGGCGGCCTGCTCGAAGAAGTGCAGGCGGGCCGAGCGTATCAGCGGGTCGAAGCCGCGCCGCCGCAGGGCTTCGAGGACGGGCGTGCGCAGGTCTCTCTCGACGCTCAGGTCGGCCGTCCTGCTCTCGACGAAAAGCATAAAAGCGTCTCCTTTATGGCGGCGCATGCTATCACGCCGCGCCCGGAAATTTCCACGGGAAAAGAGTTTATGTGAGTCGCGTCACTTCTTTTCGTACCGAACTCGTTCTTTTGCCTTCAGGATGAACGAAAGTCACGTCCCCTTTCCGTCCAAATCTTGAGGAGGTCTCGCTGCGTCGTCACGAAACAGTCACATTGGTTGTGGTCGTGCCTGTAACTATTGTGTAGTATGGATTTTAGGCGTTGGCACCGAAGGAATAACGCCTCCACCTCAAGCAAAGCAATACCCCAAGGCAATCAGTAGACTTTGGCAGAGGAGACCGTTCCCCTAGATGTCTTTTTGCAGACTGTTCCCCCGCACGCTGGCGGCCACGTTCGCCCTGACGCTGCTCGCGCTCTCCGCGCAGGCGCAGACCGCGACGCGCCCGCGCCAGGCGACCAACGCACAGCCCACGACCACCACGGAAGCACAGGGGCGCACGCGTCTCGAAAACGACATCTTCGTGGTCGAGGCGGAGCCGGAGGGCGAGGACGAGCCCGCGCCCGCGCCTTCGAAGCCGCAGTTCGGCGTGCCGACGGCGAAGCTGGGTTTCGTCGAGCGTTCGATGTTGACGGCGATTGAGGAGCGCCTGGGGACGCCTTACAGGCTGGGCGCGACGGGGCCGAACCGCTACGACTGCTCGGGGTTCGTGTGGAGCGTCTTCCAGGAGGCGGGCGTGGCGTTCGAGCGCACTCCCGTCAGGAGCCTCTGGGCGGAGTTCGCGCCGCCGACCGAGGACGAGAAGTACAAGTTCGGCACGCTGGTCTTCTTCAACAACCTGCACCACATCGGCATCGTCGCCGACGAGAACGGCTTCTACCACGCCTCGACCAGCCACGGCGTCGTCTACTCGCGCTTCGACGACTACTGGACGAAGCGCATCAGCGGCTTCCGCCGCGTGCCGATGACGGCGCTCGTCGCCTCGGCGGGCAGGTAAAAGTTCAAGAGCCGGGCTTCCGAACACACGTCAGGCCGACGCCCTCCGGAGAGGGGTCGGCCTGAAGCTTTTAATGAGCGTCCGCTTTAGTGGCGGAAGCCGACGGCCTTGAAGCCGGCGCGCTGCTCGCCCGACTTGGTCTCGCTGAAGACGACGATGCGCTCGATGGAGACGTAGAACATCTGGTCGTCCTCGTCCACCATGTGCGCCACGCCCTCGTCCACCTTGACGAGCTTCCCCCGCAGGCTCGACGAGCCGCCGCAGAACACGTCGATCTTCTTCCCCACCAACTTCGCCAAAAGTTCTCGCATCTTTCTAAACTCCTGTTGGGCACGATGAAGTCTGAACGCCGAAAGGTGAACTGTAGAACATTTTTGCTTTCAGTTCATCGTCCGGCGTTCAGACTTCAACGTTTCTTTTCCGGCTGCCACTCCCAGACCTTCTCGCACTTGTCGTCAACTTCCGGCCCCTTCTTGACCTCGCGGAAGGTGATCTGGACGAGGGGGATGACGGTCTCGTCGGCCTGCTGGCGGCGCTCGAACTGGAGCACGTCGTAGTAGGCGCAGCGCGAGCGGTCGGGGTACTCGCGGCAGACGCCCGGGCGCGCGTGGTAGATGGTGCAGCCGCGCTTCTCCTGGTCGAGGAAGATGCAGGTCTCGGGGAAGATCGTGTCCTTGACCTTCTTCAGAATCCGCTCGTCCTGCCACTGCTTCGTGAAGCGGCGGCGCGCCACCTCGAAGGTGACGCCGAAGTGCTTGGCGAGGCGCGTGATGTCCCGCTTGGTCACCTGCACGCGCTCGTAGATCGAGCAGCAGAAGGCCGGGCACTTCGTGCAGTCGAAGTACGTGCGCGGCTGGTCGTCCTTGATCGTTTTAACCATTGGCTACCCGGAACCCCTTTTACCTTCTTTCAGATTTTTCGTACTCGGAAAGCAGCAGCTCCATCAGCTCCCCGCGGCGGTCGTAGAGCCGTTTGAGCGGGCGCGGCTCGTGGCGCGCGAGCGCGTAAGACGTAATCAAGGGCAGCGCGACGGTCGAGTCCACGTAGCAGACGACCGCGTCGGGCAGACGCTCCGGGTCAACCTTGCCCCAGGAGACGGCCTCGCCCGGCGTCGCGCCCGACAGGCCGCCGGTGTCGGGGCGCGCGTCGGTGACTTGCAGGAAGTAGTCGTGCCCGCGCTCGTCGATGCCTAAGACCTCCTGAATCTGCGGCTCGGTCTGGAGCATGAAGTTCTTGGGGCTCCCGCCGCCGAGGATGAAGACGGCCGACTTGCCGCCGTGCTTCTTCCCCTTGTCACCCCGGCCGTGGATGGCCCCGCGCTTGGCGGCGAGGACGAGCGCGGCCGTCTCGTTCACGTCGGCCGAAGGGTCGAAGGCGAGCTTGTTCCCTTGCAGAGCTTTCGCGGCGACGTTCATGCCGATGGAGGAGTCGCCGGGGCTCGAAGTGTAGAGCGGCACGCCGTACTCGTGGGCGGCGGCGAGGAAAGACTTGTTCTCGATCCCCAGCTTGCGCCCGCGTTCGAGCACGTACTTGCCGCAGAGGTTGTGGAACTCGGCCGTGGACATCGGCCGCTGGAACTCCTCGCCCTCGATCAGGCGGCGGAAGAAGGCGTCGGTGTCCAGGAGCACAGAGTAGTCGAAGAAGATGTCGTAGATGCGGACGACCTCCTCCTCCCGCAGCGTCACGTCCGAGATGGCGGTCGAGCCCTGGTGAAGCGAGAGGCCGATGCCGAAGTGCGTGTCGTGATACAGGTTCGCGCCGGTCGTGATGACCCAGTCCACGAACCCGGCGCGCATGAGCGGGACGAGTGCCGAAATCCCTAAGCCGGCGGGCGTGAGCGCGCCCGTGATGGAGAGCCCGACGGTCACGTCCGGCTCAAGCATCTTCTTTGCAAACAACTGGCACGCCTCGCGCAGCCGCGCCGCGTTGTACGCGAGAAAGGTCTCGTCCACGAGGTCGGCCACCGTCTCGCCGCCCTCAATCGCCCGCGGGTCGATGCGCCGCCCCGAAAGGTATTTGCTCTTCTTCTTCGCCATTCTTCCCCTGTCGAACGTGTTCGCTGGATAGAACTATTCGGCCGCGGCCGCCTGCTCGTTGTCCTCCCGCGTGCGGCGGAGGCGCAGGCGGTTGATGCGGCGCTCGTCGGCCTCAAGGACTTCCACGTCCAACCCGCGGAAGTTGAGGCGCGTGCCCGGCTGCGGCACCGTGCCCGACTCATTGATGACGAGGCCGGCGATGGTCGTGAAGTCGTCGTCCTCGATCTCCAAATCAAACAGCCGCTCGATCTTGCCGACCTCGGTCGAGCCGAGCACGTCGCAGTAGCCGTCGTCCGACAGGACGATCTCGACGATCTCCTCGCTCTCGATGTCCTCGTCCTCGATCTCGCCGACGATCTCTTCGAGGATGTCCTCGACGGTGAGCAGCCCGGCGAGCCCGCCGTACTCGTCGATGACGAGCGCGAGCTGGACGTGCGTCTTCTGCATCTCTTCGAGCAGCTCGTCCACGGACTTCGTCTCGGGGACGAAGTAGGCGGGCCGCAGCAGCGGCTCGATTGATTCGTCCTCGCGCCCCTCGGCCCAGTAGGAGAGCAGGTCGCGGACGTAGATGATGCCGACCACGTCCTCGATCTGCTCGCGGTAGACGGGCAGGCGCGAGTACTTCGACTCCTCCATCACGTCGCGCGCCTCGCGCACGGTGGCCGAGAGCGGCAGCGCGACCATGTCCGTGCGCGGCGTCATCACCTCGCCGGCGCGCGTCTCGCCGAACTCGATGATGGACTGGATGAGCACGCTCTCATCCTCTTCGAGGATGCCCTCGTCCTCCCCCACGTCGATGAGCGCCTGGATGTCTCCGCCGCCCCCGCCGCCGCCGTTCCCCTCCGCGTCGGCGTCCGGGGCTTCCGCGCCGGTTCGCGTGAGGTGTATGTCTTCGCCGCCGCGCCGCGAGCGCTCGGCCGCCATCTGGCGCGGGGTCGCCAGGAGCGAGAGCACGCCGTAGAACGGGCGGTAGAGCGGCAGCAGCATCAGCAGCGTCCGCTCCGGGTTCCCCGCCGCGAGCAGCCGCGGGATGACCTGCCGGAAGAATATCGTCAGCGCCAGCGCGATGAAGAACGCGATGAGCAGGAAGCGCCGCTCGGCCCCGAGCAGTTGGAAACAGACCGACGTGACGAGCACGACGACCGCGACCAGCACGACCTGGATCGCCGCGTTCAAAGTGAAGCGGAAGCGCGGCCGATTCTCCAAGACCTCGCCGAGGAACTGCACGGAGCGGCCGGGCCGCTCCTCGCGCTCGCCCGTCAGGCGCCGCAACCCCACGTCGCTCAACTGGCCGAACGCCACGTCCACCGTCGAGAGGAAGGCCAGCACTACGAGCAGCACCAGGCCCACCCCGATTTCTAGCTGAGTCTCCATAAAGGCCGTGAACAGTAAACGGTAAACCGTGACAGGACGCAAGCCTCTTGTCACGGTTCGCGGTTTACGGTTTACGTAATTATATCCCGAGCCGGCGGCGCAGCCTCAGCTCCAGCGCGTTCATCTCGCCGCCGTCCGTCTCGTGGTCGTAGCCGCACAGGTGCAGCAGCCCGTGCAGGACGAGCTGCTCGACCTCGTTCTCAAAATCTAATCCGTGCTCCGCCGCCTGCCGCGCCGCCTGCTCGACGGAGATGACCACGTCCCCCAGACTCAACCCCTCCCCCTTCTCAAACTCCTCCTGCCCCGCCGGGAACGACAACACGTCCGTCGTCCCACGCTTCCCCCGCCAACGCCGGTTCAACTCCCGCATCGCCCTGTCCGACACGAACGCCACCGTCGCCCCCGCGCCCTTCGCCGGCACCACTCTCAAGGCGCGTTCGGCGAAGGCGCGCCAGCGCTCGCAGTCCAGGGGCAGCTTCCGCTGGCGGTTGACGACCTCGATCATCGCTCGGGGCCGGCGGCCTCACCCTTGTTGGTCTGCGACTCGTAGGCTTTGATGATCTGTTGGACGAGGCGGTGGCGGACGACGTCCTTGTCTGTGAAGTAGACGAACTCGATGCCCTCGACCTTCGAGAGGATGCGCTCGGCCTCGACCAGCCCGCTGCGCTTGCCGGTCGGCAGATCGATCTGCGTCACGTCGCCCGTGATGACCGCCTTCGACCCGAACCCGATCCTCGTCAAAGCCATCTTCATCTGCTCGCTCGTCGTGTTCTGCGCCTCGTCGAGGATGATGAACGCATCTGCCAACGTACGGCCGCGCATGAAGGCCAGGGGGGCGACTTCGATGATGCGCTTCTCCAACATCTTGGCGACGCGCTCGGCGTCCATGAGGTCGAAGAGGGCGTCGTAGAGGGGGCGGAGGTAGGGGTCAACTTTCTCTTGCAGGTCGCCGGGGAGGAAGCCGAGGCGCTCGCCGGCCTCGACCGCGGGGCGGGCGAGGACGATGCGGCTGACCTGCTTCTGCGTCAGAGCCTGCACGGCCATCGCCACCGCCAGATAGCTTTTACCCGTGCCGGCGGGGCCGATGCCGAAGACGATGTCGTTCGCCTGAATGGCCTCGATGTAGCGGCGCTGGTTGGCCGACTTGGGCGCGACCTGCTTCTTGCCGGCGGGGTTGAAGCGCGCCTTGGTGAAGTAGTCGCGCAGGGAGTAGCTGCGGTCTTCGGCGATCTGGGCGAAGGCTTCGCGGAGCTCCTTGTCGGTGAAGGTCTTGCCCTCGCGGAAGAGCGCGGCGAAGTCCTCGATGATGCGCCCGGCGGTCTCCACGTCCGCGGGGTTGCCGTCGAGCGAAAGGTCTTGGCCGCGCGCGTCCACGCGCACATCGAGGAGCGATTCCAGGTGCTTGATGTTCTGGTCGTGGACGCCGTAGAGCGTCTCGACGGCGCGCGGCGGAAGCTCGATCTTCTTCAAAAGTCGCTCTCTTCTCCTTCAAGCGGGGACGGCTCGGCGTGGCGGTGCCGGGGGCGGATGAGGGACGACAAAGCGGTCTCGTTCATTGCAGAAACGACGCTACAACACGGCGGGCGGGGGTGTCAACGGAAGTGTGTGCGGGGGGCGCCGCGGGCGTGCGCCCGCGGACGGCGAAGGCGGTTTTCGCGCCCGCCGCCGCGCCTTGACACGGGTGCCGGGGCTCCCTATACTTTGGGCTTTGCTCTGGCGGGCAGATTCTCGACAGTGTGCCCCGGCGAGCTTTTTCAGACCAGGAATTGAGGACAGACGGAGTTAATCGAGAGATGCCTAATCACAAGTCAGCCGAGAAGCGTGTGCGCCAGAACGAGAAGCGGAACGAGATCAACCGCGGCAACCGCGGGCGCCTGCGCACGGGGATCAAGAAGCTGCGGGCCGCCATCGAGTCCGGCGACGCGGGGTCGGCGCAGACGCTGCTGCCGCAGACCGTCTCGCTCATCGACAAGGCCGTGCAGAAGGGCGTGCTCCACCGCAACGCGGCCGCGCGCTACAAGTCGCGCCTCACGGTGCGCGTGGGCGAGTCGGGCAAGTAAGCCGCCCGGACATTTCAGACGAAGCGAGGCAGGCCGTCGCCGTGGCGGCCTGCCTCGCTTTTTGCTGCCCGGAGTTCCAGCGAAAGGAGGCGGAAAGTGACGAATCAAGTTGCGCCTTACGGAAGCGACGAGGAGGTGTCGGAGGTGGTGCGCAGGTTCGAGTCGTGCGAGTTCGCGCCGGACGAGTTCAAGCACCGCCTGCACCTGACGGTCGCGCTCGTCTACCTCCTCGACTCCCCCTACCCCGCGGCTCTCGAACGGATGCGGCGGGGCCTCGGCCGCTTCGTCGAGCACCACGGGCTCTCCGGCGTCTACCACGAGACGCTGACGGTCTTCTGGATGCGCCGGGTGCTGGCGTTCGCGGAGCAGGCGGACAGGGCGCGCGGCCTCGCCGAACTCGCCAACGAACTGTCGGACGCGTGCGCCGACCCGCGCCTCGCCTCCGACTACTACAGCAAGAAGCGCCTCGAATCGGACAAGGCCCGCGCCTACTGGCTCGACTCCGATTTGAAGCCGCTCGACTTTTAACTTTCTTCAGGCCGACAGCTCGCAGACGAGCATTTCGAGTTGGAGGCGGGAGCCGCGTTCACCGCCGCCGCCGAGCGAGGTCTTGATGGCGAGGTCGGCCGCGGCGATGCGTGCGATGCGGCGCGTGAGTTCGTCGGCGTCCGCGCGGCGGGCGGTGGCGAGAAACTCTTTGCGCTGGCTGAAGGGCATGTTGACGACGCGGAAGACCTCCTGCTCGGGCGCGCCGCGCGTCATCAACTCTTTGGCGAGCGCGAGGCGGTGGAAGTTGCTCGCCAAAAGGCCCAGCAGCATGACGGGCTCGGCGCCGTCGTCGAGGAGTTTGCGCAACGTCTCTAACGCGCGGCGGCGGTCGCGCGCGATGAGGTGGTCGGACAGCTCGAAGTTCGAAAGCTCGCGCGAGCGCCCGACCAGCTCGTCCACCAGCTCCACAGTCACCTGCCCGCCGGGGAGCGCGGCCGTCGCGAGCTTCTCAAGCTCGGTCGCCACCCTCCGCACGCTCGGGCCGGCGAGCGCGACCGCCTGGCGCAGCGCACGCTCTTCGGCGTGCGCGCCGAGGTGCTTCAACCTGTCGCGCGCCCACGCGGCCAGCTCCCCGTCCCTCAGCTCCGCGAACTCGACGCTCTGGCAGACTTCGAGGAGCGTCTTGCTCAGCTTGAGCCGCTTGTCGAGGTTGTCCGCGACGAAGATGACGGTCGAGGTCTCGACGGGCCGCGTCACGTAGCGCACGAGCGCCTCTTCGTCCGCCTCGGGCAACGGCGCACGAGGATGCTTCCGGATGAAACCTGTTACGAACACGACACGGCGACCGCCCATCATCGGCATCTGCTCGGCCGCGGCAATCGCGTGCTGCACGTCAGCAGAAATGAGGTCAAATGAAGACTCGTTGAACTCGCGCAGCGGCGAGCCCTTCAAGGCGGCGTCGGCCACCGCCCGCGCCGCCGCGTCCCGCAGGTAGTCCTCCGGCCCGAAGAGGAGGTAGAGCGGCCCGACCTTCCCCGCCTTCAACTCCCGCCAAAGCTCTTCGCGCGTGAGGGTAGACATTAGGGTTCTTCGTTGACGCCGAAGCCGTTGACCAGCGTCGAGACGAGGCTCTCGGCGAAGCTGCGCGAGAGGCGCTCGACCGCGGGGTCTTCCTCGTTGAAGAAGGAGCGCGGGTCGTCCGTGAACTCGAACTCGCCGCGATAGACGTAGTCCTGGTTGTCGTAGAGGACGCGGTTGGTGACCTGGTCGCGGACGGTGACGGCGGCCGTGATCGTCACCTCGAAGATGCGGGCGCGGCCGCGCGAGTCGAGCAGCACGCCGTAGAAGGCGAAGCTCTTGATGGTGCCGTCCACGACCGCGTCGGCGCCCTTCGTCTCGCTCTGCACGCGCAAGCCCTTGCCGCGCCGCAGAATCTCGCGCATGACGGCGTCGGTGAAGCGCGACTCGACCTTGTAGCGCAGCGCCTGGTTCTGGAAAGCAGGCACCGCCACCGTCTTGACGTGCGTCGGCAGCCCCGACTTCGTCACGGGCTTGTACCCGCAGCCGCGGAAGCCCGACGCCAACAGGACGACGCACGCGAGCGTGGTCGCGCTTAACAGTCTCTTACTCGGCAGCATCGGTTTTGACGATACGATACGGAAGTCACGGGTGACAAGCGCCCGCCGCCTTTATGGCGTCGATGACCTTGACAGTCTCGACGGCGGGGCGCACGTCGTGGACGCGGACGACGTGTGCGCCGCGCAGCACCGCGGCGGCGACCGTCGCCAACGTGCCGTGCAATCTCTCTTCGACGGGCGCGCCGCCGAGCAGCGTGCCGACGAAGCGCTTGCGGGAGGTGCCGACGAGGACTGGGAAGTCTGGAAAGGCCGCGACGACGGCGTCGAGCCGCGCGAGCAACTCGACGTTCTGCTCGTGGGTCTTGCCGAAGCCGATGCCGGGGTCTACGACTATCGACATGCGTGCGACGCCGCGACGCTGCGCCTCTGCGACGCCGCGCCCCAGCGTCTCCAAGACCTCGCGCATGATGTCCGCGGCCGGCGGGAGCGTGTGTAACGTCTCGCGCGTGCCGAGCGAGTGCATGAGGACGAGCCCGGCCCCCACGCGGGCGACCTCGTCGGCGAGCGCGGGGTCGAAGCGCAGGCCCGAGATATCGTTGATTATCTCCGCCCCGGCTTCGAGCGCGGCGCGCGCGACGCTCGCCTTCGTCGTGTCCACCGAGATGGGCACGTAGACGCGCCCGGCGAGGGCTTCGACGAGAGGCACGACACGTCGTATCTCTTCCTCCGCATCCACGTCGCGGCTGCCCGGCCGCGTAGACTCGCCGCCGATGTCGAGGATGTTCGCTCCGTCCTCCATCATCCGTTCGGCGTGTTCGAGGGCGCGTGCGCGGTCGAAGAAGCGCCCGCCGTCGCTGAAGCTGTCGGGCGTCACGTTCAGCACGCCCATCACGAGCGTGCGCGCGCCCCAGGGCAGCCCCCTGCGCGCGAATTTCCAGACGCGGCTTGCATGCATCGGACGAGATTTAACCACAGAGGGCACGAAGTACACACGAAGGCCACAAAGGTTTTCTTCGTGCCCTCCGTGAACACCTTTGTGCCCTCTGTGGTTAATCAGGCCGTCGGAAGAGGAGGCTCATGCAGGTCAACGCGCCCTCCGCCTTCGCGAACTCGGAGACCTCGACGGCGCGCACGTCGTAACCGCGGCGCGCGAGCATCTCCGCCGTCCGCGGGAAGGCCGCGCTCACGCAGACCGCACGGCCGACGCGCAGGACGTTCGCGGCCCAGGGCTCGGCGGCGTCAACGGGGACGACCTCGCGCCCGCGGAAGACCGCGGCGTCCACCCATTCGGGATTAAAGAGCACGGCCTCTTCGTCGAGCGCGGAGCAGCCGGTCTTCAAATGCAGGCAGCCGCGCGGCTCGACCGTCAAGACCTCGTAGCCGTAAGGCGCGACGAGACTGCGCAGAGAGAGAGCGCCCTCCGCGTTCGTGCGCGGCGAGAGCCCCACGTAGAGCGTCCGGCCGAGGCGCAGCACGTCGCCGCCTTCGAGCGTCGCGGGCGCTTCGACCCGGGCGACCGTTCGGAGTCGCGCCACCTCCGCCTCGATCAGACTCACCTCGCCCCGCCGCGACTCGACGCCCGGGCGCGTCAGCACCGCGACCTCTTCGAGCACGACCGTCGTGTCCTCGACAAAGACGCTGTCCGGCAGCTCATCCAACGGCGGCAGCGTGACGACACGCGCGCCGCAGGCTCTCAGCGCCTCGCAATAGCCGCGGTGCTGCGCGGCGGCGGCGCCCGCGTCAATCGGCTCGCGCTCCCTGTACGTCAACTCGCACGCGTCCAAAGCGCGCGCGGGCTCCCTCGTCAGCGCGACAATCATGCGTGCTCACCCGTCAAGGCTGTTGTTTGTGCCACCGCTCCCACTCCCTGACGGCCTTCTCGTACTTGTTCACCCAATTCCGTACGAAAGCGACGACGGTTTTATCACTCTCCCTCGGACAGCTTTCGTACCTGGAGATGTACTCCTTGCCCGCCTCGTAGGCGACCTTCTGCTGTTCGGGGGTGTTCTTGTAGTTGTCGAGAAATGTCCGGTACAGCTTCGCCTCAACTTCCAGGTCATCGCAAGACCCTGGGACGGCGGGGGGTTTAATCCGCGTGAAGACGAAGTCGCCGCCTTCGTGGCCGGAGTTGCGGAGCGGGTTGTAGGCGGGTATCCGGCCGGCGCGGCCGGCGACGGGGCTCAGGACGTAGCCGACGAACAGTTCGGAGGCCGTGAACCGCGGCCCGACCATCTCGCGCAGGCCGCGCAGGAGTGCGGCGGCGAAGACGGAGTGGCCGCCGTCGTCCGCCAGGGGCTCGTCGCCGCCCGAGGCCAACAGCGTGCGCGAGCGCCCCGCGGCCATCTTTTGCAGGAACCGTTCGCGCTCGGCCGGGCTCGCCGGCGGGGCGCTGAGCACGTACGGCAGGGTGCCCGAGTAGCAACTGTCCGAGACGACGAGGACGTGGCGGGCCGGGACGGCGCGGATGCCGTTCGTCATCTCGTCCGCGTCGAGCCGTTTGGACACGTCTTCGCGCGTCGCGTCCGACGGCAGCCAGTAAGCCTTTTCGGCCGCGGCGTCCCTGTACCCGTGCCCCGCGTAGTAGACGAGCAAGCTCGCGTCCGCGCCGAGCGTGCGCCTGTAGCCCGACAGCGCCGCGACGATCTCCGGGCGCGTGGCGTTGACGAGCAGCCTGGTCTGGAAGCCGTACGACTCGCGCAGCACGCGCTCGACCGCGCGCGCGTCCCTCGCGGCCGTCCCGAGCTTCGGCAGGGAGAGATAATCTCCGTCGCCGATGACCAGTGCGTAGTAGGGGCCGCCGGCCGGAGGCGCCGCCTGGACGGCTCCGGGGCCGCGCTGCTGCGAGCGCGCCGCGCGCGGCGTCAGCGCGGACGCGAGCAGTCCGACGATGAAGAGCAGAGGGAGGATTGCTTTCACTTTCATGTCAGGAATGACGAAAAGGGGAAGAGGCTTGAAATCCCCTTCCCCTTTAACTTTTCCCCTTTACCCGCGCTTTAGGCCGGCGCCGGGTTGCCGCCCGTAATCGGGGGCAGGATTGGCTTGAGCGGGTTGGTCGCGGGCTCCTTGAGCTGCGGCCGGTCGGAGTCGTCCTTGTGCGACGTGGAGTCGTCGTCGTCGAGCGGCAGGCCCGCGATGATGCGGCGAATCTGCACGGCGTCGAGCGTCTCGCGGTCGAGGAGGGTCTCGGCCAGGCGGATCATCGTCTCGCGGTTGTCGGTGACGATGCCGCGCGCGCGCTCGTACTGCTCGCTGACGAGCTTCTTGACCTCCTGGTCGATCTTGATCGCCGTGTCCTCGGAGAAGTCCCGGTGCTGAGAGATTTCGCGGCCGAGGAAAATCTGCTCCTCCTTCTTGCCGAAGGTGAGCGGCCCGAGGTTCGACATGCCGTACTCGCAGACCATCGCGCGGGCGAGTTCCGTCGCGCGCTCGATGTCGTTGGAGGCGCCCGTCGTGATGCTGCCGAGGAAGACCTCTTCGGCGATGCGGCCGCCCATCAGGATGGCGATCTGGCCGAGCAGGTACTCCTGCGTGTAGTTGTGGCGGTCGCCCTCGGGCAACTGCTGCGTGACGCCCAGGGCCATCCCGCGCGGGATGATCGTCACCTTGTGGACGGGGTCTGCGTTCGGCACCTTGAGGCCGACGAGCGTGTGGCCGGCCTCGTGGTAGGCGGTGACGCGCTTCTCCTCGTTGGTGATGACCATCGACTTGCGCTCGGCGCCCATCAAGACCTTGTCCTTCGCCAGCTCGAAGTCCGCCATGTTGACGATCTTCTTGTTGTAGCGCGCCGCGTTGAGGGCCGCCTCGTTGACGAGGTTGGCGAGGTCTGCGCCGGTGAAGCCCGGCGTGCCGCGCGCGATGACGCTGATTTCAACGTCCTCGCCCAGGGGAATCTTGCGCGTGTGAACTTTAAGAATGCCCTCGCGCCCGCGCACGTCGGGGCGCGGCACGACGACGCGGCGGTCGAAGCGGCCGGGCCGGAGGAGCGCCGGGTCGAGCACGTCGGGCCGGTTGGTCGAGGCCATGATGATGACGCCGTCGTTCGACTCGAAGCCGTCCATCTCGACGAGGAGTTGGTTCAAAGTCTGCTCGCGCTCGTCGTGGCCGCCGCCCAAGCCGGCGCCGCGGTGACGGCCGACCGCGTCAATCTCGTCGATGAAGATGATGCACGGCGCGTTCTTCTTGCCCTGCTCGAAGAGGTCGCGCACGCGCGAGGCGCCGACGCCGACGAACATCTCGACGAAGTCGGAGCCCGAGATGGAGAAGAACGGGACGTTGGCCTCACCCGCGACCGCCCGCGCCATGAGCGTCTTGCCGGTGCCCGGGGGGCCGACGAGGAGCACGCCCTTCGGGATGCGGCCGCCGAGCTTCTGGAACTTCTGCGGCTCCTTGAGGAACTCGATGATCTCCTGAAGCTCCTCCTTGGCCTCGTCCACGCCGGCCACGTCCTTGAAGGTGACGCGCTTCTGCTGGTTGTTCAGGAGCTTCGCGCGCGACTTGCCGAAGGAGAGCGCCTTGTTGCCGCCCGACTGCATCTGCCGCAGCATGAAGATCCAGAAGCCGACCAGGAGGAGGACAGGCCCCCACCACATCAGGATCGACCAGAAGGCGCTGTTGCCCGCGGCGGTCTCGTCCTCGACGGCGATGCCCTTCGAGGCGGCGAGGTTCATCAGCTCGTTCTGCTGGTCGGAGTTGCCGAGCTTGGTGTGAATCTCGGCCTTCGAGCCCTTCTCGATGGCGACGGCCTCGGTCGGCTTGATGGTCAGCTTCTCGACCTTGGTGTCGTTGATGAGCCCTCGCAGCTCGGTGATGTTCTTCTCCTGCGCGTTCTTCGCCGTCCGGTTCGTCACGAACTGGTAGAGCATCACGGCGCCGACCAGGATGAGCACCCAGAAAATCAGTTGTCTCGCAGTGGAACTCAAAATCTTCTACGCCTCCGACGCCGATGATAACCCAAACGGCGCCTTTTGTCGCTCCCCGCCGAACCCCTCGAAATGCAACGCCCGGCCGCCAACTTTCAGGGAGCGAGCCGCTGTTTTGATACGGCAGTCGGGCCTGGTTTGGATGCCCACGGCGCGCGCGCCGTTGCGCCTTCTGCCGCCCGCGAGGACGCCTCCCCGATTGTAGGTTCGGCCGCCGCCATTTTCAACCTTTTTCCCCGAAAAGGCCGCCCGCCGACCTGCGAGGCGTCGGCGGGCGGCCTTCTTCCGGCGGCGGCCTTCAAAGCCCTTACGGGGCCGGCACGAGGAACACGTCCCACGCCCACCGATTCACCTTCGCGCCCCGCGCGTCGTCCACCTTCGCCCGGTAGCGGAACCGGTTCCCGTACTCGTCCGTGCGCTTCGACTCCTTGTAGTCCAGATGTATCCGTACGACATCCAGCTCGGGGAGCGTGTGCAGCTCCGCGGGCTGCGAGACGCCGTCGTGGTTCGTGTCCTGCCACAGCCGCAGGTAAGCGAAGACCGCGTCGTGCGCGTCGATCACGCCGTCGGCGTTGCCGCCGCGCCGGGGCGTGTCGAAGGCGGCCAACGCCTGGAATCCGTTGGGCGGGTTCGCCAGCGGCTGCGGCGTGTAGTTGCCGAACAGCTCGCGCCCGCTGTCGATGACCCCGTCCCGGTTACGGTCAAACGCCAGCCACGCGTCGTCGGAGCCGGCGGCCGTCCATGAGACGCGCTCACGCGCCCCGTCGTTGTTCAAGTCAAAGCCGACGCCGCGGGCGGCGTCGGTTAGGGAGAAGCCGTCGCCGTTAACGTCCACGGCGAGCGGCGAGGGGCCGCAGTAGAGCGGGTCGCCGTAGAAGGGGTTCTCGCAGCCGCCGACGAGGGGCACGTCGCAGCCGAAGCCCAGGGAGCCGGAGCAGTCGCCGGGGACGCCGCCGAGGAGGTCGCGGCAGACCTGCCCGGCCGCATCCCAGAAGAAGCCGAGCGCCTCGCAGCCCGTGGAGTTACCGCCCAGGCAGCACAAGCCTGTGCCTCTGGGGTCAGGCACGGTCGGGGCGGGGCAGGTGCCGTTAAAGCTTGGCGTGGTGCAGCTCAGGCCGGTGAAGTAGGGCTGGCAGCAGTTGGTCTCGCCGTCGTTGTAGAAGCCGCCGGGGCAGCCGGTGTCCGGGTACTTGCAGAAGTCCACCTGTGGCCCGTCGATGCACGTGTCGCAATATAGCCAGTAGGTCTGGTTACCTATCGTCACACATTGGCTGCAAGACGAGTTGGGCCTCCGGCCTTGCGGGTCGTTACACGGGCACGTTGAAGGCTCCGGCGTCGGCGTCGGCGTCGGCGTCGGCGTCGGCGTCGGGGTCGGGTTACACCTACCCCTTACACTGTACACGTTGCACCACCCTTCAGCGCTACAATTTGAATAACAGGCGTCTCCGGGTGATGGGGTGCCACAGCTTTGATGCAACGTAACCGGATCAATAAAAGTACTCTTGTCGTCGTGACAAGTCGTCTCTTGATACGGCATAGAAGAAAAAGCCGAGGTGGTCAACCCCGGCTCTGCTTCGCACCGCTTGAGGATAGCCCGACTGCCGCTCGGGTCTGTCCACAAATAGGGGATGATAGGGCTTATTGAGGCGAGGCTCCGAAAACGGTTGGCGACAGGCTGGTCATAGTACAGGATATTTAACCAGGCTACCGGCTCTTGTCGTCTCCAGAATGAACCGTCTGCGAAACGCGCCTCCTGCACCCCGATAGTTAACTTGAACCGGCCATCGAGTTCGCCGTCCTTCGCCAGAGGGTTGAAGAGGAGGACGGGGTAGATGGTCGGGATTTCTATGACTTTGGAACTGTCGGCTTCGGCCCAGAAATTGACGAAGGGGAGGGTACCTTCCAGTAAGACCTTCGACGGGTTGTCTAGGCTAACTATTGACCACCTGAGTTGTACCGAGTTCACGGCCTTGAAGCTCCGGTTCTTAATCTCCAGCCTTTTGACCTTAAACACCCCCGCGTATTTCCCTCCCCCTGACAGTGATTGAACTGCGCCGACGACCACCGGCACCGAGGGGTCGTCGAACTGATTCGAGTCAAATCCGAGGCCGAAGCCCCACTTGCCGCCCGGCTTCTTCTGGTCTTTCACCTTCAGGTCGTCGTCGCCGAACTCTTTCTTGATGTCTTCGGCGGTCTGGTTAGCAAACTCAGGGGGGCCTTGGTTGCCGCGCCCCTTACCGACGCTCTCTTGCGCGGACGACTGCCCCGTACTGGCTGTGAACCCGCAGACCACCATTACCGCGAGCAAGAAGAGGAAGATTTTGAAGGGATCAACGTTCTGGCGGCTGAACATCGAGCGGAGTCTATGAGTGTTCATGGCGTCTCTCCTTTCAAGAGGCTGGTGAGCTTGGCGGAGCCCATGACGACCGATGCATTGAGGTGCGGGGCGGTGCGAGCGACGGCTGACTTATACGCCCGCCGCGGCGGGGCGTCAAGCTTAAGAAGTTGAAGCTGCCGGGCGTTCGGCGACGCGGCCGCCGCCATTTTCAACCTCTTTCCCCGGAAACCCGCCGCCCGTCGCGGCGGCCGAATTCCCTCCGGTTTAGTAGTAGGTGATGTGGCGGCGTTCGACCAGGTACGGCGCGGGCGCGGCGCCCTCCGAGCTCCGCGCGGAATCGACGCGCCTCACCCAGTTCCCGGCCGCGTCGTACTCGTACTCGCGGTGTCCGCTCGCGGCGAAACTCCCGTCGGCGTTGTACCTCGTCAGGGAGGTCACGTTGCCGCTCTCGTCGTATTCGTAGACGGCCCGCGCGCCGAGCCTCTCTTCCGCCCGTTGGTAGATGACCTCCGTCAGCCGTCCCTTCGGGTCGTACCGGTACGTGACCTTTCTGTCGAGTTCTTCTTCGCCCTGAGCGTTGACGCGGTACCCCTCTTCGCCGAGCAGGTGGCCGCGCCCGTCGCTGAGGGTCGTTCCCCTCGACGCCAGCGCGCCGTCGGGGGAGTAAACGCGGACGTGAGCCACCGCCCCTTCAAAGGTGACGACCTGCCTGTGCGTTTGCCAACCGCCGTCCGTGAGGCGGCTGAAACTGTCCCCGACCAGCCGCCCCCCTGCGTCGTAGGTGAACTCCTGGACGTACCGCGCGCCCGGCTTCGCGCCCGTCGCTTCCGCCCTGACCCTGTTACCGCGCTCGTCGTACGAAAGGACGACGACCAATTCCGGCACAGTGCTCCCCGCCTCGTAAGACATCCAGCCGGTCATGCGCCCGCTCGGGTCGTAGCTGTAAACGAGTTTGCTGAAGGCCGCGCCGACCGGGCCGGGGTGGTTGCTGCTCATTTCGCGCAGGGTGCGTCGGCCGCGCCCGTCGAAGCTCTCTTTGACTATTTCTATAAGCTCTCCGTCCTCCACACGGCCACCCTCTACCCGCGCCGCCCTCAACTCATCCGTGAGGGCTTTGACCTTTCCGCGAAGGCAGAACCCGTCCCAGGCATCACCGGGGCGCGCGGGCGCGGCGCACATATCCATGTCTGAGGGGACGACTCGCACCGCGCCCCCTCCGCCCTGCGGCCGCGGATACCCGGCACCCGGCGCGCGCCCCGCCAACGTGACGAGCGAGAGCACAGGGACGATGAATGCGCCGAAGAGGTTTTTGCGGCGGAAGGGGCGGCCTGGTCTGCGGACGTTCATGGCGTCTCCTTACTTCAAGAGATTGGTGAGCCTGGCGGAGCCCATGATGACTAAGACTTTTTAAGCAGCCGGAGGTTACCCGATAGGCGTCTTATACGCCCGCCGAGGTTGCACGTCAACGATCACTGGCCGGAGAGGAGTTTATGTTCCGTGCTCGATTTTTCTTTGCGCCGCGGGGCGGAAGTGGAGGAGGTTGCGGCGGCGTTCGACGCGGGCGCCGCCGGGGAGTTCGGCGACGCGGCCGCCGCGCGAGCCTTCGAGGAGACGTTCGACGCCGAGCAGGTGTGCGCGTGAGAGACGGCGCAAATCGCCCCGCTCGCGCGCGAGCCAGAGCCGCAAGACGCGGCGCCTGAGCGCGGGCGCCGCGCGCCTGAGCGCATCGACTTTGAGAGGGTGCGCCGCCGCCTCTTCCGACGTTCCTTCCCCAGCACTTTCGTCAACTTCCGGGCGCGCCTCTGCGAGCAGCGCGGCGGCCAATGCGTCGAGCGCGGCGGAGTCTTCGCGCAGCAGGGCGGCCGTGCGCGCCAGGGTCTCGGCCGCGCGCGGGTTGAGGGTTTCGAGCAGCGGCAGGAGCGTGCGCCGCACGCGCACGCGCGCGAAGCGTTCGTCTTCGTTCATCGCGTCGGAGCGGAACTCGACGCCGCGCTCGCGGCAGAAGCCTTCGGTGTCGGCGCGGCGCGCCCAGCTCAGGAGCGGCCGGCGCAGGCGGACTTCCCCTCCCGCTTCGAGCGCGCGCTCGGGCGCCATGCCGGCGAGCCCTTCGGCGCCGCTCCCGCGCAGCAGGCGGAGCAGGACGGTCTCGGCCTGGTCGTCGAGCGTGTGCGCCGCGAGCACCGCGCGCGCCCCGCACGCGCGCGCCGCTTCGGCGAGGAACTCGTAACGCGCGCGCCGCGCCGCCTGCTCAAGGTTCTCACGCGCCCCCTCCGAAAGGGCCGCGCGCCCGACGACGCACTCGAAGCCGTACGCGCGCGCGAGCCCCTCCACCCAGCGCGCGTCTTCGGCGCCGGCCTCGCCGCGCAGCCCGTGGTCGAGGTGCGCCGCCGTCAAATCCACGCCGAGCAGCCCCCCGCGCTTCAACTCTTCGAGCCCGAGCAGCAGCGCCGTCGAGTCCGCCCCGCCCGAGACGGCGCACAGCACGCGCTCGCCGCGCACGGGCCAGCCACGCAGCCGCCACTCGCGCAAAAGCCGCCGCGCGAACGGGCGCGGCCCGCCCTCCGACCCTCTACGCACCAAACTCATCTGACCGCTATGGCGTCGCATCCGTCTGATTCTCTCATCCTCGTGGCGGCGGGAGTGAAAAAAACTGAAACCCGCGCCCGCCCCCTGTCACAAACAGGTGCGCGGCGGTGTGTTCCCTGCAAACGGCCGCCCGTGAATCCGCCCGAACAGGAGAGACCGACATGAAGTGGCAGAACCTTCGCGCCGCGCGCGTCCGCGCGGTTCGGCTCGCGTTCCTGACCTGCGCGCTCGTCGCGCTCGCGCTCTCCGCGCCGCTCGCCGCGCCCAGGCTCGCGCCCGTCGCCGCGGCGCAGGCCGAGCGCTTCGAGGGGCAGTGGCTCGTCGAGTACCAGACCGACGGGGGGAAGACTTCGCTCACGCTGCGCTTCAACGAGAACCGCGTGGGCCAGGACGGGCGCAAGCACGAGAGCTTCTGGAACACGTCGCGCGACGTGGCGCCCGAGTCTTTGCAAGGGCTGACGCGCGAGCAGGCGCTCAGCGCCTCGGGCACCAACGTCCGCTTCGACCTGCGGCGGGACGCGGGCACGTTCGCCTGCGAGGGCTGGTTCCGGCAGGGGAACGGCTCGGGCCACTTCGTCTTCGTCCCCGACCAGGGCTTCGCGGCCGAGTTGGCGCGGCGCGGCGTCGGCACGCCCGACACGCGGCAGCTCTTCCGGCTGGCGATGGCCGAGGTCGGGCTCGCGCTGCTCGACGAGCTGAAGTCGGCGGGCTACGAGCGGCCGACGCTCGAACAGCTCGTCCGCATGGGCGAGCACGGCGTGCGCGCCGACTACGTGCGCGGGTTGAGCGGATTGGGCTACCGGCTCGGCACGGCCGACGCGCTCGTGCGGATGCGCGACCACGGGGTCAGCCTCGAATACGTCGGCGAGCTGCGCGATGCGGGCTTCCGAGACCTACAGGCGGAGGAGCTGGTGCGGACGCGCGACCACGGCGTCACGCCCTCCTTCATCCGCGAGCTGCGGGCGGCGGGCTTCGAGACGCCTTCGCTCGACGGGCTCATCAGCGTCCGCGACCACGGCGTGACGCCCGATTTCATCAAAAAGCTGCGCGCCGAGGGCTACGACTCGCTCTCGCTCGAACAGCTCATACACATCCGCGACCACGGCGTCACGGTCGAGTTCATCCGCGAGCTGCAAGACCTCGGCTACTCACACCTCCAGGTCGAACAGCTCATCCGCATGCGCGACCACGGCGTCACCTCCGACTTCATCCGCCGCGCCAAGTCCCGCGGCACCGCCCCCACCGTCGAAGAGCTGATCTACATGCGCGACAGGGGGAGCAACTAAGGCAGACATTCGACAGCCCCCGGGAGCGCGGGCATCCTGCCCGCCATGAGCGCGCAGCGCGAATGCAAAGAAGCGCCACCTCTCAACGTTGAGAGGTGGCGCTTCGCTGCTAAGCGTGCCGGGGCACGCTTTGGCGGGCAGGATGCCCGCGCTCCCGGGCGGCCTCGACTACGGGACGAAGGTGGCCGTCACGATGTCCGACCACTCGCCCGTGGCCTGGTCGTGGAGGATGTAGCGGGCGCGGAATTCTCTCACCTCCGGCTTGCCGGTCTCCAGCGGCGGGCGCCCGTCGAGATAGGGGCTGTAGCTGACGAGCCCGAGCTGCTGCCAGCCCTCCTCGCCCGCGCGCCGGCTCTCGACGAGCACGCCGTTGAATCTCTCCTTGGTGAAATCGACTTGCAACGTGCCGGGGCCGTTCGAGCGCGCCTTGAGCGTCGGCTTCGGCGTCGAGACCGGGGCGGACGGCCCGCCGCCCTGTGCTCCCGTGATGCCGAGGGCGATGCCGATCTCTTCGGTGTAGGCGGGCGCGAGTTGGATGCGCTGGACGAGGGTGCGCAGGCGCGCGAGGATGCCGGGCGGGACGGTCGCGGGCGCCACGGCCGTCGTCGGTGTCCCCGGCGGCGGGCCGCCCGCGCTTCCGAGCGGGCCTGTGATGATGCGTTCTTTGTAAGTGCTGCACGCCTTGAGGGCGAACTTGTAGGTCGGGACGAGGTCTCCGATGAGGAAGCTCACCATGGCGGCGTCTGCGTTGATTGCATTCACTTCGGCCGTGGTGAAGCCGAGCGCGGCGGCGTGCGCGGCGAAGCCGGTCGAGAAGTTGTTGAGCCAGACCATCAGCTCGTTGTCTGTGCGCGGGATTGGCATGGGTAGTCACTCCTGGTTAGGCGGGCGGTTGAGGTCGTGCGGCGTTTCGGCGTGAAGCGCCGCGTTCGCGTCAAGTGACCTGTCTGTTCTTGCCCCCGTGGGCGCGACCTTGTGGCGGTGAGAGTCGCGCCGGAGACTTGGGCGGGCGGATTTTATCCCCACTCGCCCGTCCTGACAAGCTTTTTTCAACCGGCCGCTGGTCAGTCCCGCAGGACGCCGGCCCGTATCTGTAAGATAGATAAGGAGATTTGCGCTCTCGCGGACATTGTTCGCATGCCCGCAGATGGAATCTGCGGCCCCGCAGATGAAATCTGCGTTAACGCAGATGTCAGTTGCGTCAACGCAGATGGTAGTTGCGTCAACGCAGATGGTAGTTGCGTTAACGCAGATGGTAGTTGCGTTAACGCAATTGTCATCTGCGTTGACGCAGATGGTGTTTGCGTTAACGCGGATGGCAGTTGCGTTAACGCGGATGGCAGTTGCGTCAACGCGGATGGCAGTTGCGTTGACGCAGATGGTAGTTGCGTTGACGCAGATGGTAGTTGCGTTAACGCAGATTTCATCCGCGGGGCCGCAGGAGGGCGTTGCTGATGCGGCGATTGTTCTTCAGGCGATGATCATCGTGCCCGTGCCCTCGTCGGTGAAGACTTCGGAGAGGAGGGCGTTGCGCAAGGAGCCTTTGATGATGTGGGCGCTGCGGACGCCGCGGCGCAGCAGCTCGGTGATGTTCTGTAGTTTCGGAATCATGCCGCCGGTGGCGACGCCGTCGCGGATGAGCGCCTCGACCTCGGCGGCCGTGAGGCGGGAGATTTTCGTCGCCTGCTCGCCGGGGCGGAGGTAGATGCCGTCCACGTCCGAGAGCATGACCAGCTTCTCGGCTTCGAGCCGGACGGCGATCTCGGCGGCGATGGTGTCGGCGTTGATGTTGAAGACACGCCCCTCGTCGTCCGCACCCAAAGAGGAGACGACCGGCAGGTAGTCGTGGTCGAGGAGCACGCGCAGCAGGCGGTCGTCGATCTCCAACACGTCCCCGACGTGCCCGAAGTCCACGCGCTCGCTCTTGCCCGTCTCCTGGTTGACGATCTCTTTGGGCGGGCGGCGCTCGGCGCGGACGATGTTGCCGTCCACGCCCGACAACCCCACGGCGTGTACCCCGCGCTGGCGCAGCGCGGCGAGGATGTCCGTATTAATCTTGCCGGCGAAGATCATCTTCGCCATGTCGAGCGTCGCGTCGTCCGTGACCCGGCGGCCGTTGATGATGGTCTGCTCGACCCCCATCAGCTCGGCCAGCTCGGTCAACTGCTTCCCGCCGCCGTGGATGACACAGACGCGGATGCCGACCTGGTGCAAGAGCGCCAGCTCCTCCGCGAGCGACGCGAGGTTCTCCGGCTCGTCCGTCACCTTCCCCGACAGCTTCACCACGAACGTCTTGCCCTTGAACCGCTGGATGTAGGGCAGCGCCTCGCGCAGCAGGTCGAGCCGTTGCTGATGCATGCTCACGCTTCCCTCCCTCGCTCTACCCCTTGAGCAGTGCCGCCATGACGGCCTTCTGTACGTGGAGGCGGTTCTCGGCCTCGTCGATGACGACGGAGGCCGGCGAATCAATCACCTCGTCGGTGACGATGCAGTTGCGGCGGACGGGGAGGCAGTGCAGGAAGACCGCGCCGTCGGTGCGCGCCATCTTCGGGGCGTCCACGATCCACTCGCCGCGGTAGGGCGCGCGCTCCTCCAGGTCGTCCTGCGGGCTCCCGTAGAACTCCTTGCTCCCCCAGCTCTTCGCGTAGACGACCTGCTGGCCGTCGAAGGCTTCCTCCACGTCGCGCGTCACGTTGACGGTCGCGCCCGCGTCGAAGGCGCGCGAGTTGACCTCGCGGATGAGGTCTTCGTCCAGCTCGTAGCCGGGCGGGTGCGCAATCGTCAGGTCGTGCCCCATCTGCGCCGCCGCCAGCGCGAAGCTGTTCGGCACCGCCATCGGCAGAGCCTTCGGGTGCCACGCCCACGTCAGCAGCACGCGCTTGCGCCCCCCGCCCAGCTTCTCGCGCACGGTCAACATGTCCGCCAACGCCTGACACGGGTGATGCATCGCCGACTCAAGGTTGATGACGGGCACGTCCGAGTACCGGGCGAAGGCGGCGAGCACGGGGTCTTGCCGCTCCTCCTTCCAGTCCTTGAGCGCGGCGAAGGTGCGCACGCCGACGGCCGCCGTGTAGCGCCCGAGCACGCGCACGAACTCCTTGACGTGCTCGGTCTTGTCGCCGTCCATCACGACGCCCTCGCGGTGCTCCAGCGTCCAGCTCGTCCCGCCCGGCTCCAAGACGACGGCGTTCCCGCCCAGCTCGTACACGCCGACCTGCATCGACGCGCGCGTCCGCAAACTCGGGTTGAAGAAGACGAGCCCGACGCTCTTGCCGGCGAGCGGCTTCGACGCGTCCTCACCCTTCTTCAAGCGCGCGGCCGCCGCGAGCAGGCCCTCAAGCTCCTCGCGCGTCCAGTCGGCGGTTGTCAGAAAATTCCTCGGCATCGCTTACGCGCCAATCTCATCCGCGCCAATCTCCTTCAACGCCTCGACGAAGAGCCCGGCCTCCTCCACGGTCAGGCAGAGCGGCGGGAGCAGGCGCAAGACCTTCGGGTCGCTCGAAGTGCCCGTGATGATGCGCCGTTCGAGCAGCGCCTTGTTGACTTTCGCCGCGACGGGCTCCTCGAACTCGATGCCGAGCAGCAGCCCCACGCCGCGCACGCCCGCCACGCCCGGCACGCCGCCCAGGCTGTCGCGCAGGAAGGACTCGACGGCGCGCGCGTTCTCCAACATCCCGTCCGCCTCAATCGCCCCGAGCGTCGCCGAGACGGCCGCCATCGCCAGCATCCCGCCGCCGAAGGTCGTCCCCAAATCGTTCTCCTTAATCGCCGACGCCACGCCTTCGGTCGTCAAACAAGCCCCCACCGGCACGCCGCTCCCCAAAGCCTTCGCCAGCGTAATCACGTCCGGCACGACGCCGCCCGCCGCCTCGCTCCCCGCGAAGAACCAGGAGCCCGTGCGCCCGATCCCCGTCTGCACCTCGTCGAAGATGAGCAGCATCCCGCGCTCGTCGCACAGGCGACGCAGCTCTTGAAAGAACTCCGGCGGCGCCGTCGCCACGCCCGCCATCGACTGCACCGGCTCAAGCATCACGGCCGCCACCGTCTCGTCGGCCAGCGCCTCGACCGATTCAATCGACCCGAACTCCGCGCAGAGGTGGCCCGGCACGTTCGGCTTGCCGATCTCTCGGTACTTGCCGAGGAAGGTCGCGCTGATGGAGTCGGCCGTGCGCCCGTGGAAGCCGCCCGTGAACGTGATGACATTCTCCCGGCCCGTCTTCATGCGCGCCATGCGCATCGCGTTCTCGTTCGCCTCCGTGCCCGAGTTGCAGAAGAAGGCTTTCGTAATCTCTGCCGGCGCGCACCCGACCAGCCTCTCCGCCGCCGCCGCGCGCACGTCCGAGTAGACGACGTTCGAGTAGAAGAGCAGACGCCCCGCCTGCTCGCGCAGCGCCTTCACGACGTGCGGGTGGCAGTGGCCCGTCGCGCAGACGGCGTGCCCGCCGTACAGGTCGAGGAAGCGCTCGCCCTCGCTCGTCTCGACCCAACAGCCCTCGCCCTTCACGGGCGCGAACGGGAACTTCTTGTACGTCGCGAGCTGGAACTCCCCCTCGCGCGCCGCGATCTCCGCAAACGTGGTCGTCGTCTCTGTCGTCATTTCGTTTTCCGTCACCGACACTTTCAACCGGCGCGCGCGCCGTCGGGCACCGGCCTCTCCGGCGTGGCGAGCGCGGGCGTGATGCCGTCGGCGTAGCCGATGTCGAAGAGCATCCCTTCGGAGACCTCGCCCGCCATCCGCCGCGGCGCGAGGTTGACGACGAAGAGCGCCTGTCGGCCGACGACCTCCTGCGGGTCGGCGCGCTCCTGCTTCATCCCCGCCAGGATCGTGCGCCGGTGGTCGCCGAAATTCACGTCGAGCTTCAGGAGCTTGCTCGACCCCTTCACCTCCCCGACCGCCTCAATCGTCCCGACGCGCACGTCCAGACGCTCGACCACGTCGAACGTGATCTCCGGTTTGACCGGCGCGGGCTCGAAGACCTTCTCCGCGCTCAAGGGTTCCCCCCGACGAGCAACAGGCCCGTCCTCTCTTCGAGGCCGAACATCAGGTTCATGTTCTGCACGGCCTGCCCCGAAGCCCCTTTGACGAGGTTGTCGAGCGCCGAGAAGACCGCGACCTGCCGGCCCCGCGCGGCGAAGCCGATGTCGCAGAAGTTCGTCATCTTCACCCAGTTGATGTCGGGCGAGCCCGAGACCAGCCGGACGAAGAAGGAGCCGCGGTAGAAGTCTGCGTACATCTCCTTCAACTGCTCGGCCGTCAACTCTTCATTCAACTCCGCGTAGATGGAAGCGAAGATGCCGCGCGAGACCGGCAGCGAGTGCGTCATGAAGACCAGCTCGCTCGACCAGCGCCCTCCCGCCCCTACGCCGCGCAACGCCTGCTCGATCTCGGGCAGGTGCTGGTGCGTGAAGGGCTTGTAGGCGTAGAAGGAGTTGGAGCGCTGCGGGTGGTGCGTGTTCGCGGCGGGCTTCGCGCCCGAACCGGAAGAGCCGGTCTTCGCGTCCACCACCACCCGCCCCTTCAGCGCTCCCGACGCGGCCAGCGGCCCGAGTCCCAACAGCGTCGCCGTGGCGAAGCACCCGGGGTTACTCACCAGCCGCGCGTTCTTAACCTCCTCGCGGTTAAACTCCGTCAGCCCGTAGACGAACTCGCGCTGAAGCTCGACGGCCGTGTGCTCGCGCCCGTAGTGCTCCCTGAATTCATCCGCGTCGTTAAGTCTGAAATCGCCCGAGAGGTCAACGACCTTCACGCCCGTCGGCAGACGCGGCGCGATCTCCAAAGCCTGCCCGTGCGGCAGCGCGAGGAAGACGCAGTCGAGCACGGAAAGACTCTCGAACTCCTCGGGCGCCTTCACGAAACGCAGGTCGGTCAGCCCGTAGAGGTTCCTGTGGACTTCGCCGACGGCCTTCCCCGCGTGCTCGTTGGCCGTGACGAACAAGACCTCCGCGTGCGGGTGGAAGAGCAGTATGCGCAGCAGCTCCGCCCCGCCGTACCCCGACCCGCCGAAGATGCCGACCTTGAGTTTTGAGTTTTCAGTCTTCAGCTTTCAGCCCCTCCTTCCCGTCTCAGAGACTCAGTCTCCGGCGGTCGCCTCACTGAAAACTGACAACTGAAAACTGGAAACTTTCTTCCTTATCAACTCGAACAGGCGCGCGCCGTCGCGCTTGGCGTTGCCGGCCGGGGCGCCCAGTTCGCTCTCGATGTAGTCCTCGCCCATCTGCGAGTCCGTGACCGAGCCGGCGACCACGTCCACGTCGATGCCGCGGCGGCGGAACAGCTCGATGCCGCCCCACGCGCCGACGTAGTCCGACGCGCAGAAGACGACTGCCGCCATCGCCGCGCGCAGCTCCTCGTCGTCAAAGACAGACTCGACCGAGTAGCCGCCCAGGATTCCGTCGCCCAGCTCGATGATGATGAGGTCGGGCGCCGACTCGTTGAGCTTGGAGATAATCGCCTTCGCCACGGGCGCGAGGTCGCCGACGCCGACCGTCGAGGGCAGGCCGCAGTCGAGGAAGCTCGCGGTCGCCACCGCCCCGTGGTCGGCCATGTTGAGCGTGTCGCGCAGCGCGGCCACGCCCGAGAGCTTCGCCGCCGCCACGCGCATCCCCTGCCGCGTCGCCTGCCGCACGATCTCGGTCGCCGCGAAAGTCTTCCCCGAGTTCATGCACGCGCCCGCCACGATGACGAGCGGCGCACAAGCCTCGGGCAGCGATTCGCGCAGC
Source organism: Acidobacteriota bacterium (assembly GCA_019242475.1). Classification (GTDB taxonomy): domain Bacteria; phylum Acidobacteriota; class Blastocatellia; order Pyrinomonadales; family Pyrinomonadaceae; genus QHXN01. The sequence continues at coordinate 26,002 of JAFAVK010000094.1, read as the reverse complement.
GCGAGCGCGCCGTCGCCGATGTTCCGCACACGCTGGCTCTCATCGACGACGAAGCCGAGCACCTCGACCTCAATCGCGTCGCTCAGGGACGAGTGGTGCCCCTTGCAACAGCCGATGACGCCGCCCATGTTCAAGAGGTGCAGGCGGTCGCCCGCGCCCGCCTCAGCCGGCACGTCGCCGACGAAGCCCTTCAGCGCGCGCCGGCTCCCCAGGGCGCCGACGAGCACGTCGCCGGGGTTGATCTTCGCCAGGCGGCCCGTCGGGAGTTCGAGCTGGTTGTAGGTGGCGCTGTCGGTCAGCGCGCGCACCACGACCACGTCGCCCACGCGCGCCGCGCGGCGGCCGCCCACCGCGGCCAGAGTCCGCCCGAGCCCCAAGCCAGACACGACCGAACCGATCTTGTCGGCCTCCACGACCGTCACCTTCATCCCCATCTCTTTCATCGGCGGCGTCCCCCTTTCAACTAGTCGGCGTTGACCTTCGCGAGCGTGCGCAGGCGCAAGGCGTTGAGCTTGATGAAGCCCTCTGCGTCGCGCTGGTTGTAGACCGTGTCGGCCTCGAAGGTCGCGAGCTTCTCCTGGTAGAGCGAGTTCGGCGAGCGGCGCCCGGCGACGATGACGTTGCCGCGGTAGAGCTTCACCCTGACTTCACCCGTCACGCGCTCCTGCGTCGCGTCGATGGTCGCGCGCATCAGCTCCGACTCCGGCGCGAACCAGAAGCCGTAGTACGCGCTCTCGGCGAACTTCAGGCTCAGGGCGTCGCGCATCCGCAAGACCTCTCGGTCGAGCGCCAGCGATTCGAGCGCGCGGTGCGCGGCCTGCAAGATCGTCACGCCCGGCGTCTCGTACACGCCGCGCGACTTCATCCCGACGAAGCGGTTCTCGACTAAGTCAACGCGCCCCACGCCGTGCTCACCGCCCAGGCGGTTGAGCGTCGAGAGCATTTCGACCGCGCCCAGCTTCTCGCCGTCGATACTCACGGGCACGCCCTTCTCGAAACCGATGACGACGTACTGGGCTTCCGCGCGCGCTTTCTCCGGCGCGGCCGTCATCTGGAAGATGTCGGCGGGCGGCTCGGCCCAGGGGTCTTCGAGGATGCCGCCTTCGTAGGAGACGTGCATCAGGTTGCGGTCGGTCGAGTAGGGCTTCTCGGCCGTCGCCGTGACGGGGATGTCGTGCTCCTTCGCGTAGGCGATGAGGTCGCTCCGGCCCTTGAACTCCCACTCGCGCCACGGCGCGACGACCTTGATGTCCGGCTCCAGCGCGTAGTAGGTCAGCTCGAAGCGCACCTGGTCGTTGCCCTTCCCCGTCGCGCCGTGCGCCACGGCGTCGGCGCCCTCGCGCCGCGCGATCTCGATCTGCCGCTTCGCGATGACCGGCCGCGCGAGGCTGGTGCCGAGCAGGTAGACGCCCTCGTACAAGGCGTTCGCCTTCACCGCCGGCCACACGTACTCCTCGACGAACTCCTCGCGCAGGTCTTCGACGTAGAGCTTCGACGCGCCGCTCTTCAAAGCCTTCTCTTCGAGCCCCGCCAGCTCCTCGCCCTGCCCCACGTCCGCGCAGTAGCAGACGACCTCGCACCCGTACTGCGCGCGCAGCCAGTGCAGCATCACCGACGTGTCGAGCCCGCCCGAGTAAGCCAGTACGACCTTCTTGATCTTCTCCGTCACGCCTTCTCCTTTAACTAACCGAACAGTTCCCAAACCTTCTTGATGGCCGCGCGCTGCGCCTTGCGCTCGTGCACGGCGATGAAGATCGTGTCCTCGCCGGCGACCGTGCCGACGATCTCTTCGAGGTGGGCGCGGTCGATGGCGACCGCCACCGCCGAGGCCAGCCCCGGCTCGCACCTCGCCACCACCAGACAGTCGCCCGCCGCGTCTAAGCCGAGCAGCCCGCGCGCCGCCGCGCCCTCGGCCGCCCGCGGCAGCGTGTAGTGCCCGTTGTGCTTGACGACGCCCAACTCCTCCAGGTCGCGGGACACGCTCGACTGCGTCGCCACGAAGCCGGCCCGCTCCAGGAGCGCCGTCAACTCCTGCTGCGTGCCGATGCGGCGCCCCCGGATGAGGCTCATGATCTTCTGCTGGCGCTTTGTCTTCTGCATAAGCCGAAATCCACCCGTTATGCAGCGAATTTGCATAACGGGTGAATAGATGCATAAAGTACCAGCAAAGATGCATTATCGCAAGGCCGCGGGACTCGGGTTAGCTGAAAGCTCCTCCGACGTTGCCTGACCACCTGCTCGCATCGTTTCCAAACAAGGTTGAGCCTGAATGTGTCGGGCGGGGGGCGGGTAGGATGTGCGAGGGGGCGCGCTCGTCCGTGCCATCCTTGTAGAAGGATGACGGGTGTAGGAGAGTTTGTTTAAGAATAGGTTCCGATGTGGCGGCCGCGGGCGGGCGCTCCCCGTGGGCGCTGCGGGCGCGGGTGCTCCCGGCATCAACGTCCAGCTTGTCCCCCGGCTACCGCCTCCAGTAGCAGCCGTAACTCCACCGCATCCCTGTAGTCCAGTTCCGGGTCGTCGGCCAGCTCCGGGTTGCGTTCGCCGTGAAGGACGGCTTGCACTTTGGCGAACAGCACCTTGACCGGCGGCGCGACATCCGCTCCCGAGAGTTCGGTAAGCCGCTGTTCCAGTGCGGCCGTCTCGCCCCGCCCTATCGCCTGAGCCGCCGCCGCGCAGACTTGCGCGCCGGGTTCCATGCTCTGCCCGCCGGCACGCCGGTAGGCCAGATAGCTCTCGACGGCCCGCGCCCGCGCCCGCGCCGCGGCCGCCGCATTACCGCTGGCCTGCTCCAAACGGTGGAGGATGTCCCACGTCTTCCAAAGTTCGGCGGCATGCCCGTAAGGCTCCTGGCACTCGATGGCGCGGAGCAGTTCGCGGCGCGCCTCGTCGTACTGCCGCATCTGGAGGAAGGTAAGGGCCAGATTGTTGCGGACTACCCCCTCGTGGTTATCATCTTTCAGCCCGACGTAAATGTCCGCGGCCTGCCGTAAGCATTTCGCCGCATCTTCCAATTGCCCCCATCTTCTATAAAGAATCCCCAGCTCGCCCAAACTGGAGGCTTCGCCCGCGAGGTTTTTCTGCTGAACTTTTATAGCTAATGACTGCCGGTAGGCGCGCTCCGCCTGCTCGAATTGCCCCATCTCCCTGTAGACCATCCCGACCTGATGCATGACGACGGCGACGCTTCGCGGCTCGCCCAGGGACTCGAAAGTGCGCCGCGCCTCCTCATACAGCTTCAGCGCCTCGGCGTAGCGTTGTTGCCGGAGACGGACGGTGCCGATCTGCGCCTTGGCGACAGTCACCTGTCGCTGATCCCCCAGCGCCTCGGCGCGCCTGATGGCCTCCTCATAAGTCGCTGCCGCCTCGTCGAGCCGCCCCAACTCCTGCAGGGATTCGGCGATGTCTCTGAGAGAGATCGAGGCCATGCGCGCCGCGTTGGTGTCGCCGGCCTCCGCCAGCTTCTCGAAGCGGCGCAGGGACTCGCGCAGCAACTCCAGTGCATTGCCGGCCGCGCCGCCCTCCTCCAGCACACGGCCGAGGTTCAAGTGCGCCACGGCGAGGTCGTAGTCGGCCCCCAGGTACGCCTCCTCGCCGGCCGCAAGGCTACGCTCGAGCAGTTGCAGCGCGGCCGAGTACGCGGCCTGCATCTCGCCGCGCTCGACCAGCCGCTCTACTTCGGCGCGCTCGGCCGAGAATCGCGCGTGCCCCCACTCACCCAGCCTCTGCGCCGCGCGCTCCCGCGCCGCGGTCGCCTCGGCCAGCGCCTGCGGCTGGCCCAGGTTGGCAAGCAGCTCTTCGATCTTGCTCGCCAGATCGACGACCGTCTCGGGCGCAGCCCGCTCCCCCAGCCACCGCAGCATCGTCAGCAGATTTGGCAACTCCAGCAAGGTCAGCCGCGATGACAGCTCGATGTCCTTAGCCCGCTGCTCAGACAGGAAGATCGTCAGCCGTCCCATCGCCGCGGCCCAGCGCCCCCGCAGCTCTTCCTGCTCGTCCTGGCCCATCCCCCGCAGCAGGTAAGAGGGCAGCGCCGGGTCGAGCCGCAAGTGTTCGTACCCCATGTATTCGGCCAGCCCTACCTCAATCAACTGCTGCGCCAGGCCGACCACCGCGTTTGGCTCCGCGTCGGCCACAAACAACAACACGGAGAGGTGCGCGCCGCCGCGGAAGACCGCCAGCGCCTTCGCCATCTCACGGCTCTCGGGCGGCAGCCGCCGCAGCGAGAGTTCGACGCTGGCGTACAGAGAGTTTTCGGGGTCGTCGGGGAACTTTTGGTGCAGCTCCGCCATCAGCCGGTTCAGGTTCTCCGTCGTCGCGCGCACGCCGCGGCGCGCCACCTCTCGCGCGAGCAAGACCAGCGCGCTGGCGTGGCGGCCCACCGCCTCGACCAGGTCTGTGATCTCCTGCGGGTCTGTGCCCGGGTCGTCAGACTTGGGAGTCAGCCCCTCCTGCTTCATCACCTCGCCGACCAACCGCACGGCGTCCTCGCGGGCGAGCGCGCCGAGCGCGATCTCGCGCGACCTGTCGTCGAAGGGCGCGGGCAGCGGCGTGCGCGTCGTCAAGACCAGCCGCGTCCGGGGGTCGGCGTCGAGCAGCCTGCGGCACAGCTCGAAGAGTTCCCGACTCGGGGCCGCCCCCGGCGGCGTCTGCCCGGAACTGTCCGGCAACAGGTTCTCGAGGTTGTCGAGCACGATGATGGTCGGGCGGTCTCGGAGCGCGCGCTCTACGGGCCGCAGCGCCTGCCCCAGGTCGGGGTAGTTCGCCACCGACCACGCGTCGCCTTCCGGAAGGAGCTGACGCCCGAGGCTGTCGAGCACCCCACGCGCGTCCGTATTCTGTGCCAGGCTGACGAAGGCCGCGCGGCGTAAACGGCCCGTGCGCACCATCCACCGCGCCAGCTCGGCGGCGAGTGTGGTCTTCCCCTCGCCGCCCTGCCCGCGAATCACCGCCCACGGCTCCCTGTAGAGCAGCCGCTCTAGGGACAGCAGCTCACGACTACGCCCGTGGAAGTGGTGCAGGGGCGGGGTGGGCAGCGCCCCCAGGCTGTGGCGGCGCTGCTGAGCCTGTAGCTGCTGTATCGCCTCGGGCGGCAAACTGGTTATCAACTGCGGATCATACTCTTCCTGATAGAGCACGGGGACGAACCAGTCCGTCAGGTAGAGCTCGCCGGCCCCCATGATCCTGCCGCGGGAGCTGTCGCGCATGAGCGCCTCCTGGCCGGTGAGCACCGCCGCCCCGATCCGCCGGCCGCTGGCTAAGTCCTGGTAGAAGGCTCGGGCGAAACGGCGCGTCGTCTCGATCAGGGCGCCGTAGCTCAGGGCGACCACCGAGGTCACGCCCTCTTCGAGCAGCCTGATGCTGATCGAGGCCGCCGTGTGCTCTTCGCCGCTGTTGGCCTTGCACGAATCGAGAAAGGCCAGTTGGACTCCGTGATCCCGTATCACCCCGGCCAGCTTCCCGGCGTGTACCAGCTGTGGCCGGCGCTCCCCCAGCTTCTCGGCGTCCGCCGGCTCCTCGAAACAGAGCGCCCCCAGCCCGGCCTCCGGGTCGTAAACGCTGTGCCCGTCGAAGTGCACCACGTCGAAAGGTTCGCCGGCCGCCGCGGCCTTCCGCAGCGTCTCTTCCAGCGCGGGGAAGGTCGGCGGCGTGAGCACGGTGAGGCTCGCCATCTCGCCCAGGCTCTCGACCGATTCGACCAGGGGCAGGGCGCTGAGGCGGTGGTCGAAGTAGCCGATGTCCTCCGTCTCGGGGCGCGGGTTCACGAAGAGGATGCGGATGGGCAGCGGCCTCGGCCTCGTCAGTTGGCGGTGCCGGTTCGGCAGGCGGCGGCGCACGCCCACCGGGTACCTGCCGTGGAAGAGGAAGCCGCGCCCGTCGTGCAGTAGCTCCCAGGGCAGGGAGAGCAGTGTGGCGGCGGCCTCGTCGGCGGCCGCCTGCGCCTCCTCGCCCGCGCCCTCAAGCAACTCTCTGTCTACGAGGACGGAGAAACGCCGCTCGCCGTAAGCGCCCGCCTGCTGCCAAGCGTCCAGGGCCTCCAGAGCCGCCTGCGAGCCCAGCGCGGCCCGGTAAAGCTCCTGGCCCCACGTCGGCAGGCTGCTCTCGATGCGCGCCGCGCGCTCTTTGAAGACCCCCACCGGCCAGACGAAGTACTCTTCGAGGTACCAGCGGAGGTCGGCCGTCTCGACCGGCCCGAGCGGGGCGTTGAAGACGTAGCGACGGCTCTCGACCGCGCGGGCGGTCTGGTCGGCCGGCTCGTGGATGAGCTGCGCGACGGCCCTCACCCGCCGCTTGCCGCCTTCGGTCTCCATACTCAGGTCGCCCAGCCGCAGGATCAGCTCTTCGACGGGCCGAGCCGCCACCGCCTCGATGGTCTGGCGGTCTGTAGCCCCGAGGTCTGCGGGCAACCGCTCGCCGAGCGCCGCGAGTATTTCCGGCAGAGCGTCTTTCACCCCGTCCGCGCCGACCTTGACGCCGACGCCGACCGGCTCCTCGTCGAACAAGAGCCTCAGGGCGACGGGTGTGACGCCCGGCAGCAGCAGGGGGATCACACGGTAGCCTTCGTCCCGCCGCTTGTTCTCGGTCGCCAGCGCTTTCTTAATCTCTTTACGCACCGAGGGCGTGTTGACGGCGTGCGGGCTGAGGACGGCGATGAACTGGCGCGCTTCTGCAATCGCGGCTTCGGCCTCGGGCGAGAGCCTTGAGCCTTTGCGCGGGCCGCGGGAATCCACCCACACCTCGACCCCGGCGGCTTCGAGGGTCTCGCGCAGCTCGCCCACGAAGACATTGTCCTTCGCGGCGTGAGAGATGAAGACGTGCCGCCCGCTCTTACCCCGCGGCCGCAGGGACAGCAGGGCGTCGTTCACCCACTGGTCGGTGAACAGGGTGCGATATATCTTATTACGCACGAGCAGGCTGCCGCCGTGGTCGCGCTTCACGATGCCGGAGAGCTTGAGCTGCACGTGAGAGAGCTTCGTCTCGTCGGGCACCTCCGCCCCCCGCCAGATGTCGCTGTAGAGGTTCAGCGTGGCGACCGGGTCGGACGCGCGCTTTGTGAGGAAGCGGCCGATCTCCTGGAAGTGCTCGGCCGCCTGCGCCGTGTCGTAGCTGCCGAACGCGCCGTCAATCAGCCCCTTCACGTCCCCCGGCGACGTCTTGCCTTGCTCGACGAATTTTTTGCACAACCAGACGGTGAGGTAGGGCTGTCCGCCCGTCCAGCCGATGACCTCGCTGACGATCTCCGCCCCCGCTTCGCTACTCTCTGAGACGGCCGCGTACAGAGGGCTCAGGTCGTCCCGGCTAAGGTCGAAGTCTCGCAGAGAGATTGACTGGCCGATGTTGTAAGGGGTCGTGAGGGGGTCTTTAATCAGTTCGTTGGGAACCGCAACGCCCAGCAGGCAGAAGGTCACATCCTCGTAGCCGTTGAAGACGGGGCGCTCGTTGTACATCGTGCGGATCGCCGTGAAGAGGTCGTCCCGGTAATCCAGCTTGAGCGTGCTGTCTATTTCGTCGAGGAAGATGACGAGGGGGGACTTCAGACTGGGGACGAGTCGTTCCCTGAAAAACTCCAGGAGCTTTTGGTTATGGGTGCCGGCGCCCGAGCCCTCCCACCACTCCTCGATCCCCAGCCCGAGTTTGAGGTCTCGGCTGATTTTGTTGATGAGGCCGATGTACCAGTCCCTCGCCTCCGCGGGGGTTCCCATCTCGCCCCCCATGTCTATCGTCACCGACTTGACCCCGACCTCGCGGAGCTTCAAGACGGTCTGCACCATCAGGCTGGACTTACCCATCTGCCTCGACGTCAGCACGTTGCAATACTCGCGCCGTAGCAGCAGGCGCAGCAGCTCGGCGTCCTCGGCCCGTTTGACATACACGTGCCGGCGGGGGTCGAGCGTGCCGCCCGTCTTGATCTCCAGGTTTGTCCCGTCTACCTTCACAGAATGTTGCTGAAGAATCGGCTGTACAACCTGTTCGAGGGGATGATGCGCCCGTCCCGCCGCTGGACTAAACCACCGCTATGGAGGCGGTAATAAACGTCATCGTCGGCAGTCCCGTTCCGCAGGATCTGCTTCATCCCGCTGAGGAGCGCCTGCTGCTTACCCAGTTTGAGAAGCCAGGCGCGTAAGTGATCGCCGAAGGGGCCGTCCGTCTCGGCCGCCTGGTCGAGCAGGGCCGAGATGCTCACCGGGTCCGGGGAGACGAGTTTATAGAAAGCCAGCCGGGTCAGGTAAGGGTGGCCGCCCAGGAGGCCGTGCAGCTCCTCCAGCTGCGGCCGGGTCAGCGGGCCGCCGTACAACTCGTTCAGCGTGGAGCAGTCTTCGTGTCCGAACGGCGCCAGCCGCACCGGCTCGGAGACGTTGAAGGGCGACCTGTCGCCCGTGTCGATGAGCAGGTACGGCTCGGTGGAGATCACCAGCGCCAAGTCAACCTTCTCCCACGCGGAATCGAGTTCCGCCCGCTTGTTGTGCCACAGACGGAGCATCGTGAAGAAGTCGTTCTGGTAGGGCATCCCGAAGACCCTGTCTACTTCGTCGAAGGCGATGACGACCGGCTCCTCGAAGGACGAAAGGATCGAGTCTTCGATAAAGTTGGTCAGTTGCTGTTGATTCGGGATCGGGCGGGGGGTCGCGCCGGCGACCTTAAACTTCCGCGTCAGGAAGCCGGCTATCTCGGTCAGGAGGGTCGAATAGTCTTCGACCACGACGTCCGAGAAGATCGAGAAATCGAGGAAGGCGTGTTTTTTACCCGACGCGGCGCACTCGGACAGATACCTGAGCAGCAGGCTACTCTTCCCCATCTGCCGCGGGGCCTTAATGACGAGCGTCTCCCCGACGACCTTCGCGCGCTGTGTCACCACCGAATCGGCAGTCCTTCTCAAATACAAAGGGTCGGTCAACTTTATACTCCCGCCGGGAGCCGACAGCACACGCGTGTCAACGACGGGCTGGGGCCGACAGTAATTCTCGCCTGCACCCGCCGGTTCGTGGACGGCCGTCCCCTTTGACGCGTCTCCGATTCCGGGGTCTCGGCGGGGCGTCGAATCCGTCGCCGCATTCAAAAGAGCCTGGAGAATCTTTTCCGAGTCCTCCGGCGTCTCCCACGTCGCATGCTGTAGCCGATCCAGGAAGGCGCTAAGTTCATAATCTAACTTATCGTTGTAGCGCACCCGGACTGGCAGGATGCTGGGGGAGCCATCCCGCTTGTTCCTCTGAAAAGCCGACCGCACTTCGGCCTGAACCATCTCGCTGTTCAGAACGTCTTTCGAAATCAGAACTACGAGATAGTCGCACCGTTCCATCTGCGCTGCTATCTCCTTCGACCAATCTTTTCCAATAGGTATGTTGATGTCTATAAAGACCTCGTGGCGCGCCCTCTCAAGCCCCTGTGCGAGGGACTTAGCCAGAGTGGTGTCCGGCTCCACATGCTTGTACGAAATGAAAAACTTTTTACTTGCCATGACTAAACTCCGCAAGGAACTACTGAAGCGACTCTCCATTCACACCGGAGGCGGTGAGGATGTTTACCGGCACAGGGCGGCTGACCATCACTACCCCCGGCGGGACTCTGGGTTCGGCTCCGGGCTGCGGTTCGCCGCGTGCGCTACGCCAGACCCTCCGGGCGGACAGGCTGACGCATTCGAGAGCGTTACATGGCACCTTGATGAGCTCGTCGTCCCTGCCGCTGCGAGAGATAAAGGCGTGAGCGCTAGACAGTGCTGTCAGTCGTGTCAAACGTTGGGATGGGCGGGAGAGCCCACGCAGTTGAGCCGTCAGAGTGGGCAAGATATTCCCAAGCGGTGAGCGAAGTCAATGGAATTATCTCCGACACTCGCATGTTTGTGGCAGGCCGGAATAAGGCACCGACCTTCCGCCTTCCTGAAAGCGCCGGCCCGAGACCACGCTGCTCCTTAATTCCTAACGTCCGACGGCAAGCTCACTTCTGAGCCAGTGCCGAATTGAGTACTATCAACTGGCTACGGAAGCGTGTTCGCCGGTAGATTCAGTTGACCGGACGGCGGCGCGTCTTTGTGTAGAATGCTGAGCGGGAGGGTGGCGGATGACAGATTCGAAAAAGTTGTGGGGCGGGCGCTTCACGGGGCAGATCGATCCGGGGTTCGCGCGTTACAACCGCTCCTTCGGCTTCGACCGGAGGCTGTTCGAGGCGGACGTGCGCGGCAGTCTCGCGCACGGCGAGGGGCTGCGCGCGGCCGGCGTCCTGAACGACGCGGAGGCCGCGGAGATCAGGCGCGGCCTGCACGAGCTGCTCGCGCGCGCCGAGCGCGAGGGCGAAGCCTTCTTCGACGACGAGGCGGCCGAGGACGTGCACTCGTTCATCGAGGCGCGCCTGACCGAGCTGGTCGGCGACGCGGGCCGCAGGTTGCACACGGGGCGCAGCCGCAACGACCAGGTGGCGACGGCGCTGCGCCTCTGGCTGCGCGACGAGATCGACCGCTCGGCCGAAGCCCTGCGCGGCGTGCAGGCGGCGCTGCTCGACTTAGCAGAATCGCACGCGGACGCGGTGCTGCCCGGCTACACACACCTGCAACGCGCGCAGCCGGTGCTCTTCGCACACTGGTGCCTCGCCTACTTCGAGATGTTCGCGCGCGACCGCGAGCGCTTCGGGGACGCGCGCCGGCGCTTGAACGTGATGCCGCTCGGCTCGGCCGCGCTGGCGGGGACGAGCTACGCGATTGACCGCGAGTTAGTCGCGAAGGAGTTGGGCTTCGACTCGGTCTCGCGCAACAGCCTCGACGCCGTGAGCGACCGCGACTTCTGCGTCGAGTTCGCCGCCGCGGCGGCGCTTGTGATGGCGCACCTCTCGCGCCTGGCCGAAGACCTCATCATCTACGCGACGACCGAGTTCGGGTTCGTCGAACTCTCCGACGCCGTGGCGACGGGGTCGAGCCTGATGCCGCAGAAGAAGAACCCGGACGCGCTCGAACTCGTGCGCGGCAAGACGGGCCGCGTCTACGGCCACACCTTCGCGCTCCTCACGATCATCAAGGGGCTGCCGCTCACTTACAACAAGGACATGCAGGAGGACAAGGAGGCCGTCTTCGACACGGCCGACACGGTGCGCGAGTCGCTCGAAGTGACGGCGACCGTGCTGCGCAACGTCCGCCTGCGCGAGGCGCGCGCGCGGGACGCGGCGTCGGTCGGTTACATGAACGCGACCGAGTTGGCCGACTACCTCGTCCGGCGCGGCCAGCCCTTCCGCGAGGCGCACGAGGCGGCGGGCCGCATGGTTCTGCACGCGCTCTCGAAGGGGCTTGAGCTGCACGAGCTTGAGCTTGAGGAGCTGCAAGAGTTCTCGCCGCTCGTCGCGCAGGACGTGTACGAGGCGCTCTCGCTCGAACAGACGTTGGCGACGAAGTCGCAGTCGGGGGGGACTTCGCCCGGGCGCGTGCGCGAGGCGCTCGCCGCGGCGAGGGGGTCTCTGTAGCGAGTTACTACCCGCGTCGCGTGCGCCCGCGGCGGGGCGTCGGGCTCGGGGTGGGCGTGGCGGGCGGGGCCACGTCTTCGGGCGTGACGTGCGCCTCGACCGTCTGGCGGCCGTCGTCGCCGATGCGGACGACGACGATGGGCTTGACGGCGTTGCGCTCGGGGTTGAAGGTGACGGCGCCGGTGACGCCGGGGAAGTCTTTCGTCGCCGCGAGCGAGTCGCGGACGGCCGCGCGTTCGAGCGTGGGCGCGCGCTCGATGGCGGCGAGCATGATGCGCGCGGCGTCGTAGGAAGTGGCGGCGAAGGAGTCGGGCGCCGAGCCGTAGAGGCGGCGGAAGTCCGCGACGAACCGCTGCACCTGCGGGTCTGGGTCTGCGGCCGAGAAGTGCGTGGTGAAGTAGCCGCCCGAAATGGCCTGCCCGCCGATCTGCGCGAGGCGCGGCGAGTCCCAGCCGTCGCCGCCGACGAGCGGCACGCTGATCCCCAGCGCGCGCGCCTGCCGCGCGAGCAAAGCCACCTCCATGTAATAACCCGGGATGAAGACCACGTCGGGCTGCGCGGCGCCGACCTCCGCGAGCTGGACGGAGAAGTCCGACTCGCCGTCGGGGTACTCCTGCACGGCGACGACCTTGCCGCCGCGCCGCTCGAAGTCTTCGCGGATGAGGCGGGCCAGCTCGACCGAGTACGCCTGGTCGCGATCCACGAGGATCGCCGCGCGCAGGGCGCCGAGGCTCTCGACGGCGAAGCGCGCGAGCGCCACGCCCTGGAAGGTGTCGGTGTAACAACTGCGGAAGACGTAGTCGCCGACGGCCGTGATCTCGGGGCTGGTGGCGGAGGGCGTGAGCATCGGCACGCGCTCGCGCTGCGCGACGCGCGCGGCGGCGAGCGAGCGCGAGCTGACGACCTCGCCGAGCAGCGCGTCCACGCGCTCCTCGCGCGCGAGCTTATCGACGACGACGGTGGTCTCGAACCCGTCGGAGCGCGTGTCGCGCACGACGAGGTCAACGCGGTGGCCCTTGACCCCGCCCGCCGCGTTCGCCTCCTCGACGGCCATGCGGATGCCGTTCAGGGCCGAGAGGCCGTACTGCGCCGTGTCGCCCGAGAGGGACATGAAGGCGCCAACGCGCACGCGCGCGGGCGGAGTCTGTTCGACCACGCGCGCGTCCTGCCGCCGGCAGCCCTGCGCGGTTAAAAAGGCGCAGAGCGCGAGCGCCGCCATGAATCTCTTACGTCTCAACACCTCGAACATCATACGCCCCGCCGGCCGGCGGGGCACTCACAATTCCGTGCGGCGCGCGGCGTCCTCGCCGTACTCCGTGACCGCTTCGTCCTGACCCGGCTCGGGCGCGGCCGGGGTTCGCTGGAGCGACCACTTGAGCGCGGGCGGCGTGACCAGCGTCGTGACGATGACCATGATGACGACCGCGCCGAAGACGGCGGGGCCGACGACCGGCTCGGGCACGCCGTGCGCGTTCGGCAGCACGAGCGACGCGCCGATGCCGGCGAAGATGAGCCCAACCTCGCCGCGCGGAATCATCCCCAGCCCGACGGAGAGGCGGTTGACGCCGCGCTCGACGACGGCGAGCGAGCAGACCTGCTTGCCGATGATCGCCGCGACGGTGAGCGCCGCGGCCAGCCCCAGCAACTCCCTGCGCGCGAACGCGCTCAGGTCAACTCTCATCCCCATCTGCACGAAGAAGACGGGCACGAGCACGGCACTGACCGGCGCGAGCAGGTCTTCGAGCTTCGTCTCGCCGCGCCCGCTGAACGGCTCGAAGTGCGCCTCGTCCAGCACGAGCCCGGCGGCGAACGCGCCGACGATGGGCGCGAGGCCGACTTCCGCCGCCAGCCACGCGAGGAAGAAGCAGAAGGCGAGCGACACCGTCAGCAGCACGCCGCGACTCTTGAAGCGCCCGACCCCGCGGAAGAGGTGCGGCACGACGAAGTGTCCGACCAGCACCGCGCCGACGAGGAAGGCGATTGACTTGAGCGCGATGAGGGCCACGTCCGTCAAGGCGAGCGTGCCGCCCGCGGCCGAGGCGCGGATGGCGCCCGCGACGACCGCCAGGATGAGCAGCCCCAGCACGTCGTCGATGACGGCCGCGCCGAGAATGATGCGCGACTCGCGCGTCCGGAGCCGCCCCAGGTCGCGCAGCACGCGCGCCGTGATGCCGACCGAGGTCGCGCAGAGCGTCGCGCCGATGAAGACGTGGACGAGCGTCGCCCCCCCGGGCAGGAAGTAGGCCGAGACGCCCCAGCCGAGGAAGAACGGCACGACGACGCCCGCGGTCGCCACGAGCAGCGAAGACCAGCCGACCTCCAACATCTCCGCGAGGTTCGCTTCGAGCCCGACTTCGAAGAGGAGGATGATGACGCCGATCTCCGCGAGCGCGCCGATGACGGCGTCCGTGCGCAGGGTCTCGACGCCGCCGACGCCCGCGAGCGCGAGCGCGCCCACGCACATCCCTGCGACCAGCTCGCCCAGCACGGCCGGCTGGTTCATCCTCTCGAACAGCTCGCCGCCCAGCTTCGCCACGACGAAGATGAGCGCGAGCCCCGCGAGCACGAACGGGTCGAGCCCGTGTCCGGCCGCCCCGCCGCCCGCCGCCAGGGCTTGCGTGAACGGGAGCGCGCACGCACCCGCGAGCCCGGCCGCCAGCGTCAGCGGCAAAGCTTTTGTCACTCCCCTGTTCATGGGCTTTTTAATTGGTAGGCGGTAGGCAGATGGCAGTAGGCAGTTGAAGACGCCGCCGTCGGAACTTCTGAGTTAGCCTTTCAACATTCATAACGCGGGGCGGACTGCCTACTGCCATCTGCCTACCGCCTACTCTCTTGGCGTGTTACTCGCCGAGGTATGCTTCCTTGATGCGCGGGTCGGCGGCGAGTTCTTTGGAGGGGCCTTCCATCACGATGCGGCCGGTCTCGAGGACGTAGGCGCGGTCGGAGTGTTTGAGCGCGGCGTGGGCGTTCTGCTCGACGAGGAGGATGGTCGTCCCCTCGCCGCGAATCTCGTCGATGGCCTCGAAGATGGTGTGGACGACGAGCGGCGCGAGCCCGAGCGAAGGCTCGTCTAAGAGGAGGAGGCGCGGCCGCGACATGAGCGCGCGCGCCATGGCGAGCATCTGCTGCTCGCCGCCCGAGAGCGTGCCGGCCTTCTGCGACTCGCGCTCTTTGAGCCGCGGGAACATGCGGAAGCCGCGCTCGAGGTCTTGGGCGATCTCGGCCTTGTTCTTCTTGAGGTAGGCGCCCATGTGCAGGTTCTCGCGGACGGTGAGGTTGGCGAAGACGCCGCGCCCCTCCGGCGACATCGAGATGCCGCGCGCGACGAGCTGGTGCGTCGGCTTGCCGGAAATCTCCTGCCCCTCGAAGAGGATGCGCCCCTCGGTCGGCTCCAGCAGCCCCGTGATGGTGCGCAGCGTCGTCGTCTTCCCCGCGCCGTTCGCCCCGATGAGCGTCACGACCTCGCCCTGCTCGACGCGCATCGACACGCCCTTCAAAGCCCTGATGGCCCCGTAGCCGACTGAGATGTTTTCGAGTGTAAGCATTGCTCGGAGTGATGAGTGATGAGTGATGAGTGCTGAGTTGAAGACAGGCGGCCTTCAACTCATCACTCATCACTCATCACTCATCACTAGTCTCCTAGGTACGCTTCGATCACCTTCGCGTTGTTCCGAATCTCCTGCGGGAGGCCGAGGGCGATGGACTTGCCGTAGTCCACGACCTGGATGCGCTCGCAGACGCCCATGACGACCTTCATGTTGTGCTCGACGAGCAGGATGGTCAGGCCGAAGCGGTCGCGTATCTGGTGAATCAGGTTCAGGAGGTCGTCCTGCTCCG
Organism: Acidobacteriota bacterium; assembly: GCA_019242475.1. Lineage (GTDB taxonomy): Bacteria > Acidobacteriota > Blastocatellia > Pyrinomonadales > Pyrinomonadaceae > QHXN01. Next base: position 10,726 of record JAFAVK010000094.1, on the reverse strand, counting down.
AAGGGTTCATGCCGGCGGCCGGCTCGTCGAGCAGCAGGAGCTGCGGCCGGGTGGCGAGCGCGCGCACGATCTCCAGGCGCCGCTGGTTGCCGTAGGCGAGCGAAGTCCCGCCCTCGTCCTTGAAGCGCGCGAGGTCGAAAATCTCCAGCAGCTCCATGCAGAAGTCGCGGTGCCCGCGCTCGTCGCGCGCGAAGCGGGGCGTGCGCAGCACGGCGTCCAGAAGATTCTGGCGCGCGTGGCGGTGGCAGGCCGTCATCACGTTCTCGAGCACCGTCATGCCGGGGAAGAGCCGTATGTTCTGGAAGGTGCGCGAGACGCCGCGGCGCGAAATCTGGTAGGGGCGCAGGCCGTCCACCCGCTGCCCCTGAAAAAAGATCTCGCCCGAGGTGGGCTTGTAGACGCCGGTCAGGAGGTTGAAGACGGTGGTCTTGCCCGCGCCGTTCGGGCCGATGAGGCCGTAGATTTCGCCGCGCTTGACGGCCATGTCGAGGGAGTTGACGGCGACGAGGCCGCCGAAACGGATGGTCGCCTTGTCCGTGCGCAGGACGGCCTCGCCGTCCGGGGCAGTCTCCTGCGCACGCGCCGTGCGCGCGGCCTCGGCCAAGACGCCGTCCTCCTTGGTCGCCCGCACGTCGCTCGGTTCGGGTGCGCCGCTCATCTCTTCTCCACCTCTTCGGCGTCGCCCGCGCGTTGCGCGATGGGCACGCCCGTGTCGTCGCCCACCTGCCGGTCGCCCTCGGGCGCCTTCTGCGCGCGGCGCAGCCAGTTGAACCCGATCTCGCGCTCGCCCAGAACGCCCTGCGGCCGCGTCAGCATGATGACGATGAGGAGCGCGGCGTAGATGACCAGGCGCAGGTCTGCGAAGTTGAACCCGCCGACCGACGGCAGCTGCCGCAGCAGCTCGGGCAGGATGGTGATGACGACGGCGCCCAGGACGGCGCCCGTGATCGAGCCCATCCCGCCGAGCACGATCATGATGATGACTTCGAAGCTCTTGATGAAGGTGAAGTCGGGCGTCGCCAGGAACCGCTTGAAGTGGCCGAAGAGCACGCCGGCCACGCCCGCGAAGGCCGAGCTGATGACGAACGAGAGGACTTTGTAGCGCGTCGTGTTGACGCCCATCGCCTCGGCCGCCAGCTCGTCCTCGCGGATCGAGATGAGCGCGCGGCCGGTGTCGGACTTGACGACGTTGCGGACGACGATGATGGTGATGGCGGCGAAGAGCCCGACCCAGAAGAAGGTGACCGGGTAGGTGACGTTGACGCTGAAGCCGGTCGCGCCGCCGACCACGTCGAGGTTGAGGATGACGATGCGGATGATCTCGGCGAAGCCGAGCGTGACGATGGCGAGGTAGTCGCCGCGCAGCCTCAGAGAGGGGATGCCGACCAAAAGCCCCATCCCGCCCGCGACCACCGCGCCGATGAGGATGGCGACGGTGAAGACGAGCGCGTGCGCGAAGGCGCCGCCGCCGAGCGCCTGCTCCAGGTTCTGCCCGTGGTAGACGGTGAAGTACGCGGACGAGTAGGCCCCGATGGCCATGAAGCCGGCGTGGCCGATGGAGAACTGCCCCGTGAAGCCGTTGATCAGGTTCAGCGAGACGGCGAGGATGACGTTGATGCCGACGAGCATCAACACCTCCGACTCGTACGCCCCGAGCCCGAACCCGAACAGCCCCTCGCGCCCCACCAACGCGCTGACGGCGTAGAGCACGACGAGGAAGACGGCCGCGCCGACGAGCTTTTTAACGAAACCAGGCATAGGTTAAATGATGAATGATGAGTGATGAGTGATGAGTGATGAATGAGAAGCGACAGGCTTTTAATTCATCACTCATCACTCATCATTCATCATTCCCTACACTTTCTCCTGCACCGTCGTGCCGAGCAGGCCGGCGGGGCGGAAGAGGAGGACGAGAATCAGGATGGCGAAGGCGACGGCGTCGCGGTACGTCGAGGGGATGCCGACGAGCTGGCCGTAGCCGACGACGAAGGTCTCGGCCGCGCCGATGAGCAGCCCGCCGAGCACCGCGCCGGGGATGTTGCCGATGCCGCCGAGCACGGCCGCGACGAACGCCTTCAGGCCCGTGATGATGCCCATCAGGGGGTAGATGGTCGGGTTGTACTGCGCGGTCAGGACGCCGCCGGCCGCGGCCAGGGCCGAGCCGAGCGCGAAGGTGAAGACGATGATGGCGTCGGTGTTGATGCCCATCAGCTTCGCCGAGTTGAGGTTGAACGAGACGGCCCGCATCGCCGTGCCGACCTTCGTCCGGTAGACGATCCACTGCAACAGCAGCATCAGGATGATGGAGACGCCGAAGATCAAAAGCTGCGTCTTCGAGATGGCGGCGTTGCCGAAGAGGCGATAGGTCGAGTTGTGCAGCAGCTCCGGGAAGGCGCGCGGCGTCCCCTCGAAGATGACGACGCTCAGGTTCTCCAGCAGGAGCGACATGCCGATGGCCGTGATGAGCGTCGTCATGCGCGCGTACTTGCGCACGGGGCGGTAGGCGAAACGTTCAATCGCCATCCCGAGCAGGGCGGCCGCGAGCATCGAGCCGACGAGCACGACGGCGAGCCCGGCGACCGACGGCTCGCCCGCGAAGCCGAGCCAGCGCGCGATGAAGTAGCCGGCGTAGGCGCCGAGCATGTAGATGTCGCCGTGCGCGAAGTTGATGAGGCGCAGGATGCCGTAGACCATCGTGTATCCGAGCGCGATGAGCGCGTAGATCGAGCCGACGGTCAGGCCGTTGATGAGCTGCTGAACGAAGGTGTCCATCCCCTTCTCTCTCCGCCTACTTGGCGGCCGCGTTCGTGTTCGTGTTCGCCGGGGCGTTCGCGTTCGTGCCCGGCGAGGAGGCGCCCGCCGTCGAGGCCGCGGCCGCCGGCGAGGCGGCCGGGGCGGCGCCCGCGCCGCCCGAGGGCTGGATGGTCTCCTTGTAGACCAGCTTCTTGTCCTTCAGCTCGAAGACGACCGCGGGCTTGACCGCGTCGCGGCTGGCGTTGAGGCTGATCGAGCCGGTGACGCCGCCGAAGCCCTTCGTCGCCGCGATGGCGTCGCGGAGCTTGGCACTGTCGGTCGTGCCCGCGCGCTTGACGGCGTCGGCCAGGACGTTCATCGCGTCGTAGCCGAGCGCGGCGATGGCGTCGGGGACGATGCCGTACTTCGCCTTGTAGGCGGCGACGAACTTTTGGACGGCCGGGCTCGGGTCATCAACCGAGTAGTGGTTGACCATGTAGTTGCCGTCGAGCGCCGCGCCGCCCAGCTCGAAGAGCTTCGGCGAGTCCCAGCCGTCGCCGCCCAGGAGCGGGGCCGTGATGCCCAGTTCCTTCGCCTGCTTGGCGATGACGCCGACCTGCCCGTAGTAGCCGGGGACGAAGATCACGTCCGGGCTGGTCGCGCGGATGTTCGTGAGCTGCCCCTTGAAGTCGGCGTCGGTCTGCGTGTAGGACTGCTGCGCGACGATCTGGCCGCCCGCGCCGGTGAACTCCTGCACGAAGTACTGCGTCATGCCCTTCGAGTAGTCGGAGTTGAAGTCGCCGAGGACGGCCGCCTTCTTGGCGTGCAGGGTGTTCGTGGCAAACTTGGCGGCGACCGCGCCCTGGAAGTCGTCGGTGAAGCAGACGCGGAAGATGTAGTCGCCGACCTGCGTCACCTTCGGGTTGGTCGAGGAGGGCGTGATCATCGGCACCTTCGCCTCCTGCGCCTTGGGGGCGGCGGCGAGGCTGTTGCTCGAAGCCACCTCGCCGATGATGGCGGCGACCTTGTCCTGGTTGATAAGTTTGGTGACGACGGTGCTCGCCTGCTGCGGCTGCCCCTGGTCGTCCTCCATCACGTACTCGACCTTGCGGCCGTTGATGCCGCCGGCGGCGTTGATCTCGTCAATCGCCATCAGGGCGCCGTTCTTGGTTGACTGGCCGAAGCTCGAAGTCTGGCCCGAGAGGTCGCCGTAGATGCCGACCTTGATGGGGCCGCCGTTGTCGGCCGTGCCGTTGTCGCCGCCGCGCCGCTCGCAGGCGAAGGAGGCCGCGAGCAGTGTCGCCAATCCGAGTGTGATTAAGGTGCGCTTCATTTTCACCTCGCTTAGTTTCTGTGTTGAATCGGTGTGGCGGGACTCGCACACTGGGGGGTGCCCGGAGGCTGCGCGCGGCCCTGCGGGGGAAGGCCCCTGCAAATCCTCGCCGGCGCCAACGGGCGGTCGGATTCTGGTGTCATCACCGCGAGCCGAGTGCGCAGCCTAGCTCCCGCAGAAACAGAGTATGTCTGGCTTACGTCGCGCATTATACAGTTTTACCGCCCGGTGTCGAGTGCAATCGTCCACCTTTTTGCCGCCAAACTTATGACCGGGCCGCGGCCGTGCCCCGTCCTCGAAGCGCCGCGCCGGCCGTGACGCGGCGCCCCGTACTCTGTAGAATCGTCGCGCGGCACTCGGCGCCGCTCGCCCCGTTCGCCCGGCCGGGAAACTTCGAGAACTCCTTTACGCAATTTAAGCAGATGACCCGCCTCTTCCCTACACGCCGCCGCGCCCTGCTGTGGGCCGCGCTCCTGCTTGCGCTCGCGTGCCCCGCCGCCGCGGCCAAGCCCGACTTCAAAGTGCAGCCGCCGCCCGCCTGGGTGCAGACGGTCGCGCCGCCCGCCGACGCCGAGAAGAACCAGCCCGAGGACGGCCTGCGCTGCATGCTCGACGACCGGCAGGTGCGCGTCACCGCCGCGGGCTCGGAGAGCTACAACCACCTCGTCCAGCAGGTGACGACCTCGGCCGCGGTCGAGCGCGTCTCGCAGCTCCAGCTCGACTTCGAGCCCTCCTACCAGACGCTCGTCATCCACCACGTCAACGTCGTCCGCGGCGGGCAGACCATCAACGCCCTGCGCCCCTCGGAGATCAAGGTCGTCCAGCGCGAGCAGGAGCTGGACGAGCGGCTCTTCAACGGCACGCTCTCGGCCGTCGTCGTCATCAACGACGTGCGCCCCGGCGACGTCATCGACTACGCCTACTCGGTCAACGGCGACAACCCCGTGCTCGCGGGCCGCTTCGCCGACACGTTCAGCCTCGCGCACACGGACACGGTCGCGCTCCTGCGCGCGCGCCTCCTGTGGCCTGCCGCGCGCAGGCTCTTCGTCCGCCCGCAGCAGACCGACCTTCAGCCCACGGTCACACAGGGGGCCGACGAGGTCGAGTACGTCTGGGAGCGCCGCAACTCGCCCGGCGTCGATTACGAAGACGCGACGCCCTCCTGGTACGACCCGACCCCCTCCGTGCAGCTCAGCGAGTTCGAGACCTGGGCCGACGTGGCGCGCTGGGCCGCGCCGCTCTACGAGACGGGCGAGCTTTCGCCCGCGCTCAGGGCGCAGGTCGAAGAGTGGCGAAGGCTCCCGAGCCCGGAAGAAAGGCTGCTGGCCGCGCGCCGCTTCGTGCAGGACGACGTGCGCTACCTCGGCATCGAGCTGGGGACTTACTCGCACACGCCGACCAGGCCCTCGAAGGTCTTCGAGCGGCGCTTCGGCGACTGCAAGGACAAGACGCTGCTGCTCGCGACGATGCTGAACGAGCTTGGCATTCTTGCGCGCCCCGCGCTCGTCAACACCGACCTGCGCCACACGCTCGACGAATGGCAGCCCACGCCCTACGCCTTCGACCACGTCATCGTCCGCGCCGAGCTGGGCGGCCAGACTTTCTGGATCGACCCGACCATCTCCTACCAGCGCGGCACGCTCGCCGACGCCCCGACGCCCGAGTACGAGCGCGCGCTCGTCGTCAGCCCCGACACGCAGTCGCTCGTCGAAATCCCCCTCACGAAACCCGACGGGCCGACCGTCACCGTGCGCGAACTCTTCGAGGTCGCGAGCTTCGACGCGCCCGTCCGCCTCACCGTGACGACCACCTTTCGCGGGGAGGACGCCGACGCGACGCGCTACCGCCTGGCGGGCCAGACGCGCGAGGACATGGGCAAGGAGTACGTCAACTTCTACGCCGACCGCGAGCCCTCCATCCGGCAGGAAGGGCTGCCCGAGGTCTCGGACGACGAGCGGGCCGACGTGATCACGCTCGTCGAGCGCTACACCATCCCCGACTTCTGGAAGGAGTCGAGGCACGAGTTCGCCGCGCTCTACTTCGGCAACGAGCTGGGCAAGCCGGACACCACGCGCCGCACGTCCCCGCTGCTGGTCAATTTTCCCTCCAACGTCGAGCAACTGACGGAGATTCGACTGCCGTACCCGCAGTGGGTCTGGACGGGGGAGCGTTCCGCCGAGGACGACGCGCTCAGTTTCACGGAGCACGCGGAGGCGGACGGCAACGTCGTGCGACTGCGCTATGCCCTGGTCACGAAGCAGGACGCGGTGCCGGTCGAGAAGGTCGAAGAGCACCTCGCGACGTTAGACAAGGCGCTCGACATTTCGACCTACGAGCTGAAGCAGGGGCCGCCCATCTCACCCGGCTCCCTCCTCAGCCCCGCGCTCGTCGTCTTATACCTGCTCCTCCTCGTTGGCGCCGGCCTGTTCGTCCTCTACGTCTTGAAGAGGAGGAGGCGCTACACGCGCCTGGCGGAGACGTACGCCGTCGCGCGCAGGCTGCCCGGCGCGCTGCCCGAGACGGCCATCGGGCTCGGCGCGGAGTCGGACATCGGGGGCTACGTCGCGGGCTTCGAGTGCCCCGGCTGCGGCCGCCGCGCGTGCGGCGTCGCCTCGCGCCAGGGGCTCGTCTACGACGGCCGGCGCCTCGTCGTCGTCCACGTCAAGTGCGACGGCTGCCGCGCGACCCACGACTTCTACTTCAGCCCCGCGGCCGAGGCGGCCTCGGCGACCTAGAGGGACGAGACTGTGAAAGACGAGAAGGCAGGCACGAAGGAGGCGGGCGACATGAGCCCGGAGGAGTTCCGGCGTTTCGGGCACGAGGTCGTCGATTGGATCGCAGGCTACCTCGCGCGCCCGGAGGACTACCCCGTGCTCGCGCAGGTCGAGCCCGGACAGCTCCGCTCTCAACTCCCCACCTCCCCGCCCGAGCGCGGCCAGCCGATGTCGGAGATACTCGAAGACTTCGAGCGCTTCGTCGTCCCTGCGGTCACGCACTGGAACCACCCTTCCTTCTTCGCGTACTTCGCCACGTCCGCCTCCGCGCCGGGGATTTTGGGCGAGATGCTCTCGGCGGCCTTCGACGCGAAGGCGATGCTGTGGCGCACGTCGCCCGCCTCGACCGAGCTTGAAGAGGTGGCGCTCGACTGGCTGCGGCAGTTGATGGGGCTGCCCGCAGAGTTCGGCGGCGTCATCTACGACACGGCCTCGGTGGCGACGATGCACGCGGTCGCCGCCGCGCGCGAGGCTTTGAATCTGCACGTGCGCGAGGACGGGATGAGCGGGCGGGCGGACTTGCCGCTGCTCAGGCTCTACGCCTCGGAGCAGGCGCACTCTTCGGTCGAGAAGTCGCTCATCGCGCTTGGGCTCGGACAGCGCTCGCTGGTCAAGGTGCCGGCCGACGCGTCGTTCCGCATGGACGCCGCCGCGCTCAAGCACCTTATTGAAGAAGACAGGCGGGCCGGCATGCTCCCCTTCTGCGTCGTCGCGACCGTCGGCACGACCTCTACGACGAGCATCGACCCCGTGCCCGCGATAGCCGACGTGTGCGAGCGCGAAGGGCTGTGGCTCCACGTTGACGCGGCCTACGCGGGCTCGGCGGCGGTCGTGCCGGAGTTGCGCCGCGTGCTCGAAGGCTGCGAGCGCGCCGACTCCCTGGTCACAAACCCGCACAAGTGGCTGTTCACGCCGTTCGACCTCTCGGCGCTCTACAGCCGCCGGCTCGACGTTCTGCGCCGCGCGTTCGCGCTCACGCCCGAGTACCTGCGCACGCCCGAGCAGGACGCCGTGCGCAACGGCTCCGACTACGGCGTGCAGCTCGGCCGCCGCTTCCGCTCGCTCAAGCTCTGGATGATCCTCCGCTACTTCGGCCACGAGGGTCTGGCCGCGCTCATCCGTGAGCACTGCCGGCTCGCGCGCCTCTTCGCCGGCTGGGTCGAAGCTTCGCCCGACTGGGAGCTGCTCGCGCCCGTGCCTTTGAGCGTCGTCTGCTTCCGCGCGCGTCCGTCCGTAGAAGGTGAGACGGACGGGGCACGCGCCGCGCGCCTCGACGCGCTCAACGAGCGGCTGATGACGGCCGTCAACGCCACGGGCGAAATCTTCCTCTCCCACACGAAATTGCACGGCGCCTTCACCCTCCGCCTCGCCGTCGGCAACATACGCACGAACGAGTCACACGTCCGCCGCGCGTGGGAGCTGCTCAACGAGAAGCTGTCCGACATCTCGAACGAAGGTTGAGGCCGAAAAGAATGCTGACACACATCGTCGTCTGGAAGTACAAGCCCGAGGTGAGCGAGGAGCAGCGGCGCGAGCACGTCGAGCGCCTGCGACGCCTCGACGGCCTCATCCCGGAGATTCAAAGCTTCGCCGTCGGCCGCGACGTGCTCAAGCTCCCGCGCTCCTACCACACGGGGCTCGTCGCGACCTTCCAAGACCGCGCCGGCCTCGAAGCCTACGACGCGCACCCCGAGCACCAGGCGGTCGCCCAACTCGGCCGCACCATCAGCGAGCACGTCGCCTCCGTCGATTTCGAAGACGATTGATGAAGCGCCGGAAGAAAGTCGCGCTCGCCCTGCTCGCGCTGGTGCTGCTCTCGCAGGCGCCGTTCGCCTACAGGAGCTACCGGCTGCGGCGGCTGGGCGCGGCGATTGACGCGCTCAACGCGGGGCGCGCGGCCGCGGCGCCCGAGGAGGAACCGCTCACGGAGTACGCGGGCGTCTTCCACGTCCACTCCTTCCTCGGCGGGCACAGCCCGGGCACGCTCGAAGAGATCGTGCGCGCGGCGAAGTCCGAGCGGCTCGCCTTCGTCGTAATGACCGAGCACCCACAGCCTCGCCTCGACACCGCCGCCGCGACGCTCAACGGTCTGCACGACGGCGTCCTCTTCGTCGGCGGCAGCGAGCTGGTCGCGTCCGACGGCGGGCGCCTCTTCGTCGCCCCGGGCGTCGCGGCGCCCGCGCAGAACCCTCCGCTGCAAGAACTCGTCACGCGCGCCAAGTCCGAGTCGCGGCTCGCGGTCGTCGGCTACCCCGAGCAGGCGCGCGACCCCGCGCTGTCCGGGTTCGACGGCGTAGAAGTCTACAACCTCTACACCAACGCCAGGCGCATCAACTACGCGACGATGTTCTTCGACGGCCTCTGGTCATACTGGAGCCGCCCCGAGCTGCTCTTCGCGCGCTTCTACGAGCGGCCGGCCGAAAACCTGCGCCGCTGGGATGGGTACAACGCCTCGGGCACGGGGCGCGCCTACGCCTTCGCCGGCAACGACGCGCACGCCAACGTCGGCTTCGCCCTGAAGGATCGGGACGGGAAGAAGACTCTAGACTTTAAGCTCGACCCCTACGAGCGTAGCTTCCGCCTCGTGCGCACGCACGTCCTCTTCGGGAAGGACGAGCCGCTCGACGAGTCGAACCTGCTCGCGGCCCTCCGCCGTGGAAACTTCTACCTGGCCTTCGACGTGTTCGGCGACCCGACCGGCTTCCGCTTCACGGCCGCGACCGACCCCCGCGACGCGTCCACGCAGGGGCGGGCCGACATGGGCGACGAGATAACGCTCCCGCCCGGCGGCGAGGTGCGGCTGAAAGTGACGTTGCCGGTGCAGGCCCGGACGGTCTTCTACCGAGACGGGCAGGTCGTGCACGAAGTCCCAGACTCCTCGCTCTCTTCCTTGGCCGTCGGACAGAAAGGCGTCTACCGCGTCGAGGTCTACCTGGATCAACTGGGGAGTCTGCTGGAAGGAAAGCCCTGGATCATCTCGAACCCGATCTTTGTGCGCTGAAATTGCGGCGGGTGTTTGGGCGGGTTAAATTGAGCGCAGACACAAAATCGCCCCGCGCAGGTCGCTAAAGGCTTGTGCGGGGCGCTTCGCTGGGTCAGAAGCCCGACCCAATTTTGCGGAGGAGGTGCGTACGCTACCTCATACTGTAGAGAATCTCGTGTTTGATTCTTCTCACGCTTTCACCCAGTGTATGCGGGATTGTGCGTGTACAGCCTCCTGAAAGGGTTGTCCAAGTCCTTGAAGTCTAGCCCGGAACCCCGCCCCTGTCAATATTCAGTTTGACCGTCCAAGTTAGGTACGCTCACATCCCCTGCGTGGGACTCCCTCAACAATTCTTTACTTCAAGACTGCGCGGGCAGCTACACGCTTTCGGCTGTCGGCTACTTATTTGGTTCAAGTGCCGGCCAAAACCCTTTTAAACCTCGAAATTTAGAGGTATTTGCGGCGCGTCTTCGTGGCACCCGGCTTGCTCCTTGTGGTTTGACCTTTCCGTAGAGCGGGCGCGAAAACCCGCGGAAGGGTGCGAAGGCAGGGACGCCCCGGCGGGCGCATCCCCCACCCTGGAGCTTAAAGATGACAGAAGCAGCAATCCCTCTCTGGCAGGTCGGGGCGACGGGCGAAGCAGGCTCGGCTGCGAGACGGGCCACGGATTTCGAGCTGACGCAGGCGGCGTCATCCGGGGACATGGCGGCGTTTGAGGAGCTGTACGCGCGCCACTCCCGGCGCGTCTACTCCCTCTGCCTGCGGATGACGGCGAACACGGCCGAGGCGGAGGACTTAGCTCAAGAGGTCTTCATCCAGCTCTACCGGAAGGCCGGGTCTTTCCGCGGCGAGTCGGCGTTCACGACCTGGCTGCACCGCCTGACCGTCAACCAGGTCTTGATG